>CAZUFC010000060.1:0-49856 GCA_964619725.1 uncultured bacterium | reverse complement strand
GTCCAGCATTAAATTTTGAATCGAGATTAGAGTTTGTGGACAGACACTAATTAGCCGTTCTTTTAATCGTTTTTTTCAACGGAGCCGGCATTTTGCTTTTTATCAGGGAATACAGAGCATTATTTTGCAGCGTCGATTTCATTATGAAATTGGTCTTATCAAAAAAACTTAAAATCTCCGATTCATCATTTTTTACAGTCCGATGATTTGATCCGATTGCATGGTTAGCCGGACCGGCCCTTGATCAGTAACCGCCCAGGTATTTTCAATTCCGGCTGCGCCTTTATCCGGAAAAACGAACTTGGGTTCCAGGGCTATGACCATGCCGGGCTGAATTGGAATATCGAATTTACCGGTCAGCACCGGCCATTCGTCCAATTCAAGTCCGACGCCGTGACCGACGAAACCGACCTGGTCGTCTTCAGGCCCCATGAAGAACCTGTCCAGTTCCAGTTTTTGGGCTTCTTTGACGGCGGCGTTATACAATTGAGAACACAATACGCCGGGTTTGGCCATGTCGACGAAAAGATTCTGTATCTTTAAAGCGGCTTCGTGAGCCCTGCGCCATTCGTCCGGCAGACGATCAAGATAAAAAATACGGGTCTGATCAGACAGATACCCGTCCATGGCGCCCACGATATCGATGAAAATCGGTTCGTTTTCCCGTAATTGCCGATATCCCGGACCGTTGGCCACGAAAGGATTGGGTCCCGGACCCGTCGCAGGACCGTCGAAAAAAGACCTTACCGCTGCGCTGGGCCCCGCCAGGACGCTGCCGAAAAAAATCTCAGCATTAAATGCCCGCATCCGTATGATCCCCTGATGCCCATGCCGCACGAAACTCCGTGATATATCCGCAAAAACTTCCATCTCAGTCCTTCCCGCTTTCAAAAAATCCGGTATTTCCCGGAAGACCTTTTCCGTCATGGCTGCCGTCCGTTTTATTTTCTCAATTTCAAAGGGACTCTTGATCATTCGTTGCGACATGATGAGACGGGAAACGTCGGAGATTCCTTCAGCATCGGCGAATATCGACTGATATTTCTTGAGCGTCCCTGCAGGCAGGACGTCCAGTTCCATTCCCAGTACGCCTGATATCCGTCCCGCATATCGTTCAATTTTTTGCTTTAAGTGACGCAATGAGTGCAATTCTGCTATCCGGTTCAAAGGAGATTCCTGTAATGCGCGTGGAAAATATTTGTTCACCAGCAAAACCGGTTCGCCCCGGGCAGGGACGAACAGGTGACTTTTCTGCGAAGTCCCGGAAAAATAATATATATCAGTGTTCTGAACCAGAAGCGCTCCGGCGTATCCTCCTTCATTGAGTTTTTCCTGGAAACTGTCGATCCTGTTTTTTATTTCCTTCTCAGGGATGCTTTTATTATTATCCGATGAATTCATGACAGGATTTTCCCCTTTCCTGGCGAGACATGAGTAATTGGATATTTTCTTATGACGGTTGACGGATCAAGAGGGCCGAACCGGCATAGTATTCGAGGATTACCGTTTTGAAGGCAGATCAGTTTAACCTCTCTGAGATTATAATGAATAAGCGGATCAAAGGCAACGCCGTTTCGATGGGATTTGGGCCATTCGTCAACCTCATGTAATTAAAGGATAAGAGCGGTGTAAGCTCATCGTCCTGAATCAAGGAATCTATGTTTTTCGGGCTTTTCCGAAGGGCTCTGACCCCTTCGCAGACCCTTTGGCTATGGTGGTTTGAGTCCTCGATATCGTCCAGAGCTGCCGGCGGTATCAGCGGCGCCGGGGAAGCATGGCTGGACAATTAAAGCAGATATTTCAGGAGTATGGATCGGCATTCCTGCCGTGGTGGAGTTGAATGTGACGGGAGCTTTTCAAAACGCATTCGTTAGTGATTGTCCACAAACCCGAATCTCGATTCAAAATTTACTGCCGGACAGTCAATGCGGTTTTTGATCCATCCCGCGGCGCAGGAAGCGAGTTTTTGGCATTGATCAAAAATGCGTCTTTTGAGGTTACAATTCTGCGGAATATCCCATCATTTTGTTTCGATTTGGATTAGTATCCCGATTACTATACCGATACCGATTACAGGAACAAAATGTCAAAAAGTTTCAAAGAAGCGTAATCCCTGTTTGATCGGTCCCGAAAAGAAATATGAAATTACGGTTTTTTTTGATAAAATGTTTCGGGTGAAAGGGCTGATGTCTTGAGCAGAATTCATGAAAAATATTCGCGACTGGGAGAGGATGAACGTGCATTTGACGTTGAATTCTGGCAGGCTCAGGGTGAAGCTGCTATTTTTGACGCGGTTTATCAGATGCTGATTGACTATCTTATTTTGAAAGGCAGAGATGTTAACGAGTCCAGACTTCAAAGAACTGTTGAATCTTTTAAACGTGAATGAAGTTCGGTATTTAGTCGTAGGCGGCTATGCCGTAATGAAATATACCGAACCCCGTTTTACGAAAGACCTGGATTTATGGATTGCGACTGACATGAAAAATGCTCAGGCCGTTTATAATGCTCTGAAGCAATTCGGAGCTCCTTTAAAGGATTTGACGCCGGAAGATTTTACTGATGAGTCCAGTTACTACCAGATGGGACGTCCGCCGTTCAGACTGGACATAATCATGGGTTTAAAAGGGATTGATTTTGATTCTGCCTGGGAAAACAGAGTCGAAGTGAGTCTGGAAGATATAATTCTGCCGTTCATATCAAAAACCGATTTAATAAAAGCCAAACAAATCAGCGGCAGGTTCCAGGACTTAATTGACGTACAAAATCTTAAGAAAACTTCCGACTAACCGTCGGCGCCTCCCCATTTCTCGGTCTCAAATATTTTTTTCATGAAGTCAAACAAATATCATAATTAAAAGAAATATCCGCTGAACGGTGAGACTTTATTCTATTACGCTCTTTCAGAGCTTTCATTATTGCGCGTTTTACCTGGGGTTGCGCTCGCAGGCTCGCTTAACCCCAGGCTTTCACATTTCGCGCCTTCGGCGCTTAAGAATAACCTCCTATCATAGGATGCATATCGTCATCATCCTGCGTCTTCGGACCGGCCTTAACCGTGGCAGGCCGACGACAGCAGAAAAGGGGACTTTCTGCACGAGCATTCATGAAATATGCGGTGCAGACCGACAACAACAGACTAAAGAAGCTAATTACCTGAATTATAACCGGCCGGCATAAGTATTCTGAGAGATTTTCTGCACTTCAGGAGATTTCATCTAAAAAAATGACCGGCATTGATTAAAAATGAATCTTTTGAGATTACAATACTACAGAATATCCCATCATTCTGTTTCGATTACGATCCCGATCCCGACCCCGATTCCGATGCCGACCCCGATCCCGACCCCGATTCCGATCCCGATACCGATTGCCGAAAAAAAAGCGCCGTGGATCAAAGATAGAACGCTGAGTTCGTCAAATGGAAACTTGTGGGCAAGGATCAGTTTGGTTGAGGGGATGATTCCGGACTGCCGATCTGTGTTGAATCAGTTCCTTTTTTTGTTTTTTCAATGGAATATAATAAAATATACGAGGGTTTAATTTCCCTTTTTTCGAGCGGAAACAATATAATGTAATGAAAAGCGATGGATTTGGAACTATGAAAAGACTGATTCTGATCATTATCACGGGTATTTTTCTTTCACATATTTTGAATTTAACCCTGCTGAATGCTGCTGAGATATATTCCGTGGGTAATGGAACCGCGGAATATACGTTTCTGGTTGGTGAATCGAAAATATATTTTCAGGAGATTATAGATAAGAGCAGCGATCCGCCGACAGTTTATTCCATGGGCGAAGAGATATGGGCTTTATTTTTTTATGATTTCGGCGGCGGCCAGGTGCGTATGTTTTCCAATGCTGATACATCTGCCTGTTGTGCCGCTGATTATGATAGCGAGATTTTTTCGGGTTTTGCGGGCGAAGATGGTATTGAACGGGTGCAGAAGGGATGTTCGTTCAATGAACGGGAGGTTCAGGTTTTGAATCTGCATTGGACGGGACTGCAAATGGGTTTGATGGGGGAGTCATATGATGTGAATGTTACGGTCAGCGTGCGGGTGGATTCTGATGAGAGCGTGCGGGGAAGCCGCGCATTATTTTCTATTGATGTGGATAACGGGATGCGCGTGTCGGATGCGCTTTGGGTGTTGGACCATGCATATTTTCCCTGGTTCAGGGCGCCCCGCATTCAGGATGAGGAAGGAGACAGGCTGGCGGTATCGGAAGCGGGCGGAAAACTGATCAGCAATCCTGCGCTTCATATTCGGGAGCGTTTGTATGGAGGATATTCTTCAGGGAAGTATTCCATGCAATTTCAGGCGTATTACGGTGAGGAGAGCAGGAGGGGGCTTTACATGTCCTGCCGGGACGGGCACGGATATGTGAAGTCCTTTGGAATAGAGCCTGATGAAGCTTCGGAAGGGCTTTATTATTATGTAAATTTTTCCTGTTGGAACCATAAGGACGTCCACAGTTTTTATCCGGGATACTGGTCTGTGGGGAATGATCTGCACCAGGCGGAATTGTTCGATCATGAGTTCGGTCCGTTCAGGGGGGACTGGTTTACGGCGGGCCGGATATACCGGGAATGGGCGTTGGATCAGGAGTGGACGGAAAAGGGGCGGCTGATGGACCGCGACGATCCCTCTTTGTATGAAACTTACATTCCGGACTGGTTGCGTGAAGAGAACATGCTGACGCTTTACTTCAGCCCTCAGCGCCAGGAGGAGAAATTCGACGTTCAATGGCCCGGCGAGTATCTTCCTTTGTATAAGGAGCGTCTGGGCGAGGAACATCCAATCGTGATGATATGGCCGTGGTGGTGGAACAGGGAGGTTTTTATCGAGATGAGGAATGATCCCTGGTTCAGGTATGAGCGGCCCTGGCATTATTTTTTAAACCTTCCGGAATACACAGGCGGTCATTGTTATATCGGCGATAACGACCCGGAGAAACTGAGGCGTTTTTTTCCGGAAATGCTCGATGCCATGACGTCTCTTCCCGACATAGATGCGCATTTTATTCTGCCGCCGGGCGGAGAACTGGCATCTTTCGATCATTTCACATTCGACTGGGGGCCTTATCAGGTAATGAACGCCAACGGACAGAGGAAGGGCAGCCTCTGTTTCAGGAATGCGGAGAGCCTGGAAATAATGGCGGACATGCTGGCGGATGCTTATGAATATTCTGGCGATAAAATAGAGGGGTTCTATGCCGGTTACGGGTACAAGAATCTGACCTGTTACGACACGGAACATTCGCACTTCAGGCAGCAGGATGAATTTATGGGCGGAGAGACTTTTGACGAATGCATTCAGCATTATAATCAGACCATCAGGGGAATGACGGGGAATCCGCATATTTTTCACATAAGTGAGATGCTGACGGAGCTGGCGGTTTCAGAAGCGGAAATGCTGGCCCTGCAACATTTTTTCGGCAGACGCATACATCATGATTCAGTATCGCCTCAATACGATCCCGGACATACTCTGGACATTCCCCTTTTTACTCTTGTTTATCACGATTATGTTTTTCTCATTCAGATGATGTTTTATTACTCGGGAATCTACTTTCACAACGAATATTTCGACGGTTCCTACGTCTTGCCGTCCAGAGAGGAAAAGTGTGCGAATACATCTTATGATTACTATGTTTATGATGAAGAGGCAAACGCGTATCCGTCGTTTGATGCTCAGATAGGCTGTTCATTCGTTAACGGATGCAGAATAAATATTTCCGACCTGGACGTCGCTGTCGATTCTCAGGGAGTTCCTCTTCATGAGGGGCGATTTATGGAAAAAGGGTATGGGAATCCGCAATCTCCTGTGGAAAAGAGCCGCAATTATTTGAAGAGGCTGCTGGAATCGATGGATTTCTGGGGTGATGACCCGGAAGAAGACAAGGCCGGACTATATTTAAGGTTCGGTGAATTTCTGCGGCCGCCTGAGATAATCGACGGCGAGCTGAAGCCCGTGCAGCGGCATTCGATCATAAGGTTCAACAATTTTTTTTATGATTACTGCGTGCTCGTGCTGGGACCTCATCATTATTCACCCGAAGACGCCATAATGGAGCGCCGTGTACCGGAAATTCCGGTAAGCGCCTGGTATTTGCCGGAAAGTGATGCTGCGATCTTCGTCGTTTCCTGCTGGTCGGAAAAAGAGCACGTTTTTCGTTTAAAATTCAGCCCTTGTGATTATTACATAGGAGTTGAAGATAATTTTACTTTGGCGGAAATGACGGAAGAGGGACTTGATCATGATACGATTGTGCGATACCAGTTGCGAAACGGCCCTGCGGTATCGCCCGAAATTACCTTACAGCCGAGAAACATCAGGATATTTAAAATACAAAAGCATTGACTTTGGTTTTCTTAAGCTGTAATTTTCACCGATGGTTTTCAATGGTCATGGTCTTGCGGGTCGTCCGGAAGACCGGTCAAAGGAGGTTCTGCAATGATCAACGCTTCAAAAACATTTTTGTTCATTTTTATAATTTATTCGCTGGTTTTTCTTTTTGCCTATAATGCTCTCGGTCAGATCGGAGAAAATACCATTGAAGGTAAAGTCCTGGACGAATTTTCAGGCAAACCGATTGAAAACGCCCGGGTGACTCTTTATTCCTATGAATTCGATCAGATGGATGCGACCGTGGGCGAATTTCAGGAAAAAGAAAAGATAGGGTCAGTCATTACAGACGAAAACGGCCATTATGAATTCAGGAAAATAGGTCAGGGACAATATCAGGTGGTTGCCGAAGCCGACGATTACCGTCTTAAAACGGAAAACATTGAAGTCATGTCCACGGAAATGGCGACGGTTCAACAGGACCTGGCGCTTCTGTCGGAAACCCAGGAAATGACCCTGGAAATGAAGAAAGCACGCGACAAAATGGCATCGGCCATTGAGCTGCTGCAGAAGGGCAAAAACAAGAAGGCGAGAAAACAAATCGAAAAAGCCATAGAAATATGGCCTGAGTATGCCTTTGCTTATAATGCCCTGGGAATAGAATACAAAAACGACGGCAAGTGGAACAAAGCGGAAGAAAATTTCAAGAAAGCAGTCGAATACGACCCGACCGATGCAGCGTACCAGGAAAACCTGGGAGCGGTTTACCTGGCGCAGCAGCAATATGAAACCGCGCTTCCCTATTTCGAGAAGGCCGTGGAGTTGAATCCTGATTCGGCGCAACATCAGTATCACCTGGGTGAAACGTTTTATCGGCTGGAAAGATATGAAGAATCAGAGGAGCATTTTCTGAAATCGTATGAACTGGCGCCGGAGAAGTCGGCTTATGCCCTTCAATTCCTGGGCAATGTTTATCTTAAATTACACAACTATGAATCGGCCTTGACTATGTTTCAGGATTTTCTGGAAGCCGTGCCGGATGCTGAGAATAAAGAGCAGGTCGAAGGAGTCATTGCCAAAATAAAAGAGGCGCTTGGAATTAGCGAATAGATATAGGTAAATCGGGAACGACATTCAGTTTTCCTTTCATGCAAAAGGGGACTGGTTGTCGCAGATTGAACGGATTGCAGGCGATACGGCGAATATGACCGTCACCTGGAGACATAAAGCTGCAGCATTTTTAATGTCTGTTTTATTCATAGTGGCGTTGAATGCGGTCTGTTCGCTTTTGGGTTATAATGAAAGTCCTTACCGCATCAGAACCAGGATGTTTATAAAAGACCCTGTTTACGGTTTCAGGCTGAACCCGGAAGGGGACCGTTTTTCATTCATAAATAGGCAGGGATTGAAGGAGGATCATATTGTTCCGAGTGTCAGGCCTGAAGAGGAAAAGTTACGTATTCTGGCGCTGGGCGATTCCATATTTTTCGCATATTTTGGAGTTTCCGGCAAACAGAAAGGCATTTGCGAAGAGCTGGAGATAATGCTGTCGGAAAGGATAAAGCAGGATTACCGTAATGATGACTATTATTGTGAGGTCATCAATGCATCCAGTCCGTGCCGTGGATTCTCCTACTATAACTTATTCTATGATATGGAAATGCATGCCTTCGACCCCGATTTTTTCCTGGTGGGGATATGTGCGAACGATCTGATGGATGATTTTAATTTCCACCAGGCGTCTGCCGGTGCGGATACTACGGAGAGACAGATATATCTGGAAGGAATCACGGGGAAGTCGATTACTGATGCGGACAATTTACGGCGGGGGTTGAAAGATGCTTACGCCTGGCTGGTATCCCGCGTGCCCCTGCTGACGTTCTTTCAGAAAAAAGTTTTTGATTCGCACAGGAAAATTAAAAGGGACCAGAGGCAAAAAATATTAGAAAGCTTGACGTTTGATGATATTTCACTGCCGTTCGAGGAAGAGTTTAAAGCGTTGCTTGATAAGACAGGGGGAAAAGTTCTTTATATTTTGTATCCTTCGCAGGAATTTGTGGACGGCTCGGCGGACCGTTTTTTCCCGTATGAAAGGGAGTTTCGTGTTCTGGTGAAAGGAATACTGAAGGAAAAAAACACGCGATATATCGATGTTTATGAGATATACCAGGATTTTTTGAATAAGAATCCGGAATATGATTCCGAATATTTATATGCCGGTCCGGGAGACATTGTTCATCCTTCTGTTGAAGCGCATCGACTGAGTGCGGAGGCGGCGTACCATTTTTTAACAGAAAATGGTTGGATGAATTCTTTACAGTGAAGAAGCATCCGTCCAGTCATAGCTGGAAAAAATGAGCATGGTGACAGGCGTTCGCTGTGAGTTCTAATAGGATATCTGAAGTGAACCGGTTTTGTTTTCAGAATTGAATGCTTGACTTTACAACGGGTTGACTGTCATAAATATATTCGCATCGGATCGAATTCAGCGATACTGGATGAGGGGGGATTAATAAAATGAAAAAAGCTGAAGTCCTGTCCGGCGGAAGCGGAGATTTGAAAAACGGTAAACGCGTTACATCTTCTGTGGAGGACCATCGAGATTACTGCGGTGAAGAGGAACCTGCCGATCTGCAGTTAACGGAGCTTAAGAAGCGCCTCAAAGAGAGTGAAGACAGGTTCAGGCAAACGTTTGAACAAGCGGCGGTCGGGATAGCTCATTTTGGACGAGATGGAAAATTTTTGCGCGTGAACAGTCAGATATGCGAAATATTAAAAATAAGTCCTGAAAAAATGCTCCAGTTACGCTTTCAAGAGATAGCCTATTTACAGGATTTTGAGTTGGAGCGGGCATTTCATGTGAATGATCCGACGGTTAAGTCGAGCGGGCGGAGCCTGGAAAAGCGTTATATTCGTGAGGATGATTCAGAAATCTGGATAAGTATGAAAGTATCGCCGGTACATGACGATAGAGGCGAGCTCATTTATTATCTGTTGTTTGTTGAGGACATATCCGAACAGGTAAATGTGAGAGAAGCGCTTGAGCGGGAGCGTGATCGGGTTGAGTCTTATCTGGACATAGCGGGCGTCATTTTGGTTGTAATGGATGCGAACGGGAGAGTGACGATGATCAACCGCAAGGGGGCCGAGACTTTGGGTTATCCTGCGGACGATATAATAGGCAAGGAATGGTTTAGTAATTATTTACCTGCGGAAAGGCGTGATGAGGTAAGACGGATATTTCATCAGTTGATGTCGGGTAATATAGAACCTGCTGAATTTTTTGAGAATTTGATTGTAAGGGCGGACGGCGAGGTGCGAACCATTGCCTGGCATAACGCCGTCATTCGTGACGATCACGGTTCGATCATCGGAACGATAAGTTCAGGAGAAGATATAACGGAAAGCAGGCGGACGCGAGAGGAGCTCAAGGCGAGTGAAGCCCGGTACAGGAGTTACGTGGACAATGCTCCGGACGGGATATTCATTTCGGACGCTGAGGGCAATTACATTGACGTCAATAAAGCTTCCGCCGGGTTGACGGGTTATTCCCGGGAAGAACTTTTATCGATGAACATCATGGACCTGGTACCGGAAGAGGGGCGAAAGTTTGCGGAACGACATTTCAAAGAGTGCGTCAAATACGGTAAATCTTCCGGCAGCGCTCCATTCACCATGAAAGACGGTAATGAAAGGTACTGGACGGTCGAAGCCGTTAAACTCAGCGATGATAAATTCCTGGGTTTCGTAAAGGACATCACGGAGATGAAGAGACTCCGTGATTTGAAATCCCGAGCCGAGAGACTGGAAACGGCCGGGACTATAGCAGGTCAGGTCGCTCATGATTTCAATAACCTTCTGGGGCCATTGACCGCGTATCCGGATTTTATTCGGGAAATGTTGCCTGCAGGGCATGAAGCGCACTCTTATCTCAACGACATCGAAAACGCCGCGATCAAGATAGCGGACATTAACCAGGACCTTCTGGCAATGGGGAGAAGAGGGCATTACGACCAGGAAATTCTGGATTTAAACCAGATAGTGCGTCATGTCGTCAACGATTTGAATTTTAACGCCGATACCATAAAAACGGAATTGATTCTGGAGGAAAATCTTTTCAGGATCAAAGGGGGAAAGGCGCAGTTACACAGGATTTTAGCCAATCTGCTGGCTAATGCGAAGGATGCGCTTCGTGATTTTGGAACGATAACGGTTAAAACGGAAAATTATTATGCTGACGATACTTCGCTGGCTTTCGGTCGGGTTCCCATAGGCGAATACGTTAAATTGACCGTAACAGATGACGGATGCGGCATACCCGACGACATAAGAGACAAAATACTGGACCCTTTTTTCACTACCAAGAAGGCGGACAAGAAGAGAGGTTCGGGGCTTGGATTGAGTGTTGTTGATGCGGTAATGAAGGACCACAGGGGATATCTGGATTTGAGTTCAAAGATAGGCTGCGGAAGCTCCTTTTATCTTTATTTTCCGGTCACGCGGGATGCGGAAAAGGAGTCCGAAACGCTTGAAGAAATGAAGGGTTGTGAAACGTTGCTGGTAGTTGACGATGATGCCGTTCAGAGAGAAGTATCCTCCCGGCTTCTGGAGAGACAGGGATATAAAGTGATTACTGCCGAAAGCGGTGAAGAGGCCTTGAAAATAGTTGAAAAAGAAAAACCGGACATCGTGATACTGGATATGGTCATGTCGCCGGGCATAGATGGAACAGAAACCTACCGGCGTCTTATCAGGATCAATCCGGGACAAAAAGCCATTCTGGTTTCCGGCTTTTCTGAGACGAACAGAGTCAAAGAAGCGCAAAAATCGGGAGCCGGCGCTTTCGTTAAAAAACCGCTGACGAAGCAGGCCATAGCCGCAGCCGTCAGAAGAGAACTCGACAGATAGTGATCTGTTTTCGAAGCCGCCCTTTAGCAAGCGCAATATTTACATTGATTGCTGTGGTTACTGAGAAGAAAACAGGGCGATTACCAAAATGCCCGGATTAGAGAATTCTGTAATGTTGATGACTGTTTTTTTTAATTGTTCAGGGCGCGTCGAGCCAGTTCGAAACGGGGATTCAACTTCAAGGCTTTTTCATAGTTTGTTACGGCTTTTTCTTTGTCGCCGAGTTCATCGTAGACGTTTCCCAGGTTATAATAATTGACGGCGTTACCGGGAAATCTCCTGACCATTTCCTGGAAAATTGTTTTCGCCTGGTCGTATCGACCTGTTGATGCGCAGGCTATCCCTTTCATTTCCAAGGCCACGGGATCGTTTGGGCGGACGCTTTCCAGTTTTTCAATCAGGCGGAAGGCTGCATCGAACCATTTATAATTGATCATTTCGGTGAGACAAGCTCTCCTTTGAGCCGTCATTCTGTCGAACACGTTTTCCATTATATCTGTCGCTCCGGTTCTGAAGGCTGCAGTCCACAGCCCGGCATACGCTTCTTTCGGGTAGAACTTTTTTAATCTAAGTCCAGATATGACCCGGAGCGCTTTTTGAGCCGATTCGAGACTTTCTTCAGGATATTGGGTCATGAGCGACCGTATAGCGAAAAGGTAAGCCCTGTAATAACCCAGGCAGGCTTCTTCGAACGCTCTATTGATGATCATCTGCGGATCGTTCGGATATTTTTCGTAAAAAAGAGGCTCTGCAAAGCGGAAATCCCAGCAGGAGGGGTTAACTTGTGCATCGGCGGGAGATTTGATGAGTTTATAGAGCATGCCGGCGCCGGTCAAATTAAGGCGATTCAGTAAACCGATTTTGTCGGGTTTTATGAAATAAACGGAGCGTTCGGGGTTGGTGCGAATTATATTTACGACGTATTCAGCGAAATCAGGGACGGTCCATTCCCGTTCCGGTTTATCAGGCGGTTCGGGGAGATTAACGAGGTCGCGATCCTGGATATTGTTCCTGTACCATTCAGAGCCGAGGAAATTCTGGTGGAGGACGGTGAGGTCATCGCGGAATTTTTCGGCGATTTGCAGCGCCAGGACAGCGCTGGAAGGATTGTCGCCGACGATGAAAACCAGGCTGTTCGCATCAAGCCTTTCAATCATGTTTCTGCCGTATTCTCGCGGCGTATAATTATTTCGCCTGGTTTCCAGAAAAGCATTGTTCCGGACTTGCATGAAAAGCACGAAAAGCGTGACGATGACCGGTATCGCTATCACACTTTTTCTTAAGGCTCGATTATTGGTTTTGCTGAAGATATCCTGCAGCAGTATAACGACGGCATATAAACCCGCAGCGTACCAGATTACGACCGAAACGTAGCCGGTTAAATACCATCCGGCGTATTCTTTCGTTTTTATGTAAGCTGTCGCCAGGAAAAAGGTGACCAGGGCCAGAAAAATGAGGATTAAATTAGCTTTCAGCTTTTTTTTGATTCCGGTCATAAGGCCGATGAAAGCGGCAAGAAGTCCGGGAAGGAAATATTGCATTTTCAGGAGTCCGGCGGCTTCCCGGCTGCGGCTCATGAAAGCGGGGCCGAAAAAATCGAAGCTGCTGCTTTCCGCTGTATGATGAATCCCGGTCATAACTTTAAACAAACGCCCAGTCGTTTCAGGATTGCCCCAGTCAGGATCGACGTTCAAATGAGACAGAACGGGCAGGTAAAGATATGGGATCAGTGCGCATGCGGCGAACAGTCCTGTAATAATCAATATATTCCTGTAATTTTTGTATAAATGCGGGTATTTCCCGGCCTGCAGCACAACAAAAAGGATAAAAGTCAAAAGCAACCCGACGCTCATGGGATGATTCCCGAAACTTAAACCAAGCAGAACCGCTGCCCATTTCATATATCGCCGGGCTTCAGCCGCAGAATCTTCCGACAGATGCTGCCAGGCGGAAAATGCAGCATACAAAACGCCGATCGTAAAGAAGGTCTGATAAGCGTAGACCTCAGTATTAACGGCCTGAGTCCAGAAGCTGACCGCCAGCCCGAATATCGCCGTACCGCCGCATGCTGCAGCAAAAAGAGCGTTCGGATATTGCAGGACGACGGATTTTCGTTTGTTCTCTTCAGGTTTGGTTCTTTTTGCCCTGCCTGATTTTTCCGCCGGTTCTTGTTTGTTTTCAGAGTGGGTAAAAACCAGCATGCAGAATGTTGAAACAAGATGAAAAAGTAAAAACAGGGCGGCGGCCCCGGTCGTCATGGAAAAAAGTTGTACCCGTACGGCGATGTTGCCGACAGGGATAAAACTGAAAATAAAAGCCGGCATCATAAAGACGGGAAAACCCGGCGGATATGGAATCCCCGGTTCATAGGCCGCAGCAGTATATATGCCGGAATCAAGCCAGTAAAAATCAGGACTCATTGTCCAGGTCCAGAATCCCCAGCAAACCAGAATGACGGCCAGAACGATTATTTTCTGATAAAGACTCGTTTTCAAATAGCGATCCTCCTGAAATTCGTCGTCATAATCCTACTGTATTCCTCGCATAATTCAAGGAAAGGTTGCATGCTGGAAGCTTTCCGCAGGGCTCTGACCCCTTCGCAGACCCCTTCGCACTCCTGCATCTGCAAATGATTAAAGCATTTTCCAAGGATTTTTACCCGCGAAATCACGCGAATTCACGCGAAAAGAGAAGAGCATAATGAGAATGATTCTATTTCATTTTTGGCGGCGCCGTTACGGGTCAAGAGTTCAATCTTATCATACTGAAACGTTTTTTGGAACTGATCAAACCGGGGTTACATTTTTTTATAGACTTGTGACTGTTTGTTTGATTAATCGAGGTCTGTCTCAGGATCGAAATCGAAATCGAAACAAAATTCAGAATGGAAGGGACACGGTCAGAATGAAACCAACGATGGCGGCAACTCGCATGCTTTTGCGCTGGGGTTTACCAGGGAATGCAAGCCCTTCCTCGCGCGCATCCATGCCGCCAGCGCACAGTGAAAGGATATACACTACTTATTTGGTTGCTGCAATGGGAACGAATGGGCGTGATGCCTCGAAATCAAAGGCGTGGGAAAATGACTTCAATCAGTTGGCGGGATGCCTTCGCATAAGTTGCCCGCGAAGCGTCTTAGTTCGACGGCTAAGGATAACCGGCGGCGAGGATCAGGTGCAGCTTTTTGAAATGTTGTTTTCGCCGTCCGGTTCATTCGGTGTTTGGACATGATGCATTTAAAATTGTTCTGATTGATTTCATGAGCAAGTTTGTTCCACCCGTTCATAATAACTCTTGTTCTAGTGTGGGAATTTGATCCTGAAAAACTCAGCGGACTAAATGACTTTGCATATCAAATTGTTGAAAAGCCTTCAAGCTGTTTTGGCTTTTGTGATATTTAACATCCTGGCTTGGACGGACTCGAGCACGGAATCGCGGATAAACTTGCTGGCATCAAGTATCTCTATACCTATCAACTCTCCTTTGTCATTGAGTTCAGCAGTAATATTGGGACTGATCTCCACGCTCCCCGCTTCCGGTTCATCTGATATGGATAGATGAATAACATCATCCTTTGCGAAGTATGCCATGCAAGTCTTACTCATTCTCGTACCTCCCCGATTTGAGTCGCGAGTTTATTTGGCGGCGGCTTGTCGCATGAATCGTTACAGGTATCAGAGCGTCATCCTCAAGTTCATATGGAATCATTACGAGAAGCCGTTGATGTCTACCGATTACGACTAATCGGCCAGTCGCCGTATCCAGGTATCGCTCGGAAGAGTATCGCAGTATTTTTTCAACCACCGAAGTTTTATATCCTCGTAAACGCATCCGGTACTTCATGTAATCAGTCCAGACAATCGTGGCTTTCTTCATCCTTGTTTCTCGCCGATTCGATTATGAACTGTTTGACTCCATACATCAATATTCAACGCCTTACGCCGAAACCTTCTCGTCGTTTAATTTATACTTCATCCAATCCTCATCAAACATCATAAAAGGATTACCATCGAATTTCAATGGTTCCCAACTTCGAATTATATTTGATTTCATTTCGAATTCCAAATTTAACTGGAATCGGAATTATTTTCCTACTGACCGGAAAACGAGAACCGAGTAATATCGATGCATTTGATCAATTCGTCTGGATATTAATTCAGCGTTCAAAGGCGTGGGACAAAAGGAGAATTCGAATAACACAATGCCCAGCTTATCCGCAGACATAGTCGTTCTGTAATTTTCGCATTGAACAACAATTGAAATGGTCGTCAATTGCAGTAAGATCAAACGCAGAATTTGCTTTTCTACGGATTAATTAAACGGCAAAAGCGGTCCATCACCGGTATGGGCACTCCGAGCATGCTACTCGCCATTGACTTCAATAGCTTTCTTGGATACACTTTTTTGCTCCTTCTCTTTCAGCGAGGTGCCGTTGGCATCTTTCCACTCTTGGCGGCCGTTTGCCTGACCCCCATGAATTACGGATGCCGCAGCGCTGGGACTGGAAAATTCGTAGTTTTGGAAAAGATAAACTTGTCTTTGCGCAAAGTTAGAATTCCTTCTCGAGAAAGCTGAGCACGCAGGATAGAGGGATATGGATATTTCTTCACTGACGGACGCTCCTTCTGAACTGCCTTGGATAGCTTAAGAACAAGAAAACCGCTTTCCGTAAGACGACCACTCGCAATCACATTTTTGATTTTGCAAAACAGAAGGTCTTTCTTCCTGGGAGGGGTGAGTGTTTTCGCTATTGGTTTAAGGAAATCTTGGCCCAGTACAGGTAGGAGTGGTTCGACCTTGGCAAGAAAAACATCCATGTTTGCGGAGTCCGATTCGGGCAGATGGGACCCGCTGGAATGGGTGTTTTCGCCGTCCGGTTCATTCTGTGTTTCGGGATATATCTTCATCCAACAGGTTCTTTTCAAGCACTTTTTCTTTAATCCATAGATTAGCGAGTGTCGCGGGCGAAACACCTTTCAAACTTCAAAGACCTCCCCATTTTTATAGCAATGTATGACAGCGCCAATATCACCTCGCTTCAGTCCATGATCGGGAAGACTAAGGTTGATGACTACGGTGTCCATTTCTTTTATCATTTCTTTATCCTTTCAATCCATCTACCTTCGATATCGGATATGCCGTCACAAATCCAGGTCGTTTCTGTCCATAAACGGCGAATTTCCCCTGATGCTGTGTCACGCTGCGGATTCGCTCAGTCAAAGTAAACGTAATACACATCCTTCGCAAATCCTTGCCTTCCTTGCCTTAAGTAAAATTCGCTCGTTTGTGGATCAGAAACCGCAGTGCTTGTCCAGCATAGAAATTTGAATCGCGAATCGAGTTTATGGACAAGCACTAGGTCGTTCGTCCTGCGGTTCGATCTTGATCAATGCCTTATTTTTCCAGGGGATTTATTTCGTCTACGATAAGTGAGCGGCCGGATTCGTTGATTTCCAGTTTTCCTTTGACCCGGACGGGAATTTTATTATCAATGAGTTTTTTAGCGTTTTTCCATACTTCAGGGAAGAGGACGGCATCAAGCATTCCCTGGCCGTCTTCCAAAGTGCAGAAGGCCATATTTCTTTTGCTTTTTGTTTTGATTCTTCTGCATTTGGTGAAAATGCCGGCGGTTTTGATTTTTTTATCGGATGTTTCATCCATGAGAATATCAAGTTCGACAGCGCCGGATTCTTTCAATTTTTCACGGAAGGGATCGAGGGGATGACCGGAAACGTATAGTTCGAGTATTTCTTTCTCCAATTCGAGCATTTCTGCAGGGGAAAATTCGGGAAGGTCAGGTAATTCTAACGGGGTATCTCTGACCTCGGTTTCCTGCGGGAAAAGAGAGGGTTGCAGAGGTTGCGCTTTTTTTTGGGCCGTTCCGGTTTTTTTCAGGATTGCCGGGAGAACGGCGGCCATTTGAGTTCTTCGTGCGCCGGTCCAATCGAAGGCTCCGATTTTAATCATGTTTTCGATTGATCTACGGGTGACGGTCCTGGAGTCGATGCGCCGAATAAAGTCCTGGAGGGATTTGAATTCTCCGTGCTTGTTTCGTTGTGTTATGATTTCGCTGCATCCTTTATAGCCCAGTTTTTTAACCTGGCTTAATCCAATTCTGATCGAACGGCGGTCTTCGAGGGTAAACCCGGTATCGCTTTTATTAACGTCGGGCAATAGAAGGTTGAACCCTTTTCTTTTGGCGATATTAAGCCATTTTTCGAGGATCGGCGAGAATCCGAGGTTATTATTGAGCAGGCAAACCCAATATTCCGAGAAATAATGAGTTTTCAGCCAGGCTGTCCGGACGACTTCGACGGCGTAACCTGTGCTGTGGGCTTTATTGAAGCCGTATCCGCCGAAGTACGACAGCAGGGTGAAGACTTTTTCGGCAATTTGAGTAGATTTGCCCTGCTGCATGGCTTTTTTGATGAAGCGTTCTTTTTCGCCTTTCAACTGTCTGATCAGTTTTTTAGACATGGCTCTGCGCAGCCGGTCCGCTTCTCCCAGCGTATATCCTGCAAACCGGCGCGCCGCTTCCATGACCTGTTCCTGGTAAACGATGACGCCGTATGTGTCTCCGAGGACTTCTTCCAGGGCCGGATCGATATATTCGACGGAACGCCTGCCGTGTCTTCTTTCGATGTAAGTATCGACGACTCCGCCGCCCAGGGGTCCGGGACGATAGAGCGATAAGGCGGCGATAACGTCTTCCAGGTTTTCCGGTTTGAGTTTTTTCAATAAGCGTTGGAAACCTGCGCTTTCAACCTGAAAGAGTCCTTCCGTTTCTCCTTCCGCAAGCAGAGCATATGTTGCAGGATCATCCATGGGTATGTCGGAGACCGAAATATTCTGTCCTGTATTGCTGCAGATCAGGGTAAAACTTTCCTGGATGACGCTCAGAAACCTCAGTCCCAGGAGGTCGATTTTCAACAAACCGATGGCTTCTATGGGTTCCATGGTGGCTTGAGTAATCAGTTCCTCTTTGGGCGTCAATTGCAGTGCCGTATAATCGGTCAACGGACCGTCAGCGATGACGACCCCTGCTGCATGAATCGAGGCATGCCGGGGCAAGCCCTCGAATTCCTTTCCGATTCTTACTATCTCCTGGTATTCCTTATCGGCCGCAATGCGTTTTTTCAATTCAGGGTCTGCCTGAACAGCCTGTTCCAGGGTAAGGCCTCTATAAGAAAAAGGTATTCGTTTCGCCAGTCTGTCCACTTTACCGTAAGGAAGGTTGAGCGATCTTCCGACATCTCTGATGACCGACCTGGCAGAAAAAGCATCGAGCGTCGCAATGTGAGCCACCCTGTCCTGGCCGTATTTACGGCACAGATATTCAAAAATGCTGTCCCGGTCTTTATGTCCTATATCTATATCAATGTCCGGCAGTCCCTTGCGTTCAGGATTCAGAAAGCGTTCGAAATAAAGCTTATGCTTCAAGGGATCGACATCGGTTATGCCCAGGACGTAGGATACCAGCGATCCGGCGGCAGAACCGCGTCCCGCTCCCAGGGATATCCCGTTTGTGACGGCAAAACCGGCTATATCGCTTACGATAAGAAAATAGCCTGCCAGTCCTTTGCGGATTATGACCTGCAGTTCATAGGCCAGACGCTCCTGCGCCTCTGTCGATTCCGCCATGCCTCTCCTGTGCAAACCTTCCCAACAGGCTTCCTTTAACGATGAGTCCAGGTCCCTGCCGTTCGGCGGCTCAATGTCAGGCAAATGCAGGCTTTCGAAGTCAATCGTCGCCCGGCACCGCTCGGCTATCTCGACAGTATTGCGCAGGACTTCCGGCGTTTCACCAAAAATTTCGTTCATCTCCTGAGGACTCTTTAAATACATTTGGTCTGTTCCATAGCTCATCCTCTGAGGATCATCAATGCTCGTCGCCGTCTGAACCGCCAGAAAAACTTCATGGTCCGCATGGTTCTTCCGATCAAGATAATGAACGTCATTAGTCGCGGCCAGGGGAATCGAATAACGTTTCGATAATTCGAATAATGCCCCGTTTACTTTCGCCTGTTCCGCTAACCCGTGGTCCATAAGCTCAAGATAAAGATGGTCTCGTCCATATATGTCCAGCAGGTTTTTCAGATAACCTTCAGACTTTTCCTTCACTCCGGAATGAATGTTCCACGAAATTAATCCTTTCAGACAGGCAGTGAGAGCTATTATACCTTCGCTGTGATTTTCCAGGTCCTCAAAATCCACGCGGGGTTTCCGGTAAAAACCTTCTGTATGTCCGAGCGTTATTAATCGCAGGATATTCTTGCGGCCTTGCTCCGTTTCCGCCAGCAGAACCAGGTGACGTATCCTGTCCAGCGCTTCTTTTTCCTTGATGGAGCGTGGAACTTCGGAGACATAAAGTTCGACGCCCAATACCGGATGAATATCATTCTGCTCAGCAGTTCGAGCAAAATCAATCCAGCCGAAAGAGGAGCCGTGATCGGTTATCGCTACGGAACTCATACCGAGTTCCTTTACCCGACGGCACAGTTCCCCGATTCGAACCATTCCGTCCAGCAAACTGAAACAGGTATGCACATGAAGATGCACGAAAGGCGTCATTGTGCATTAAATCTTATATTTTCTGTAGAATCCTGGGACGGCAGCAAGGATGTAATTCATCCGGCGCTGATAACGGTACAGGTCGGCATTACATGTTCGGTTTGGTTATAGGTACGATTAATTCAGTTTTCAATTCGGACGGCGGCGTACTGGTCGGATCGCCCAGCCAGCTCTCCATGGGCGGTCCCGCCGGCATATAGCCCTGCTCCGCAATCCAGTCATACAGGTCGACGTAGAACTTGCTGAGGTCTCCATAAGGCCCCTTGATGGTTGCCGTTGCGGCTTTGTATGCCTCTTTTTCCTCGAAAACGTAACCTGTCGGAAGCGACTGTTCCGTCTTTTCCTTGACGGGCAGCGCTATTGCCCAGTGCAGTTTTTCCTCGGCAACCTGCTGCGGATTGTCATAGTATATTCCCATCACAGGACCCGCGGGTTGAATTCCCAGGCGCGCCAGTTGAGAATAAACTTCAGGAATGACGGATTCATGCTTGTCATAACTGCCCTTGACCTTCTTCATGAAAAGAATCGCGGGTTCCATGTCCTTGACTGAAATTCCCAACATCTTGTGTTCGACTTTAGGTTTTTCCTTTGTTTCTTTTTCGACGGCTTCCTTCTCTTTAGCCGTATCCTTTTTTTCAACCGTTATCTTCTTTTCCGCTTCGGTTTTTTCTTCGGCCACAGCGGCAAAAGAAATGCAGACAATGAGAAAAATCGACAATATGGACATTAATTTCATAGCGACCTCCCTTGGCAGCAAAACATCGATTTTAACGAATCACTTAATTCCAGAAGAGGATTCGTCAGTCGTCAGCTTCGGAACGACCGTCCGAAGCTCAGCGATTTACATTATTTTTTATCATAAAAACCGGGACCTTTCAAACAGGCCAGGACATTCTGCTGGATGAAATAATGGTCTGGAAACCGGTGTTTGACCGGTTCGGGAGAAACACTTTTTCTACCTCGCTCATAAGATCAGGACTGACGGCTTTTCCGTTTTTTTAGGAGGCTGCTGCCGTGCAGAGCGGCTCCCCATAATGCAATTTCCTGGTTCATGATCGCTTTTACGGGGAATTTTTTCATTACATCCTCCAGGCGGCCTTTGGCGTTGAAAGCCTGAATAAATATGTCGAGATTGCCATGGGGCAATATTTTAGGACTGATTCCGCCTCCCAGGAAGACTCCGCCGTATGCCAGCGAGATCAGGGCCAGGTTGCCTGCGGCGGCGCCGAAAAATTTAAGAAAAATTTCCAGGGCTTTGGCGCACGCGGGGCAACGGGATTCGAAAGCCTGGTCGCTGATTATTTCCGGTGTATGACGATCGTCGATTCCCGCCTGTTTTTCGACATTTTCGTTTTCAGGCATACCTTCGATATCGACAACATAACGGTAAAGTTCGTATACGCCGTACCCGCAGAGGACTCTTTCTATGCTGAGGTGATTTACATATTTTCCATGCAAGTATTTCAGCAGTTTCCATTCATTGACGGAAGGCGCTGCGAGATCGGCGTGACCGCCTTCAGAGGGGAATACCGTTCTCTGGTCGTCGACGGTATGGAGCACGGCCATACCCAGTCCTGTTCCGGGTGCTATCAGAGCAGCGGTTTTCGCTTCATTGCCGGGGAGGCCCTCCTGGATGATCAGCAATTCTTCCTGCTTCATGGCTGGAATACCTTCTGCAGCAGCCGCCAGATCGTTGATGATATGAACGTCCGGAATGTTGAAACCTTTCGATATTGATTCTCCGTCAATGGTCCAGCTCAAGTTGGACGGTTCGCTCTTGTTGGCGAAAACAGGTCCGGCAACCCCGAAAACGGCGACAGCCAGTTCCTGCAACCCGGCCTGGTTCAGAAAATCAGAAATAATCGGTTCCAATCCTTCATACCTGTCATTGGAATAACTGGACTTTTTTAAGAGCAAGGGAGCGTTCCTGCCGTCCCTGGATATTTTTTCAGGATCGAATAGTCCCAGTATTGATTTAGTCCCGCCGATATCACCTGCCAAAATCATCCGCATACCTCCCATGTGCCGGAATTATCAAAAAATCCGTCAATCCTGACGATTGGAGAATAACATAAACGAGTTTTGAAGGTCCATCGGGGAGAGAAGGGGCCGGCGGATTACGATTTCGGCGCGTTTGGGCGGATTCTTTTTTAAAGGACAAAAGGACTAAGGGACCAAGGGACCTAAGGGACCTAAGGGACCTAAGGGACGGAAGGGACTGCTTTTTAAAAATTTAGTTTGTTACGCAATTTTTTTTGATTTTTTTTCCGATAACTTTATTGAGATTGATTTTTGAATTGTATCTTTAACTTCATTCCAGGGAGTAGAAACGTGGAAGCGAAAAATGAACGTTTTATTACGGCGCATGGGGGTTACAGGAAACTGTTTTCGTATCAGAAAGCCGTTATAGTTTATGATGCAACCGTATATTTTTGTAATCGGTTTATCAGCAAACGAGACCGTACGCATGATCAAATGATACAGGGGGCTCGTTCCGGAAAACAGAACATAATCGAAGGCAGTCAGGCATCCGGAACTTCCAGGAAAGCGGAAATCAAGCTGACTGATGTGGCTCGTTCGAGTTTGGAGGAGCTATTGGAGGATTATCGGGATTTTCTTCGTTCGCATGGATTAAAAGAATGGAGTAAAAATCATCCCTATGCGAAACGATTGAGAGAGCTGAACCGAACGCCCGGCGCAGATTATAAAACATTTCGGAGAGGTATTGAGCATCCTGATCCGGAAATCTGCACGAATGTGATTATGGGTTTGGTTAAAGTGACGAATTATTTGCTCGACAGGCAGCTTGATCACCTGGAACGAGCATTTATAAACAAAGGAGGAATGTCGGAACGAATGAGGCGAGTTAGATATGAAATACGCTCGAAAAGCAAGCGATGCCGGGAATAACGACCTTTCAAAAGAAAATCAAAGGGTATTTAATGATAGAAACATTAACCAAACCACTAATCCGCCAAAACGACCAATCAGTTGTAAAACTGCTCCCAGTCCTTTTTCGTCCCTTAGGTCCCTTAGGTCTCTTAGGTCTCTTCGTCCCTTTGTCCCTTTATTTCAACAACAAGGATGAGTTTAATATTTTTAATCAGTAAATCCTTACAGCAATTCACGAACAATATTAAGGCTTCAGGAAAACGTATTCGCTGTTTATGACCTGCACGTCAGGAGGAACGTTTTCCTGGGCTTCAAAAAAATCATATCCTTGCTTTAAATTTTTCCAGAAGGAGCGCCATTCTGATTCACCGTGTTTTTTCATATTCTCCTGGGTCATCCTGAACGGAAAAATGTGTACCCGAAAAAAGGGTTGTCCGTTTCGGAATGCAGCATCGACAAGCGCGTATATCTCCTCGATGGCTGGATCAGTCATGGCGTAACACCCGATAGATACGCAATCCCCGTGCACCATTAATGCGCTGCCGCTCCTCCCGTGCCGGCGGTCATATTGGTTCGGATAACCCAGGTTAAAGGAAAGATGGAATTTGCTGTATGGATTAAGCCGCCCAGGCGTGACGAAATAAAAACCTTCCGGCGCCTGGCCGTCGCCCTGACGAAGCTTAGGACCTAATGAACCGTAACCGTAAGTGCAAATCGGATATGTTTTGAACAGGGCAAACGAATCATCCTTTTTCAGCCATACTTCCAATTCTTTTGATTCCTTGAATATCCGGATATAAACCGGGGCGCCGAAACGCAGACCGGCATCAGTCGCCTGCTTGATCAGCAAAGGTTTAACCCGTTTTACAGCTTTAAGCGAACGTTTGCTGGACGGTATGTCGTCTGCCCGCGTAATCGTCGTTGCCGTGATGAGGAAACTTAAAAAAAAGAAAAAATATCAGCAGCATGAAGGTCGCCTTTCGGAAGAGACGGTGCGCCGATGCCCGGGGTTAATGAGCCGATTTTATTTTATCATCGGGTCTTTTGGTTTTTCAAATAACATCCCGTGAAAAAAATAAATTACCCAAAGCGTTTGATTAGAAGTTATACATCATTATACTGAAATGCTGGTCACTTTCGGAGAAGAATAATTCCGAAAGAAGAAGCGATGTCATGTATGGAGGAATTCGAAGGAATTTTTGTTTTTTGAAGATTTTACGAGGAGGTAATTGATGAAGAGGAATCGGCTGATGCTTGTATTAAGTTTAGTGATTTTGTCGAGTATAATTTTTTCAGGCGTTCTTGCGGAGGGAGGCGGAAGAAGCGTGGGCCCTCCGGAGTTGAGTGAAGCAGTAGAGATAATGCGGGATTGTTATTATTGTGCAGCCGGAGGCGGTCTATGGGCGACTGATTGGGACAAGGATGGAAAGGTGGATTTGCTATCCGGTGCGAATGATGGCCGTGTGATGTTGATGATGAACACAGGGACGGCGTTTGAGCCGGAGTTAGGTTCCGGTATATATTTACAATCAGGATATGTCGATCTTGATGCGGGCAGCGGGTCATTTCCGATACATTATGACTGGAATGCGGACGGGAATCGTGATTTGTTGTGCGGGAATAATGACGGGCGAGTAGTGTATTTTGAGAATACGGGATCGGACACATCGCCGGTATTTTCAGATGGAGAGAATTTGCAGGCGGGTTATGCGACGATTGATGTGATAGGTGAGTCGACTATTTTTGCAGCAGACTGGAATAATGACGGTAAGGATGATCTGCTGGTCGGTGACAGCACTGGAGCGATACAGTTATTTTTAAACACTGGAACAAACAGTTCTCCGCAATTGGCTTCCGGGACTAAAATCCAGGCCGGCGGAGTCGATATCGATTTGTACACTGATTCTAAGCCCTGGGTGACGGACTGGGACGGCGACGGCAAGAAGGACCTTTTGTCTCAGGGAAGAAATTACGGCGCCAGATCGATTGAACTATTCATAAATGTAGGATCAGATGCGAATCCCGTGTTCAATGAAGGAACTTCGGTATATAGCGCCCACACGTCGGTAACGGTAAATTATAATAAAGCGTGGTGTTTTGCAGACATAAACGGGGATTCGGCGCTGGATATGGTTGTTTTGTCCGGAGCTTCATGTGCAATGTATTATCCGAACAAAGGTACGAACACGAATCGAATATATGAAGAAGCGCTGTATATACCGGGCGATTCAACGGTATCGATGATGGGAAACGACAGCGCCGTCCATGTTTTAGACTGGGATGAAGACGGCTTAAAGGACCTTTTTTTGACGGGGAGGTCTTATTTAAAGAGGAACTACGTGATTTTTAATACGGGAACGCTGAATGAGCCGAAATTTACGAAGCAATTGGGTTTAACTACATTCACAGGTCAGGCCGTGGGTTTTCATACGTATCATATTCCTGATGTTGTAGATTGGGACAACGACGGCAGGAAGGACATCATCACGGCCAGAAATTCCCTGTATTTATATATGAACGAGGGCGAGAATTATGCTCCAGAGTTCGGCGATCCGGTAAAATTGACCAACGGATATGTGGATGTGGGACCGGGACAATCGAAGGGCGTCGAAGCTGCAGACTGGAATTCCGATGGTCTGAAGGACCTGGTGATAGCAACGGATAAATCTGTAAGCGGGGACTACGACAATAAGAATTACGTGTTTTTGAACCAGGGAACGGATGCGGAACCCGTATTCGGTTCAGGGGCTTATTTAACCTATGAAGATTCCGGTTATTTCTATCCGATATGCGGTTCCTGGAATTCAGCCATACATGTGTGGGATTACGAAGAGGACGGCGATCCCGATTTATACTTGAGCGGCCGTCACGATTCCGATTTTGTGAAGAAGTATCTGAACCAGGGAACGCCCGGATCGCCGTCTTTAGTTTACGACGGCCGTCTTGAAACCGCCTATGGATACGTTCAGGGTGAAGATTGGGGACTTGATCCGGCGATAAACGACTGGGATGAGGACGGCAAGAAGGATGTATTATTGTGCGACTGGGACGAGTTATTATTTTACAGGAATGAGCAGGCCGAACAGACTTCGCCAGGCGACGTGACGGATTTAGCGGTAGCCGGCGCTTCGGATTTCACAGTAAGTCTGACGTGGGAAAACCCGGCGGACGATGATTTTGCAGGCGTGGTAATATTCCGATCGACGTCGACCATAACGTGGCGGCCGACGGACGGATTCCATTATCATGTTGTACCGGGAACGGAAATATCTCCGGGATTGGAAGTCGTTTACAAGGGAGATACGGATCATTCCCTGTCGCCCTGGACGGATACGGGATTGACTCCCGGAACGCATTATTACTACAGGATATTCGCGTATGATGCGGTATTGCCGTCATATTCGGTAGAGGGAGCTGAAGTAGATGCTGTGACATCGGGGGATACTCCGACGCCGGCGCCGAGCGCTTCAGCGACGCCGACTCCGACTGTGACGGAGACGCCGACGCCGACGCAGGGACCGGCCGGCGAGCCGATATTCGATGATGCCGTACCGATAAAGAGGGAAGCGGCCCAGTTCAGCGGGAATCACAGATTCGGCTTATGGCCGACGGACTGGGACAATGACGGCGATATAGACCTTCTGGTAGGCAACGGCTGGGGAGGGGTACGTTTGGGTATGAACGACGGAACCGCGTCGGAGCCTCATTTGCAGGATGAAGCGGATATACCTGCCGGATATGGCCAAATTGAAGTCGGCCGGTATGCTCAACCCGCTCATTTCGATTGGGACGCCGACGGGAGAAGAGATGTCCTTGTCGGGGGTAATAGCGGTCAGATAAAGTATTATAGAAACGAAGGTTCTGACTCGTCTCCCGTTTTCAACAGTTTTACGACGCTTGATGCGGGTTATGCCACGCTTGATGTCGGCAGCGACTCAGCTCCTTATCCGACAGACTGGAACAACGACGGCAAAGATGATCTAATCGTAGGTTCTTCCGACGGAAAGGTACGTCTGTTTTTGAATACAGGCACGAATTCCAACCCGACTCTGGATACGGGAAACACCATTCAAGTCGGTTACAACGATCTGGATGTCGGCAACAGCGCCGTTCCTCGAATCGTGGACTGGAATAACGACGGGAAGAAGGACCTGATGGTTTTGGGTAGATATCCTTACAATCTATACTATTTCGAGAATGTCGGAACGGATGCTGCGCCGCAGTTCAGCGATTCTGTCATCATGAATCCCGGACATATTCCTGTCGGTATAAGAGACGACAGCGGATGGGCATTTGCGGACATGAACGACGACGGCAACGAGGATTTTCTTAAGATAGAGCATTACGGCGCGGCGATGTATATGCCAAACCATGGAACCGATTCAAACAGAATTTATGAGGAAGCTCTGTATATACCCGGGGATGAACCGACGAGTCTTTACAGGCAAAACATGTCAGCGAGAATCATAGACTGGGATGAGGACGGATTGCTGGATATTTTCACCCGCGTCGGCTGGGACGGAGCGCATTATGTGGTTTTCAATTCGGGAACTCAAACACAATCACAACTGAAGAAACAAGTTTTTCTGACGACAACTGAAGGGGAAGGAATCGGGCATTTTGTCGAAGATTATGAAACGCCGGCGATTATAGATTGGAATAATGACGGGAAGAAGGATATTCTTGCGCCGAGATATGATTACTATAATCAAGGCGATGTATATTTATACCTGAACAGTTCGGAGAATTATGCGCCGGAATTCGGAGCCCCGATTAAATTGACGTCCGGCTACGCCGATCTGGGTCCGGAAAGGATCAGAGCGATAGAGGCATCAGACTGGGACCAGGACGGCAAAAAGGACCTGCTTTTTTCGACAGGCATCAATAGCGGCGACGGCGGTTTACAGTATGTTTTCATTAATGAAGGTACGGACGAAGCGCCGGAATTTGCCGGCGGAACTATACTGACTCACTGGACCGGATACTCGGAGACGGCTATAGGCGGTTCGGGAAACGCGTGCATTCATGTATGGGACTATGAGGAAGACGGCGATCAGGATATAGCGCTTTCGACTCACGGAAATATCGATTACATAGAGAATTTCATCAATGCGGGAACGGTCCAGTCGCCCCATTTCATCAGCGACGGATTGCTGGAATCGGGATACGGTTATATCGATGCCGGCAATCCTTACATGTTGTTCGAGTCTGTTGACTGGGACAATGACGGCCGGAAGGACATACTTAAGAACTGGAAGCCCGGATTCTACTATCATCCCAATATTCAGAGTTCGACGACATCGCCGAATGAAGTTTCCAATTTCCAGGTGCAGTCGGTAACGGACCTGGCGGTGAATCTGACCTGGCAGAATCCCAACGACATCGATTTTGCGGGTGTCATCATCGTAAGATCGCTCTCCCCTATCGCCTGGAAACCTTCCGACAGGCAGCATTATCATGTTCTGCCGGGCGTGCAGGTTTCTCCGGGCGTCGAGGTCGTTTACAAGGGCGACGAAAATCATTCGGTCACTCCCTGGACGGATACGGATGTGACGTCCGGACAGCTCTATTATTATCGCATCTTCAGTTTCGACAAAGTGATGCCTGCCTATTCCATAGACGGTATGGAGATCAGCGTCACAGTCAGCGGGGATACGCCGACGCCCGGACCGACGGAACCTCCGACTAATACGCCTGCGCCGACTGATACGCCTTTGCCGGGACCTGCCGGCCCTCCGGAATTCGGAGAAAAAATCGGGATACTCCGGGAGGCTTACAGGAATCACGATTACCTGTGGCGAAAGAGTCAAATCTGGTTGACGGATTGGAACCAGGATGGAAAGCAGGACCTGCTCAGCAGCATTCACGACGGATATTTTCAGATTTCAATCAACAGCGGAACCGCGACAGAACCTCAATTCCAGGATGGAACGAAAATACAGACGACTTACGGATATATTGAGTTAGGCTGGCGAAATGTTCCCGTGCATTTTGACTGGAACAGTGACGGAAAGAGAGATTTGATACTCGGCGATTCAAGCGGCGAAATTTATTATTATGAAAACACGGGGAGCGACGTCTCGCCGGTTTTCCAGCCAGGAGAGCGATTGCAGGCGGGATACTCCCCGATAGATGTGGGCTACAGTGCGCATCCGTTTCCTGTAGACTGGGATAACGACGGGAAGGATGACCTGATTGTCGGAGCGAGGCATGGAAAGTTTGAGTTCTTCAGAAACGTCGGTCAACAGAATTCTCCTGTTCTTGCCGATGGTGTTTTCATTCAGGCCGGATACGACGACATAGACATCGGCAATGATTCCGAGCCGTTCATATGCGACTGGAACGGAGACGGTAAAAAGGACATCATAACGAAGCGCAACCCCAATCAGCTTTTATTGTTTGAAAACACAGGAACTGATGCGAATCCCGAGTTTTCCGGACAACAGGTATTATATGATGAAAACAGTTCGGTACTCCTGGGATGGATAAGCGGTTGGACGCTCGGCGATATTAACGGCGACGGCAAAAGAGACCTGGTGACGACGGACACGACCAGCGCCGTTGCGTATTATCCGAACCAGGGAACTCAAAGCGATCCCTTGTATGAAGACGCGGTATATGCTCCCGGAGAAGAGCCGACGACTATTTTCGCGTTTTATACCTCGCCCCGGATCATTGACTGGGATGAAGACGGATTAAAGGATATTTTTTTAGCGGCGGGATGGGACAATCGTCACTATGTGCTTCTTAATTCGGGAAGCGAAACCGACGGGGAATTCAGGAATCAAAAGTGTCTGACCACGACGACGGGCGGGAGAGTAGGGTTCGACAGCAACGACTACGCAAGTCTTGACATAGTGGATTGGGACAACGACGGCAAAAAAGACCTTATAATGACGCGGATCTGGAGCGGTAATCATAATGTTTACATATACCTGAATACGGGCGAGAACTATGATCCTGAATTCGGTGATGCTCAAAAATTGACGACAGGATATCAGGGGCTGGGTGACGGAGATATCAAAGGGCTTGAAGTAGCCGATTGGAATGACGACGGCAAGAAAGACCTGTTGATCGGGTCTGAGGAATATCACAGCGGTGTGGGATCATACAATTATGTTTACGTCAATGAAGGAACCGATGGTAATCCTCAGTTTTCATCAGGCGCTCTGATGACATATGGAGGATACAACCAGATAATTTCAGGCAGCTACCTGACAAGTCCTCATGCCTGGGACTATGAGGAGGACGGCGATATAGACATCTTCATCAATACTTACCAGAATTATAATAAACTGAGGAAATACAACAACGAGGGGACGCCCGGGAATCCGCAATTAGTTGACGGCGGATTGATCCAGGCCGGTTCGGGCGATCTTTACATTCAGCGTCAGATAATGTCTGACGTAGCGGATTGGAACAATGACGGCAAAAAAGACCTGATAGTGGGCGACGATCCGGGCATTTCCTATTTCCCGAACAATCAGACATCCAGGACAGCGCCTTATGATGTATCTGATTTCACGGTTGAGAGCGTAACGGATAACAGCGTCAGTCTGACCTGGCGGAACCCCGGCATAAACGATTTCGGCGGCGTGATAATCGTCCGTTCGTTGAGTTCTATTAACTGGAGACCTTCTTACAGGCAGCGTTATCATGTGACGCCAGGGACCGAGGTATCTCCGGGAGTCGAAGTTGTTTACAAGGGAGCAGATGATCATTCGTTGACTCCCTGGACGGATGCGGGATTGATGGAAAATCAGACATATTATTACCGGGCATTCGTATATGACAAGGTATTACCGGCCTATTCTCTGAATGGTTCAGAAGTCAGCGCGACAACAAGCGGAGATACGCCGACGCCCGGACCGACGGAACCTCCCACGAATACGCCAGGACCGAGCAACACTCCGACAGCCAGTCCCACCTTCACAGTCAGTCCCACGCCTTCCCCGACATCGCCTTACACGGCAACGCCTGTAGGACCGCCGGATTTCGGCTCAAAAACCGAAATTAAAAGAGAAATATTCCAGGTGGATACCAGTTATAACTATTATCATTGGGTTACTGACTGGGACAAGGACGGCAAATTTGACCTTATCGCCGGAGAAAATTACGGCAGACTGAGACTCTGTATGAACATAGGAACTGCCCAGGAACCAAAACTTCAGGAAGATTCATGGGTTCAGGCCGGATACGGCGATCTCGACGTTGGTGATGACTCAGCGCCCATCCATTACGATTGGAACTCGGACGGCAAGAGAGATTTATTGATAGGAAATTACGGCGGACGAATAGTATACTACCAGAATTCCGGCAGCGACGATGATCCTCAATTCGATCCCGGCGTTAATCTGCAGGCGGGATACAATACGCTTGATGTGGGTAGGAACGCCTTTCCATTCGCAGCAGACTGGAATAACGACGGCAAAGACGATCTGCTTTCCGGCGACCAGAACGGGAACGTGCGATTGTTCCTCAATACGGGAACGCAATATTCGCCTTCGCTGGATGAAGGCGAATATCTCCAGGTCGGCTATTCAAACATTAACCTGGACAGAGATTCCAAGCCGTACGTTATCGATTGGAACAACGACGGCCGCAAGGACCTTCTGGTTTCGGGCGGAGAGTGGTCAAATCGAAGAATCTCTTTGTTCCTTAACGAAGGCACGGACGCTTCTCCTGTTTTCAATGAGGAAACTGTTCTTTATAACATTCACAGTCCTGTGGTCGTTCATAGTGAAACCAGGCCTGTTTTTGCCGATATGGACGATGATTCTAAAACTGACCTTGTACTGATGAGCAGAACGGGATTCGTGATGTATCATCCCAATAAAGGAACCGAATCGAATAGAATATATGAGGATGCGGAATACATCCCCGGAACGTCTCCGGATACGATGTTCGTTCGCGGCAAAGTCCCCAGAGTAGTGGATTGGGATGAGGACGGGCTGAAAGACCTTTTAATGAACGTCTATTGGAGAGGCAGGCATTATGTGATTTTCAATTCAGGAACTCCAGCAGAACCGAAATTCACTCGTCAGCGCTTATTGACGACGACCACAGGCCGCAGAGTCGGGTTCAGGCAAGGCGCGTATTTCTATCCGGAAGTAGCAGACTGGGACAACGACGGTAAAAAGGACCTTCTGGTATCGAATCCTGATTACGGCGACAATGGAGATATATACCTGTTCCTGAATGAGGGTGAAAATTACGATCCGCAATTCGGAGACCCCCAGAAGCTGATCGGCGGATATGGGGATTTAGGACCGCAAGAGTCCCTGGGGCTGGAAACGGCCGACTGGAATTCCGACGGCAAGAAGGACCTGTTTGTAGGAACGTATATCTACAACAACGGAGGAATGTATCAATATATCTTCATCAACGAAGGTACAGACGCGAATCCGCAATTTTCCATCGGTTCGCTGCTGAAATACGGTCCTCCAGGATACGAAACGCCGATAAAAGGGTCTTACTATTGCAGTCCGCATGTTTGGGATTATGAGGAAGACGGTATGCCCGACATCGTCATGAACACCTTCTCGGATTATGACCTTCTGACCAAGTTCAACAATGACGGCGCGCCCGGTTCGCCGCAATTGATCGATGACGGATTCGTGGAAGCGGATTACGGATACATTCAGGGCGTCAATATTGCGTTGCCTGAGGTGAACGATTGGGATGAGGACGGCAAGAAGGACATCGTGATGGGACAGGTTCACGGATTATATTATTATCCCAACGAACAGGCGGCCATGACGTCGCCGGCGGAAGTCAGCGGATTCCAGGTTGAAAGCGCTGATACTGATTTCGTCAGTCTGACCTGGACGAATCCCTGGGAGAGGGATTTTGCCGGCACGATCATTGTAAGGTCCGAAGAAACCATAACCTGGTTGCCTTCGGACAGGCAGCATTATCATGTGACGCCGGGAGTCGAGGTATCGCCTGGAGTTCAAGTCGTTTACAAAGGCGATGAAGACCATTCGACGACGCTCTGGACGGATACGAACGTTGAAGCGGGACAGACTTATTATTACCGTGCGTTCACGTATGACCTGGTATTGCCGGCTTATTCGGTCTCCGGCGTTGAGGTTCAGGCTGAAACGATTGCTCCGACGCCTGTGCCGACATTAACGCCGACATTGAGTCCTACCATGCTGGCGACGGAGACGCCTACATTGACTCCGACAGCGACCCTGACGCCGACGAGAACCCCCTCGCCGCTGTCCACCAATACTCAGACGCCCACGCAGATGGGAACGTTCACTCCAACGCCGACGCCGACGAGTTCTCCCACGCCTGCGCCCGACTTGGTGGTCCGCAGCCAGGATATCGCGTTTATACCGGCTTATCCTGAAGAAGACGACAATACGACCGTACAGACGACCGTGCACAATTTCGGCAACGCAGGTTCGGGAACCTCCTTCACGGTCCGGTTCTATGCGGACGACGGCACAGGACCGGTGCAGATCGGCGCTGATCAGACCGCCGGGCCTTTGAATCCGGGCGAACAGGAAACCGTGTCGGTAAGCTGGACTGCGGCGTGCGACACCGTGATATCGGCTGCAGCGGATGCTTTGAACGAAGTGCTGGAATCGAACGAATTCAACAACGAAGCGTCCAGAAACGTTCCGATCATGTATTGCCCGGCAGCGGTAACGTTGAGCGTCATACCCGGCTCGATCGAAGCGGCTATCGGAGCGGAAACGGAATTTACGGTGCGGATACACAACGGCAACCTGGGAAGCGACGTATTCGATCTGAACGTGACTGGAGCGCTGCCGGGAACGTGGTATGAACTGAGTCCCGACCCCATAACCCTGAATGCGGGTCAGACCGCTGATGCGACGCTGATCGTGACCGTGCCGGACGAATGCTCTTCGGTTGGCGTTTATGCCTTCCAGGTCGACGGCACATCGCAGCAGATGGGCGAGATATACTCCGACGACGGGACTCTTGAAGTCACTGCCGACGTCGACATAACGCAGCGCAATCCGGCTAACGGAACGACCACCGGAAGCAACGACGTAACGTTCACCTGGAACACTTCCGTGCCTGCCGACACGATGCTTTACTACCGAGAGACCGGCGGCGCCGAATGGACGGAAATCACCGTCGCTGCATCAGAAACGCAGCATGAAACGTCCGTTGAATCGCTGACCAGGAACGTAACGTACGAATGGTACATTTACGCTGATTCGGCGTGCGGCGACACGACTTCCGACATATGGACCTTCACCGTAGGCAACGGCGTGGTTTTCACTCAGAACTCCTATTCGTTCACGGTCGAGCGCGATTACGATCAGCACGTATGGGTGGGCGTGCACAATGAAGACGTTGTGAGTCATGAAGTTGAACTTCACATCAGCAATCCTCATGATGAGCTGATCGTGAATTTCGTAGGACCGGGAAGCGAGGACGAAACTGTGACGCTGGCAGCGGGAGAAACCAGGGACATAGAACTGGTGATCCACGCCCAGGACGTTCAGGACGACCCGGAGAGCAAGGTCGAGGTCTGTTTCGACGACCTGTCGGTGTCATTGATTGCGGACGAGGAGGGAGAGCCGATAACGGATAATGCGCCCACGACCGTTTGCGTAACCTGGCCTTATGTGGCGTTCGATCTGACGGAGGAAAGCTCCGATCCGCTGACCGAAGTTAAAACCTGCCGCGTGAGCAATTCGGGAGACCCGCTGACCGACCTGTCGGTAAGCGCTGTGGACGACCTGATGAGCCGCGTGCTGTTCATACCGAGGATCAATCATTACCGGCTGGAGACAGACGATCATATTGATTTTGAAGTGGAACCGCTGTTCGAGCCGTCCGAACCGGTCATTTCCGGGGAGTTGAAAGCCGAAGCGGCGGGGTCTGAAGTCCTTCTGCCGGTGGAATTCAACTGCGAATCGCCCCGGTCGTTGTGGGAAGTCGTGGTAGCCGGTCCCGAACTGTGCTATCCCATGGCCAACTGGTTCTGCACAAACAGACCGTCGATATCCATGAGCTTCGAAGTTTCCGTGCATGCGATAGAAGAAATAGACACGGCTGTGATTTATACGACGTTCCAGCCTCATTCCGGAGTGCGTCCGCATTACGTCGATCTTTTCATCAACGGCAACCTGATCGGGGAATTGAACGACATAGTGCCCAGCGGTACCTACGGATTCGCATTCGATCCGGGATATTTGAACGTAAGTCCGGGCGGATCAGCCTCGAATACGTTCTCGATACATACGCAACACTTCAACGGCGGCCATTACGTGGTATCCACCAATTCGCTGGCCGTCATAGCGCTGGCCGACATGACGCTTTACATCTGCGCTGAGAGCCAGAGCCAGGCGGACGACCTGGCGCCGACATTGCCCAGCGTCTGCGAAGGCTATACGTTCGATCTCGATCCCAGGGTCCAGGATGTGGATATACTGAACGTGGCGGGTAACCCCACGAGCGTGTTCTATCCCGGCGAAACAGCGAGAATACGGGTGAGAGGCGAGAATCCTCATCCGTTCTATTCCTACGACGTAACCTACACGTTGAAGATAGACACGGACGGAGACACGGGCACGGCCGAATACGACAGTCATGCCGCCGGGGAGGATTGGGAAACGACGTTCGAGCACAACGGCGAAGGCTTCCATTCCTGGTACTGGGAAGTGCCTGCGGGAGCCCCGGATATCCAGGTGACGGTTGAAGCTCATGAAACGGCCGATTACGCCAATTGCTTCGATTGCCCCGGTTGGGACTGGAACTTCCACGTGGGAGGCGGCATAACCGGTTTCGTTAGAGAAGCCGGAAGCCTTGATCCCATAGAAGGAGCCTCAGTAACGGCAAGCGGCGGATACTCCGATCCCGACGGTTCGGCTGCAGACGGATATTACGAGATACACCGCATCCCCAACGGGACTTACGACGTGACCGCCGGAGCATCAGGTTACGCGCCTCAGACGTTATACGGCCTGGAGGTGCAAGGCGACATACTGGTCAACCAGGACTTCGAATTGCTGACGCCGACGGTCACACCGACGCCGACAGTGACCAGCACCCCGACTGTGACCCAGACGCCCACAGTAACGCAGACGCCCACGATAACGGCGACGCCGACGCTGAGCTCAACGCCGACCGTATCGCCGACGCCCACATTGTCGCCCACAGCAACGCAATCGCCGACTCAAACGCCCACACTCACGCCCACAGACACTCCCACAATAACGCCGACATCCCCCACGCCGACAATTACGCCTTCGCCCACGCAGCAACCCATACCAGCCTTCGGAAATGCGGGAATACTGATGCTCATCGTCCTGATGGGAATAGCCGTAATCAGCGGCAATCGAATGTTCCGAAAAAGGAAATAAACCGTAAATAAAAAAATCAAGCGCCTGTCCCGCGATTTACTTCAAGAAATCAACCGGACAGGCGCTTTCGATTTACGGAAGCATTCGGAGGAAGTCACGCTCTGAGCGCCCGTTTCTAAACTTCTGAAATTTAAAATCGACTGGTAAACGTATTCGGTTTCACTTGAAAGCTTTCTGACCAGTTTGATTTTCTCGCCGGTGAAATTCCATCAAATATCCCATTATTTTTTTTCGATTTGGATTTCGACAAGAAAGGCTTTGAAAAGGGGACATCGAAATTACGATTTCAAACGAATACACCTGGCTCGATACAAGTCAAAACGAAATAGAGGTACCGAAATTCCGGGGCGCCTTGCTGAACGAAGTAGTGAACTATATCATGGGCGATTAGGATTTGATTGAATTCGGGTAGGGGTTTTAATGATAAGGGACAAAGGGACAAAGGGACAAAGGGACAAAGGGACAAAGGGACCTAAGGGACCTAAGGGACCTAAGGGACAGAAGGGACTTCTGGATTATAAAATCATTTTTATATGCAAAAACCGGCCTTTGAAAATTAACCGCCTCGCAATAGAAACAGAATTTTGGGACTTATCCTGTCTGGGCTGCACTTTTTCATAAAACCTTTGACTGATAAAAATCCCGATTATAATAAAATGATTCTTGCCCACAATTGTCTTTGATGAAATTTCGCGGATGAAAAAAAACTGCGGTATCCATTATCATTCACAGCAGAACGCTTCAGAAACAGCGGGAGTGATCAAACGGGGGGTTACACTCTTTTATAAAACGCTTGGGACTGATCAAACCACGGTTACACTTCTTCCATAACTTTCGACAGTTTGTTTCAGTAATCGGTATCGGTATCGCAATCGGTATCGAAATCGAAACGAAATGATGAAATATTCTGTCGAATTGTAACCTCAAAAGACGCATTTTTGATCAATGCCAAACGCTTGAATGATTGAATCCTCTGTTTTTTTCATCTAGTGCCGGATATTCGAGGTCGGTATCTGGATCAGGATCGAAATCCAAATTCAACGGGCATGCATACAATTTATGGCGGCAGCGTCAAATATCAGCACAATATATGATATGGGCTCGATTGATATTTCGATTAAATCAGCAGTCCCTGCTACGGAGGATTTCAATACGTTGATTTTTTTGATGGGCAAATTGTTAATCTGTGTTAAATCAATTTCGAATAAACGGTTATAGAAGCCTGTTGTGAATGATCATCGCACTGGATCGATGCCGGAAAAGCATATTTATTGAATCTTTAACAAACCACAGTCATCTAAATAATTGTCAGGTTTGGATTATTTTCACGCAAGATGCGAGCGAAACGGAGAACCATTCCTGATGTTTGAAACTGCATAAAAGTTTCATTCGAGTTTCGGCAACATTCCACAAGGAGGGCTAAAATGAATTTCAAAACAAAAATCGTTTCGCTGGTTTTTTTGTTTCTGCCTGTTCTGGCTTTCGGAGCAGCAGACCAGGTCGGTATGCGGATAATGCTTGACGGCGTAGAGTCGTTAGGGCCTGATTATGGACGGAGAGCCTGTATCGACGGGTGAGTTTATCGTTGATGATAACGGAAGACTCTGGCCGGCGACCTTTCTTGTGGACAGAATGTATGCGGAGTCGGCTGATGCATTCGTATTAACTATAGAGCCTGCGGTGGATACAGACCCGGGACCGTCAGCGACTCATTTTCTGGCAGGGGCAGTCGAATCTGACATGGCGGAATTGAGTATCGATCATATGGCGGCTTTGGGGACCGATTTCTCGTCTGCGGCAGGGGAGTATATACTTGAAACGCCCAGTACAGGGAGCGTTATGAACGATTATGATCAGGGAATATGGTTTTTGGACCCTTCGGCAGGTCCTGGACCTTCATTAACTTTGCCGATGCTTCCGGATGGTTGGATGTATGAAGGATGGGTCGTGGGGGATTCAGGACCGATGTCTACGGGCAGATTCATTGATACGGCGATGGAAGACAGCGACGGCGCAGGGCCCTATGCTGGACATGACCCTGCTCCGCCCTTCCCCGGACAGGATTACATCACGCCTCCGACAGACTTGACCGACGGTTACGCTGCAGTCATCAGCATCGAACCCGAACCGGACGACAGCCCCGCTCCTTTCGCTCTCAAACCTCTTATGGACCCCATGATCGAAGACGTTGGAGCCGGTACGCTTCAGGGTATGCTTAACCGTTCTGCCTGGCTGCCGGAAGGCTCAGCCGTCATTGGAACGCTTCCCATGTCCTACAAAGGGATGGAACTGCTGCTCGACGATACTCAATTGGAAACAGGCGACCCCTTCTATCTCCACTATTACCTCCATAATCCCGACAGCGCCGCCTACGATGCCGATGCCTGGGTCCTTCTGGACGTCTTCGGCGATATCTGGTTCTATCCAAGCTGGACCAGCATGAATGACGGCGTCGATTACGAAGCTAATATCACCGTTGATCCCTTTTCAAGCTTTCACGAAATTATCCTCTATATGCACTGGCCCTCCGGGTTGGGCGCCGCTTCCGGCCTCAAATTCTACGGCGCCGCCTTCGAGGCCGGCTCTTTCGACCTTATCGGCGACTTTCAATCGATCGACTGGGGATACATGTAAATGCCGTTTTGAGTGTGTTTAGCCGTTAATGCTGGAGACCTTCAGTTCTTCCCTGGAAAAGCCTGAAGGTCTTCAGTTTTTTTCTTCAACCTTTCACAAAATAATGATAACGAAAGATGTCCGGCGCTCTGCAGTTATCTTCTAAAAGTCGACAAATACCGGCGCTGTGATAAAATATGATGAAGGACGGTTTCCTCGTCAGGTTCGTCCTTTTACAGATATAAAAAAAGAAGGAAATCGTCGCTAAGGAGGTTTAACCTATGAAAAAACTGATAATCATTTTTTCTTTGAGTTTCACTTTTGTTTTATCGGCATGGATGCCGCCGGCATTCCCGATGGAAAGCAGGGAAAGCGGTTGCCTGACGTGGCGGCTTCAGCAGCAGACCGGCGATTTAATGCCCTGGGATATGGACACTTCACGTGAACTGCCGTGTGATTACACGCCGGTGGGTCCGCCCCTGAATCCGCAGGTGGGCGATGAATGGGATTGGTATATATGGAGTCTGAACGGATATCCTGAAGCTGAATTAATGCCCTGCACGGTGCGGGGATCGTCGGAGCACGCTTATGTGGTTGTGGAAAACAGTCAATGGAACGTCAATATAAACCAGGCCGACGTGGATGCGATACTGGAATATTTTGAAAATCAGAGTTTGGGAGCGTTTCCCGACCAGGGCATCTGGGACCTGAATACCGCCGCCTTCGGCGAACCGCCGGACGAGCTGGACCAGGACGGCAAGGTATACCTTTTATATTACGAATTCGACGTTTCCGCTGACGGATATTTCTGGATATTCGATCAGGCATGCGACGGCACACAGAATTTCGCCTCCAATGAGTGCGACGTCATATATCTCAACAGCGGCATATACTCGCCGTCCGGCGATTACATGCTGGCCGTTGCAGCTCATGAATTCGAACATCTGATTCATCATGCCCGTGATGCCAATGAGGCTTCCTGGGTGGACGAAGGTTGCGGAGAACTGGCCATGTGGCTGTTCGGCGCTCCGGACAACATAAGCGGATTCAACAATCATCCGGACAGAACCCTGACCGACTTTACGGGCGAATGGGCCGACTACATCAAAACCTACCTGTGGATGCTCTATTTTTACGAACAGTTCGGCGGGATAACCGCTGTTTACGAGCTGGTCAACGACACGGCCAACGGTATCCAAGGCTTTGAAAATTTCTGGACAAGTCATTCGTACGACGTTGATTTCAAGGATGTGTTCGCGGACTGGACAGTTGCCAATTTTCTGGATGACCCTACCCTTTTGGACGGACGTTTCGGCTATGTCGGCGATGATTTGCCCCCCTTCTCGACGTTCGCTCAGCATTCCGAATATCCCGTCAATCAGCAGAATGCTGCAGTTAATCATTGGGCCGCCGATTATGCCTCCTTTACCGACGGCCTCGGCCTGAGCGTCGAATTCGACGGCGCCGACGATGCCGGGTTCGCAGTTTGGGCGCTGGAGCTTGACGATGCGGGCATCACAAGAGTCAGCGCCATGCACCTGAATCAGAACCAGGAAGGAAACATGGAATTGCCGGATTTCGGCCATATATTTGAAGAAATCGTTATGGTTTTCGCCGGGACTTCTTCATCCGGTTCAAAAAATTACAGTTATGCCGCAAACGAAACCACGCCGCTTCCCACGCCGGCCCCTACGCCGACACCCACCTCGTCTGGCCAAGAACCATCAATCAACCTGGAATTAAACAAACAACAATATACCGACGACGATCCCTTCATACTCAACGCTACATTCAAAAATCCATTTGAGCAATCCGCTCATCTTCAGGTTTTCATCCTCCTGGCCGTATACCAAGATTACTGGTGCTGGCCCTCATGGATATACATAGAAGACGGCATAGATTTCGGCGATAGAAGAATACCCGCTGAAACTCAAACACAGGAAAATATCCTGGACTTCATCTGGCCCCAAAATGCAGGACAGGCACAGAATATCTGTTTCCTCGCCGCCGTGTTGGATTACGAAACAGGAGTCCTCTTCAGCGATATAGACCAGGTTTGTTTCGATTTTTATTAATATTAATTTTCGCAGGAGCGAGAATTAACAGGTCCGCTGCGCGGACATACGCATTAGGCGAGGCTCACTTTTCATTAATTTTTAATATTATAGAAGTTATGGAAATGCATAGAGGATGGCGTTACAGGGGGTGTTTGCCGCATTTCGACGGAGGCGATGTCATTCAATTCATAACTTTCAGGCTGCATGATTCGATAACGGAGACTTTGCTTAAACGATGGAGAGAGGAACGGAAAAGCATCGAAGACTGGAGATTCGGAAGCGCATAACAATTTTTTACCGGTCAATGTCAGGAGATGTGAACTTACTGCATGTGGACTTCCATCCTGCCTTTGCACCGCCGGCTTTAAAGAAGCGAAACCGTAAAAATCCCGGGTGAAAAGTCTAAAGCCGTCCCGGAAACCTTATCGCCCTCGGTCAGAACCAGCCCATGACAATTCCATGACCGTTATGACAATCGCATGACAAATGGAGCTGGAAGGTATGGTATAGTAATATAGGTTTTTGAGGTGAATTCCTGATATAGCTTTATTTCGAGAAAGGAATGAGATGAATGCGCGAGAGAGATTTTTAAGATCAGCCGGGAATGAAAGTGTCGACAGGCCGCCTTTATGGATAATGCGTCAGGCGGGGCGGATACTGCCGGAATACCGTTCAGTGCGTGAGAAGCATACGTTCCGGGAGATATGCGAGACGCCTGAATTAGCGGCAGAGGTAACGTTGCAGCCTTTGAAGCGATTTAATCTTGATGCGGCGATCATATTCAGCGACATACTTGTCGTGCCGCTTGCCATGGGTTTGGAAGTGCAATATTTTCCGAGTATACGGATAACTCCATCGGTGGAGACTGAAGCGGACTTCGAAAATTTAAAATCGCCCCACCCGGAAGAATCGCTGGGATACGTCAAAGCAGCAATCCGAAATGTCCGTTCCGAGTTGGGAGACGACTGGCCGGTTCTAGGTTTTTCGGGAGCGCCTTATACTCTGGCGTGTTACATGACCGAAGGCGGAGGCAGCAAGACTTTTCACAAGTTGAAGCTCATGATGCACCGGACGCCCTGGATATATGAGAAACTGATGAACAGGATAACCGACTTGTCTGCGGCCTATCTTGAGATGCAGGTAAAGGCTTCTGCGACAGCGGTACAGTTGTTCGATTCGTGGGCGGGCGATTTGAGTCCCCGGGATTATGAGCATTTTGTTCTGCCTTATGTGAAAAGGATCATAGATCATTTGAAACCTCTGGGCGCGCCGGTTATATATTACATCAACGGCATAGGTAATTTATTGGAATCGGTTGATAAGACGGGGGCTGACGTGATAGGTGTGGACTGGCGGATAAGTTTATCCGATGTAAGGCGAAGGATCGGCCGGGACCGTGTGGTTCAGGGCAATCTTGACCCTGCTCTGCTGTTTGCTGACGCCGAGGTCATACGCCGGCGTACATTTGCAATGCTGGACCAGACGAACGGCCGTGGACATATAGTAAACCTGGGACATGGAGTCATTCCGACAACGCCATTGGAAGGCGTCCAGGCCTTTATCGACGCGAATGCAGCCTGGGCTGAAAAAAATGAAAGAAAATGACAATGAACAATAACGAAGCTGCAAAAAGAATCGATCCGACCTCCATACCGCACGAGTTAACTCGACGATATCACAAGAGCGGACCTCGATACACGAGTTATCCGACGGCGCCGCAATTCCAGGCTCAATTTGATGAATCTTTGATATTGCATCACTGGAAAGAGTCCAACCGCCCCCCCAGGTCGAACCTATCGATTTATCTGCATATCCCATTTTGTAAAAGCCGCTGCCTGTATTGCGGCTGTCATACTGAAACGGGACGTTCGCAACAGACGATCCAGCAGTATTTAAAGGCTTTATTGGCGGAAATGGACCGATTATCAGGCGTATTTGATTCTAACCGGGAGGTTGAGCAACTGGCGTTAGGCGGCGGAACGCCGACATCTCTTTCGCCCGAATTGATGACCAGTCTGGTTGAGGGATTAAAAGCTCGATTCATTTTTCCCGAAACGGGTGAAAGATCGATTGAAATAGACCCGCGAAGCGTTGATAATGAATACATGGACAATCTTATGGTATTGGGTTTCAATCGTTTCAGCTTCGGCGTACAGGATTTGAATCCCGACGTTCAGAAGATGATCGGTAGGCTGTTGCCGGAGGAAAAATTGCTCAAGCTGCTGGGCCGTATCAGGGACGCAGGAAGCAATGCGATCAACCTTGACCTGATTTACGGACTTCCCGGACAATCCTTGAGTTCCTTCAGCCATACAATAGAAAAAGTAATTCAGATAAGCCCTTCGCGAATAGCTCTTTTCGGATACGCACACGTACCCTGGATCAAGCCGCATCAGAAAAAACTGGAAGCCTATACGCTCCCTTCTCCTGAAAAACGAATGAAACTGTTCGGTATGGCTTACAATATGCTCCTGGACAGCGGTTACGAACACGTCGGCATGGATCATTTCGCGCTTCCCGAAGATGAACTTGTCCGGGCCCTCAACAATAAAACCCTCACCAGAAACTTCATGGGCTATACAACCCGGCGCGGCCTGGACCTCATCGCTCTGGGCGCTTCCGCCATCAGTTCGGTCGGTCCTACCTACGCTCAAAACGAAAAAGATATCGATGACTATATGAAACGCTCCTCATCAGGATGCTGGATAAAAGGCTTGATCCTGAATGATGAGGACCTGATTCGACGTGAGATCATACTGGAACTTTTCTGTAATTTCTTTCTGGACATTACCGATATCGAAAGAAAATACGGAATTAATTTTAATGATCACTTCAAGGAGGAACTGAAAGCTTTGCGGACTTTCGACGATGACGGACTGGTTGAGTTGGACAGCGGCCGCAGCATTACCGTTACGAAGCTGGGGCGCTTTTTCATCAGAAACATATGTATGAATTTTGATCAGTATCTGAAAAAGGATGAGGGTAAAGTCAGATATTCCAAAACCATTTGATGGGGTTGTTATGTTAACTGATGTAATGTGTTTGAAGAGCAACGAGCGCCGAAATATCGCCGCTCAACTGATCAAGATGCCAGGCTTCCGGCAAGATGCATTTTGGGGAAGCGTAAAAGCTTTCCTGGGCAAAAACCGCTTTCACAAATTAAAATCCTGGCGCTTGCGGCGGCTGTATTTATGGCGATCAGCCATAACATTCAGAAAAGCCTGGTTCGCAAAAATTTTTATAGAATTGTCGACTTACGTTAACCAACTCTTACGCCGGTTGAAAGAACAGAAAACATGCGGCCGCTTGAGTCGCTGTAGGGAGTAAAATGGCAAGCGATAGAACAGGAAAGATGCCCTCGACATTCGGCGTTCTTTTGCTGAATATGGGCGGTCCCCGGAACCTGGAAGAGATAGAACCGTATCTCAACCGCCTGTTCAATGATTCTTTTATTTTTCAGATGCCCCTGGGACGCTTCTACCAGAAGAAACTCGCACGTTTTCTGGCGTCAAAAAGGGCCGTAAAAGCGGCGAAGCGTTACAAAGCTATCGGGGGAAAATCACCGCTGCACGATAATACGGTGAAACTGGCCTCTCGATTGGAAGAGATGATTTCGGCGCCTGTGAGGTTTGCCATGAGATACACGGAACCGGGCGTTCAAAAAGCCGTAAAAACTTTATCCGCAAAGGGCGCCGATCACCTGATCGTTATTCCTCTGTATCCTCAGTATTCAATCGTCACAAGCGGTTCTTCGCTGCACGAATTCAAAGAACGGAACAGCAACGGCCTGGCATGCGATATTGTAAAAAGTCATCACGATCATCCCGGTTATAGGGCCGCCATAGCTGAACTCCTGCAGGCCGAACTCGACAAAATTGATGACAAAAATACATCTCATATACTTTTTGCCGCTCACAGCATACCTTTGAAATACGTGCGACGGGGCGATCCCTATGTCGACCAGGTGAGAGAAACGGTTTCTCTGGCATATGAAAAAACAGGTACTGATGTTCCTCATTCTCTAGCGTTTCAGAGCAGAATAGGACCTGTAAAATGGCAGGGTCCTTCATTGGAAGAGGAGTTTATCCGTCTAAAAGAGCGTGGGGTAAAGCATATTGTGGTTCATCCGGCAGCTTTCGTATCTGAGAATCTGGAGACGCTTTATGATCTGGATATAGAATTCAGGAATAGGTGCGAGGGGAGCGGGATAAGATATTGCAGAACAGCGACCGTAGATTCGAATGATACATATCTGCGTGCGTTGAGAGATATCATAATGGAAGTAAGGAAAGGAACAGAAGGGGATGTCTGATACTGACGTGACAGTTGTAGGCGGCGGAATCGCCGGATTGACGGCGGCCTGGAATTTGAAGCGGAAAGGAATTAACGTAACGCTGCTAGAAGAGGAAGAAGCGGCGGGCGGCAACATAAAAACGCTGGAGCATGAAGGTTATCGACTGGAGATCGGACCTCACAATTTTATGGGAGCGGCCGAACATGTCTGGAAAGTTGTTAAGGGGCTGGATTATTATGAGATGATCGAAGAAGCGGCCGGGATAGCGCGTAATCGTTATATTTTCCGTGACGGGAAACTCTTTCCGTTGCCTCTCGGTTTTACCGCTTTCATAAAAACGGGGTTACTGAGTCCCAAGGCAAAATTGCGTCTTATGATGGAGCCGTTCATACCCAATGGGGCTAAAGAGAAAGATACGGCGTGGGAATTTTTTTGCCGCAGATTCGGAAAGGAGGCCGCCACATATATAATGTCTCCATTCGTTTCGGGCATTTACGCCGGGGACGTTAAAACGCTGGGGGCGCGCACAGCGTTTCCCAAATTCTGGAATTTTGAAAAGACGGCGGGTTCTATGATACTGGGAGCCGGGCTCTATTTATATCGCAAGAAGAAAAGATTGGCCCGTGAGGGTTTAAAAACCAGGAAGGGACTGTTTTCATTCCAGAACGGCCTGGGAACCCTCACCAGCAGACTTTTTGAAGAACTGAAAGAGAACGCGTTGACAGGCATCTCCGTCAAAAGCATCATCTCAGAGAACGGGAAGCTCACCATAAAAGCGGACAGATACGAAAAAAACGCTTCGGCCGTTATTTTAGCCGTGCCTCCGAATCGCTTGTCGAAAATACTGGAAGAACCGCTGCCGGAAACAGTGGAAAAACTGAATGCCGTACCCATGTCGCCTGTCGCTCTCGTGCATTGGTCGATACCTTTGAATGAAGAACAGACGGTCCCGGAAGGCTTCGGACTGCTCGTCCCCAAAATCAACAACATGAGGATACTCGGAACATTGTTTCCCTCACAGCTTTTCCGCAACAGAGCGCCGGAGGGTTATGCTTTAATGGCTTCATTTTACGGCGGAATGCTGGATCAGAAAGCCGTTGACCTGAGTGACGAAGAATTGGCTTCGCTGGTTAAAAAGGAGCATGAAGTTATGTTCGGGCATACTCTGAATGGCGTGAAGATACTGAAGGTTTTGAGATACCGGCACGCCATTCCTCAGCTATTGCCTGATCACGACGAAAAAATTGATTTCATCATGAGCAGGATCAGTAAAGTTCCTGGAGTATTCCTGGCGGGGAATTATCTTACGGGGGTCGGTGTCGAGCATGCTGCTGCGAGCGGTTTCAAGGCAGCAAAAGAATGCCTGGATTTTCTTTCGGGAAATGATGAGTGAAAGCCTTTGTTATCTGATAAAATGACGAACTCACTGCATAACGAAATCCCCATAGCGCTTGTAGGATGCGATTTCCGCATCGCTCCCACCGCTCTCAGGGAAAAACTGATGACCACGCCCAGGGAAAGGACCGAGCTGGTTGAATCCATCCGCAAGATGGATAATGATGCCGGACTTCTCGTCCTGGAAACATGCAATAGAAACGAGTGGATAATATCCTCTTCAATACCGGAATGGATTGCAGAACTCCTCTCAGCAAAAATGCTCCATTGCAGGCAAAAACATTTCCCGGATTGTAATCTTCCCGATCCCTACGTCTATATCGGAAAAGAATCCGTTAAACATATTTTACGGGTCGTCCTCGGCATGGAATCTCTGGCGACAGGAGAGGCGCAGATAGCGGGGCAGTTTCAACGGGCCGTCAAACAAGCCCAGCTCGAACAAACTTCTTCCAGCATCCTCAATATGCTCAGTGCAGTCGCGGGGCGTATCGCAAAAGCAGGCTACAAGCTCGGATTCCGTTCCGATCATCAGCAGGGAATACACGGCCTGACGGTGAGATTCCTGGAGAATTATTTTCAGGAAGTATGTTGCGATAAGAAAATTATCGTTATGGGTATGGGCGAGATAGGACGAAAAACCGCTTTTCTTGTCGAAGAGCGTCTCCAATGCAAAGTCATTCGATTGAACAGAACCGTAAAACCTCAGCACAAAAATATCTGGCATCCGCTTCATGCTTTAAAGGACTTATCCTCGCAGGCAGATGTTTTAATTACATCAACAGGCTCTGTGAATCCCATAGTCAAAAAGGATGATATCAATTGCAGGGACGACGGACGAAAGCTGTTGATAATGGACCTGGGCATTCCGAGGCAGGTAGAGGCTGACGTCGGAAAAATGGAGCACACGGATTACCGTACGATTGACGATCTGATGGATTTGAACGACGATGCAGAAAAGACGGGTTATATCGATATGCTTGAGAGGAAAATTGAGCGTGCGGCGATGAGATTCAGACGTTATTGTGCGGAAAGTGAAATGGCTTTTCTGTTGAATGCTTTGCATCAGAAAAGGCAGGAATTCGTTCGGAAGTTCATTCCCGCTTACATACAAGAGAAATTGGGTGATATGAACGAGAAGGACCGGAAAAAAATAGAAACGGCCATGAAACAAGTCATAAGCGAATATTCCAATGATGTATTCACATCCATCCATGAGACTCTGGAAGGGTAGAGGAGCGAGTATGAGCATACGGAAGACTCTGATAATAGGTACGCGAGGAAGCGATCTTGCTCTCTGGCAGGCTCGACGGGTCGCCGAGAGATTGAAAGGGTTAAATATTGATCACAGGATTGAAATAATCAGCACTTCGGGGGACAGATTCCAGGATATAGCGTTGCAGAAACAGCAAGATAAAGGTTTTTTCACCCGTGAAATCGAAAACCGCCTGATCTCCGGCGATATCGATATAGCCGTGCATTCGTTGAAAGACCTCCCGACTGCTTCCGACAGCATGCTGGAAATCGGGGCTTATCTGCCGCGAGGTCCTGTGGGGGACCTGCTGATAGTTCATCCGGATAGATTCAATTCCGAAGAAAGTGATATTTTTCCCGTTGCTCACGGAAGCAAAGTCGGAGCCGGATCGCTCAGACGCCAGGCGCTGCTGAATATATACTGCCCGCATGCCGAACCCGCTTTACTTCGAGGCAATGTCCCCACCAGAATCAGAAAATGCAGGGAAGGACAATACGATGCCATTATAATCGCCAGAGCCGGTGTTGAAAGATTACGGGTAAATCTCAGGTCATTTCGCGTATCTGAATTGAATCCGGAGATATGGCTGCCGGCTCCCGGTCAAGGCGTCGTTGCAGTGCAAATAAGAAAAGAGGATAAAAAAATATCCAGGGCTGTTGCAAAAATTAATGATCCCAAAACCGGACAGGCCGCCCAAATCGAAAGACAATTGCTGGCCAACTTCGAAGGAGGCTGCCATTCGGCTTTCGGCGCCTTTGCCCAGAGTATCGGAATACACTGGAGGGTCACGATGGGCGTTGAACTGACCGAAAACGAATGGAAACAAAGCATTATAACCGGAACGCCGGAATATTGCGGGCAATTCGGCATAAATAATCCGCCGCCCTTAAATCAACCAATTAAAGTTACCAGAAGAGAACGACTATGCCGTCCTTACCTGTCATAATACTCACCAGGGAAACGAAAGATAACAGGCCGCTTCGTAAAATGCTGGAAGCCGAAGGATTCACCGTCATTGAAAGACCGAGCATAGCTGTAAAAATGATGCCCTACCGGCGCGATGCGATTGACGATAACAAAAAACTCGATGATTTCGACATCATCGCTTTTACTAGTAAAAGAGGCGTAGAAGGCGCCGCTCCCGTCGCAGAACAGATCAGAAAGGCAAACCGGCAGATCGCCGTAGTGGGCCAAAAAACAGCCGAAGCCGTTGAAACCATTATAGGACGGCCCCCGGACATCATCGCTGAACCGCAGACCGGCGAAGTCCTGGCCAGAACCATCTGCCGTGAAAAAGATGCGCCATGCTCTCTGCTTCACTTCAGAGGCGCAAAAGCAAACCCGGCATTTAAAAGAATCCTGGAAAAAAAAGGGATTCATGTGACTCAAGCCATAGTCTACAAGACAGAAGCCCCTGAAATAAAACCCATTGATGCCGAAGGCCAAGTAGTAATAGTTTTCGCCAGCCCTTCAGCGGTAAAAAATTTTATAAAGGTAAATAATACATCGATACGAAATGCTGCCGCATGCATAGCTGTAGGCCCCGTGACTGCAGAAGCGCTCAAAAAACATAAAGCGCCGAATATAGTAGTCGCAGATGCCCCTGATAACAATGAAATATTGAAAAAGATAAGAGGCATAGCGGGACGTTGAGCCGGCATAAAAAAACTGAAAGCGTGCAGGCATTGCAGGGTTTAAAGTTTATCTGGAATGGCGCAAGCATGGTTCGTTAGAAAAGGAATTGATCAAAACTGGGTCTTTTGAGGTTACAATAAGACAGAATCTCCCCTATTTTTATTTCGATTTCGATCCCGATACCGACCCCGATTACTGAAACAAAGTGTCGAAAGTTTTGAAACAAGGGTAGCTCCGGTTGATCAGTCCCAAAGCTTCAGTCAAACCAAACATAATCAGGGGATATGCCGCTATTGGCCATTGACCATTGGCAATTATACGCGGTCTGTCTTGTCGGAAGGGTCTGGAATTTCAGAATTGTCAATTGCCAACGTCCAATCGTCAATTGCCAATGATTGCAGGCCGAATTCATTGACCATTGGCTATTGACCATTGACCATTGGCCATTATACGCGGTCTGTCTTGTCAGAAGGGTCTGGTATTTCAGAATTGTCAATTGCCAACGTCCAATCGCCAATTGCCAATGATTGCAGGC
>CAZUFC010000059.1:21037-50774 GCA_964619725.1 uncultured bacterium | reverse complement strand
GAGCTCATGTTTGAATTTCGATTAATCGACTCTCTTCCACCGGATATAGGGGGGGTAAAAACTTCACAATTATTATGCCGATTTACACTGCAAGAAAATCACACTTTTTCAATAGGTTGTGACATTCTTGTCAGGAGTTCAGACTTTACTTACAAACGACTGTACAGATCAGACCAATGTTTCGATTACGATTACCGATGCACTGAGCGCGAGCACGAAGGATTCAAACTGAGAAATTGTAACCCTGACATGGCTATTTTTGATCAGTGAAAAAAGTGTAACCCCGGTTTGATCAATCCCGAAATTTTATAATCTTGTTGTGTGTTGTTTAAACTGTTCAAAAATTTTACCGGTCAATGTCAGGATATGTAAAGGAGGTGATTCCCCCAACCAGCCAAAATATAACCCAACTATACCCCTGACCAGCTCAAAAATAACCCAATCTGACTCCCCCTCTACAACAATCAAAAAAGCAAGCCGATATGCCGGCAAAAATTTTTACATCGATGGCCGTTTGTCTCGGCGTCGTTATCGGTATCGCAACAAATAATTACGAGGAGATATGTGTTCTTCTGACGGAACTGATCAAACAGGGGTTACAAATTGTGATCTCGATACTCAAAAAGAACTTTCTTGCTCAGCGGAGCGGCGCTCGTCATCGTAATCGATCGATTAAGATGATTGCCCTGCTTTGCTTTCAAACGACTGTACAGATCAGACCAATGTTTCGATTACGATTACCGCTGCACTGAGCACGAGCACGAGGGTTTCAAACTGAGAAATTGTAACCCTGACATGGCCATTTTTGATCAGCGCCCTATTATTTTCTTTACTGGTTTAATCGTGTTTGAGAATCAACATCTGAGTGTGGCTTTTATTCTTTTGGGATTCAATAATAAATTTATGGCTGCGGCTATGTCGGGGACTATTATGTCTGCGGCGCGGCATGTTTCCTGGGCTGCTCCTTCAGGGCCTGTTACCGCTATGCCCAGGCGGGCCTGTTTCAGCATCATCCTGTCGTTGGCTCCGTTTCCTACAGCGGCGGTTTTTATTTTATTCAATTTTTTTATGTAATCGAGTTTTTGCGTTTCTTCTTGATTTTTTTCCAGTATGTGAAGGCGGCAGGGGAATTTTTTCGTTTCCTTTGCGGCCAGGCCGAATGTGTCTGCGGTTACTACGTGAACCACCAGGATTTGGGACAGTTTTTCCAGGCGTTCGGTTATGCCCTGGATCAATTTACCGTCCACCGCCAAAGTGCCGTTGTAGTCGAAAACGGCATGTTCCAGTTCCATCTTTCCGAAACCGGGTATATCGAGGTTCAGCATCTGATTACTCCTTCATCGATTTAACGTTTATTTTTCCTGATCCGTTCTGGAGGATGTATCCTATGCCTGCGGCGTTTTTTATTCCCTGTTTTTTCAATTCCTGTAAGAAGCTTTCTTCATATTGCGCCGGCAATGAGATCAGCAGGCCCCCGGAAGTTTGAGCATCACACAGCAATATTTTATCCAGTTGTGAAACTGATTTATCCCAATCGACGATTGTTGAAACATACTGAACGTTACTCAGGGAACCGCCCGGCACAACATTGGCGGCGGCGAAGTCTCTTGCTTTCGGTATAATGGGAGTTTTTTCGGCGTAAATTACGGCATCAGTCCGGCTGCCCTGTGTCATTTCCTTGAGGTGACCCATCAGTCCAAAGCCTGTAATATCCGTGCAGGCATTGACCGGATAATTCATCATTGTCTGTGCGGCTTTATGGTTGAGGGCGCTCATTATTTCAATGGCTTCATTCATGGTTCGTTCATCGGCCAGGCCGCGTTTGCCGGCCGTGGTGATTATTCCTGTTCCGAGGGGTTTTGTCAGTATGAGGGCATCTCCGGGTTGAGCATTGCGATTGGTTATAATAGCGTCCGGAGATAAGATGCCCATAACGGCCATGCCGTATTTGGGTTCCGTATCGTCCACGGTATGTCCGCCCAGGATGCTTATGCCGGCTTCTTCAGCTTTGTCGGAGGCTCCTTTCAGGATGGTTTCCAGGATGGTCAGGGGTAATCTGGCGGCCGGGAATCCTACTATATTCAGGGCCATAACCGGCTTTCCGCCCATGGCGTATATGTCGCTTAGAGCGTTGGCGGCAGCTATGGCGCCGAAATAGTAGGGCGAATCTACTATGGGAGTAAAAAAATCCAGCGTCAATATGGCAGCCAGGTTATCAGAGAGTCTGTAAACTGCTGCATCGTCTGAGGTTTCTGCACCGACCAGGATTGAGGGATCGGTCGGTACCGGCAGTTTTTCCAGTATTTTTTCCAGCGACTGAGGTTGAATTTTACAGGCGCAACCCAGCCCGTGAGTAAAATGCGTCAGTTTAACGTCATCTCCCGTTCCGGTTAATACAACGGGTTCATCTTCTGTTTCCCGGGGACTTAAGCGTTTTACCGCTTCTGATATCCTGTTTACTGCCCGGTCTACTTCATCGGCAGTCGTCAGCTTTCCCGTTGAAAAACGCACGGTTCCCATGGCGTATTCTACCGGGGTTTTCATTGCTTCCAGGACCGATGAGACATCAACCTGGTCAGCGTGACAGGCGGCGCCGGCCGATGCGGCGACGTCTTCCAGCTCGGACAACAGCGTATTCGCTTCTATACCTCTGAAACCAATGCTTAAAGTATTGGGAAGGCGTTTTTCCGGATGACCGTTCAAGGCTATGTTCCGGCAGTTTTCTTTTAATCCTTCATGCAGCCTGTCCCGCATGCGTTTCATATGTTCACTGTTTTTGTTTAAATCACGTTTCGCTATTTCAGCCGCTTTTCCTATTCCCACGATCTCCAGGACGTTTTCCGTGCCGGCTCGCCTGTTCTGCTCATGGTCTGCACCATGAACCAGTTTTTCCAGTTCGGTTCCTCGCCGGATAAACAAAGCGCCGATGCCTTTGGGCGCATAAAACTTGTGTCCGGCTGCCGAGAGCAGGTCGACTCCCAGCTCGTTTACGTTTACGGGAATTTTTCCCACGGATTGAGCCGCATCCGTGTGCATGAGTATTCCATTTTTTTTCGCGGTTTCCGCAATCTCACGGACCGGTTGTATGGTTCCTACTTCATTGTTGGCGTGCATGACCGTTATCAGTATTGTCTGCGGGGTTATGAGCTTTTCGATTTCCTGGACGCTGACCATACCGTGCCGGTCTACCGGAGCGACTGAAATGCGAAAACCGTTCATCTCCAGATACCGGCATACTTCCAGCACTGCCGGATGCTCCACGGCTGTCGTAATGACGTGATCGCCTCGATTCCGATAAGCCATGGCAGCGCCTTTAATCGCGTAATTGTTCGATTCGCTTCCCCCGCTGGTAAATATTACTTCATCAATGTCGCATCCTAAAAGTTCGGCTGATTGAGCCCTGGCTTTTTCCACCGCCTTTTTCGTCTGTATGCCGAACCAGTGGGAACTGGAAGGATTCCCGAAATGTTCGGTCAGGTAAGGTTGCATGGCTTCAGCGACTTCTTTGTCTATGGGAGTGGTGGCGTTATAGTCGAGATATACCGGTTTCATTTTTGTCCTTCTTTTTGAGTATTAATCCTTGAAAAATTGTTTAAAATCTTCGGGTATGCGGTCCATTCCGACCGTTTTCGCTTCCTTTTCCAGTACAGGTCCGGCAAAGGTGTTCCAATATAAAAGCGGTCTTTTCTGAAGCGACTCGTCAATATAGTCTTTCATTGCAGCGACCGTTTTAGCGGTGTAAGTGGTTTCCAGGGGGATATCTTCGGTTTTTCTCATTATTTCTTTGGCCTCTATGCCTTCAGGGGTGACCTGACCGTACGTTTCCCCGAAGTAACCTTCGAGTATTTCAAAATTGCTTTGATTTATTTTAACCCTGGGAATATCCTGGGTCAGGTCTCGAAGAATTTTACACGAACCGTCCATTAATTCCAGGACGGTATCGGCATTGGTGACGGATGTGTCGACGACCCTGACGCCGTATATTTTCGTATTCAAACGAGCGATTTTGAATCCCAGGGCTAACCCGGCGAGCGTGCCGCAGGTGCCTGCAGGAACGAAGAGGGCCTGCGGTTCCGGCATTATCCGTTGCGTTGTCTGGTCGGCCAGTTCCAAAGCGGCATTGACGAATCCCAGCGCGCCCAGTGCATTCGATCCGCCTGCCGGTATGAAATATAGACCTTCGATGTTCCGCTGCAATCGCTCAACCTGCTGCATTACCTCCTCATATTCCGGACAAAGATGCAAATGGGCGCCGAAATGAATGAACAGCCGGAGACTCATTCTGACATGCGGCGTCACAGGTTGGGGAACGAGTATGAGGTGCACGGGAAAACCCAGCTTGCCGGCGTAAATGGTCGTCGCCAGGCTGTGATTGGAACCTATGCCGCCTGTCGTGGCTACGGCTGAAGCGCGTCTCTGTTTCGCATCGCCGAGTAAAAATTCCAGTTTCCTCGGTTTATTGCCGCCGTAAGGTTTAACCGTGGCATCATCGCGTTTGACCCATAATTGGTCGTGCCCCAGGCTTTCACCCAGCCGCGTCAGCTTTTCCAAAGGCGTCGGCGCCTCTATGATCGATATGTGAGGCAGTTTTTTCTTCAATGGAGGAAACCAGGTAAAAAGACTTATCTTGCTCATGACGACTCCTTCTTCTTTCGCGCCGGGCCGGACGCATGTTCTGAAAGTTTTTTATCATTCTTTGGTATAAATGGGCAAGATTTCATTATATTCTTTCTTCGAGCGAGAAGCGTTTTATCACGAATTGACTTTCCTTGCATCCGTTCAGCTTTTGCCGGTTTATTGTTTTTGATATTCTGAAAGGCGGGTGAAGGTAAATTTTTTGTAACGCGGAAAGGAAGTTGTAACTCATGGGGGCTATGGCGGTGAGATTGATTGAAAAGTTACGGGCTTTTAAAGAGGATATTCATTCTGAAGAACTATTGCCGGCGGAGGCTTTACAGGTTTTATCGCTTGCTGAGGATATGTGGGAGCGTGGCGTTGGTGAAAAAGTCGAGTCTTCGGTCTGGCATGAGTATTTGAATTATACCGGGCGGCCGCGGTTTTTGCTTAGTCTGGGGGAATATGAGTTGCGGGAGCGTTGGGCTGAGACGGTATTCAAGGCTGTTTTTCATTCTGATTATAATTTGCTGGATTTATTCCGACAGCGTGCGGAAGAGTCGCCTGAAAGGGTATTGTTTGAGGAGTCGGTGAATTCGTTTCAGCGCCAATGGAATTATGCCGATGTCGATCGTTATACGCGGCGGATAGCGGCGGCTTTTTATAAGAGCAGAAAAGAACCCCGTGTCGTTATATTTCTTGAAAACTGTGCGGATGGGGCTTGTGCTGATCTGGGATGCCTGTTTTATGACATACTTACGGTTCCCTTGAATGTTCATTTTGATGAGGAGACTTTGACGCATATATTTAACAAGCTTGGAATAAATATCGCTGTGACCGATTCCCGGGACCGCCTGCGTCGTTTGATGAAGGTTTCTTCAAGAGTTGAAACGCCTTTTCAGATATTTGTCACGGATAAGGACAACGATGAGCTTCGTGATGAGGATTATTATCTGGGAGAGGCTTGTTCCCTGCTTTCTGCCGCTGATATTGAATCTTTGTTGTCGTCCCGCCGCAGAAAGCCGGTAGATGAAGTCGCATCGGCACTGTTTACTTCCGGGAGCACGGGAAAGCCGAAGGGAGTATGTTTTTCGCAATTCAACATGGTGACCAAGCGGTTCGCCAGGGCTGCGGCGCTTCCTGGAGTAGGACGTGATGAAACTCTGTTGTGTTATCTGCCGCTTTATCATACGTTCGGACGTTTTCTGGAGATGCTGGGAATGATCTACTGGGGCGGAACTTATGTCTTTTCAGGCAATCCTTCTTTCGAGGCTTTGTTACGCTGTCTTCCGGAAGCGCGTCCTACGGGTCTGATCGGGATACCTCTTCGTTGGATTCAATTGCGTGATGAGTGCATTGAAAAGGGGGGACAAACGGCATCTTTGGAGTTGCAAAAAAAGATATTCGACGAGTTGACGGGCGGGCGGTTGAGATGGGGATTGTCCGCTGCAGGATACCTGGACCCCGGCGTATTTCATTTTTTTCACCGGAACGGTACGGCGTTATGCAGCGGCTTCGGCATGACTGAGGCTACCGGCGGATTGACTATGACGCCTCCGGGAGAATACCAGGACAATTCCGTGGGTAAAGCGCTGCCCGGCGCTTATTTGCGGTCTACTGAAAAAGGAGAGCTGCTCATTTCCGGTCCTTATATCGCCCGTTACCTGGATACGTTCGACGATCATCAGGAACCTTCGTGGAGGATTCCCCCGTTTGACGATGATTACTGGCTGCCTACCGGCGATCTGTTTCGAAAGCGTGAGGACGGGCACTATGAAATCGTCGACAGAATAAAAGATATATATAAAAATAATCGCGGACAAACAGTGGCTCCCAGGCGTGTCGAACAGAAATTCGTCGATGTGCCGGGTATAAAGCAAACCTTCCTGGTGGGAGACGGCAGGGATTACAATGTGCTGCTTATAACGCCCGATCCTGAAGAACCCCTAATGAAAACGGAATCCATGCAACGGGAAGAAGACCGACTCTCCTATTATCAACGCATTGCATCAGCAGCCAACCAGGAGCTGGCGCCTTATGAAAGAGTCGTCAATATTGCAGTGCTGGACCGTGATTTTGATGCGGAACACGGTGAATTGACGCCAAAGGGTTCCTTCAAACGGAAGGTTATTGAAAAAAACTTTAAAGAAGTGATTGAGCGGCTGTATGAAAAAGCGTTCGTTGAACTGAAAAAAGGCCGCCTTACCGTCAGAATTCCCCGTTGGTTCTTCCGCGATCTGGGCATTCTTGAATCTGACATTATTTTTCAGGATAATGCCTTGTATGATAAAAACAGAGAGTTAACCCTGAAGCTTGAAAAAATGAAAAACGGCAATATCCTTATCGGCGACCTTGAATACCGCATCAAAGAGGATATCGTCGATATGGGCTTGTTTTCCCGCAAACCCGGACTTTGGACGGGCAATCCTTCGCTTATTTTATTCTCTCCCTGCAAAGAAGGCTGGTATGTTCCGTTCGGCCCCGTTTCTGAGCAGATATTCCTGCCGTTCCGGGCAAAAATGGAAACATCGGTTCCCGTGGAGTTTCCGTTAAGTCAAATTAGAGATCAGAGATTAGTTAAAATCAATGACCTTTCCGTTAAAGCGCTGTTCGGGAGTCCGGATAATTCCAGGGCGGCTGTTCAGGAGATGGAGTCTCTGCTGAAGGAAGCCGACGACAGGACGGGCAGACTCATCACCAGCCGGTTAGGCGCTTTGTCGCACCACCCTTCCGAAGAAATCAGAAGTCTCGCCTATCGAATAATTCTCGTTGAAGACCCGACGCCGGACTACGGCAAGGTTTTCCCGGAATTCGTTTATTCGGGTTTATCATTTCTGAATGAAGAATCAATCCAGATACTGGCTGAAAAAAACATTGAAAAAAGAAGACTCGATGCCCTGCGAAAACGGCTGCATTCTTACAGAACTCAGTTGCAGTGGCCTGCCGATCCGACAGTAAGGAAACAATTCAAACATATATTCGTTTTGCTGACTCAATTCGTACAGAACAACATTTCATATTATTCTTCCGTGAGAGCGGAACTGGCCGCCTGGGCGCTTCACCAGGAGGATAAGGAGTTAGCGGAAACGGCTCATCAAACGCTCATGGGTCTGGGAGAATGGTTCGATGCCAGGATCGAAAGAAAAATATCCGGATACTCCGCTGCAGAATGGATGAAACGGATAGTATTCGATGAATCGATATCAGGATATGAGGTTGAAAAATTGAAAAAACTGGTTGCCGGTACGACTTTTCTGCATAAATCGCTCATGCTGGCCTTTAATGAAGAAATTTTTGATTTGAACGATGTTAAAGAAGGGGGAATATGGATAACGCGCCTTCAATCCGGTCGGGAAATCAACAAGTATCTGGCGAGCATAAGGACGGAATCGGGCAGGCATTTCAATCTTCTGATTTCCATGCAGGAAAAGGGGATAAAAGAGATGATAATGGAGGATAATTACTGGTTCCTGGCGGTGGCCGGTTATCCGCATGGGGACTCTCCTTTGCCGCGACTGGGAAGTTTTCGTCCAGAAATGGGAGCGATGTCTCTCGCTTACATCAAAGGCTTGACCGTTTGGGAAAGGTTGCGGGAATACGACGGGATACGTTCAACGCCTGCGGCGACTCAACGCAAAAGATTCCTGCAGAAACTATTCACACGTGCAATTTCAGCTTATTATTCGGGGCTGAAAAGCAGCGAATTCAAGATAATTCCCGGCAGCGTGGACCCTATGAATACCGTGGTGCCCGAACCTGATTTCAGAATCGGGTCACGGATACTGTCGGTCCTGGGCTGGACAGAATACCGAAATACCCTGGACCTGGTGAAACCGCTCGTCAAAAATTTCTATCGGAAAACAGCGGCGTTTTATCCCTGGACTGAAGCATTGCTGGAGTCTTCCTGGATATTCGATGCCGCTATGGAAAGTCTGGGAAGCGATGCCGCGCCGGCGTTTTTTAGCAAACTACAGGAGGACCTGAAACGAGAAAACATCGCGATGAATGACGGTGAATTGTCCGCCAGACTCGATGACTATTTGGAAAAAATTAAAACCATGTATTTCGCTCCTTTGGCCCTAACCAGCGCGATAGACCGCTTCAAGATGTGGGAAAAAGCGAACCCGGAAGCGACGCATGAAGCCAGGGCCAACCTGGTCGATGAGCTTTATCGTTTGTATCGCATAGACAGGCATCCCGCCACCGCCCGGTTCGCCCTGTTCCGCCATACCTATTTCGATCATGCCGGTTCAAACGTTACCCAGGCTTTCAGCCGGCTTCTGCGTAAAATGCACCATTCGCCGGATACTCCGCCTACCGTTATGACGGAGTTGTCCGATCTTCAGGCGCTTTTGACGAATCAGAAGGACCGGGACGTCTTCAGTAAAATGATATTCCCCAGAACCGCCAGGATTCGGCATGCTGAAGCCCTGGCCGTCGGCGAAGCAGAAACCAGACACGTGATCGTCAGAACACAGATTACCGATAAAGAAGGACGGGAATACTACGTCTACGAACCGACAAGAGCCTCCGAAATCGGCCGCCTTTACAGAATGTTTCTGGAACAGCATTACCCCAAAACAATCTCTCAGCAGGACCGCTTCTTCGTAGCCGTCGATTCGCTGGAACGCATTATCGGCGGAATCTCTTATAAAATTCTGGATGATGAAGTGTCCGCGCACCTCGACGGCGTAGTAGTGGAAAATACCCTCAGCAGCCGGGGCATCGGAAGCGCCCTGCTGGAAGATTTCTGCGCCCGCATGCACAACCAGGGCATTAAAATCGTTAAAACGTTCTACTTTATACCCGAATTTTACCTCAAACGTAATTTTAAACTCGATAAACGTTGGGGCGGCCTGGTCCGGTTCCTGGAGGATGAAGACGAGGATTCTTCGGGATTGGTTTCCCTTGCGGAGGATGCTGAACAGGAATAGGGTATAATCAATTTATTTCGATATTTTTTCTTTCTTTATATTTATTACTTATCGCGTTTCTTCTTGATGTCGTCAATGTCAATGCTTGAATCTACCTTTTGTAACTCTTGAAGGATTTTTTCAGCGTCAGCATGCCAGATTTCTCCGTCTTCAAATCTAACTCTATTAACAAAAGCCATACCCAGTTTCAAAGAGTAACTTTTTTTGTCATAGCCTTTCCAAAATCCGTCCTCATCGTTTCCAGGGGAAAGTTTTTCCATATCCAACCCGTGCATGAAATGGAGGAAGTCATCCCATACGTCAAATGATACCAGTCCCAATTCTATCGCTATGATCTTTCTATCCGTAACGTTTTCGTATTCCAATTCATGACAAACTCCTTCAGATCTGTGACTGGTTTTAAGCTGATAATAGCATTTGTAGTCGGTTTCAACCAGGTTTGAATTCCTGTTTTTTGTACTCTTTTGGAGGTGTTCAATGCTACTTGTATTTGACTTTTGCGGCGGTTCGACTATTCTGGAATTGATGTAAAGATTCGCCGGATTTGAGCAGGACCTGAAAAGCATTTGCATAGAGTTTGTTAATCAGAAACACGGGGTATTGTTAAGAAATCGGGGAAAGATTCGGCGTTTTTATCGTTTTACCGGTAATTTTCTAACGTTTTAAGCCGATGAGACGGCGATACCCGTCATTCGGCTGAAAAATTCAGGGAAAAATGGAATTTGCTGAAAGACTTTTAATGACTATCAAAGATATTTCTGATTTATTTATTGACGGGGTTATAGTCATCGGATCGGAAGCGCCGAATCTTTTTAGTTTCTACGAAAAATCACCTGTTATCGTTTCGAAGGATATCGATCTGGGGGTAGATGTTAAGGCGCACAATGGATTGAAAGAAAAAATCACCGGACTTCAAACCTTTAAAATATCTGAAGATGAACCATCCGTTTTGACGCCGCTGGGTCCTCAGCTTGAAGTCAATATAGTCGGCATTGACCGAAGATTGACGGATATTTCGGAAAGTTATGTTCTGGAGGATTCCCGGCTGCCGATGATGGTCCTGGGCAATTTATCTTTAATAGAGCCGGGGCAGGTCATAAATATAGCCGGCATAAACGTACCTATGCCGAAAAAGGCTGGACTGCTTCTGGAAAAACTCCTTACGGAACGTTCAGGCATCAAAGGAGAAAGAGACCTGCTGGTTGCCCTTGCGCTCCTGCTTATCATCAACGAACAGGAGAAAACCGAGTTTCTTATGTCGTATGGAAAACTCGATCCAGAGCTCCGGCAGCAGATTCTGACCAATCTGACGCTACTGTCAGCTCTTCCTCCTCATCATGCGATGCCGGACCCGCGCCCTTGCCGACAAATGATTTTTGAATTTATACAGCGAATAGAAAAGGTGTAATGCCATGTGTTCCGATAGGGATAGCGGCGAAAAATCCTTTGCAGTTCGCCTGTTGCGGAAGCGAGTTTCCAGGATAAAGTCCAGGTCCCGGATCGTCAGGTGGGAAAATCGTCAGCGTAAACATTCAAAGGGTTCCTGGTACCGGCTGCAACGTCTGCTTGCGGATGCGGCCGAAATGTACATCATTGACGACGAAACTGCTGCAATTATTAAAAAAAAGGGCTTTTCGGCACATCCAGCCGGGAAACTTTTTCATCCTGAATTAAATATTTTCATCATTCCCGAAGATCAGATTCCCGACCTGCCTGAAGCTGAAAAAAGGTTTCCCCGGTTGACGGCAGAGATGCTTCAGGAGCGTAATTTTATACTGGTTCCTTTTGAACTTGATGATGACAATACAAATAAGCGTTAAGCGCTTTTCCCGCATGGGTATTGGAACTGTTGCGACTGTGACCGGTCAGTATGATCGGCTGGATTTATTGAAGGGCGAAACGACAAGGGGACTTAAAGGACATAAAGGACGGGGAGATTTTAGTTTTTTTGCTTTTCCAGGTTGACGATAAAGGCATTCGGGTTTGATTGCTTATCATTTGGTTTTGGAAATCCGGGCATTTTGATTATTTCGATTTTCGGGTTTGTTATTACCAGATAATGGAGATGGGGTAGTCGGCGAAACTTTTGTTGTTGGTCATTACCTGGAATTTTTCTGATATGGCCTGGGCTATTATCATCCGGTCGAAGGGGTCCCTGTGGCTGAACAGGAGGTTCGTGGTTTTGATGCAGTGATCCGGTTTTATGGGGAGCAATTGAATTCGGTTTACATTTATTTCTTTTTCTATTTTTTCGGGCCAGTCTGATCTTAATTCCAGTTTACCCAGGCTTATTTTCACGCAGATTTCCCAGTAACTTGCTATGCTTAAAAAGAGATTGGTTTTTTTGTCCAGAAATACGTCAACGGCTTTACGGCTTAACCGTGCGTCTGCGGAAATGAGCCAGAGAAAAGCGTGAGTGTCGAGAAGCACGTTCATTCCATGTAATCCTTGAAATCATCCAGTGGAGCATCAAAATCTTCGGTCATGTGGAGGATGATGTCCTCGGCGCCGCCTATTCTTCTGTCGGGTTGAGCATCGGGAAGGGGCATCAGGCGAATGAGCGGTTGATTTCTGTTGGCGATGATCACTTCTTCGCCTTTCAGCGCTTTTTTTATCAGTTTCGACAGATGTGTTTTGGCTTCATGAATGGTTACTTGAACGGCCATTTTTCCTCCCGTTATTTTCGTTGATCCGGCGCGTTGCAGCGGCATCAATATTTCTTGGGATCGAAGGCGGTTCTGACGCCTTCGCCTATCATATTAAGGAGGCTGACGGTGCCGAAGATGGCGATGAGAGTGGAGAACATGAGCCAGGGAGCGATGTCGTAGTATTTATGGGCCTGTCCCAGCAATTCTCCCCAGGAAGCGGCGGGCGGAGCGAGTCCGAAACCGAGGTAGTCGAGGCTGGCGAGAGCGACGACTCCGCCTGCGATACGGAAGGGGGAGAATGTGATGACGGGGTTGAGTGCGTTGGGGAGTATCTGTTTAAAGATGATGTTGCCGTGTTTCATGCCGAGGGCGCGGCTGGCTTCCACGAAATCGAATTTTCTCAGGCGCAGAAATTCGGCTCTCATGTAGAGCGATATATTGACCCATCCGAAGATTGATGAAAGGGCGACCAGGAGCCAGACGTTGGGTTGAAAGATGGAGATCAGTATCAGCAGGAGGAAGAAATAAGGAATGGAATTGTAAATTTCTATGAGGCGTTGTCCGGCGAAGTCCACTTTACCTCCAAAGTATCCCTGAATGCCGCCGAAAATGATGCCGATGATGAAGCTGAGAATCCAGACGCCCAGGGCGTAGATCATGGAATTGCGGAATCCGTATATGAGCCTGGAGGCGACATCGCGACCTCTGTCGTCGGTTCCCAGGATATTTTCCCAGGAAGGCGGCGAGGGGTATTCTTCCACGAATTTATTGATGGTGAAGGGGCCCCAAGAGATGGGGGGAAAGAGCATCCACGCATCCTGATGGTCGCTTTGGAATTGCTTGTAGTCCATATGGAGGGCCCATTCGTTGCCGAATTCTTCGGGGTGGTAATCGAAAAGGATGGGAAAATATAATTCGCCCTGGTATTTCATGACATAAGGTCTGTCGTTGGCGATAAAGTCAGCGCCCATGCCGACGACGAACATAAGCAGGAAAATAATGAGCGAATAGAAAGCCGTCTGTCTTTTTCTGAAGGCTCGGAGCCGTCTTCGCGTCAGATCGTCAATAAAAGCCATGCTGTCTCCCCTCCTTAGATTATGTGAAGTCGATTCTGGGGTCGACGAGAACGTAGACCAGATCAGAAATTAAGCGTCCCAGCAGTCCCAGGACAGAGAGTATAACCATTAAGCCGAGAAGAATGGGAAAATCACGCGACAGAAGAGAAGTGTATCCCAGCAAACCCAGACCGTCGAGATTAAAAACTTTTTCTATGAGGAAGGAACCGGCGAAGAACAGGGTGAGGAAACCTCCTATCCCGGTGGCGAGCGGAATGAGCGAATTTCTCAGGGCGTGTTTCAGATATACTCTTCTGTCGTCGACTCCTTTGGCTCTGGCCGTTCTGCAGTAATCCTTGGAAATTTCTTCGATAATCGAATTTTTCATTAACAAAGTCATCATGGTAAAGGAAGCCACCATGTAAGAAACCAGTGGTCCTATCATATGCCAGGCCATATCCAGAAATTTTCCTATTAGTGAGAGTTGATCGAAATTATCGGAAGTAAATCCGCCGATTGGGATAAGGCTCCAGTAAGAACCTCCTCCGAAGAGCACAATCAGCGCCACTCCCAGGACGAATCCCGGGATGGAGTAGAGAATGAAAAGGAGTATGGAAGTGCTGTAATCGAAGGGTGTGCCGTCACGAACGGCTTTGATGACGCCCAGAGGAATGCAGACCATGTAGGTCAATAAAAACGACGTGACGCCGAACCAGACTGATATCGGCATCTTGCTGATAATTACTTCAATGACAGGACGTTCGTAGGTAAAGGAGTTGCCGAAATCCAGGGTAAAAATGTTGCCTATCCATATCCCGTATTGGGTATAAGTAAAAAACATAAGGATACGCTGAAGGATTCCGACTTCCGTGAACAACAGCCAGGTGTCCTCCCACCATCTGTCTATCGTCTTGCGGACTGTATCGTGAACCTTGACGTCAGAAACATCTTCCATGGTAAAAGTTTTATCCGCGACAGCCTGCAGAACAGGCTGCAAGTTGATGAAAGCATCTCCCCGGGCATCCAGGGTTTTCTCAACAATAACGGGAAGCGTAATTTTTCCCATTTGTTTCAGTTCATTCCCGGCCTGTTGATCGCCTGCGGCCAGGGAATCGGCCAGGCTTTGAATATGTTCTTCGGTATATTTTGATTTATTTTGCTGCAGCCATTCAGCCAGGGTTTCACGATTCTCGACGGCTTCCTCCCCGATTTTATCGCCCAGGAACTCAAGCAGAGGAGCCGTAATTAGATTTCTGAAATTATCAATCGACAGTTTTTCAGCGTCCTGTTCCAATGCTTTAGCGGCTTCTTGTCTGCCTTCGATGAGTTTTTCAAAGACGCTTTCTTTATCCGCTTCGACAGCTTTGGCGATATGTTTTTCCGCCTGACGCATATATCGATTGAATTCTTCGCTCGTAACATCTTTGGGTTTCAAATCCGGTTTCGCCAGGGTCAGATAAGCGATACGCTCATGAATTTTGTCCAACCCGTTTTCATAGACAAGATTAAATACGCCCTGGGCGCTGCCCTGATCATCGATTAAGGCCGGAACGAGATAAGGAACGACCGCTGTTCCCATTTCTTCGAGGTCCTGATGACTTTTTGACTCCGGTCTTTGATCGATGCTGAATATGAGGGCGCCGATGCGGTCGATGCCTGCGACGCGACGGTCTTCCACTCTGGGATTAAGAATAACGGGTTTATCGAAGCCGTATTGTTCCTGGAGCGCTTCCAGTATTTCCTCATTGACGGCAGTTTCCTTGGCGGTGGCGGAAGCTGAACCTGCCATGGCCTGGCTTTCGCCGCCCATTATGCCGCTGTACCTGATTTTCTGAAGGGCCTGTTCGACCGGGCCTCCGGGCGCCATGTTCAACACGACGAAAACGACGATGGTTATGCCGAAAAACGTGGGAATGATAGCGAAAAGCCTTCTAATGATGTATGCGAGCATAGTGTTTTTTCCTTAATCTTTCAAGATGTCCTTATTTCGATAGCTGTGACTTCCATTATTCATTGCGCTTCATCACGGGAATTCCGCCTTATTCGGCGGAAGCCACGGGAGGCGCCATACGACGTTGTTCAGGGATGTACCAGAAGGATAATCCCGTGTAGTATCTGTAATATTCTTTGCCTGTCAAATTCGAAGGTTGCGTGTAGATGCGGTTGTTTCTTGCGAGCAGAGAACCTTTCATTTCCGTCAGAAAAGTATAGGGCTGATCTTCATGGAGTATCTGATGAATACGTCGAAATTTTTCTATTCTCTCTTGGTTATCCATTGTGCTGATGCCTTCCACCGCCAGCCTGTCGACTTCTTCGTTGCTGTAGGCGATCATGTTGAAACCGCCGGGCCGGGCGCTCGAACTGTGCCATATAGGAACGGGGTCTGGATTCAAAGTTCCGGACCAATTCATGGTCATGGCATCGAAGTTTTTTTCATCCGTCAACTTCTGAAAACTGTTCCATTCCACCTGTTTGATGTTCATTTCAACGCCGACCCGGTGCATATCCTGCTGGACAATACTCATGAAAGCCGCTGATTCCCCCGTATTCTGAGGCATCAGCAACGTGAATTTGAAATCGACCTTTTGACCGTCGATTTCTTTATCCAGGACTCTATCGCCGTCTGTATCGAACCAACCGGCCTCGTGCAAAAGTTCCACCGCCTTTTGCGGGTCAAAGGGATAAGGCTCGATGCCCGGATCGGTATAAATCGACTTGTTGCCGTAAGGCCCGGTAGTCGGTTCACCGTAACCGTAAAGGAGTTTTTCGCAAAATAATCGCCTGTCGACCAGGTGGGTCATGGCGCGCCTTACTCGGGCATCTCCGAAAAGTTTATGAGGCGCCCATTCCAGGTTTTCCGGATTGCTTTGTTGTGGATCGATATTATTCCAGGCGATATAACCGTATCCCCGGGGTACGTCATTGTAAATTTCCATGCGAATAAGCCGGCCGCTTTGAAATCCTTTATAATCCTCTTCCTTGACCCATTCCCGCGGAGTAAACGCGTGGTAATCCGTTTCTTCCTTCTTAAAATATTCATAGGCGATCTTATCGTCACGGATGATCTTTTCCACCATGAAATCAAAGTTGCAACGCCCTGTTCGATGCCTCTTATTTCGCGACCAGTAATTTTTGTCCCGCTCCAGTATAATGTGTTTGCCTTTCACCCATTCCTTCAGAAGATAATTGCCGCTTCCGTAACTGATCAGATTGAGATTGGGTTCTACCGTGTCTATGTCGCGCTTCTCCTTGTACACCGCCCGGAAGAAGGGTTCATAAATGTGTTGGGGGAGAACGTCGATTGCCGCGGCAAAATTGAAATTGATGTAGTAAGGGTCTTTCGTGGTAAATTTGACGATATGATCCGTCAGTTTTTCCACTTTTTCAATGTGCGAAAAATAGGGCCGCTGATGCTGATTGGGAATGTCATCATCGAAATAGACGTAGTAGGAAAAAACCACGTCGTCAGCAGTTACCGGCTCGCCGTCTGAAAAATAAGCCCCTTCATCAATATGAAAATAAAACTCCTGGTAATCCTCATGCTCCACGATTTTCCACCTGTCAGCCAGCTCTGGAAGCCAGGCCCTGGTTTCCACATCCCGGGTCAGAAGTCCTTCAATGACCCAGGAATTGACCGCGCTCGATGCCCTGTCCTTTCCCGTTACAGGATTTAAATTGGCGGGCTCTGAAGAAATGGCGAACCGTATCGTTCCTCCCGTCGGAATTTCCGGATCGGTAAAAAGCATGACCTCCGGATATTCAAATGGAGGCATTTCAACGGTATTGCCTTTATCTTCAATAATGATCACGTCGGTTTCAGGATCGCGAGTCACGGTTACTTCCATATTTTCTTCGGCAACCGGTTCGCTTTCCGCTGCCTCCTGCGCCCAGGATGCAGGAAGTATAAAAGCGACGGTTATCGCCATCGACAAAAATAGAAAATAAAATCGGTTTTTTTTCATTTTTTTCATCACGCTCTTCTTTTTCATGGTTTTCGCTGTTTTCATGGAGAATTTCCTCCGGGCGTATTTTACCAACTTAATGAAAAAATTCAAGACAATGGGTAACATGTAAAACAGAATTGACTCAACCAAAATAAAACTGATATTGGGTAAGAGCCGGCTGACGTTTCAAGGATAATTCAGTTTCAAGGAGACAAGGCGGAACAAAGAAATGGGAAAATCGCCCGTGATATTAAAAAAACATTTGGAAGAAGAACAGGACAGGATGTTCAGGATAGCCTGGAAAATATGCGGGAATCCGCAGGATGCCGAAGAAGTGCTTCAGGATACGGCATTGAAAGCCATAAAAAGCTGGCATACGTTTCGTGGAGATTCAAAAATTTCGACATGGCTTTACCGCATTGCGGCTCATACGTGCATGTCCCGAAAGAAAAAGGGAAAAACAAAAACCGTGGACCCGGAGATACTGGAGGAAATGTCCCCCGAGGTTCAAAGCGACGGATTGCCCGCTGTTTCCGACTGGTCTGATGATCCGTTGACTCAAACGCTCAATGAAGAGCTGAACGAATATCTTGACGAAGTGATAATGAAGCTTCCGGAGTCTTACCGCATAGTATTCCTGATGCGGGACGTCGAGGGATTAAGCGGGAAGCAGACGGCGGAGGCCCTGGAGATATCGATGTCAAATGTCAAGGTAAGACTTCACCGGGCCCGGATGTTTTTAAGGAAGGAGCTGGAATCTTACGTTGAGAGAAAGAAGGGGTCAAAGTGACGCATAATAATATGGACGAGCATTCGAAACCGCCCTGTGAAGAAATAATAGAGTTAATCAACGATCTGGTGGACGGAGACGCGACGCCGGAACAGAAAAAAAAGGCTGAACGTTTAATATGCGAGCATCCGCGTTGCAGAGCGCTTTATAAAACGCTTATGAAAACGGTGATGTTATTCAAAAAGCGGTGCGGAAGCCTGCCGGAAGGAAAGGGATTCCGTTTCGACTGGAACAGGATTGAAGGGGAGGAATAGTTGCGGGATGCTTTATGCTGGATGGCGGATGATTAGTCTTTCACGGCCAGGAGCTGATCAATTACCGCATTAGCAACACGGACAAGGATGCTTTGCAAACGGGGTTTCATGTCAGTTTTAACCTCTTTTTTCAGCGATGATCAAAATATCCAGGTTTTGGGAGGTGATTTTCATCTTCTGGACTAACGACTGAGGAGATTTAAGTAAGGGGGCATCAGGAATGAAAGTTTCAGCAATTTCGGCATCGGCAGCAGTTATTTTTTGCATAGCGTTGTCAGGCATCGAGGGAATCTGTAGAGCAGAAAGGGAATTCGAGGAATTTACCGGATATGGTGCGGATGCTGCGGAGCGTTTACGGTGTTTGTATAACGGTTATTTTTTGACGGTAGACCCTGTTTCAGCATTGGATGCAGCAAGCAAGGCCGATCGTTATCGATTGTATGTTCTGCATGCCGTTTTGATCGATCCTGATAACGGACGCATAGCGGCTATTTATCCGTCCTTGCCGGGGAATCCCGGTCCCGGTTGGTTGACGGCGAAGCCGGTTTCCGAGTATCCGGACCTTCTGACGATGGAGCATCCGCCGGCTCCAGGGGTCACTATAACGGAAATAATGAATTACTGGCGTGCGGAAGGCGTTGATGAAGAGCTGTTAACGGGGTTTGAACCTGTCGATTTGCAGGGAGCGGTAGTAACTCCGGGGATGATCGACGATCACTTTCACGTAACGAGCTGGTCAAAGAAGATACCTGCGGCCGGAAACACATTCGGTTTCTGGGCGGATGTAGGCGACCCTGCTTATTATACGGACGTAGAGACTTGGGGCCGGGTATGCGTAAGGGAGGCGCTTTGGAGCATAGTCGCTGATGCGAATCGACACATTGCTGAGATGGACAAGGACAGCATATACCTTCATGGTTACTGGTTTACGGAAATAGATGAACCGATCGGCGATGATGAATTTCCGAGCACTTTTTTGTATGAATTCGGGGGCGACTGTAACCATAATACTTATAATGACGTATATCTGTTAAACCGTATCGGCCGGGGTCCGGGAGCGCCGCAGGAACCGCCCGGCGATCCATGCAATTCCGATCCATCAGAATGGCCGCCCGTAACGTATGAGAGCACTGCGGCGGTACTGGTCCATACCAGCGGACAGGCATGCTGGTATAATTCAGAAACGCTGGAGGCATTTAACGATTACCAGGAAAACGAGTTAGGCGAGAAATTTGACGAGGTATCGGTTCTGTCGATTTCACCTCCGTCACCGTCTGAAGATGATTGGACTGTCAGGCTTGATGCGGGAGACCCGGATTTAAACGAGCTTATGTCGCTTGCGCCGCCTTATCCCATTGATATTGCAGTGGTTTATGATCCGCCGGGGGAAGACCTTTATGTGCCTTTTCAGACGCTATCCCGTGATGCGGAAGAACATGAGCTGAAGGTACGGCCTTTCATCGAGGACCTGGCTTATGATGCTTTCAATGAAGTTGAGTTTACGGCGGCTGCGGTTCCTTTTTACCGTACGATTGTTGAATGCATAACGGACGCTGAATGGCAGGATGCGGCGGAATACGCTGATCACAGCGTCAGTGAAGAAATGCTTGATTACGGCGACTGGGACCCCAGGGAACCTCACGGCACAAACTGGTATAACGGAGCGGAAAGGGGCCTGATCCAGTATTTTCATGATGCGGAAGCGGGCGTCTGGCGTCCCAGCGGTTATGCCGAGCATTATGTTATGAGGGATGCTCTTTCATCTTTCGTCATTGATGAACCGACGGTTGAAGATTGCATGGAGCATCGCCGGAGGCTGGCAGACTGGTGTCATAGGCATGGCGTGACCGCGGTGAACGACATTATGTTTTATCGCCGTGTGACGAATACTTATGAATTTGAATCTTATGAAGCGCTGTCGTATGATCACGGCGAGGGATACGGAGGCGCCGGCCGGGGTTACCGAGATTCTGTTCCGACGAGCGCTGATCCTTTTAATTTGCGTGTCGGCCTCTATTATTACATTGAAAATGCAGTAGAGGTTCAGAAGACAATGAGTTTGGCGCATAGTCCGACAGACGGATATGACGTGGAGCGGCTGCAGGCTCCGGCGGGGCATTCTGAGTATCCCGGTTGGGTCAGGTGGCTGGGATGGAAAATACAACTGGACGGAGGTACAGGGGCCCGGACGCTTTGCACGAATGCCCCTATGGCGAAAGCTCGTATGGATGATTCTTACGAAACGGAGGATGAAGACGGCAATACACTGACGTTTCTCAATCACAGCTACGGCCTGCTGACCATGACTAATCTGCAGGAGCAGGTTTTTACGAGTCGTGAAACGGCTGCCTTATACTGGCTTGTTCGTGAATCGGACCCCTCGTCCCCGCATTACAACGATGCGCTGCAAAACGACTGGACCTTTTTCAAGGAAGGGATAGTCGGTTTTCTGAACAGGGAGATCAGCGAGCAGGATTTGCGGGACGATCTGAATGCTCTTGATCACGTGGAACTTATTACATCGGGTTATCCGCCGAGGGATCAGCCTGCTGAACTGGCCGGAAAACTGGGCGATCTGATAGAGCAGATTCAGGATGGCTATGAGAGGACGCTGGCTGCAGCGGCGAAAATATTTTATGAGCGTTCTGCAGCGAAGGCGGAAGGCGTTCCCATGCCGTGTCAGACGGTATGTCATTGCATCGGAGACGGAGCGGTTGATGTGTGGGCCAGGATAATCAGGCAACTGAAATATGACGTAGAGCATTTTCCCGAAACCTGGGGAGAGCTTCCCTCTTACTGGCAGGACGTAATACCGGAGGATGCGGATTTATCGCTGGTTGACCGTGAATTCGACAATGAGCGATACAGGATAGAGCATATTCTGAACATGTCATGCCGGGCTGTTCAGGATATCAGAGGTACAGGCGGCATCGATTCAGAAACGACGCCCGATTCGAGAAACGTCGTATTTTCAGTTCAGCCTTCTCTTCTTGCATTGGACGGACAGTCGATCAGAAACAATGGCTTTCCTTATGCTCAGGAGTTGTGGAAAATACCGGATTGCGAAATCGGCAGTTTCTGGCGAAATTTACCGTGGAGGCCGCGGTCGCATCATCATATGCCGTGTCCTCTGTTCATGGATTATGATATTCCGTTTGCGCTGGATACCGATCCGCCGGCTGTGCGCGATCCCAGACCCGTGATAACTCTCATATCAGCCGTCGCCAGAACGCCCATTGAGATTAATCCGACGGATTGGGTCGGGAAATTCGGCGAGGACCCTGCCTGTAAACCCACCGATTATCTGGCCGGCAAAGTATACGGTCCGCTGGGATTAACGACGCAAACGCCGGCGAATCCCATGCGGTTGTCCGTGGAACAGGCGCTCAGCGCTATGACCTTCTGGCCGGCATACGTTTCCGGCCTGGACCAGGAAATGGGCGCCATCGCTGTTCCTCGCGAAAGTTCTGAAAGTCCGGGCTGGTTTGCCGATATGATCATCTGGAAAGCGAATCCGCTGGGTATAAGAGGGCCCGGAGGAACTTCTTTGGAAACTTTGGGCAGAACGCCGGAGGGAGTCCAGGATACAGAACGGCTGGCGACCGTCAATGCTTTTATAAGAAAATTTCTACCTCAAATTACCCTGATCGGCGGTGCAATCGTTTGGCAACTGGGAGTAAGAATGGAAATGCCGACTGTCGTTCATGCCGGGGATGATTTTTTTGTAAACGCTTATATCGATAATCCGGGCGATACCATGACCGACGTGCCCGTTTTTTTCCTGATGGATATCTATGGAGAATACTGGTTCTGGCCTTGCTGGAAGTATTATAACCCGCCGGAATCGGAAGAAATCGATTATCAGATTATGAACGTACCCACGGGCACGACTCCTGTAAAGGTCATACCCACGATAACCTGGCCTGATATCGGAAATGTTGAAATCCATGGACTTTATTTCTACGGAGCGATGCTCAATCAAGAGATGAATCAAATTATCGGTAACTGGGAAGCCGTAGAATGGGGATGCGAACCATAGATACCCGCCGACAAACGTAAGATAACGTATATGGCTTTGCGTCGGGCTCCGACCCCATGGGACAACGGGCGGATGCCAGTTTAATGCCCCGGCAATAAAGCTAAGCCATGCATTCTCCATTTCTTCAGCTCTTCTTCCCTCCCACTCTGCCATCCCCCCCAATCCATCCAATCTCCCAGTCCTTCCAATCTTCCATCCTTCCCCTCTCTCGCCTTTGTTTCAACGAGATATCACACCTGTCCTCGCTGGATTACATGCTTCAGTTCTGCTGCGTATCTTTTCAATTCAGCGAAACCGAACCGACAGCCATTTTTCATTGAAGAAGGAGCATCTATCGAAGCCGGCTTATTTTGTCAAAGATTGGTATGGGAATTGCTTTGATGAAGGGAGCGAAAGGAGGAAGTGATGAAAAAGGCAATGATTGTTTTAATAACAGCGACGATTTTGATAGGAACGTTGGGAATAAGTTCTGAGGCTGAGGCGTGGCGAGGTCGGCGTTATCGGAGGGCCGGTCGGCATGTGAACGTGAGGATACCTTTTCCGTTTCCGCCGCTGCCGCCCATACCGGTGGTTCCTGTTCCCCCTCCGCCTCCTGTAAGACCTGTTCCGGCGATGGGAGCGATCGACACGGATATAGCTCCTGAGGAGGCTGCGATTTATGTTGACGGCAGGTATGTAGGGACGGCGGATGATTTTGACGGATGGCCGGAGTATCTGGTATTGGAGCCGGGGGAGTATCGGATCGATGCCTATTTAGAAGGTTATGAACCTTTGATTATTGAGGTTCTGGTGAGACCCGGCATGAAGATACGCATGAATCAGAGACTGGCGCCTGTCAGGGAATACCGAACGGGGCCGGGCAGCAGTCGTCGGGCCTGGGAAGGAGAAAGGCGTCAAAGATATGAAGGTGAATACGAGGAATATGAAGAGCAGGAATACTGGAACCCGCCGCCCGAAATGAACAGTGAACCGGAAAAGGGCGAAAGACAGGAATATTGAACCTTCTCTGTATTGCGAGCCGTTGCTGAAAACAGCGGCTTTTCATATAGATAAAAAAACGACCGGCTGATTCAGCCGGTCGTTTTTTATTCGCCGCAGAATAACCTTATTTTTTCCCGCTCTTCTTTTTCGTTGTTTTCGGAGGCAGTTTGGGCGTTGCCCGGGAGGGAGGCTTACCGAAATCGGGCATAGAAGGCGGGGCTGCTTTCAACTGTTTAAGGATTTCTTTGATGCCTCTGTCAAGCTGCGGGTCTACCCCTTTTTCATAATCCTGCGGTTTGTATTCCACTATAATGTCCGGCTCGGCGCCCCTGTTTTCCAGGCCCCATCCCACATCATCGAACCAGTTGAAGAATTCGGGCTGAGTGGTAATGCTGCCGTCGACGAGAGGATGAGTGGGATTCAGTCCGACGATGCCTCCCCAGGTTCTCTTGCCGATCAGGAGTCCCAGTTTCAGTTGTTTGAAAACATGGCTGAAGATGTCGCCGTCGGAACCCCCAAACTCATCCGTCAGACAGACGATGGGACCCTTTACCGCTTCTGTGGGAGTCGGCTCTATCTCTCCCCAGCGCTGAATGTTGTAACCGACCCGTTTACGGGACAACTTTTCCACTATGATGGGAGAAACGGCTCCTCCGGAATTGTTTCTCACATCCACTATAAGGGCGTCACGGTGGACTTCTGAGAGGAAAGCCCTGTGAAATTCAGCGAAACCGGGCGGCGACATATCAGGAAGATAAATATATCCGACCTGTTCCTTGGTTTTCTTGTGAACGTATTCCGTATTGTTTCTGATCCATTCCCGAAGTCTGGCCGGCATATCATCCCTCAGCGTTTTTACGGTGATGTTTTTCTGTTTTCCTCTCTTCGGCGCAATAGTCAAAAGCGCTTCCATGCCGCCCTGGTCAATGAGCAATTCATTCGGCGAATTATCCGAATGGAGCTTCCGTCCGTTAACGGCCAACAAAACATCGCCGGGAGAAACATTCAACCCCGGCTGATTCAAGGGCGAATCCTCGTTTCGGTCCCAGGAATCGCCCTGCACGATATGATCGATCCTGTAACCGTTCTTCCTTTCATCATAAGAAAAATCAGCCGCCAGATAACCCTGGGACGGTCTGGAATAGGAAGGATAATCGCCGCCGATTTCGTACGCATGGGACGTACCGAGTTCTCCGCCCAGTTCCCAGAGCAAATCCGACAATTCATATCTGGCGGAAAGCCTGTCGATCAACGGTAGGTATCTTTCGTATATCTTGTTCCAGTCGACATCTGCCATATTTTCCGTGAAATAATGTTCCCGCAGTAAACGCCAGGTTTCTCTGTACATCTGTTTCCATTCGGAATGAGGATATATCCACAGTCGCGCCCTGTTGAGATCGATCCAGCCGCTTTTTCGTCCCGGCGGTTCTTTTTCCAGTTTTTCGTCCGGTTTTTCTTCCGTCTTTAGAACCCTTAATTTATTGCCTGATCTGTAAGCCAGCGTTTTGCCGGTTTTCGACATGGAGAAGGAAGTGACGCTCGAAACGAACGATTCCTTTTTTTGCGCCGTAAAATCATAATATTCTATGGACCCGTTCGCTTCCGGCGTTGTGGAAAATATGGACCGGTTTATGGTCCCTTTTATCGGGAAAGAGCTAAAGAAAACTTTATTTGCGTTTCCCGATATTTGTCCGTATATGCCTTCCGGAACCGGGAAGCTCAATAACCGCCGCTTTATACCGTCGAAATGTATTTCAATTTTATCGCTTTTTTTGCCTTTGGAGTCCTTGCCTTCTTTTTTATCGCTTTTTTCATCCTCTTCCAGAGGCTTTGGAGCCGGCAGGAAAGGGGATGGGACATCTTTTCTGAGAGTAATCAGCATTGGTTTTTGCCCTTTGGGAAAGTTATAGTCGAAGGCGTGCTGATCGGGAACGGGATCAAAAATACGATTGGAAATGAAATAGAGATAGCGTCCTTCGGGATCAAAGGAAGGCTGCGAATCGATCAGTACTGGTTCGGTAACTTCAAAGGTTTCGCCCGTTTCAATACGGCAAATTTTTATGATCGACGTTGAATGAGTCACTCCGAACATGTAGGCAACCCATCTTCCGTCCGGCGACCAGGAGATGCCGTAAATACGAATATGCATACTTTTATCGAGCATTCTCATCGTTTTCTTTTTCAAATTTATCCATAACAGTTCCTTGCGATGATTCGTCAGGACGACTTCATCATTAACGGGAGAGACTTCCATGAGAACGGGGCGTCCTATATCCATTCCATCCAGTCTGATACGTTCCATTTCACTGTCGTCAACAGGAAAGATTTCGAGGGCTTCTTCGTCCCCTTCGTCGGAAACGGCGACCAATCTCCGTCCGTCGTTCAACCATTTCGCCAGTCGATATCTGACGGCTCCGCCTGCCAGGCCGTGTTGTATTGAAGGTCCTTCCCATAATCCCATAGTGAAGGGTTTTCCGCGGGAGGTGAAGGCTAGTGAGTGCACTTTAGGATGCAGGTCGAAGGTTTCAAAGTATTTGCCGGCTTTCAGGTATCTTCCGGCGATTTGAGTTCTGGATGAGCGAAAGTCCACATCGACTTTATTGATTTCATCGTTTTTAATATTCAAGACGTAAAGGTCGCCGCCGGCGTGATAGGCGATATTTTTCCCGTCTGTGGAAGGATTCCGGGCGTAAAATTCTTCATGATCAGTGTGTCTGGTTATCCTTTCACCTATTAAATTACAGGAGTAGATATTGGCGATGCCTTCGTGATCGCTTAAAAAGTAAATTCTGTCTTTGATCCACATGGGGAAGGCCATGTTGGATTCGATATCGAGCAACAGTTCAAACTTACCGTCGCCTTCGCGATCTATCCATATCCTGCCCATGCGACCGCCTCTGTAGCGTTTCCATTGAGCGGGATCGCGTCCATGTCGGCCCAGCACGATCTGGTCCTGCGGACCGAATGAAATACTGGCGGCGGGGCCGCACGGCAATTTTTCCGGAGGGCCTCCGTCAAGCGGCATACTATAGACATAGTTCAGCGAATAAAAAGGCCGGCCTGCCGGGGTTGCGAAAATGACGGAATTTCCGTCCCGGCTCCATCCCAGAACCTTGCACATCCTTCCGCCGTTGTAACTTATTCGGCGCGGTTTTCCACCCGCCGAAGGGATGACGTAAACTTCCGGATAACCTTCTATACGTCCGATAAAAGCCGTCCATTCACCGTCAGGAGAAATTCGCGGCGTCGATACAATTCCAGGAACAGAAGTCAAACGTCGAGCTTGCCCTCCTTTAGTCCCTACTGCCCATAAATCATCATCGCTGACGAACACGATAGTCTCATCGTAAATCGTCGGTTCCATGTAATATCCTGCCGACTTGCTCATATTTTTCCTCTTCCTTTCGTTGTTAAACTGCCTGATTCGCACTCCTGCGCATTTGCCTGCCGGACCGTTCTCTCATCGCAGCCATTACCGGCTTTTTCCAGAAACGCCTATACCGGCCCGACTCATATTCTTCTTCCATAAATTAAAAAATACAATGCCTTAACTCCTGCCTCCGACTTTCGGAAATTCAGTATATTTTTTCCCTTTTCCAGGGTCAAGCGGCAATTTCTCCATCTCCTCCGGCAAATCATTCAATCCTCAAAAAACCGAGCCCTATCGACTCTTGACGAAGCCCTGTCCGCGGTCCCATCAGACCATAAGAGCAACTCAGCTTCCAGAAGTATTACCATTTCCGTTTTAATGAAGAATGGAGCCGTTCCGTCCCCATTCAAAAACCCGCCGGGCGGAAGGGTTGACATTGTATAAAAAAATTCGATAAATAGAACGATCCGTCCGTAATGCAGGAGGGACATAATATAATAATTTTCGGACTGAAAGAGGGAACGAATGAAATAATGCGGAATCAGCAGTTACGGTGGATGGTGAAGCAGGTCTGAGAATAAATTAAGAATTGAATTAATCAGTATTGAAGGAGCCGGAAAATGAAATTAGGAAAAATACATATCTTGCTTTTCACATTTTTGATTGTGAGCGGCGCTGTGGGAGGTGCGACTGAACAGAAACCGGGCGCCCGAATAGTGTTCGACCTGGGAGAAATAGTCGTAATCTCAGAGCGTGAGGAATCCGCAGGATTGCAATCCACGGAAATAAAGGATGAGGACCGTATAACGGCTGAAACCGCTGACGACGTTTCTGAGGCGCTTTCCACGATGAAAGGAGTCGTAATAACGACAGGCTCGAAAGATGAGGCTCGAATCATCATCCGGGGATTCGACCAGGAAAAAGTAGTATTCATGCTTGACGGCGTTCCGATTTATTCGCCCTATTACGGAGACCTGGATATATCGGAACTGCCGACGGGGAATTTATCCCGGATCGTGGTGGAAAAAGGCGCATCATCTGCGTTATATGGCGTTAACAGCATGGGCGGAGTGGTTAATCTGGTGACTCAGAAACCCTTAGAAGGCTATAATCTTGATGTGACGGCCGAAATGGGACGCAACGATTATTACCGGTTGAATTTGAATCACGGGTACAAATCACAAGAGGGTTACTACTATCAATTGTCCACGGGATACAAGGATACCGACGGTTTTCAGTTATCTTCGGATTTTGATCCCCCGGAAGGCGCTTCTCCGGCAGAAGACGGCAATCTCAGGGAAAACAGTCATTACACCGGATTCAATGCATCATTCAAGCTTGGTTATGAATGGGACGATTTAAATGAGTTATCCGTTTCTTACAACATGGTGGATTCGGAAAAGGGCATTCCGCCCTCAGTGGAAGGTAAAACCAGGTATTGGCGATTTCCTGTCTGGAAAAAACATACCGCCGGCATTTATTCCAGAATTGCAACGGGTACGATGGGATATTTTCGGTCCAATATTTTTTACCACAAATACGACAACATTCTTAAATCGTACGAAAGCGACGAATACAGCGAAATTCAATGGACCAGCGCTTACGATGATTATTCCTTCGGAGCGCAGTTGCAATATTTTCTGACCTCCTCCGATGAATATAATCTGAGATCGGGCATTTTCTTCACTGAGGACAACCATAAGTCTCAGGATGATCTTGGAGAACCGTGGGAACAATATGAAGCGCAAACGTTCAGTTTTGCCCTGGAAGGCGATTGGGAGCCCCTGAAGAAAGTTACCCTGGAGGCGGGATTCCATTATGATCTTCTGAATCAGATCGATACGGGAGATCACATGACCGCCGGCAACGACGCCACGTCGTTTAATCCTCATTTGAGCGTGGGGTACGAGACGGGAAAGGGGCAACGAATATTCGCCGCGGCAGCGTTCAAGAACAGATTTCCGACCCTTCACCAGCTATACACGGAAGAGTACGGCAATCCCGGTCTGAAATTACAGGAAAGCGTTAATTATGAAATAGGATACAATCTGCAATTAAATCGGGTAAAATTTCAAACAGCGTTTTTCTACAGCGACATTTCCAATCTGATCGACAGAAAAAGCCGCAATGACCCCTTCGAGAATATCAACGAAGCGAAATCGTCCGGCCTGGAAACCGGGGTGGACATTTTTCCGGCGGAAGACCTACAGATCAGCTTGAGTCATACCTGGACAGAGACAAAAAACGAATCTCCCGGTACGTTGCAGGAAGAGCTGCCGCACATACCGACTCACTCGGTAAATCTATTTACGGAATATAAAACGTTTTTCGGTCTGCAACTGTCATTAAACGGCATATGGCGTTCGACACGTTACGAATATGATAGAGACGACAACAAACTGGAAGTAGATTCTTATTCCTTGTGGGATATCCGTGCTGAACAGGAGATCACGAGTCGCCTGAGGGTTTATGCGGCGGTAAAAAACATATTTGATGAGGATTACTACGAAGAGATCGGCTATTACAGGGCAGGCAGAGACTATCGTCTGGGATTGATTTTTCAAAAGTGACCGGGAGACTCCGCGAAATTGAAAAATCGGCGGTGATCAGAATACCCAGATTTTTAGGAACAAAAACCACAGGCTATATCCGGCGGTACATGGAAAGCTGGAAAAACAGGAACCTGGAAGACTGAACAACAATGCCGACAAGCCTGACACGGTAAAGGCAGATTCAGAAAACGATCCGGCATGGCGACCGCTTGAAGTAAATCAACTTCTCCAGCCTTCAAGTCCTTTTCTTTTTTCGCGTAAATTCGCGTAAATTCGCGGACAGCATATTCCACACTCACCGTTCATCGGTCGCACCGGCATGCGCATTATCGAAAGAATCATTCCATATCCATATCTGGTTAAAGCTCACATCTATTATAATTTCCACAAATTGTGGTTTTCTTTTTTTTCGTCCGCGAAACTTCGCGAATTCACGCGAACAAGAGGGTCCGTCGAAAACATCTCTGGCGCCGGCGAATTCGAAATCAGAAAAGTACGCGGCTGAACAACAATGCCGACAAGCCTGACACGGTAAAGGCAGATTCAGAAAACGATC
>CAZUFC010000059.1:0-20937 GCA_964619725.1 uncultured bacterium | reverse complement strand
TCCACACTCACCGTTCATCGGTCGCACCGGCATGCGCATTATCGAAAGAATCATTTGGGACTGATCAAACCGGGGTTGCATTTTTTCAAGACTTTTGACAGTTTGTTTCAGTAAGCGGTATCGCAATCGCAATCGAAACAAAATGATGTGAAATTCGGAAAAATTGTAACCTCAAAAGACGCACTCATGATCAATGCCTTAATTTAATAAACCGGCATTCTTATCCTAATGCCAAAGGGCGCAGCACAGGGATTAAATGAGAGTTAATCAGCCTGCAGTCCAACATTCCATCTTTTCCATTCTTCCAACTTTCCCTCTTCCCATTTTTCCATACCTTCATCCTTCCACCCTTCTCTCTTCCCATGCATCCCTCCATCATGTCGCAGAAAAAAGCAGAGCCTTTTCACTACTCTCCGGCAGAACAGGCGGCTTGCCTGTATTCAATCAAAGGAAGGGCCAGGGGCCTGTCGAAATGGCAATAAGCCATTGAGCGGTGAAATATGTCGTCAGTATTGCGCCCTGGGCGGCTTTGAAGCGTTTCCGGAACCGGTCGACGGCCAGAACGGAATCGGATGCGATAAAAAGCAATGCGCCAAGAAAGGCTGATAAAGATTGTACATCGTTCAGCAGGTCGTATCTTCTCCAGGCCTGAAGCGCCATAATCAGTATGGCCGCCATGTAAACAACAACGGGCAGTTTCATCTTCCCGAGAAAACGGGCGAGATATCCGTAAATAATTATACCGAACAGCAGCAGAGGAATGGCGGCATAAACAGAGAAGCCGAATGCGGTTTCTGACGAGAAGGCTACGATGTAGCATATGTGTGCTGCCAGGAAACTGATCAGTCCGGGTATAAAGAGGTCCCGGGGCAGCATAAGAAAAACGTCGCCGGCCAGCGAGAACAACAGACCCGCCAGAACAGCATACAGGTAGAAATCAGGCTCCCGCTCTCCGATCAAAAAAGCGGTCGCAAGAATCAAAACGGTCGTCAGCGGTTTACAAAGGTAAAACAAGATTTTCGGTCCTTTGTATTCGCCTGTGAGGGTCAATGCGAGAGATACGATGATGAAAAATGAGATGATTAAAACGGCCATATCTGAATGTCCTTACGAAAATACGCCGTTGCCGGACGGATTGACTTAATCCCCGGAAACGTCGTGTGCGAATAAAGGTATTGTATTGGAACACCCGGGATTTTTCAAGGATGGTCACAAGATTGAAAGGTTGAGCTCTGGCGTGGCTTCTAATCTTTTCGGGAAATTTTCAGGTGAATGGTTTTGTTTTTTAAACGCAGCGGATAGCACGGATGGACACGGATCGGGGAGGGTTGGTTAAGTGGAAGAGTGGCTGTTTGGTTCGATAGAGGATCGGATTACTTTTTTGGGGCGTTTTTTGATCAATGGCTGACAATACATCTTGATTGACGAGCCGGATAATTCCGCTATAATTGAAAGATAGAGGTTATTGCGATGAGCGATCCTTCGAAAAAAGCCAGGGAAGAAAACACGGAAAGGATAAAAGCCGTATCGGGTTTAATCGATGCAGTCGTGAAGCTCATATGGGCGGCTGTAATCATCATTATTCTGGCTATGATCGGCAAATTTCTAATTTGGAATGAAGGCGCTCCTTTCGGGGATAAGGAGGAAGAGAAAAGCAGGATAAAGGAGGTAATGGCTCCGGTAGAAGCGGGAATAGTGTGGGACCAGATCGACAAGGAAATAATCTCCGCGCTGGACAAGGCGCAGGAGAAGGCTGAGGCGACAGCATCAGCAGAGCTGGACCGTTGGATAGGCGAGCTTATCGTTAAGATGGACGAAGAATTTCTGGACTGGTATTTCAGTTACTGGAATCAGCAGAAGATGGGTCTGATGGGATTATGGTATTCCGCCAGGCACTGGTGGGATGAGGATGAGTATCCGGAAGCGGTCGATGAAATAACCCAGGACATTCAGGAACAGTTTACGAAGATGGTATTGAGACCGCCGATAGCTCAGCGGGAAATGGAAAATATTGCTGATAAAACCGTGCAACAGTATATCGTTTCATTAAGCGAAGAACTTGAAAGAATACCGATAAAGTATGAAATACCCCAATCGGAATGGGATAAGTATCTGGAAGAGATTGCATTGACGACGTCAGACGTTGAGGGAAACAGGCAGACGCCTCTGACGTTAAAAGCGCTGACAGTAGGTTCCCTGGGCGGAGCGGCGCTTGTTGCGAAAAGTCTGGCGACTTCATTAAAACCCATGATAAGCAAGATAGGGACGAAGTTATCTTCCAAGATGGCGGCGAAAGCTGCGGCCAAGACTGCTTCAAAAACCGGAGCGAAAGTTGCCGCTAAAGCAGGAGGTAAATTTTTCGGCTCTATCGTCGGCATCGGAATAATAGCTTGGGACGTTTACGATCATTATAACACCAGGAGCACCCAAAAACCGATACTGCGAAGAAACCTGCTGGATTATTTCGATGTTCTGAAAGAGACTCTGATGTACGAGCCGGAAACCGGACTGATGCCGATAACGGCGAGCATTAAAAACAATATATTATCCTCCCTGGTCAATCGAAAAAAAGGTTAAAATTCCTTTTGACCTTTGTTTAAAAGGGAAAATCATTTAACGGCAATGATGAATTCTGATGATCGCCTGTCCAAAAACTCATTCTTACTGGACTTGCAAGCTCGGACAGTCGTTAATGAATCGGAATCAGATGCTGTCCGGGAAGCAAAGACTTATTGACGTGCGCCGAATTCTAATGTTACTTTTATCTTGTTCAGAAGGAGGAATCAGGGATGAAGAAAAGCAAAAGAAAAACTATTCTCTTTGTCCTGTTAATTTTATTGGCGGCATCCTCTTGCAGTCCTGAAATTTCCGATATCGCACAGGACCCGCAAAAATATAGAAACGAAGATTTGACTCTCCAGGGGGAAGTTGTAGCGCTTTATTCTCCTCCTGATTCCGGTTTGCAAATTTTCAAGATTACCGACCAGATCGGCGCCATATGGGTGATAAGCGAAACAAAGCTGCCTTCCGTCGGCGAAACGATTAAGGTAACCGGCAGGCTGCAGGTCAACGTTAATATACAGGGTGAAAAGTTCGAGGCTGTTCTTCTTGACAAAACGAACGAAGATTGAATTTACCGAATTAAACGTCGACAGCCTGAATCCCTGGAAGAGAAATGCCTTCCATGAATTCGAGCGAAGCGCCGCCGCCGGTGGATATATGAGAAATTTTATCGGCGATGCCTGCGACCTTTGCTGCTGAAGCGCTGTCGCCTCCGCCGATAACCGAGACTTTCACATAATCTGCCACAGCCCTGGCAACGGCGAAAGTCCCATTCTGAAAACGTTCCAGTTCAAAAACGCCCATAGGGCCGTTCCAAAAAACCGTTTTAACGTTTTTGATTTCCTCTTCAAACATTTTTATTGTTTTGGGTCCGATGTCCAATCCCATTTTATCGGAAGGAATTTCGGAAACGGAGACGGTTTCGGCATCAACATTTTCTTCGGCTTGCCCGGCGACTATGACGTCTTCGGGAAAAAGCAATTTAACGTTTTTCTTTTCAGCTTCTTCCATTATTTCTTTTGCCGTATCCAGCTTTTCTTCTTCACAGAGAGACGTACCGACCTCATAACCCTTGGCTTTGAGAAAGGTAAAAGCCATGCCGCCTCCGATTAAAATGGCATCGACTCTTTTCAGCAAATTCTTTATGACGCCTATTTTGTCGGATACTTTCGCGCCCCCCAGTACAGCGGCGAAAGGTTTTTCCGGCGATTCCAGCAGGGGAGACAGGAATTTCACTTCCTTTTTCATAAGGAATCCTATTCCCTTCTGATCAACCAGGCTGGGGACCCCGACAATGGAAGCATGAGCGCGATGAGAGGAGCCGAAAGCGTCATTAACGTAAACTTCTACGTGTCGCGCCAGAGCCTTAGCGAACTGCTCGTCGTTTTTCTTTTCTCCCGGATGAAAACGAAGGTTTTCCAGCAACAGGACTTCGCCGGGTTTTAAGGAATTTACGGCTCTATTGACCGACTCGCCTGTGCAATCATCAACGAAATGCACCGGGGCTTTGATTAACGTATTAAGATGTTCGGCAACGGGTTTGAGGCTCAACGCTGGGTCCTCGGCGCCTTTGGGACGGCCCAGGTGCGACGCCAGTATCGTGCGAGCCCGATTGTCGACGGCATATTCTATAGTGGGAAGAGCCGCTTTTATGCGGGCATCGTCCGTGATGACCCCGTTTTTGAGCGGAACGTTAAAATCCACACGGACAAACATTATTTTTTCTCTGATATTTAATTCATCAATTCCTTTCTGCATGATTAAGCGTCCTTTCTTTTTGTGCAATCACTTGCAGTTAAAAACAAAATGTCGTGCTGACCCCATAATCGTCATCAACACAAAATATGACTTTAACGGCTAAGCTGTCAAGGGATTCCGTCATGTTTTCAGGACCCGCCGTTTGTTGCAGAAAGGTCGAGCGTAACACGCGTTATTGAGTTGACTTTATTTTTAGCTTCAGATAGATTTCTTTGATAATGTCGGTCAATTTTTATTACGTCAGAAAGGTTTCAGCAGGTTCCAAAGAATGCTGAGCGACAAAAATCAAAAATTACAATGCCTTCAAGGAAGTAAGAGGGGAAGATGCAAAATCGACGGAGTAATAGAAAATTCGTTTTCTGGGTAGCGGTATTGACGGTTTCGATGGGATTCGCTTTAGCTGGATTAAGATTGTTCGCAGCGACATCGAAATCCATTGACGGAGCGCTGGTAACGATAAGGATTGAGGAGACGGAGCTGCCGAATGACGATGTTTCTTTCACGACGGAAGATGGAGAAAATCAAATACATTGCACGGCGGATATAAAACCGGATCAACTGGACGGCGATTATAACGACCAGATAGAATGGGAAATAGAGGATGATCCGGACCAGGAAGGGGACAGCGGCAATCCGGATGATGATCAGACGGGCGACGACGTGAATCTGGAGGTAACGGCGCCGGATGATGCGGACGGCAGGGGGTTTCCGCTGAATTATCGAATAACGGCCAGTTTAACGGTTAACGGAGTGGAGATAAAATCGACTCCGGCTCCGGTCATTCAGGATGAACGGGATCAATGTCGTCAGGAATATATCGACATGGACAAAAATCATATTCCGGCACGAAGCGAGTTCGTTGATGCGAACAGTTATGTCGATCCGGGACATTTTTCATTCAATGAGATCAATTTCGGCGATTATTCGTGGGCTATATTCAGTATAGCGCAACATTGCGAAAACATTCGAACGGCCATGGGGTGTCCGTTGACGGTAAACAGCGGGTACAGAAGTCCGATTCATAATGCAAACATCGGCGGAGCCGCCAACAGCAGACATATGTACGGGGATGCCGTCGATTTTGCGGTACAGGATTTTAATAATGACGGCCAGACGAATCAGACCGATTGGCAAATGCTGGCTGACGAATGCGAGAATGAAGGAGCGACTTACGTCGAACCTTACAGCATGACCGGAACTTGGGTGCATGCTGACTGGAGATAAACAATTTTAATGAGGAGTCCTGAAATAAAATGAAAAAATTTAAAATTGCGACGACAACGTTGATTTTATGCATATTTTCTCTAATGTATGTTTCTGTGCCGCAAACTTCGGCCGGTATAAAGTCGGGCGAGAATAGCGAAAGTATACAGGATGCGTTGAGACAGTTAAGGCATGAAGAGTGGCGCGTAAGGGATCAGGCGCTTGAAGTTTTAAAGGACAGAACGGAAAGAGAAGATGTGCAGGAGGCATTAATCGGGTTATTGAAGAGAGAAAACGATCGCCGCGAGCAATGGTGGAGAAGCCGTTTGTATCAGGAAGACATTGAGCCGCTGCAGAATGAGGGGTATGGAGAATATTATCTGAATCTTCTCAGCACGGCGATCAAGATAAAGGATAAAGCGGTCCTTCCCGCATTGATACCTGGTTCAAACTCATCAATAAAAGTCCGGCAGGCTATAGCGACTTTCGGCGCTGAAGCGGCGTCTCCGCTCGCAGAAGCTTTAAACAAAAGCGTCAACAAGGAATTATGGTATGGAGCGTTGAAAACCGTTGTTCTTCTGCTGGAACAAACGGAACTGCCTCAGGAAGAGCTTGTACAACTTAAACAGGCGATTATGGAAAAAGTCGAAAGCGAGGAATCATTCGTAAGGAAAGGCGCCGTAAAAGCGCTGGCGGCGCTGGGCGATCCTTCCGTTTTGCCGACGCTGAAACGAATAAAAGAAAACGACCCTTATGCGATAACGAGGGAACAAGACGGGAAAGAAACAGCGAAATATCCGGTTCGAGAAGTTGCGGCAGAAGCGATAGACAAGCTCACTGCAGAATAAGGATACAATGGCGATGATCAGAATAACCGGATTTTCAGCAACAATTATCCAGCCTTCAATGTTTTCGGCTTTCAGGGATCATCAAGGATAAAAAATGGGGAAATTCGTACTAATTGTTGACCCATTTAATGACTCCCGTCATGCGCCGGGGCATTGAGTCAAGCATCAACAATCAGCCATCAGTAAAATGAGCAGAGAATCAGAACATTCACGCGGGGCTTATACGTTTTTATTTTTTGCGTTGACGGCGGCAGGTTGCATTCCTTTTTTTTTGCCTTTGTTTGCGTATGGAGTGCCCGGAGGTCATGATTTATCCAACCATCTTTACCGGAGTCTTGACCATTATGCATCGTTGAGGGACGGACGATTATTTCCCCGGTGGACAGCCCATGTCGCCGGAGGATATGGAATGCCTATTTTCCATTTTTATGCCCCGATGTTTTATTATGCAATGGGTATATTGAAACTCCTGGGTTTTGGATTCGCTCAAGCCGTTCAATGGCTGTACGGACTTTGTTTTCTGGCTGCAGCATTGGGAAGCGGTTATATCATGCACCGGATTTTCGGATTTGCCGCCGGTATCGTTACAGGTATTTTTTTCGTTTATACTCCTTATTTTCTGGCTGGTCCTTATATTCGGGGCAACGGACCTGAACTGATAGCTCTGTCGCTCGCAGTGTGGTGCGGGGCATTGATCGTTGAATTCCTTTACCGGCCTTCTTTCGTAAAGTTCATAGCCGGTATTGCCCTGGGAGCGCTGTTGACGCTTGCCCACAATGTAACGGCATTGATGTTCTATCCTGTTCTGCTGCTGTTAGGTCTTTTCTATGACGGTCCGGGAAAAATGAATTACAAGAATCAGGCGGTAAGCGTTCTACTGATCTTGTCGCTGGGTCCTGCGCTGAGCGCCTTTTTCTGGATTCCGGCAATTTTTGAAAGAGACCAGGTGCAGTTACACAGACTCGTAGAAGGACCTTATCAGTGGGAAAAGAGTTTTTTAACGCCCCGACAGTGGATAATACAGGAATTCGATGCTTTCGCTCTTTCAAAAGGAAAAGAAGTTTCAAAACTTCCCGTTCAATTGGGTTATTCTCAGGCCGGCGTTTTCGTTGTTTTTCTGCTTATTTCGCTGTTTATCGTAGCCGGGAGGAAGAATAATCGACTGCTCGCCGCAGGGATTGTCCTTCTTGTTCTGGTATCCTTGTTTTTAACGTTGGAGCAAAGCAGCTTCCTGTATGAATTTATTCCTTTCATAAGCCTATTTCAGTTTCCATGGCGTTTTTGCGCTTCGGCAGCCTTCGGCGCGGCTCTGGCGGGAGGATTTTTCGTGCATCTGTTAACGAAAAACAGCGGCGCTCCCGTGAAATTCATTGCAGCCCTGGTGCTGTCGGCCGCGGCTATAGCGGGAGCTAAACCCTATATTCAAGACCATCCGTTCATGAATAGGACCGGCGTGGTCTCGTCAGCCTTGATGAACAAGAATCTTACCCTGGACAAGCTGCTTTATTCAGGTAAAACAACCACTACTGCAAATGAATACCTGCCCAAAGGGGCCCGTCCCCTGAAACCCTCCGGAAAAAGATTTACGGTCATCTCCGGGAAAATCGACATGGAATACGTGAAAACGGAAACTCACAGCATTTCAATGGACATTAAAGCTGAACCGGGTTCCGTATTGCGTTTCGAGGTATACGGATTTCCCGGCTGGACAGTAAAAATAAACGGCAGGTCTTTCACGCCCGAAAGAGACGACTACGGCAGAATGATTGTGGAGTTTAACAAAAAAACAGAAGGAAAATTACTGCTTTATTTTGGACAGACGACGCTTAGAATCATATCGGGAGCAGCTTCTCTCGTCGCATTCATCATCCTGTTCGCCGCCTGCCTGATATACAAAAAAACGGCATACACTCACTAATCTCCCTTTTTCCGGGCTCCCTGCCGTCGGAACTATCTGAAAACCCTCAACTTTGATAAATATCCAGCGTTTGCCTGGCTGTTTCCGTCCAGGAAAATTTCGCGGCTTGCAGAAGGGCTTTTTCTTCCAGCTTTTCCCTGATCGAGGGACTCGATATTATTTTCCAGAGCGCCTCGGACATATCGCCTACGTCATACGGATCGAAATACAACGCACCGTCTCCCAGAATTTCGGGAAGACAGGAGGTGTTTGAGGAAGCCACGGGGATACCACAGGATATGGCTTCCAAAGGCGGCAGACCGAAGCCTTCATAAAGCGACGGAAAAACGAATGCTTCTGCGGCATTATAAAGCAAATTAAGATTTTCGTTTTTGATGAATCCGGGCATGACCACTTCCTGCGATAATCTGAAATCCTTTATCTTTTGCAATACCGGTTTATACAACCATCCGAAGGAACCGCCTATGACCAGCTTATGCGGTATGTCGTATTTCAGCTTCAAACGATGAAAGGCATCCAACAGTCTGGGAATGTTTTTCCGGGGTTCTATAGTACCCATATTAAGTATATAATGCTCAGGAAGCTCGTAACGCTTTTTGAAATCAGTTTTTAACTGCTCATCCCGAATCGGGAAAAAATTACTGCCGGCTGCCAGGTATATGACCTTGACCCGTTCTTCCGGAACGTCCAGAAGCCTCAGAATGTCATTTTTCGTATGCTGAGAATCAGCGATGATCGTATCGGCTAATTTGGCCGACAAACGTGTAATAGCACGCATATAAGTGAAATATTTCCTGCTGTTTGTTTCTTTGTGAACGAAAGCGACCAGGTCGTGAAAAGTCACGATTTTTTTGAATTTACCATTGCTGTAAGGCAAAAAATATCCCGGATCATGGAATACATCCACCTTCTCCCTGACCATTTTCCGCGGAAGGAAAACATTTCGCCAAATTTCCCCGAAAACATGATTCTCAATCGTAAAAACAGTCTTTATTTTACGAAAATTTTCCGGTAAACCGGGAAAAAGATCATAATGCTTTCTGTTTACGATAAGAGCGTATTGATTGGTTTTATCGAGAAGGCTTAATTTATCTATCAGATGAGACAGGTAGACCCACATTCCCGACTCGTATCTTCGTGCATCGATCCATATACGCAGCATATCGCACGCTCCATCGCAAGATGCGGTCAGCCGAGCCGGCCGGACCGTATGATGAAAGAAGGCAGCAGAATCAGCAAGTAAATCCTTTCTGCAATAAGGAGCGCCATAAACTTGATGAAGGCCGGCGGATTCTTGAAAAGAAACGGCTTGGATTTTCGTATTTTTTTCACCAATTGCACTAACATTTGATGGTAGAGTAAAACGCGTAAAGGATGTCTTTGAACCGAGCAGCGATAGGCATCCGGATTTTTTTGATAGAGTGTGAATTCGGTTTCGAGTGATTTGTTTTTTGTAAGCATTTGCAGGAAGGAGGAGGTTCGGGGAGGATGAATGACGATTTGTTTGCGGTTATATTTAATGCGGCCGTATTTCTGGATGCGAAAAGCCATGTCCCAATCTTCGTTGGGGAACAAGGACTCATCGAATCCTCCTGCTTTTCGCAATCGGTTCTTTTTATAGGCGACGTTACATGTGGGGAATCCATAAGGATGATCATGCTCAACCTGGTGGGTGAAAAGGTCAGTGCATTCCGGGGCCGACACTATGGGGCCTCCGGAGCCGGCAGGTTCGCCGTCAAGGCTGTTTTGAGGGCGCCGAAATGAACGTTCGATTTCATTCAGCCAGTCAGGTTGCGGCAGGCAATCGTCATCCGTAAAGGCCACAATAGGGCTAGCAGCCTTATTCCAGCCTACGTTTCTTGCGGCTGCGGGCCCGTTTTTCTTTGATTCAAGGAAACGAACATTCCGCGGGAGCCTGACATCGCGGGGAAGTCGTTCTTCGAGGTTGCTGCCGGCGGGTGATCTTACGTCTTCCACTACTAAAACTTCAAATTTTTCGGGATCGTAATTTTGCTCCTGCATTGCGGCCAGGCATTTCGCGAGAAGATTTTCCCGGTTAAAGGTCGGAATAACGACGGATATGTGAAATTTTCGGTCAGTGTGCATTCATTCAAACCCGATTTTAATGAGTCAGAGATCGGATTGAGAGGGCGAAGTCCTATTTTTCCATACTTCCAATATTCGGGGAATACCGGCCAGGTCTTCCCTGAACTGGGGCTCCCTGAAGCAATTTACGGAATTTAAAAATTCTTTCACTGCAACGTACTGGCCTTTTCCTATTTCTATGCCCAGGAAACCTCCCGGCGCCAGTTTTTGCGCCGACTCCTCTATGATTCTGCGAATGGTATTCAATCCGTCTGTTCCTCCATCAAGCGCTTCGAGAGGTTCATGATTGCGTATTTCCGGTTCAAGCCGGGAAATTTCATCGCTTGGAATGTAGGGCGGATTGGACAGTATAAGGCGGAGGGGAAAAATTTCTTCAGGAAAAGGATCAAAAAGGTCTCCTTTATAGAAAATTATCCTGTCCTGTACTTTTGCGGCTGCTGCGTTCTGTTTCGCAAAATTTATCGCCTTTTCAGACTTATCGCAGGCGTGAATCCGGATATTCGCATCGGTTTGACGGGCCAGAGCGACCGCCACGTTTCCGCTGCCCGTGCCCAACTCCGCAACATGAATCGTTTCCTGCGGATGATTCGCCCTGTATTCTTTTAAATAGTCAAGACCCGCTTCTACCAGATGTTCCGTTTCGGGCCTCGGTACGAATATTCCCGGGGAAACCTTAAAAGGTATCGAAAAAAACTCTTTCTCGCCCAGAATATGCGCTATGCAAATGCTTTGCGCACGCTTTTTGACGTGTTCCCGAAAACGCTCCAACTCTTCCTGAACGACAGGCTTATTCCATTGAGTATAAAGCGTAATTCGAGAAACATTCAATATATCTGCTAAAAGAACCTCCGCATCAAGCCTGGGAGAAGCCGCGCCTTTTTTTTCAAAATATTCCGTGGTCCATCTAAGCAGTCGAATGACAGTCCAAGTTTCAGCCATTTTTTATCAGATTCTTTTCAACGTTATAATCAGGGATGGCTTCTTTTAAACGCTCGGCCTCATAATGCGCCCGCAACGCATCGGTAATTTCGTTCAATTCTCCCGTTAATATGCTTTCCAGTTTGTACAGAGTAAGATTAATCCTGTGATCGGTTACCCGGCTTTGCGGAAAATTATATGTTCTGATTTTGGCGCTGCGGTCTCCGGTTCCTACCTGACTCTTCCTGTCCTGAGAAATCTTCTTTTGCTGCTCCGAACGCGCTTTATCCAGCAGCCGTGCTCTCAGTATTTTCATCGCTTTATTTTTGTTTTTCAGTTGCGATTTCTCATCCTGGCAGCTTACCACCAACCCTGTCGGAAGATGCGTTATGCGAACAGCCGAGTCCGTCGTATTAACGCTTTGCCCTCCAGGTCCTGAAGAACGGAATACGTCAACTTTCAGACTGTTGGGGTCTATGTCTACGTCCACTTCTTCAGCTTCAGGGAGGACCGCAACGGTGACCGCCGAAGTATGTATGCGGCCGGAAGCTTCCGTTTCCGGAACTCGCTGAACGCGATGCGTTCCACTTTCATATTTCATTATGCTGTAAACCCGCTTACCCTCAATCAACGCAATTATTTCCTTAAATCCACCCACATCCGTAGGATTGGAACTCAAAATTTCCATTTTCCAGTTGTTATATTCAACAAATCGGGAATACATCCGGAAAAGATCAGCGGCAAACAACGCAGCTTCCTCGCCCCCCGTTCCCGCTCTGATCTCAAGAATTACATTCTTCTCATCATTCGGGTCTTTCGGCAATAAAAGCAGGCCGATATCCTTCTCCAGCTTCTCAATCTTCTCCTCCAGCACTATTCGCTCCTGCCTCGCCATCTCGCGCATCTCCAGGTCCTCATTGCTCGCCTGAAGCAGTTCATTCGTTCCCTTCAATTCCTTTTTCGCCTGCTTCAATTCCCTGTACTTTTCAACTATCTCAGATAATTCCGCAAAAGTTTTGGAATACTTCTGATATTTTTTTATGTCAGCGATCACTTTCGGATCAGCAAGCTTCTCCGAAATTTCCTTATGTTGCAGTTCAAGCTTTTCGAGATTATTAAAAATATCCATGATTATTTAATTAAGTCAAGTTATCGGTTGGACGGTTTGAGTATCAGAAGCATGGTCTTTAGCCAATGTTTCTTTCAACGCGGTAAGGGCGACTTCCAATTGGTCGTCGCTTGGCTCCCTGGTCGTTATCTTCTGCAGCCACAGTCCGGGCAGCAACAATACGCTGAAAGCTCTGGAACCTTTTTGGGAGGATGCCCATTTGATCAGTTCAAAAGATATGCCCGCGATAAACGGAATAAGAACGATCCGCATGCCTGCCTTTATCCAGAACGGACTGCCCTTGGGAATTAAAGAAAAAATCAGAATCGAAATGACGAATACGGTCAATAAGAATCCGGTACCGCAACGTGGATGAAGCGTGCTCTTGGAACGGCAATTTTCTACGGTCAATTCCTCACCCGCTTCAAAGGCAAATACCGATTTATGCTCTGCTCCATGATATTGATAAAGCCGTTTGATGTCCTTCATCATCGAGATGACGATTAAATAACCGATGAAAAGTCCTAAACGGATTATTCCATCCACCGCGTTGAATAGTATGGAGCTTTCCAAGACTGAATGAAAATATCCTCCGATAAGTTGAGTAAGATACAAGGGCAACATGAAAAACAGAAGTATCCCCGCGCCTATAGCCAGAACCAGTGAAAACCATAATGCCGGCGATGAGCCGGATTCTCTGTTTTCCTCGTCTTTCACATCAGCAGCTTCCCGGGACCTGCCGGACTTTTCCTCCTGGTTGTTTTCCTCCTCGATCGCTACATCCGCAGAAAACTGCAAAGCTTTAAAACCAAGGGTTAATCCTTTATAAAGCGCATAAGTTCCCCGCAACAAAGGCTTCTTCATGAACGCATATTTGCGGGGAATCTCCTCTATCGGCTCGCTGTGAACCGCAATAGTTTTATCCGCTTTTCGGACGGCCACGGTCATCAATTGAGGCGATCTCATCATAACGCCTTCAAGGACTGCCTGGCCCCCCAACAGTATTTCCGACATGAAATTTTCTCAGTTCAGCTCTTCTTGGTCTTCAATCCATATTTTCTCTGGAATCGTTCCACTCGTCCGGCAGTATCCACAAATTTCTGCTTACCCGTATAGAACGGATGGCATTTTGAACAGATTTCAACTTTCAAATCTTTCTTTGTTGAACCAAGTTTGATGACGTTGCCGCAAGCGCATCGAATTTCGGTTTCGTGATATTCCGGATGTATGCCTTTTTTCATTGACGTTCCCTCCTTCGGGATCATTTCGCCCAGTAAAGGTAACACGATTTCGCATCCATTGCAATAATTCCTGCTGATCAGACCAGCGTATCTTTCTTTTTTTACCTCAGAAATTCTTAATAAGACCGGGGCCGACCGCAATAACGGAACGAAAGCTCGTTCCGGTTCTTAGGTATATACCGAGCGGGCCGCCGATAAGTCAAGTTTTTTAATGGATGATTTATCTGAATTGCACGCGGGGAGCTATCGCGAAGAGCGACATTTCCTGCAGTTCGTGCATCCTTCGTGACGTGCAATTTGTGTCTGGTAAAAGAGACGGATTGTCTATCCAGGGGAATCTATTCGTTCATTATAGCCAGGAATTCTTTATTATTCTTGGTTTTCGACAATTTTTCCAGCAGGAATTCCATACTTTCCACGACCCCCATGGGATTCAGCAGTTTACGCAGTATCCAGATGCGGTTCAATTCAGCGGGCGGAATAAGCAATTCCTCTTTTCTGGTTCCGGACCTCTTGATGTCGATAGCCGGGAATACCCTGCGGTCGACCAGTTTTCTGTCCAGATGAATTTCAAGATTGCCGGTGCCTTTGAATTCCTCAAAAATAACGTCGTCCATTCGGCTTCCCGTGTCGATCAGGGCGGTAGCGATAATGGTGAGACTTCCGCCTTCTTCGATATTTCTGGCTGCTCCGAAGAAACGTTTCGGACGATGCAGCGCATTGGAATCGACGCCTCCGGAAAGAATTTTGCCGCTGGGCGGCACGATTGCGTTGTAGGCTCGGGCAAGACGCGTTATGCTGTCCAGCAGAATAACCACGTCACGCCTGTGCTCCACCAGACGCTTCGCCTTTTCGATGACCATTTCCGCAACAGCTACATGCCGTTGAGCCGGCTCATCGAACGTGGAGCTGATTACTTCGCCGCGCACCGAACGCTGCATGTCGGTAACCTCTTCCGGCCGCTCATCAATCAGCAGAACAATCAACATCACTTCCGGATGATTCGCTGTTATGCCGTTCGCAATGGCCTGGAGCAGCATCGTTTTTCCCGTACGCGGCGGCGATACGATCAATCCGCGCTGACCTTTTCCAATCGGCGTCAACAAAGCCATTACGCGGGTCGACAAATTTTCAGGATCATTCTCCATTTTTATCGCCGCGTCTGGGTAAATAGGCGTCAAATTGTCGAAAAATACCTTCTCCTTCGTCTGATCCGGCGGCTCGAAATTAATCGCTTCCACCTTCAATAACGCAAAATATCGCTCGCCTTCCTTCGGCGGACGTACCTGACCCGATATCGTATCGCCCGTCTTTAAATCGAAACGACGTATTTGAGACGGGGAAACGTATATATCATCCGGCCCGGGAAGATAATTGTAATCCGGCGACCTCAGGAATCCAAAACCGTCTGGTAATATCTCCAGGACCCCCTCAGAAAATATCAACCCGTCACGCTCCGTCTGAGCCTGCATGATTTTGAATATAAGGTCCGATTTGCGCGTGTTGGAAGAAACCGGAACATTTAATTCGTCGGCGATTTTGAAAAGTTCGGCAACAGATCTTTCCTGGTAGTCAGATATGTTCATGATTCCTCTTTTTCAACCTCCTGTGTTCTGTACTTCAATTTCCTTCTTGTGATCAAAATTATTCCAGCATGACAAGGACAACCCAAAAAGCTTACTATATGATTCTTGGAATGCTTCAGGTTAGTATAACTTTTAATTTGCGATTGTCAAGGACTTTTGTAGGTCAAATTCCTTTTCCAGTGCGATCTGAACTTTTTCACAACTTTTGTCATATTTCCTTATAAAACTTGAAAACTGGCTTTATTAGATTAGCTTTCGGCAGGACTCCCACGATTTATCACACTGTCTCTTATGAAGGTTTCGCAGGATTTACCTTCTTTTTTTATTTAATTGATTAATGCTAAAAAGTCAAGAAAATAATTTTATCGAAATAGTAAAAAGAGGAAATGAGTTAAATTCGATCCTCAATTCAAATTTTGCAGATTGACAGGCGTTGAGGTTTCTGATTCGGAAACGAGTAAGCGGAGATATCTTGACAAGGGAAGGAGTGGGGAAATATATTAATTTGGAGTTTGAGGAGAGCGGGATGCGGGGAACGAAAGGAAAGAAATTGATTAAACGAGTAACGGCTTTCATAGCGCTGAGTTTGCTTATTATGTGTTTGTGTTCCTGCGAGGACACGCCGTCTGGACCGGACTTCGAGGGGTTGTTTTACCCTGAGAACGAGTTTCCTGAAGACAACACGGTGAGTTTACAGCCCCGGACATCGGGGGAGAAGTTTTCGATTTACGTTTATTTAAAGGAAGTTACGTATGAAGCTGTAGGTTCTATACGTTTTTCACTCAGATTTCGTCCTGATCTTGTGAGATACAGGGAACATGAAGAGGGCGATTTTTTCGAGCAGAACGAGGGTGCGGCGGCCTATGCAATTTCATATAATGAGGAAGTGGGAGAGTTATTTGCGGAGGTGACGCTGACGGAGGGCGAACCGGCGACGGGTACGGGAAGCGCCGTGGCGCTTAAATTCAAGGCATTGGCGGCAGGTACCAGTCCTTTCGTATTTTTTGATTACGCTCTTTACGACGACGAAGGGACTCCGATAAGCGGGATAGCCTGGTACGGCGGATCAGCAAGCATTATCGATTAAGCGGACTGAAGAAAGGATGCGGAACGGTTCTACACATGAGAATGTCAAAGAGAATGATAATTTCGGTCATTATTGTCTTGTTGTCGAGCGCTGCGGTATGGGGAAAAACGATAACATACACGGATGAGAACGGAAACATTTGCCTGAGCAACGTGAGGAACGGCAGCGAAAAGGAAGATGGCGTAACGGAAGAACAAGCGGATTTTTTTCGCAGGCACGGGGAAGCGGCGGAGGAGCTTTATCCCTTGATTGACGAGATAAGCCGCCGGTATGGCCTTGACGTGAATCTCGTATGTGCCGTGATCAAAGTTGAGTCGAATTTTGACTGTAAAGCCGTCTCTCCCGCAGGCGCTCAGGGAATCATGCAACTCATGCCTCCCACCATGCAAAGATTTGATGTTGAAGAGCCTTTCAACTGCCGCGAAAATTTAATCGGCGGGATACGTTATTTAAGGCATTTGATGGGCGTTTTTTCCGGGGAGCTGGAAATCGTTCTGGCCGCTTACAATGCCGGAGAAAACGCAGTGGCTGAGCATAAGGGAATACCTCCTTTCCGGGAAACACGCGATTACGTATCAAAGGTTCTGGCGTGGTTTGACTATTTCAGCAACGCGGACGGAAATTCGGCGGAAATTTACGTTTATTCCGATGACGAGGGTTTTACTTATATCGGCAATATTCCTCCAGGGCTGCTCCAATGAGTTTATTTTCAAGCCTTTTTAATACCGCGGTTTTTCAGTCTGTTTCGTTGAAGAAGATGCGGAGCAGATTGATTAAGCATTCCTGGATACGCAAAAATCATTCTAGGCTTCGCATTTATCCTGCGTATATTTTTGCCTTCTTCCTGATTTTTACGCCGGTGGAAGAACTGTCTTATGCCGCTCTGATATTGTCCGCAACAGGATTGCTGTTTCGGGGCTGGGCGGCAGGGTACATACAGAAAAACAAAAAACTTGCGGGCAAGGGTCCTTATGGAATAGTACGACATCCATTATATCTGGGCAGTTTTTTAATGGGAGCCGGCGTAGTTTTTTTTGTAAAGAGCTGGATATTTTTTATTATTTATCTGATTTTTTTCATATTATTGTATGATTTAGCTATGGCAGTCGAGGAAGACCGTTTAACGAAGTTATTTGGGAGCCACTATTCGGAGTATTGCCGGCAAACTCCTCGAATCATTCCCGGCATAAGATCGTTCAAGGATATGGACCTGAGCGGCTGGAGCTTCAGCAACTACATGCGGAATCACGCTTATCGGGAAATTCCTGGGCTTGTTCTTCTGGTAGCGATCATCATAATAGTGCAATCATTGACGCAAAGTTGAAGCTGGAACGAAGAAAAAGCGAGAGCATCCTTCATGAGTCGCCGGAGGTTTTAAGAGGGATAGGGCCCAAGTTGTCGTTGAAACTGAGGGAGCACGGGCTTACCGACATAGAGGGGATATTGCGTCATATTCCTTTCCGTTATAAAAGGATTGTATTTTTAGATGAAAAGAATGCGAAGGCGGGAGTAGAAGGTCGGATCAGTTGTGAAGTGAAAAGAACTCGTACATTGGGTCATGTGCCGTACAGGAGTTCGGCGGTTGAGGCGATATTGAACACGAAACTGGGCCTGATGAAAGCGGTCTGGTTTCAGCAGTTTTATATGAATCGGCTTTTGCAGCCCGGCCGGCGTCTGCTGTTGCAGGGGACGCTCCGTGAATCCGAACAAAGCGGTATAGCTTTTGAAATGGTTCATCCTGAATATGCGATAACAGAAGGCGGAAAGGAAGCGGAGTGGGGTAACGAGGTAATCCCTTGTTATTCATTGCCTGATGGAATTACTGACAAAAAGTTCAGGAAGTTCGTACGCAATGCATTCGATCATTACGAGCGCCATCTGATTGATTATGTGCCCGGGGGGATACTAATGGAAAACCAGATGCCTGATATCAGAACCTCCTTGAAGGCTCTTCATTTTCCCGGCCCTGATATAGACCTGGAAAAATACAATACAGGCAAATCTCCTTATCACAGACGCCTGAATTTCGGCGATCTATTTTTATTACATTTATCCACGGCCTTTTTACGAAAGAAAATCAAGCAGGAAACCCGGGGTTCATCCAAAAGCAGCAATTTCCTCAGATACAATTCTTTTGTGGAGAGTTTGCCTTTTGATCTGACCGGAGCACAGCGAAGCGTGATCGAGGATATACTGCAGGACCTGAAGAGTCCGCATCAGATGATGAGATTGTTGCAGGGAGATGTAGGGAGCGGTAAAACGATAGCGGCGGCTTTTGCGATACTGACGGTTATCGATGCGGGGCAGCAATGCGCCATGATGGCTCCGACGGAAACTTTGGCGGACCAGCATTACAGGACATTGAAAGCGCTGTTGCATAAATTCGGCATAATTCCTGAGCTGCTGAAGGGAGCGATTTCCCGAAAGAAAAGAAAGGAAATAAATGAAAAGCTGGAATCCGGCGAATGTAAATTGATCGTCGGCACTCAAGCGCTGATTCAAAATTCAGTAGCATTCCGGAACCTGGGATTAGTAGTGGTGGATGAACAGCACCGTTTCGGAGTTCTCCAGAGATTGAAACTCAAACACAAGGGTCCCGCGCCTGATTTTCTCGTCATGACGGCGACGCCTATTCCCCGGACTTTGGGACTGTCTTTATTCGGACATCTGGATATTTCCGTGCTGGATGAGTTACCGCCGGGACGAAAACCGGTTTTAACGGAAATAATTTTCAAATCTCAGATCAAAAAGATATACGCTGAATTGGATTCAGTCGTTGAAAAAGGCCGCCAGGCTTTCTGGGCCACCCCTCTTCTTGAATCCGAAAATCAGAATAATGAAATAGCATCGGCAAAGCGAAGATTCGAGGATTTGCAAAAGAGGTACGGTGCGGAAAAGGTGAGATTGCTTCATGGAAAAATGAAGTCCGATGAGAAGGAGGAAATAATCCTGGGATTTGAGAAGGGCGAATTCAATATTTTAACGGCAACTACCGTGATTGAAGTGGGAATAGATATTCCCGAAGCTGTTTATATTGTCATTGAAAACGCAGAGAGGTTCGGGCTTTCACAGACTCATCAGCTTCGGGGAAGGGTGGGAAGAAGCTGGAACCGGCAGGCCTTTTGCCGGTTGCTTATGGACGACGATTGTCCGGATAAAGGTCTTGCCAGAGTGAAGGTTTTGGCTGAAACGAACGACGGTTTCCGTATAGCCGAAGAAGATTTGAGATTCAGGGGACCGGGAGATTTTTTAGGCCTTAAACAGGCCGGCGCCGCCGCTGGATGGATGAAAAACCTCGTTGAGAATCCAGATTTGGCCGTGACGGCTCGCCGTGCTGCAGAACAGATGGTTTTCCAGGAAAAAATATCCGAAACGCGTTTGTCGCCCCACCTTCGATCAAAATTAATTGCTTTTAGGAAAAAACGGCTGGTATATTTATATTCGGGATGATCAGATTCCGGAAATTGGAGATTCTCTCATGATAAAAGGACACGTTCATATTTGCAGCGACATCAAATACAAAATCTACGCCACGGATCGACGTGAAGAGGGAAAGGGAAAAATTATTTCTGAAACGAAAATTGAAGCTCTGGGCGCCCTGGTGAAAATTTACGACTCAGGAGCCGTAGTAATTCAATCACCCGATCATGACGTCTATTACAACCTCTCGAACGGTTACGCCGAATTTTCCTGATCGCTTCTCTCTCGTCTTCCGCTCGCTCAATTGACGTATTATTCCAAACTAACTGTGCGTCAAAATTGAAAAACTGGCCTGCGGAGCGGGATTTTAAAGTTCATCATGAAAATAATTGCAGGATCGGCAAAAGGACGCAAATTGAAAACCGCTTCTGTGACGCAGTTCAGGCCGACATCCGGACGCGTCAAGGAAACTCTTTTCAATATCCTTGCCGATAAAACGCAAGGAGCCCGTTTCCTCGACTTGTTCGCCGGTATAGGCAGCATCGGTATCGAAGCTCTCAGCAGAGGAGCGGAATCCTGTTTATTTGTGGAAGAAAACTGGAAAATTTACAGGAAATTAATCGAAAATATCAAACTGCTGGGATTCGAGGCAAAGGCCGAAGCGATCCGGGCTGATGTCGGTTCCTTTATAGGTCGTTACAAGAGCGGGCGCAGGTTCGATATTGTTTTTCTTGATCCGCCGTATGAGTCCGATGCAGGAGAATCAGCGATGAAGGCTCTGGGCGATTCGTCTTTAATCAAAGACCGTTTAACGGTAATCCTGGAAACGCGAAGCATCGCCGAATTTGCTGAAAAATACGGCAACATGAGGATAAAAAGGGAAAAAATAATCGGCGATACGATGTTGTTGTTTTACGAGCCGGTCCGATGCATGTGAGGCAGATGAACGGTGACTGTGGAATTTTTCTGTCCGCGAATTTACGCGAATTCACGCGAAAAGAGACTGGGACATAAAGACTGAGGATATTGAATTCCCTTAAGCGTTCGCCATACCTTATCGTTTTCTGAATCGACCGTTTCCGTGTCAGGCTTGTCGGCATTGTTCTTCAGCCGCGGACTTTTATAACTTCACATCTCCTGACATTCGCCAATAAAAAATTGTGAAATTTTTGACGAAAAAGC
>CAZUFC010000058.1:0-51213 GCA_964619725.1 uncultured bacterium | reverse complement strand
AAGGATTTGCGAGGCAGGGGTAATGCATATACGTTGACTGAGCAAATCCGCAGCCTGACGCAGTATTGGGGAAAATTCGCCGTTTATGGACAAAAACTCCGTTAACGGACAGAAGGAATTTAAGATTCAAGCGGAGCGGATGAGATTGTTCTCCAGGAAGCTGAAATAACCGTGTTTGCCTATTATAAGGTGATCAAGAACCCGTATTTCAACTGATTTCATCACCTTAACGATTTCTGCAGTCAGTTTTTTATCAGCGGATGAGGGTTCGGGGTGTCCGCTCGGATGATTATGAATCAGAATCAGGCCCGCTGCGTTTTGCTCAAAGCATTTTTCGACAAGTTTTCGGGGATAAACTATGGAGCGATCTACAATGCCTTCCTGAATTGTTTCAAAGCCGAGAACTTCATTTTTCGTGTTAAGATAAATTACTGCAAAGATTTCGGAAGGGCTGCCCTCCAATTTCATTCGGGCGAAGTCGAGAACGGCTTCTGGAGAATTCAGGACGTCTTGTTTTTGCATTTTGCATTCCAGGTATTTCTCGCAGAGCGCTTTAACGAATTTAATCAACAAGCCGGAATTGGCGCCGATGCCCGGGACGCGGGTTAATTTCCGTATATCGGCATCGAGAACGGCATTAATGTTTTTGAAGCGGTCCAGCAGGGCTTTAGCGGCGGGTTTGGTATCTTTTCGGGGAATGGAGAATGTAAGGAGAAATTCGAGGATTTCGTGGTCCAGGAAGCCGCTCAAACCCGCCTTTTCAAATTTTTGTTTTAATCTTTTCCGATGACCCTGATGATCTGATTTTGAAGTGCTCATAGGGAGGAATCAATCAGCGATAATGCTGTATTTTTTTAAGACGTCAGGCCATTGTACGGACCCGTCTTCCTGCTGGCCGTTTTCGATAAGGGCGATCAGTGTGCGGCCTATGGCGACGGCTGTGCCGTTAAGCGTATGGACCATGACGTTTTTCCCGGCGGTTCTGGTTCTGATGTTTAAACGCCGGGCCTGGAAATCGGTACAGTTGCTGCACGAGGTCAGTTCTCTGTACCGGTTCTGTCCGGGAAACCAGGCTTCGATGTCGTATTTTTTAGCAGCGGGAGCGCCCAGTTCGCCGGTACACACATTGACTACCCTGTAGGGCAAGCCGAGACCTTTTATTATTTTTTCTTCCAGGCTCAGGAGCAATTCATGCTCTTCCCACGATTTTTCCGGGTCCGTAAAGGAGAACATTTCCACCTTATCAAACTGATGAACGCGAAAGATTCCCCGCGTATCCTTTCCGTAACTTCCCGCTTCTTTCCTGTAGCAGGTGGAGAATCCTGTCATTCGAACGGGAAGTTGATCGAAATCCAGGATTTCATCGGCATGATATGCCGCCAGAGACACTTCTGAGGTGCCTACTAGATAATGATCCTCTCCTTCTATTTTATATATCTCGAATTCATCAGCGGGAAAGAAACCCGTACCGAACATGGCCTGTTCGCGAACCATAGCGGGAGGAATTACGGGTATGAAACCGGCTTCAAGAAGTACTTTCAGAGAATAACGAATCAGGGCAAACTCCATCAGGGCAGCTTCTCTCATAAGGTATCCGAAACGGGTGCCGGAAACTTTCGCGGCCCTGGTCACATCAATCAACCCCAATTTTTCGCCCAGCTCCAAATGGTCTTTAGGCTCAAAATTGAACTCAGGCTTTTCACCCGACGCCTTTATCTCCTTATTCTCCTCTTCAACTTTTCCTTCAGGTACGGATTCATGAGGAGGATTGGGGATGTGAATCAGAAGCGACTGAATTTCCTGATTCAGTTCTTTCAATTCCGGTTCCTTTTCCTTCAGGTCGGCAGAAACCTCTTTCATATCTTTGATCAATTTATCCCTCTCTGCATCCGCAGCCTTAGGAATTTCGGAAGAAACCCGGTTTTTCAACGCCCGCAGCTCATCCACCTCGGACCTCATCTCTCGCCATTTTTCGTCCATTTCAAGTATCCTGTCCAGGGTTTCCGGAGAATACCTTTTCCCTTTCAGGCTCTCTTTAAAGGCATCAGGGGATGCCCGTAATTTTTTTATGTCAATCATTCCTTCACCTCCGTCATATTCCGCAGCACAAGGCGAAATATTCGCATTCTTTTCAGCTTTTTACTTTAAAAAATTTTCTCTGCCTGAAGATAACGACGCTTCCTCATTTTGATGAACGTCACAGGGACAAAAAAACTCAACATTCTTTACGGCTTATGAAGTTTTTGAGCAGCTTTAAATGACAGTCCTCTTTCCGTCAGGGCTTTTGCCGTTAGATTCAGAGCGTCGTGTTTATCCAGATAATTACGCAGTAAGGACGGCATTAATCCGGATTCGATAATTTCTTTTTTATCCAGGAAATATTCGAGAATATCCGAGGGATGCTCTCTTTGTTGTTCGACTTCTATGTCTCCGCCCTCGTGTTTCGCCGATATGTTGGCTACATGATCCGCAACTTCCACCAGCTCATCACGCCTGTTATACGGTTGACGCACGATGGACTTCCAGGTTTCCGTTATGTGATGTTCGAAGCGGACTATGTTTTCCAGATTCAATTTTTCCCGGACCACCGCGGTTATTTCCATTGTTTCATTGTTTACGGAATTGCTCCAGTTGAATCCGATGAGAGGCGTGGTGCCGTCGTCCCGGGAAAACAACTTGGCTCCGATAAGGGTCCACAGGGCAGCATAAGGATTATCGTTACCCATGTACACGGAAATTTTGAACTCTATATTCACTCCTATCTTATGAAGCATATAACCAAGAAGCACCGTTCCCGGATTAATATTGAGGACCTGGGTGATGCCGTACTTCGTGTGATAATGAAGATACTCGTCAAGCCATTTCAACGCATATTCATTGGGCTGGCCTACTCCGCCGAAATATCCGGTAATGGTTTCGGGACCGCCCAGGTGAACGTTGGAACCGTCCGTTCCCTTGGTATCCAGGGTCTCCACATAGCTGGAGCCCATTATCTGCATGGCTGCCGCCGTTGCTGCCAGTTCTCCCTGGTTTTCCTGCTCCTGCTCTTTCATCTTCCTTACACGTATGAAACGACCAGGCATTAACTCGCCGTTAGTCAACGCCTGCTCGGCCTGAGTCCTCAGCCACTGAAAATATTGAAATGCGCTGATCTCAAGCGTAACCGCAAAAGGCTCTTTAAAATCCATAACTCCGGCTTTTTCTCCGAGTATCTTACGGCGGTATTCGCTTATGCTGATGAAACGGCCCTGGTCCCTCTGCTCCTGCAACCATTCTAAATCCTTAACATATGGCGAATCCAATTCCCTCAGCCGCTCCATCAGCCTCGGCAAAGACCTGGCTTCTTCCGCTTTACGGTTTATTTCTTCCGGGGTCCCATACTTCGACGTTACTTCTAAAAAATCATCTACGATTCGGCTCTCCGGATCCAACAGAATTGCGTTTATTTCATCCAGACGAGTTCCTGAAATTTTTAACTTTTCCCGTAGTTCATTCTCCATGAATGCCTCCCTGCAAAGCCCTTATACCACTGACCCTGCGTTAAAAAATCGAAATAATGAAAGTTGTCCTTTGTTTCTCCATTATCAGATTCCGCATTTCAGGCTGAATCGGCAAATCAATTGTATAACTCGGAATCTCTCACCAACAAAACAATAAACTCATTTTGTCTCATCACCGTTCATCTCAACGAAAACGACCGCAAGAAAACTTTGCAGAATCATTGCAGCGTTCCCGAATAATGACAGATTGTAAAAAAAATTTGAATTTTCTGTCAAGCTGAGTTTTTAAGATAAAACGGGATCAGGATTTTCAGCACTGATTAAAGCGGGGTTACACTTTTTTCAAAACGAATGACATTTTATTTCAGTAATCGGGGTCGGTATCGCAATCGCGATCGAAATCGAAATAAAATGATGGGATATTCCGTCGAATCGTAACCTTAAAAGACGTATTTTTGATCACTGCAAAATTCTTCATTATTCAATGAAAGGCAGGATATTCCCGGAGGATTACTTGATGTATTATTTCTGCGGCGGTCTGTAATCCTTTATCGGAGAAGTGTATGCCGTCTTTCAGGAAGAAAGCCTTTTTATTTTGTTTTTGATTGAAGAATTTTTCGAGATCGATCAACGGGGCCTCATTTTTATTCGCCGTATCCCTGACTATCCGGTTGTAGTTTTGGTGAACTTCGATCAAGTTACTGAGATCGGGGAAGTAATCATTTTCTTTCAGGTATGAGGGAAGGGCATCGGAGGTGAAACCGTAAGGGGCGGTACACAGGAATGGAACGGCATCGATTTTTCCGGCCGTTTCGATCATGGTCTGGAGGTTTTCCGCGTAGTCGTCGGGTGAGACTCTGAAATCGAATGATCCGGAAGAGTGTTCTCCTGGTGATGAGAATTTTCTCAGGAAACTTTCAAGCAGTCCCAGGAATCGTGATTTCAGCAAAATATTTCGGATGCAGGCTGATTTTTTCATTTCAGCCGATACTTTGTCCGGGGCGAATTGAGCTTTCCAGTGGTCGTTCCATCCGAAAAAGAGGGTAATTATATGGGGATTATACCGGCTCAAGACTTTATTCAGGTATACTCGTCCCTGATAGCTCGAATAAGCCGGCACGCCGGCGTTGAGAACCTCCCATTGAGTTTCAGCGTTTGAATTCAGCAGTATTTCCAATCTTTTCGGATAGGAAGGTTCGCCGAAGAAAGTGCAGGAGTCACCCAGGGCGATCAGCCGTTTCTTTTCTGCGGGGGGCTTTTCCGGTGCGCTTTCAAAGACGAAGCTGTCTACCTGGGGCATCAGTACGGTTGAGATGCCTCTTTTTTTATTCCTGTCTGGAAGGCCGGGTTTTGGGGCGTTTTGAAGCAACCGGGACGGCTGTGCGGGCGCGTATTTTTCAAAACGGAAAACAGTGGGCTCATCCTTGCCGTCCAGTTTCCAGAACATATCCGCATCTTCGGTCATTCTGACTTTTCTCAGGTCTTTATTGGCGATCTGTTCGACAGTCATCGGCGTGATGTCGTTTTCATAGCCGATGATGATCAGAAGCGCTTCAAGAAGTCCGAAGAAGGCGATGACGGATATGCACGAGAATAACAGCTTTTTTTTAAGGGATAAATTTTTCTTCTGGATTGTATTATCTGCGGAAGTCATAGGAGAAAGCGTCTTAATCATCTTTGATTCATGTTGTTCATTCGATAAAGACTATGTCCTGAACGTGGAGGATTCCGATATCGCTCAGGTAGGTCAATTTGATATTTTCCGGAATCATATTGCCGGGGAGAGGCAGCTCGGCATAGAAAAGTTGAGGATAATCAGAACGTTGATTATCCTGATCGTGAAAATAAGCGGCTTTTCTGGCGCCGGCATGTTTGATTTTCGATCCTTCGGAACCCGCTCGGCCGTATCCCTGCTGAGTATGAACTCCGGCCCTGATCAGCAGCGTCTCGCTGTTGCCGTCACGGCCGGACACTTGAAGAGAGGCGACGGGCATTCCCTGGGGAATATCGCCGGCGGTCTCCATAACGGTAAGTATTCCAATATGTGAATATGATCTTTCCAGGTTCAATTCAGTCATCGCTTCAATGCCCGGAGGCCCCAGGACAATGCCTTTATTTAAAGGGGCAATGTCAGGTCCGAAAGTTTGACGTAATGCTTGGTCGTCCGTTTTCGCATCAAAAAAGCACGGTTTAATTTCGACAGGGCCAAGATAAATTTGATAAAAGCTTTCTGATTCAGTCCTTTGATGGGAATTCGGAATGTTCTGGAAAGGTTCGAGAAAAAGCTGATGAGGTCCGGGAGCGATTTTTAACGGAGGCTTGAATATTACGGGAGTCTTAATGGAGATGCCGGCGCGTTCAGCCTTCAGCATTATCATTTGAGGATGAAAGGAAGTATGAGAAACTGATTGAGGATTTTTGAGGACGAATCTGTAATGAAATGCGGTATCGAGCGGATCGAAACTGCGCCAGTATAGAACCATTTTTTTGGATTCGCCGCATGCCAGGGGAGCAACGTTCATATCCAGTCCGATGAATTCGACCGGCGGATAGGCATGAATAAAAGTTTCGACTGCCGCGGTTTTGCTTGATCCGGTTTCTGCAGCGGCCTGCGGCGAATGTTCCGGCGGCAGTATAAGATTCAGGAATAAAAGGCATGCCGTCAAAAGGTACTTTTCTTTTTTTTTGTTATTATCCTTTGTTTCGGCGTTGATTTGCAGTTTGGGTTTCATCAGTAGGCTCCCCGAGCTGAGATAACCGAGGGAATGGTATCCAGAATAATTTCAATGTCCAGCAAAATGGACCAGTTTTCAATATAATAAATATCGAGCAGAACCATTTCCTCAAAATTCAAGTCCGATCTGCCGCTGATCTGCCAAAGGCCTGTCATTCCCTGTACCACCTGCAAACGCTTCTTGTGCCAGGGTTCATATTTTTCGACTTCTTCCGGTATGGGCGGTCTGGGGCCCACCAGACTCAGATCGCCTTTAATCACGTTGAAAAGCTGAGGTAATTCGTCCAGGCTGAGTCGCCGGAGAACAGCGCCGACTCTGGTGATCCTGGGGTCTTTTTTAATTTTAAATATGGGTCCCTGCGCCTCGTTGAGCTTTTTGTATTTTTCCAGTCTTTGTTCCGCATCCCGGAACATGGACCGGAATTTAACGATGTTGAATTCCCGTTCGTTTTTGGTGAGTCTTTTCTGAAGAAAAAAAACGGGGCCGGGGGAATCGAGTTTAACGGCTGCAGCTATGAGCGCCAGGAGCGGCGAGAGCAGAACGACGGCAATGAAAGAAAGGCAGAAGTCGATTATTCTTTTTACCCGTTCATTAATCCTCCGCAGGTTACGTGATTTCTGAATAACGAGCGGCACGCCGAGTATATCCTGCACTCGCGTTTCTCCGACCCTGATTCTATTGGGTGGAGCGGCCTCTTTGACTTCAACGCCTTTTCTGCTGCAGAAATTGATGAATCCAACGGGCAGCCTGTTATGGACTGATTCTGTCATGGGAAGCAGCACTTTATCCGGTTTTTCTTTTTCAAATATTTCCTCCCAATCATCCGACAGGGTATAGACGGGCAAATTTATACCGAAGTTTTTCCTCAGTCTGGAGAGGTCGTATTCCTGTTCCATGGCCAGAAAGCCGGTAACGTCGTAAGCCAGATCAGGATTGTTTTCAATTCTCTGAAAGATATTTATAGTATCGTCGGAAAGTCCCGAGAGAAGTGTGCGGTAGCGACCGATGCCTTTGTTTTTCAGAAAATTTTCCACATCTTTCATGATGATGCGGAAAGCAGCGAGAAAAATCAGGGTTGCGCCCATGTAGACAGGAAGAAAAAAACCGCTGGGCAAGGGTAAATCGGTTGCTGCGAAAAGTGAGATCAAGAGGATGATGCTGAGGAGAGAACCCTGAATAAGGGTAATCAGACGATAAGCGAGAGAAGACCGGAACAATTTTCGATATGCTCCGGCGGCAGTGAATGCTCCGGCGAAAATAACGTTGAGAAGAAACAGTGCGTTTTTGGAGTGAGGATCGATGCGACTCCAGAAGGGGAGGCTTTCCGTCTGCAATCCCCACAAAAATAAAAATACGAAATTAATTATAATGAGGTCGAAGAGCGGGTATAGGGAGGAAGCTGTCGCAAATTTGATTTTAGCTGTTTTCATCTGGCGCTTCGGAGGTCAGGTACCAACTGAAGTTTATTCCAACTACAGCTATACCTAAAAAAGCGGAAGGAGCGATATGAAATGGAAAACTGAAGCCTGCATCGACGGCCAGCACGGCGGCCGCGCCGCTCAGGATCAGGCAGAACAGACGTTTCTTTTCATTTTTAATATAATTCAGCATGAGGATTGCATATCTGAAATAAAAAACGAATGCGGCCGCCAGAAGAATAAATCCCACAGCGCCGGTTTCGACGAAGACCTGGAGATACTCATTATGCGCATGCGTTACTATCTTTGTGACGTAGGCGCGTAATCGAGAACCTCTGCGCATCAAATCCGAATGATATTCATAGTAGTGATGCTGAAACGTCCCCAGCCCGAATCCCAGCACGGGTTTGTCGCGAATCATGTCAGCCATGACCCGCGTATACCAGACACGGCCCCCAATGGAATCGGACTGCAATTGACTGATCTTGGCCACCCTTTCGCCTATGGTCGGATTAAGAATGACGAAGGGTACGATTATCATCAGACCGCCCAACATAAACAAAATGATAATCCTTTTTTGCCGTTTGTAGAGATTATTAATTTTAAGCCTCATGAGGAACAAAACATACGCGAAGGATATGCCCATACCCAGGAAAACGGCCCTGGTGTGCGTGCATAGAAGAGACAGCAGACTGATGATTATGCCGAAGATGAGGCAATATTTTATGAAACGTTTGCGGACCAGTATGAATAATGCCATGAGCAGGGGGATGGCTGCAGCCAGGTATCCCCCGAAAAGAGTGGCCTGACCGATAAAGGCGCCCGCCAGCCATCTGCCGCTGTATTTCACGTCAATTGGTTCGAAGATGGGATCAAATCCGTAATACTGAATAATGCTGTACAGCGAAGAAATAACCGTGGCGAAAAAAACTGCCGCGCCGTAGGCGAGTATGTTTTTCTTTTCCCGGGTCGTATCCATGAAAATAAAACAGGCCGGAATGTATACGATCAAATTGCGGAGTGAATGGCGGCTGATTGCCGGAACTGTGGAATATAAGGCGGAGATTACGCCCCATATTCCGAACAAAACCAGAAAAGTATGAAATCGCGTCCAGACGATGTAAAATTTCCCTTCCTCCAACTTTAAAGCGATCCATAATCCAAGCGCCGGGATTAATAGCCCCAGATGGAAATATTCCTTGGGTACCCTCAGAATTTCTTCGGCATCCCGATCGAAAATCAGCGGGCCCAGAAAGAACAGAATCCAGAATATCAGCCGGATGGAATAAAGCAGTATTTTTTGCCTGTTCAGCCGCATAATCGTTAATTGATGAAAACGGGTGATCGTCTGAATGTGGATGGCGTGTTGTTCCAGAAGGATTCACGCGCTTTTTTTATGGCTTTCGTTTCGCCCAGTACTGAAATAATCCGGGAAGTCGTCGCCATTTCAAGCAGTCGCATATTATCGGGCATTACTTCAAGCAAATCTTTTATTATTTTTGCCGCCTCCTCTATTCTCTCCTGATGATACGACGATTCGGCTTTAATGAGTAAAATTTCCGGATCATTTTGCAGGAGGGACGGCTGGAGCGCACTGATTTCATCGGAAACGCGAGAGTTTTTCCCGGTTTGATTGAGGATTCTCCAGTGAAGAAGTTTAAAATTTCTTTGTTTATCCCAGGAATCGAAATTATCAGCCAGGATGCTTATTTCCTGTGACAGATCGGCGAGAAAGGCTTCCTGTGTATCGGGCGTCAAAGAGAAAACTATTGAGTATATCCTGGCGGAATAATCTGCCAGATTCAAATAATGAAGGCTTCTGGCCAGCCAAAGCAAGCCGTTTAAATCAAAAGGATTCCTTTTCAATCCTTGAATCAGATCGCTTAATCCGGCGTCGAGGTTTCCTTTTATGATTCGGAGTGCGCCGGATAAAAAATAATAATTCGAAAATTCCGTTTTCAGTTTTCCGGCTTCGGTGATTTTTTCCAAAGCCTGATTTACATTTTTTTCCTCGAATTCAAAGGGTCCGAATCGTAGTTGTTTTCCTGATGGGTTTTTACCTTCTGACTTGCTCATAATCTGAAGCGCCATATTATAAAGAAGGTCGGCCTTGGCAATTCTCAGGGGTTCATAAACGGGTGAATAGGTCAAACCCTTGTCGTACTCTTCAAGAGCCTCTTCGTATTTGCCGGCTTTTTCGAGTGCGTAACCGGTATAAAGGTTGAGCAGGAAATCTTTGGCGCTTCGGGAAGCCCTCTCGAAATAGTCCAGGGCTTTGTCATACTGGCCCGTCAGGGCATGAACTCGCCCCATGTAGATCAGCGCTTCTCCCCATTCCGGCCGGATTTCCAGGGTTTTATTTATGAAATGAGCGGCTCCGTTGAATTCTTTGCGTTTGAGGAGCCATTTTCCTTTTTTAAGAAAAATATGGCTCTGATAATCGACGGCGACTCTGATGGTCAAATAAATACTGATAATGATGATAATCATTTGGAGGGCGAACTTCAGAGATTGCGGTAATGATTTCATCAGTTTGAAAACTTTATTCGTGGAGAAAAATGCATTACAATAAACTCGGCTTACGGGCCTTCCGATGTGAATTCTTTGCTGGATGGATTTTGTGAGAGTAACCGGAAAACATGATCGGAAACGGAATTTCTTCAAAGTATTTCAGGCGACCCGCCCGGAAAATTTCCGAGCATCGGTTATTATAAACGCTCTGGGGCTGAATTCAAGAATGGGATTGCATGTTGAGGAGTAATTCGAAGGGGAATTTCGGGCGACGCCGTTGATTTTATTGAGGACAAGGACATAAAGCGGATAGAAAAAAATGAAAAACGCGACAGAAAAGAATGAAGCCGACAGATTGCTGGTATTGATCGTTGAAAAGGACGTGGAAGAAGCTGAGGAGATAAAGTCGATACTGGAGAGAGCCGGGTATGCCGTTGCGGCGGCAGACAGCGGTAAGGATGCGGTGGAATATGCTATGGAGGGGAAGCCGGATTTAATTTTAATGAATTATTCGATGTTGAAGAAAGAGAATTTTCAGTCCTTAAAGTTTTTAAAATCGGGGCATGAGACACTGAACATTCCTGTGATTATTAATTCGAGTCAGGACAATTCGAAAGAGATAGTAAGGGCGTTTGAATGCGGGGCTGATGATTTTGTGGTGAAGCCGACGCGGAACAAGGCGTTTATGGCGCGAGTCAAAGCGAATTTAAGACGAACGTTACGGGAATTATCGGCGAATCCTCTCACTCTCATTCCCGGCATAAATTTTCTTCATCATCAGGTAAAATCCCGGACTCAAAAGGGACAAACATTCGCCTTTGCCATTTGCGACATAGACAATTTCAAAGCTTACAACGATAAATATGGATTTGAAGCAGGGGACAGGGTGATAATATTTCTGGCGGAGATACTGAAGCGCAATGTCGACCAGAAAGCGAACCGGAATAACGTGTTGGTTCATATAGGCGGAGATGATTTTGTGTTTTTGTGTGACTGCGACAGGGCGGAGCCTATAGCGCGTGCGGTCATAGGAGAATTCGACGGGAATATTGATCGATTTTATGATGAAGATGCGAGGAAAAGGGGATACATATTATCGTTGAATCGGCGCGGCAGGGCGGAGAAGTTTCCGATAATGACGTTATCGATAGGGATAGTAACGAATTGTTATCATTCATTCACCAAGGCTGCTGAATTTGCAGAGGCGGCGACTGAAATCAAGAATTATTTAAAGACATTAGGATACAGTAATTATTTAATAGACAGGCGGCAAGAGGATATTGCGAGATGAAGACTGTGGGGGGATTTCCGGAGCTTGCGCGTGAGATCGAGAAGACTTCGCGTCTATCTGCATTTGAGAAGCGATTATTCCAGAATATATGTATGTGCAGAGGAAACGATACATGCAGGCGTAATCTGGTGATTCAGAATCTGGATTACGATACGAGGAACCGTTTCATTGAGTTGCTGGGCGAGTTAGGTGAGGCAGCGCCTGATGAATCCATGGCAGTTCTGGATATATTGTATATAGACGATTTTCTGACGAAGAAGATAATGTGTGCGTCCATATCGAGGTTTGGGGAGAAGGCGATCGATGCGGGGATGCAGCTTTTGGAGAAACTGGGTAAGGATCAATATCCAGAGATAAGGCGAACGGTGGCAGAGACTGTTGCGGGATTAGGAAGGAAAAAGGGTCCGCAGGTAGTTGAGATATTGATGACGTGGTCATTTGATGAGGATCGCAGATTACGGGAAATATGCGCGCGGGCCCTGGCAGAGCATAGAATTACGGATAACGGAATATCAGTAGCCATTTTAGATCGTTTATCCGTTGACGTTTATTCGTCGATACGGTTCAGTTCAGCCCAGGCCTTGAACCTTTATATGCCTTACTGTTCGGAGTCCGCGCTTGCTGTGTTGAGGCGGATGATGAACGATTCGCGTTGGAGCATTCGTCAATCGATAGCTTTTTCGCTCAGAAACGTTCAGCCGCAGTGCATTTTAACGGCGTTGGAGATGCTTGGTCGTTTAGCCATGGATTTGGTTCCTGCCGTATCGCAGACTGCAGCAGAAAGTTTCAAGCATCTGGCCGATCTGTTTCCTGAACGTTGTCTGGCTTTATTCGATCAACTGGCGGGAGATACGGATATCCTGGATGTAGGGGTCATAAAAACGATCATTGCCATTTCACGGGACTGGGCGGAAAAAAGGCCGCAGTTAAGCGAAAGGCTCCTTACAGCATTGTTGAGCGATTTGGATGAAGAGATACGTGATGAGGCGTCACGCGCTTTGAAATCGATACGATCCAAAAAAAGTTGATTATGCCCACATTTTGCGTATTGACAATAGGTTGCAAAGTAAATCAGGCAGAATCCGCCGAATTGTTCGATGTATTGTTAAGACAAGGCCTGACAGCGGCTTCGAATCTTCATCGCTCCGACTGGGTTTTCGTCAATACATGCACGGTGACTCACCGGGCGGACCGCGATTCCAGAAAAACGATAAGGAGGGCGGCCAGAAAGAATCCCGGCGTGAGAATAGTCGCCCTGGGATGCTATGGGGTAAGGGCCCCGGAGGATTTGGAGGAATTGCCGAACGTGGCGGCGGTATGGGGCAATGAAGAAAAAAGAGATTTGTGGGGAGCCTGCCGAGAATTATTCAGAGAATACGAACCGCACATTTATAAAAACCTTCAATTCAAAAAAACTCCAGACGAAGATTATGCCTTGCGGAAGCAAGGATCGCGCAGCAGGGCTTTCCTCAAAGTTCAGGACGGTTGCGAAGCCTGGTGTTCTTATTGTATCGTTCCCAAGGTCCGTGGACGCCGTCATTCGATCTCACCGGAAAAAATCGAAAAAGCGCTTCATCGTTGGAAGGACTGTGGGGAAGTCGTTCTGAACGGAATACATTTGGGCTCCTACGGACAAGATCAATATCATATCAGTCTATGCGGTTTGTTGAAGCGGCTTCTTCAATCGGATAAACGGCACAGGTTCAGGTTGGGCTCGATCGAACCGGCGGAAACGAGTCGGGAATTATTGGAACTGATCTCATCCGAACAAAGAATATGTCGACATCTGCATTTGCCTGTGCAGAGCGGATCGGCCGAGATATTGGAAAAGATGAACCGTAACTGCGACGTTGAGGAAATGGAGAAAAAAATATGGGAAGCGGCGAATGCCGTTCCGGGAATATGCATTGGAACGGATGTAATTATCGGTTTTCCGGGTGAAAAGGAGAAGCATTTCCAGGAGACGCTGGATTTTTTAACCAGAACGCCGGTTGCTTATTTTCATGTTTTCTCATATTCGCCCCGCTCAGGCACGGCCGCCTGTTTTCTGAAGGACGATGTGGACGACCGTGAAAAGAAAAGAAGAAGCGCGTTGCTAAGAGAATTGTCCGATAAAAAGAGAGAGGCTTACGTCACCAGGTTTCTTGATCGTTCCCTGCAGGTCGTTTTGCTCAATGGCGGTAATGGTCATCCACGGGGATTGTCCGATAATTATATACATATGAAATGTTTAGACCGGGATGTAGATTCTTCCAGGAAGCTTCAGCGCTGGCGGCTTGTCGAAGCGAAAAATAATTGTTTCCGGGCCAGAGCGGACGATAAGGCGCCGCGGCGGAAGGATTAGGCGGGTGTGCCGGGGCCCGGCGGAACAGGAAAAGGCAATGAAAGATAATGTGAAAGGTTCAACAAAAATACCGTTGATCGTCATTTTGAGTATAAGTTTCATTTATCTTGGTTTAATGGTTTTAATGATGACGGCCGGCAAACAAGATACGGCTGCTGACGGTCCGTTCACAATGAGCTACGTTCATGACGGAGACGGTCCTGCGGGAGAAAAACCGTTCTTGACCGTTAAAGCTTCTTCGCCTCACGGCGTCACTGCGGTTAATGTCAATTTGAAAAAGGAGGACGGAGTAAAAGTCATAGAGGGCATTAGAGTCGGGGACACCAACTGGTGGGCCGCCGAACTGCCGACCGACGAAATCGGCGTGCGCTCTTATTTTTACATTAAGGCATATGACGGCGCAGGTAATGAACTGGTCCTGCCGGAAAGCGCCGGGAATGAATCCGCCGGCAAATATTCATACTATAAATACCGCCATGAAGGAAAACCCTGGTTTTGGGCTTTATGGCTCCATGTCCTTCTCATGGTGATTGCAATTCTGTTCTTCATTCATGCCGTCTATTTCGCATTGGTCACCGTTATGGGAGATGAAAACCGTTTCAAGGAACTGGTATGTTCGACGCACGCCGGCGTCCTGGCGTTTTTCATCACCGGATTCCCGCTGGGATGGATCATAGAAAAACAGGTTTTGGGCAACTATTGGGAGGGAATACCTTTCGGATGGGATATTACGGATTCCAAGACTCTCTTTATTTTTATCTTCTGGTTGATTCCCCTCTTCATAAGAAGAAAATCGCCGCGGAAAACAAGAAAATTCGCCTGGGCAGTCTTATCGGCAGGCGTTTTTACTATTTTAATGTATATGATTCCCCACAGCCTCTGAGCCGGCTCGCCGTTCATCACAAACCCTAAATTTAATACAGCGAAAATCGGCGCTGATCAGAATAACCCCGGTTTTTTGGAAACAAAAACGAAGCCTCCTCAGGCAACAATGGCACGGTTCATTACGGATAAGAGAAGAAGTGATTCGCAAAAATCATAACTCCTGTCTGATCGGGTCTCAAAATTCAATTGGAAGGGAAAAACAAGCATCGCTTTTCAGCGCTTGCGGCCGATTTGGGATAATACTTGACGTTTGGAGACGTTTTGAGTATAGAGAGAGAGTTTTCAACGAGAGCGCTGCTCTCCTGAAAACAGAAAAAACGTTTCTAAAGAAAAACTAAAGAAAAAAATGAAAGTTTTGGAATGAGCGAGAAACAAAAAGAACGCAAAAGAGGGGTCATACCGGAGGATTTTTATAAAATAAAGAAAATAGAATCACCCCGTATTTCGCCGGACGGAAAAAAAACGGCTTATGTATTGTTGGAGGTCAACAAGGAGGAGAACGCCTATAACCGGAGCATATGGGTGGTTGAGAATGAAAGTAAGGAAAAAAAGAAGTTCACAGCAGGGGGAAATCCTGGAGACAGCGATCCCCGATGGTCTCCGGATTCGAAGAGGATAGCTTTTTGTTCGGGACGCGCGGGCAAACAACAGATATTTCTAATCGATATAGACGGAGGAGAGGCCCGGCCGTTGACTTCGATGCCCAACGGAGCATCCTTTCCCGTATGGTCGACTGACGGAAAACGCATTGCGTTCCTTTCACGGTTGAATGAGGTTGAGCGAAAGCTGGAGGATTTGAAAGAAAGCGAGAGGAAGAATTCGGATTCAGATCGATCAGGGAACGGCGATATAACGAAATATGAAAAGAAGAAGCGAAAGATAGACAGGGAGGCGGAAGAAGACTACGGGGTTGATCCGCGTCATGTAAGGCGAATTCTTTTCCGAACGGGTACCGTGTATCGTGACGGCAGGCGCAGTCACATATATATAAAGGAAATCGATTCAGATCAACCAGCGGAAAGGTTGACCGACGGAGATCGCGATTATGAACCCCCCGCCTGGTCGCCGGACGGCGAATGGCTTCTCAGTTCGACCGTGATTACAGGCGATGAAGACGTCGACGTGCGCCGGGATATAGTCAGAATACATCGTCGTTCTAAACGTATGGAGCCTTTGACTTCAGGACCTGACGGAGATTTCAGTCCGAGAGTCGTTCCGGGAGGCGATACCGTACTTTTTCTGAGTTTTCACCATGACCGGTTATATGAGCAGAGAATATCGATTAAAAAGATGCCGTTCGAGGGCGGGGAGCCGGAGGATATAAGCGATCATTCCGATCTTGACGTTCAGAATTTAGTGTTGTCTTTCGATGGCCGCCATGCTTTTTTCATCGCCTCGCATCAGGGAAATCAAGTTCTCTTTCGACTGGAAATAGAAAAAGGTGTTGTAGAGCCGTTCATATCCGGCGCACGGTTTATTACTGAATTCAGTATAGCGGACGAATCGAAAGATTTTGCGTTTGCGGTTTCAGCGCCGCATTTTCCGAGCGACCTGTTCACGGCGGATTATGATGGAAAACATGAGGAAAGAATAACAGAGATAAACAGAGATTTTATTGAGCAGAGGCGTTTGAGCATACCGGAGGAAATGCGGTATCGCAGTCATGACGGGTTGATGGTCCAGGGCTGGATCATGAAACCGCATGACGAGAAAACTGACAGCAGGTTCCCTCTGGTCGTCGAAATCCATGGAGGACCTCACATCATGTGGGGCAATGAATTCTGGCATGAATTTCAGTCAATCGTCACACGGGGATATGCCGTTTTCTTTTGCAACCCCAGGGGTAGCGAAGGATACGGGCGCAAGTTCAAAGGCGCCATACACCTTAAATGGGGCGATGACGACGCCAAGGATATCCTGGCAGGCGTCGAGCTCGCTGTTGAAAAAGGCATCGCTGACCCAGACAGGCTTTTTATTACCGGCGGTTCTTTCGGCGGTTTCATGACTTCATGGATCATCGGGCATGACCATCGCTTCAAGGCTGCCGTCGCTCAAAGAGGCGTTTACGATCTCATCAGCCTCTACGGAAATTCAGACGCTTTTACACTCGTCGACTGGGAATTCGATACCGAACCCTGGGAAAAATATGACTTCCTCTGGAAAAGGTCCCCTCTCGCCCATGTCAAAAATGTCAATACACCCCTTTTGATAATCCACAGCGAAAATGACTTCAGAGCAGGCATTCATACCGCCGATGAGCTTTTCGTCGCTTTGAAGAAACTCAAAAAAGAAGTTGAATACGTACGTTATCCCAGGGAGGGACATGAATTATCGAGGAGCGGAGAACCGGAGCACCGGGTCGATCGTATCCGCAGAATTATCGATTGGTTTGAAATGCATGATGTTGATTGAGAGTCTTTTCCATTTTGAGCACAATGAAAACTCATTTTTTGAATTTTTTTTTCAGAAAACACTTGATCGAATGGAAATATTTCTTTATATTACATTTTTTGTATCGGGGGGAGAGCCAATCCGAATGCGGAAAATTTGCGAAAAATCAACAGGGAGAGGGTAATGGGGAAAATCAAGAGTTTTGAGGATTTCGATTTATGGAAGAAAGCCCACAAAATGGTGCTTGAAATATATAAAATTTCAAGAAAATTTCCAGATGAAGAAAAACAGGCGCTGGGACTGGAGTTGAGAACGAGGGCCTTTCATGTTCCAGCATACATTGCGGAGGGATTTCGCAGAAGAGTCCCGAAGGAGAGAGTGCGCTATTACCAGGATGCCTTGACTGATCTGGAAGAAACGAAGTATTATCTAGTATTGGCCCGCGATTTAGGCTATATCGATCCAGAGCACAGAATTTTTAAAAAAGCCAATGACGTAGGTCGAATTTTATATACAACGAAGACAAATTTGTCTAAACAGCATGAGTGAACAAGGGGAAACATGGATTCGGAAAAAACAACCCCGCAAGAAGAAATAAAAGAAACGCCTGAGAATTTGCCGGAAGAAACGGCGGAAGAAGAAAAGCCTGCTGAAGAAATTTCTCCGGAGACACTAGGGAAAACCGAAGAGAATGAGCCGGAAATTAAGGCGTCTGAAACCACAGAAACCGAAAATAAAGCTTTATTAGAAGCTGTTGAGGAGAGCGATGAGTCTTCGGCTGCTGAGCCGGAGAAGCCGGATATATCTGCAGAGCCGGCATCTGAAGAAGAAGCAGAAGAAGCAGAAGAAGATAAGAGCGTTGAGGCTGCTGCGGATTCTGACGCTTCTTCCGAGACGGAGGAAGCGCCGGGACAGGTTAAAGATGAAAGCGAAGAGCCGGAATTAACGGAGACGTCAGAGGAGCAGGATACTGAGTCTGAGTCTGAAGTTGAAGCGGGTTCGATGACTTCGGATGCGTCAGCAGATGCGGAAGGCGCTTCAGGAGAAATTGATGTAAGCGAAAAAGAGAGCGAGAGTGAGGAGCGGGAGGAAGAGACTTCTGCGAAGTTGGAATCGGAAGATGAAAAAGAAAAGGGCGAGGCGACGGAAGTTAAGATCGAGTCGAAAGATGTTAATGGAGCGAAGGATGAGACTGCGGAGCCGAAAGCGAAAGAGCCGGAAGAGAGGAAAGGGCGGCCGCGAGAGAGTGGGCGTCGCAGGCGGAAAGAGCGATTTGTAGAGAAGAAGAAAACGCTGAAACCGGGATTAATCGTTAAGGGTCGGGAAATTGACGGGATCGTATCCAGGATAGAAGAGGAGAAGGTTTACGTTTCATTGGACCGCAAGCGAGAAGGATGGATCGACAAGTCGGAGCTTTCCGAAGACGGAGAATTATCGATCAATGTCGGCGATAAGGTGCACGCTTATATTTTACGGACTAAACCGGGCGATATTAAGCTTTCAAGAGAGAAGGCGAGAGAGCGTGAAGCCGATTTGTTTTTGCGGGATGCTTACGAGAACGGAATACCTGTTGTGGGAGAGATAGAGAGTCGCAACAAAGGCGGATTCGACGTAAGAGTTATGGGAAGAAGGGCTTTTCTGCCGATTTCTCAAATTGATACGGGATTTATTGAGAATCCTGATGAATATGTAGGCAAATTTTTCCGATTTAAAATAATCGAGTTGAGTCAGCGAGGCAAAAACATCGTTATATCCAGGGCTGCGCTTTTAAAAGAACACGCCATGAAACAGGCTGCGGAGACCCTGGCTCATCTGGAGGCCGGCGACGTGGTTCAGGGTGTGGTTACAAGCACCCAGGACTTCGGAGCGTTTGTCGACATAGGGGGAATAGAAGGACTTGTGCACATATCCGAGTTATCCTGGCGTCACGTTGAGCATCCGGAGGAGATTGTAAAGCCCGGCGATGAGGTTGAAGTTAAGATATTATCCGTCCAGGCCAAGGAAGAAAAAAACAAAAGAATTTCACTCAGTATCAGAGAAGCCAAGGGAGACCCCTGGACCAGAATAGAAGAAGAACTGCATATTAGAGAAACCCGTGAAGGACGAGTAGTCAGATTAGCTCCGTTCGGAGCATTTGTTGAACTGCTTCCTGGTGTGGACGGCCTGGTTCATGTTTCTGAAATGAGCTGGATAAAGCGCATTCAGCATCCTGAAGAAGTCGTGCAGGTGGGCGATATCGTACGGGTTACCATCCAATCGATGGACCCCAGAAACCGACGAATCGCTCTAACTATGAAGGATGTGACTGAGGACCCCTGGCAGGATGCCGGAACCAGGTATTCAGAAGGAAAAATAGTGCAGGGCCGCGTAGAGAAAGTGGCCAATTTCGGCGTTTTCGTCAATTTTGAACCGGGCATCACAGGACTGATTCCCCGTTCGGAGTTGGAAACAATCGGCAATGAAACTTTCAGAAAGTATCCCACTGGTAAAAGAGTCCAGGTGCAGGTTATAGCTATTGACGAGAATGAACGAAGACTGACGCTCAGCCGCAGGAAAGTCATCGAAAAAGAAACCAAAGCTCGTATGGCCAAGAGCAAGAAGCGGTACAAGGAACCGAAACCGGTAAGCGGCGGCCCTGACAAGCCTGACGGCGCTTTAATGACCCTGGGGCATATACTCAAGAAGAAACTCGAAGAGAAAAACGCAGATAATCGATCCTGATTCAGCGAAGATCAGGATTGCGCCGGGCTGAGCCTGGCGCAACCCTGGACGTCCGGTTGTCAGGCTTTTTCGATCAGCTTTCTGATACGGTCTAATCCCTCTTCGATGTCTTCCGTGGATGATGCATAGGATAACCGAATGTGTTGTCCTTCGCCTTCAACGCGAGGACCGAAATGAATATCAGCCAGAACGGCCACATTAGCTTCATACAGCAATTTTTTACGGAATTCTTCGGAGTCTTTTGCGCCGATGATAGAGCAAGCTTCCGTAACGTTGGGCCAGACGTAAAAAGCGCCGCCGGGCGTAAGACAGGTAATTCCTTTGATGTCGTTCAAGCCCTGAACGATGATATCGCGCCGTTTTTTGAATACCTGAATAATTTCATTAGGTCTGTCCTGCGGACCGGTCAGGGCTTCCAGGAAAGCCCACTGGTTTATATTGGCGGGACATGATTCCGTATTGGTGATCAATGTGGACATGTAAGGAGCCAGCTTGGCGTTGGCGCTGTATCCGATTCTCCATCCGGTCATAGCATAAGTTTTAGAGGCGCCGTCTACTACGAGGGTTCTTTCCTGCATGCCGGGAATTGAGGCGATGCTTTGGAATTCATCTTCGTAGACCATTCGGGAATAAATTTCATCAGAGTATACCCACAGGTCGTTTTCAATGCATATTTCAGCGATTCGTTCGAGTTCCGGGCGACTGAGAACGCCGCCGGTAGGATTCTGCGGTGAGTTGAGAATGAGCAGTTTTGATTTACCTGTGACTTTTGATCTGAGATCGTCAATATCAAAATTAAACGCTTTTTTTTCCAGAAGAGGAAGAGGAACAGGTACGGCGCCCTGCGCTTTTATTTGCGATTCATAAATGGGGAAACCCGGATTGGGATAGAGGACCTCATCGCCCTCACCGTATTCTGTAACAGCGAAAATCATATAGCCGATAAAAGGTTTGGCTCCTGCAGCCACTACGACTGAATCAGGAGTGAATTCAACATGGCGGGTTTCAGTCAGGTAATCAGCGGCGGCTTTTCGCAGTTCATTAATGCCGGGTGAGGGGGTATAGCCGTGTTTCCCGTCTTTTATGGCTTTTATAGCTGCATCGCAGATGTTCCCGGGAGTTTCAAAATCAGGTTGCCCGATACAGAAACTCTTAATATCGCGGCCCTTGGAAATTAACTCGTTAACCTCCTTGAGGACGACAAAAGCATTTTCAGTGCCCAGGTTTTCCATTCGTTTCGATAATTTCTTCATTTTATATCCTCCGAAACATTTATCAAGCAGTTATGCATCGGCAAGATTCAAACAAAAAGAAAGCTTTTAGTCAAGGATAAACTGTTCAAAGGAGGAACGAATGGATCGGTCCTGTTGAGGGGAGATGAAACGGCTCTGAGAAACCATAGTTTCTCAAAAATTATAAATTTCGGTCAATCGGTTCTTTTTTTTCATGAATAACGCTAAACGTCTGTTTCTCGCCGTAGTATCATGAAAATATCTTGACAACGGCAGTAATCTAATGGATTTTTGTATTTGCGGGACATAAAAAAATTCGAACCGGCGTTATGAGCAACAAAAACTCAGGAGCGGCATTTGGGATAGAGAGAGCAGAAGATTGAGAACAGAGCACAGGGACAAACAGATCAGTTTAACAGGTCATGAGAACCTGGAGGGTGAAGTCAGGCGTATCGTTTACTATGATCCGGAGAGCGCCTGGTCTGTATTACGCGTAAACGCAAAGGGGAGAAGCAGGCTTGTTACGGCAGTAGGCAAGATACCTAATGTTCAGGAGGGCGAAAGGATCAGGCTGACGGGGTACTGGCGGAGGAACGCGAGGTACGGCAACGAATTTTATACGGAGAGTCATATTCGCCTTAAGCCGGAAACGTTATCGGGCATGGAGAAGTATCTGGGATCGGGCCTGGTAAAAGGCGTTGGTCCGAAAACTGCCCGTCGCCTGGTAGCTCATTTCGGACTCGATACGCTCGAAATAATAGAAAGCGATCCGCAAAGACTGACTGAAGTGGAGGGGATAGGCGAGCAGCGTGCGGAGAGAATTTTTGAAACATGGAAGCGACAAAGAGAAGTAAGGGATGTGATGGTTTTTCTGCAGGCGCATGATGTTTCGACGACTCTGGCATATAAAATCTACAAATTCTACGGCAAGGAGACCGTCAGGCTGATTGGGGAGAATCCTTACAGGTTGGCGGAGGAAGTTTTCGGCATAGGTTTTAAGACTGCGGACAGAATCGCTCAGAAAATGGGAATCGATAAAAAGGCCGTTATACGTGTGGAAGCGGGAATATTGCATCAGCTTTCACAAGGGACTTCCGAAGGTCACGTGTTTCTGCCTTCTAATGAACTGGGCGGCATAGTGCAGTCCGTATTGGACGTAGATGAGGAGCTTTACGAGAGGAGTCTGAAGAATTTAGAGGAGAGGTCGAGAATAGTCCTGGAAAAGGAAGATAGAGGGGAGCAGGTCGTATACCTTCAGAGACTGTATGAAGCGGAGCGCGGCAGTTCCGTCTATCTGCGGAAACTGGCGGAATTTCCGGTGATGAAGATATCTGGAGACGCTGACAGGTTAATCGAATCGCTTTCTGCAGCAACTTCCTTACGGTTGTCTGATACGCAAACCAATGCGGTGAGGGCGGCATTTCAGCATAAAATTTCAATAGTCACAGGCGGACCGGGTACAGGCAAAACTACTCTGATTGCAGCCGTAGTTAATATTATGGAAAAAGCGGGAAAGAGGGTGATGCTGTGCGCTCCGACAGGACGAGCAGCCAAGCGCTTAACCGAGACGACCGGCAGAGAAGCCAGGACGATACATCGATTGTTGGAGTTTAATCCTCACATCCGATCTTTCATAAGAAACAGAAATAATCCTCTGGACGGCGATATGTTCATCATGGATGAAACATCAATGGTGGACATAGAAATATTCTACGAGTTCCTCAAAGCTGTTCCCCTGCAGGCTCATCTTATTTTCGTGGGCGATGCGGACCAGTTGCCCTCAGTAGGTCCGGGTTTCGTGTTGCGGGATTTAATCGATTCACAGCGTTTCAAGACGACTTTTCTATCCCAGATATTCCGGCAAGCCGAAAACAGCCTTATTATTCAAAACGCGCATCGAATAAACAAGGGCATCATGCCTGACATAAGCAATAAAAAGAACAGCGATTTTTACTTCATAAAATCAGAAAACCCTGAACATGCCTTTGAATTGATCAAGCGCCTGGTCATGGACAGAATTCCAAAGCGATTTCTATATGATCCACGGCATGACATTCAGATTATAACTCCCATGAACAAAGGACTGGTCGGAACCATTCAGATCAACAAGTCTTTTCAGCCATTGTTCAATCCTGATGCTGACAAAATTCAGAGAGGAGATCGCGAATTCAGGCACGGCGATAAGGTGATGCAGGTCAGGAACAATTACGGGAAGGACGTATTTAACGGCGACATCGGTTTTATTGAGAGGATTATTCCGGACGAAAAGACCGTCATCGTCCGATTCGACGACAAAAAAGTCGCCTATGATTATTTTGAACTGGACGAACTGATCCCCGCCTATGCCTGCACCATTCACAAAGCTCAGGGCAGCGAATATCCGGTCGTAGTAATTCCGTTGCTTCCGCAGCATTACATCATGCTGCAGAGAAATTTATTGTATACAGCCGTTACCCGGGGTAAAAAACTAGTTGTGCTGGTCGGCAGTCTGAAAGCGGTGGGGCGCGCCCTGCACAACAACCGAGTGCAAAACCGTTACACGAAACTCAAACAGAGAGTAACCGGGCCGCGGCCAGGGGCGAATACGCAGAAGGGTCCGGCATCAGTTGAACGTTTCCATGAATAAGCCGTTGAGTGTCTGAGACTGCCGGGCGTATTCCCTGCCTGCCGTCAAATATAATTTCTTGTGAAAATATTCCAGGGTGTTCAGGATGAAAAAGGCGTGCGTGATGGTTGAAGGAGCGACGGAGAGGGAAGCGCCGGTATAGGGATGAATCTGTTCCGGAAGGAATCCGGATTCCAGCGCTCTGTCAGCCGTCCAGGTGAGAATTTTATGGACTTCCTTGAGTTCCTCGCCGGTTTTGGCCTTGGCCGTCAACCACAGGGCGGCCCATAAAGAACAGACAATCCAGGGATTGCCGGGAATTTTCATTTTTTCATTGCTGACGCTGCAAAAGTCATCGTTTTTAAACCTGGCGATGCCGCCGATCCTCGTGGTTACCCTTAATTCCCGCAAGACCGTTTTAGCTGTGTTTTCTACAAGAGGATTGTTGGGAGAGAGAATTCCGAAATAGAAAAGGCCAAAGAGGTTTGAATCGGGGGTCATGTCGAGGACATAAGAACCGTCGTCGTAATGACCGCATCTGGCGAAACAATCTTCACGGGAAGAGTAAAGGTATTTCACTATACCTTCCTTCAGGCTGTCCGCGGCCTGCTGATAATCTCTGGCTCGTTTCCTGTCGCCGAAAGCTTTAGCGAAATATTCCGCTGCTCTTAACCCACCGAAGACGGTTGCAGTAGTAAAAGTGTGAACGCCATATTTTTCGCGCCAGAAATCAAGAGAAGGCTGAGGGAGTCCTGTTTTTCTATGCCGGTAGCCTGTAAGGAAATCAGCCGCAGGTACAATAAGCGAATGATACAGCGAATAAATGAACTCGACATCCCGGTACCGGTTGTAATACCTGAGCATCGCCCACAATACTAATGCCGTGTCGTCCTCCTGAATCGGCAGACTCGTCGGCGCATCCTTTTCCGGCGGCGTGATGAATACGCCCAACGTTCCGTCCGATGAGTAATCCTGATGCATGTAGCCTTTATCAGAAATAAAGCGAGCGCAAAACTGAAAAAAATTCCTGACCGGATTCAGGTTTCCCGTTTCAAGTAAAGAAACAGCCGCAAAAGATGCCTGACCAGGACGACAAAACGTGTAAGGTTCCTGTTTCAATACCGTCTGATCCGAATCTGCCGCTGAAATGATCGCTCCGCCATGATCAGACTGCCCCCTCAATACCAGAAGACTCGCTTTGAATACTTGAAGCCATTTCTGCTCAATCTCAGGAAAATCGTAATTCATTCGATTGACCGAAAAACGCCAATACTTCTTCGTGCGTATGAAATAATATTCAGGACGTCTCTCGCTTACTCGACCAAGCAGATCGTTGACCGTCCTGGAATCCTTTCCCGCACATAACCAGTAATATATCGTTTCCTCAGAGCGGCTTTCCAGGGGTAGCTCTATTCCTATTATGGAATCTCCCGGTACGCCGTTTTTCGTTTTTCCAGGCAGTATCTTTTCCAGATTGGAATCCCGGTCCGCCTTCGCTGCAGGCAGAGCCGTCGTGTGTATCGCATAATGCGGTATTCCGATCTTCGGGCCGACGCGGCAATTAATGAGAAAGTATATGTTTCGTTTAAAATATATCAGGGAACGGGTGTCTTTATCGAAGTAAATGGTTTCGGATTCAGAATTACGGTTGATCAGAATTTTTTGGTAAAACAGCAATTTTACCGTCCGTTTATTCTCAGAAAGATTCCTGATCGCCATTTTTTTCAAAAAAACATCCAATTCATGATCGATCATATCCTCGAATTTAACCGCTATCTGCATCTCGTCGTGATTTGCGGTAACGTTAGTGATCAGTGAATCATTGCAGTAATTCATACGCAAATTCCACTGTTTATCGATCCATCGGAATTGTTTTCCGATCCTGACGCCGATGCGGAAGGCTGCGCCTGTTGAATGATTACGACAGCCTACCTGAGGATAATAGATGTCTCGTACGGAATAATCATCATCAAAGTTAATCAGGAATTTGCCGTTGCTGATTAGAAGACTCCGGGTCATCCGCTTTTGCCTCCGAACCTCATCTTTCTTGTCTTTCTGCGGTGCATGACGCTTAGAAAGAGGAAAGGGAGGATCATTTTATATCAGAATTGATTTATTACAAAGAAAAATTATTCTTTGACTTCAAACCCTTATCAGGCGTAAACTGACCGGGACTTTTCAAGGAATATCTCTGAAGAAAAGGCGGGATGCCTGATGAGCAAAGAAAATTTAAAAGGCCGAGATCGAGAAGACGAGATCGAAAACAAAGAGGAAAATTCAGCGTTAAAACGGGAATTAGAGCGAATCAGGAAGCAGGAATCGGAGCGGGACCCGAGAGATGAGCCCTTCGTAAAACCGGCGGAAGGTCGTTATAGAAGAGAGTATGAGGAGTTGTTGCAAAAGCTGAATGATACTTACGGTGTAAACGAGCGATGGGAGAGTGAGACGGTTTTGAGCGAGCTCCTTCAAAGGCTGAATGCGGTTTACGTAACGGATGCGCCGCCGGTGCAACCGTCGGGTTTAAAGGAGAGGATAAAAGCGGCGCTGCTTTCGCCGTTTCGTAAAATAGTCAATGCCTGCGTAAATAAACGTTTTCAGAGGCAGGTGGAATTCAACGGTTTTCTGGTTCAGATGAACAACAGTCTGGTCGAACTGCTTCACGATGTGTTCGACAAGCAAAAGCGTTTCAATGCGAATACGGCTCATTACGGTCAGAAAATCGTTCCCATGGCGGAACGTAAAATTCATATCATGTATGAGCTTTTGAATCACCTGATCGTCAAGAACATTAAATATGTGATAGAACGGACTGATCTGTTTTTCGAGGAGACTCACAAAAGGCTTGAAAGTCTTGAGATAAACGCAGATTCCGGTTTAGAGCACAGAAGACAACTCCAGGAATGGCTGACGAATACCGACGAAACTCTTAGAAACTTTGAACGGGAGCTGAATCTTCAGAAGAGAAATTTCCAGGAATCCTATGCCTTTCATAGGAGGCATTTGGAAAACCTTTACGGTTCAATAAAAGATAAAAAAGAAAAATTTTCAACGGCGCACTCTGAAGAAAAACATGAGGAGAAGACAAGGAAAGATGAAGAATTAAGTTCGGAATCGCTGAAAGAATATGATTATGTTTTGTTTGAAGGGAAATTTCGGGGGACCTGGGAAGAGACTCTGGAGGGTTTCGCGGGATATATGGAATTTTTCAAGGGGAGGAGCAATGTCGCAGACATTGGTTGCGGCAGAGGGGAATTTTTGTACCTGGCTGACAAAAATGACATAGCGGCGTACGGAATAGACGAGAATCCGGCAATGGTCGAGGCCTGTCGCCAAAGAGGTCTTAACGTCATCCAGGGTGATGCTGTCGCTCATTTGCAAAGTCTGGAGGACGCTTCCCTGGGAGGAGCGTTCGCATCGCAGTTTGTGGAGCATCTCACGACTGATCAATTAAGGAATTTTACCGATCTGGTTTATAAAAAATTGATGCCGGGTTCTCCCCTGGTATTGGAAACTATTAATCCTCTCTGTCTTTATGCTCTGGTTCAACATTTCCTGGTTGATTTGACGCATCGGTTCCCCTTGCATCCCAGCGCTCTTCAGTTCCTTCTGGAGGTATGCGGATTCAGGAATATCAGAACGCTATTTTTATCGCCTGTGGATGAGATGACCAGACTTGGAGCGCTGGAGGAGGAGAAGCTGACCGGAACGGAAAAAGAACTGATTCTTCAATTAAACGAAAGGTTCAGGAAAACTGACGAATTTCTGTTCGGGCATCAGGATTATGCCGTTATCGGATATAAATAATACGGGAGTTGAGATTCTGACCGGGAGGTTGAGGTGGAAGAAAGCCGGGAAATCAGGAATCTGGTGATATGCACAGTTCAGGTACTTTATGTTCAGGGCGGCGCGGAAACGTTGACGGATGAGCTGCAGAGGCAGCTTAAGAGCCGCAGTTTTAATGCGGAAGTCGTCAAGCTTCCCTTCCGCTGGTCGCCGGCTGAAAGCATTCTGAATACTTGTATTGCCTGGCGATTACTGGATTTGCAAAGTACGCTCGCCGGCAATATAGACCGCATTATCTGCACTAATTTTCCATCATATACAGCGCATTTTCCGGATAAAATCACCTGGCTTTATCACCAGCACAGGCAGGTTTATGATCTTCAGGGAACTGAATTTTCACCGATTGAATCTAGCTGCAGGGACCTGGATATTCAGGCGCGCATTCGTGATATAGATATTCAGACTTTGAAGGAATGCCGTCGTCTTTATACCATCTCAAGCAATATTGGAAAACGACTGCAAAAATACAACGAACTGGATTCGAGCGTCCTTTATCCCCCTCCGAGAAATTCCGGCCGGAGCAAAGACACGGCCTATGAAGATTTTATTTTTACGGCGGGAAGACTGAACCCGACTAAACGATTTGATCTTTTACTGAAAGCCGTCAAGCTTCTCAATGAACCTGCAAAATTGATCATTGCGGGCCAGGGAGAACAAGAGGCAAATTTGAAAAAGATGGCGCATGAACTTGGAGTGCAGGACAGGGTTGTATTTTTAGGATACATTGATGATTCGGAACTTTTTGAATTGTACGACCGATGTTCGGTCGTCGTGCACGTTCCGCTGGACGAAGATTACGGAATGATAACACCGGAAGCTTTCGCAGCCCGAAAACCTGTGGTTTGCGCAGAAGATTCGGGGGGAGCCCTGGAATTCGTGAAGCATGATGTTAACGGAATAATAACCGCTCCGTCTCCGGAACCTCTTGCGAACGCCCTTCAAACCTTGATTCACAACAGACACTTGTGCATAAGAATGGGAGCGGCAGGTTATGAATCAGTGAAAAAGCTCAACTGGGACTATATTATTCAGGAATTGACGCGCCCGTGAAAAAAGAGCGTAAAACGATTGTTCATCTCTTGCAGAACTTAATTCGAAACGCCTGCCCGCCGCGACAGGCCGGGTCACAATAAGTTTGTGAATATGCGTTAACTCGTTTATGGATCAAAAACCCAAGTGGTTGTCCAGCATTAAATTTTGAATCGAGATTCGAGTTTGTGGACAGGCACTAACTAGTTTCTGCTCGCCAGTATGCGGATCAGAAACCGCAGGGGCTGACCAGAATTAACATGTGAATCGAAAATCGTGTTTATTGACGGGCGTTAACTCATTATTGATGTTGACAAACCAAAAGTATGTGGTAATTTTATATAGACGAATGATGATAATTCATCGCAAAGACGTTCGTTTTAAATGACCGGCCGGAAAAATCGGAAAGGGATGCATGGATCGAGAACCTATCTTTTACAAAAATCAGGAACCGAATGAAGAAACTCTGGGTAACTGTTTTCGCGCCGCTCGGGAAGAATACGAATTAACGATTGCAGATGTTGAGAGAGAAACGAAAATTTCAGCCAGATATATCAGGGCGCTGGAATCAGGAAGATATAATTCATTACCGGCGGAGGTTTACACGAGAGGTTTCGTAAAGAGTTACGCCTTGTTTTTGGGATTAAATACAGAATTCGCCATGTCCTTGTATGAGAAGGAAGCGGCATCCTTACGTGAATACAACTTAATGGAAGAATTGAAGAAATTGCCGCCGCCTCATGATCCCGACCGGGCTCCCAGGAAAAGTTTCCCGTTGCTGCCTGTGGCGATAACGATAATAGCGGTAATGACGGCGGTTATGGGAGTATGGGGATTCACCAGGATATTTCCTGATTTGTCGAATTCTGAGGGGGAGGGATTAGCAGCGATTTCCTCTCTTCCTCTAAAAACCGGGGTTCCGGAAAGAATTCTCGAAGCAACTCCGACGCAGGAACAAGGGAAGCCCGTCAGGGAAAAAACGTTTACGCCGAGGGGAATGGAGCAGTATACGGCGACGCCGACGAAGCGCGCCATCCCTGATTCGATTCCCAGGGCGGAATCATTGCCCAAGAGAGGAATGTTGTTGCAATTTTTGGCGTTAAAGGACTTACGGGTCAGCATTTATGCCGACAATAAACTTCAGTTTTCAGGTCGTATATCCGCCGGTTCTTTTCATCAGTACGAGGCAGAGAAATACATAAGGGTCGATTGCAGCCGGGGCAACGCTTTACGATATCAGATCAACAATGTGGATCAGGGTTTTTTAAGTCAATCGCCCGGACGAACGATAAAGAAATTCAGGTTGTGACAAATCGATGACATTGTTTCTCAATTATTATCACGAAACAATGTTTGACAAGGACCGGCGAGGGCTCGACGCTTTAGCTGAGCATTACAGGTCAGAAAAAAGGCGCCTGCCTGCATTCAAGCATACGCGCCCTTTATTTTTTTTGTGAGTTATCGAATAACTGAATTTTGTTATCGTAAGTCTTTGAGCCGTTCCTGTGCGAGTCGAGCCTCTGAAGAATCGGGAAATTTTTCCTGGAGTTGTTTCAGAATGTCTATGCCTTCTGATTCTCTTTTCAATTGCAGCAGAGAATATCCTTTTTTCAGGTAAGCCGATGGAACCTTATCGCCCTGTGCGTAATTTTTTATGACTTTATCGAAAGAATCGATGGCTTTTTCATAGTCGCCCTTGGTATACCAGCACTCTGCGATCCAATAACGCGCATTGTCAGCCAGGTTATGATTCGAAAATTCCTTGAGGAATTCCTGGAAGCCCACAATAGCCAATTCGTAATCGCCCCGAACGAAGTCGTAATAAGCGCCCTGGTAAATTTTTTCAGCCAGTTCGCTGCCCTCAAAATCGATTGAACTGTCTGACGTCATGTCAGAGGAGAGACCTTCGGCATCAGTTCCTCTCATATAAGAGACGACTTTGGAGGTGAACTGGTTATGGGTGTAGCGCATTTCTTCGAGGCTGCCCTGAATTTCCCTTATCTGTTCTTTAATGATCTGTTGTTCTGCGTGGGAATCCGCTGCTGTTTTACTGAGGCGATCCAATTGATCTTTGACTCTGGCCAGGTTTCTGTTGATGGTGGCGTTAAGGTCGTAGTTTTCCTGTTTGAATTCTCTCATGAAGTCCTGAGTTTGCCGCAACTGATCTTCCAGTTCTCTGACGCGTCTGGCGGCGCATCCGGAGAACAGCAGGGCGCCGCAACAAAGGAACAGGATGGAAAACAAAATCCGACGAATTGAGGCTTGTTTAGTCTTCATCGTTTATAATCAGTCAATGACGACAAAGTGGGCTCTTCTGTTTTTAGCCCAGGCTTCTTCGTTGTGACGAGGATCGGCAGGTCGTTCTTCCCCGTAACTGATAGTACGAAGACGATCAGCGCTGACGCCGTAAGATATGAGATATTCTTTCGCCGCATTGGCTCTTCTTTCGCCGAGAGCCAGGTTATATTCTTCCGAGCCGCGTTCGTCGCAATGCCCTTCGATCAGTACCTTTTTACCGGGGTGTTCGATCATCCAGTCTCCTATGCCGGACAAAACGGCCCTCGCTTTTATCGATAAGGTGGCCTTGTCGAAATCAAAATAGATATTCTTGAATACTTCCTGTTTTTCTTTTTCATATCTCTGTCGAGCGAGTTCTTCCTCAGATATTTCCGGTTCTCTAATGGGTTGGGGAGTTGCCGTCGGTATTTCAGGAATCGGGGTGGGAGTAGAGACGGCAGGCTCCGGTTTTCTTTTTTTCGAGCATCCTACAGGAAAAAACAAACAGCACACAAGACCGCAAACCAGCAAGCTTAATCCAATACTTCGATTCATATTTCCCTCCTTATCGTTCATTAATTATCGAAATTACTCTACTTGCTCCATACTGGACTCGTACAACGACCTTCATTTTCGGTTATCCGTATCGTCGTACCACTGACAACATCCATAATAAAAAGATTAATACCTCCCATGCGCGTGGAAGAAAACACGATATGTCTTCCATCAGGCGCCCAGGTTGGATTCTCATTGTTTCCTTCGTCTCCTGTCAAGCGTAAAAGACGATTTCCATCGGGTTGAATTGTAAAAATATCGAATAATCCGTCCACACGGGCCTGAAAAACGATTTTATCTCCTTTGGGCGACCAGGAAGGCGCATCGTTGTATGAACCCAGATGAGTCAACCGTCTGAGATTGCCTCCTTCGGCATCCATTAACCATAATTGAGGCGACCCGCTGCGATCTGAGATAAAAACGATTTCGCGATTATTGGGCGACCAGCTCGGCGAACAATCTATCCCTTCATAAAAAGTCAGTCGTTTAAGATTTTTCGTTTTAAGCTCCAGAATGTAAATATCCGGATTCCCTTCAAAACTGCGGCTGAAAGCTATTTTTTTGCCGTCAGGAGAAAAATCTGGCGTTATATTCAAACCGCCTGAAATCAGTTGTTCCGATTTGCCGGATTCAATGTCCAACATGAAAAGATCGGGATTATCCTTTACGTAAGACGTATAAACTATATGCTCTCCGTCCGGAGAAAACGCAGGAGACAGGTTCAACGATTCGTTTCGGGTGAGGATGCGGACATTTTCTCCGTCGGCATCAGCCAGATATATTTCTTTGTTTCCCGTTTTATCTGAAACATAAGATATCTTCGTCGCCGCCACGCCTCTGTCGCCCGTAAAACGATACACGACTTCGTCCGACAAACGGTGCGCAATTTCTCTTAAAGAATCCTTCGGACCCCTGTACGCTTTGCCGATGATCAGTTGCCCCATGGGAACGTCATATAACCACGCCTTTAACGTTACTTTGTTTTTCTTTTCTTCATACTTGCCGACCAACAAAGCCTGCATGCCTACAAGATACCATTGATTGAAATTAATTTCACCCTCTGAAGCGCCGGAACTCTGATAAAACTGTGAGATGTCCACAGCATTGAAAACGCCGCTCATCCGAAGATCATTAATAAGAATATCCTTTATTTTTTCGGTCGCTTTCCGGATTTCAGGATCGTCCGAATCAACGGCAAAGAGAGGTACCGCCAGGTCTATTTTTCTGACTTCCGTTTTCTTTACGTTAAGATAAACATCAGTTTCGCCGCTGACGATTCCGATGCTGCCGGTCAAAATGATCGCCTGCAACAGCACAATTAAAAGGATGCCGGATGCAAGCCGCGTCCTGTCAGACCTGGAAAATTTTCCCGTTATTCTAATACTCCGGCGTAAATTCAAATCCAAAATGAACTCCCAGGCTGTCGCCTCCATACTCATAAGGCAGAGGCGGAAAAGGAGAAGCCATCATCACAGCTCTCAAACATGACTTGTCCATTAATATATTACCTGAACTTTCTTCTACTGCAACATCTGATGCTTGGCCGTTTTTGGAAAGCAGAAAATAGATCGTCGTATTGAGTGACGTGCCCGCCGGCAAGACGCCCAACGACGGATTCCAGTTCCTGCTGATTTTGTCCTTAATGATCTTTAAATAGTAAAGAAATGCGAATTCGTCCGCGTCAAGATTGATAGAGGCGGAAGAGGAAAAACCGCCTCCTCCGCCGCTTCCGCTTCCGCCTTTTCTTACTACGAAATCGTTAAAAGTCCATTGGCCGACGTGAGTCGACGAATATTCCTCTCCTTTTTCGACATTCGGTGCAACAGATGAGCTGCCGAGGTTTTTTCGGACCGGTTTTTTCTTTTCTTTACCGGCATTTTTAGAGGGTAGGGTCAATTTTTTCGATTCAGCCTTCACTGGTTCCTTTTCTTCCGGCGCTTCAGCCGGAGCGGCTTCACCGGCCGTTTCAGGAGACTCTTTTTTAGGAGGTGGTTCCGGTTTGGGCGGTAGACGCGAAGCTGATGAGTCTTTTCCGTCTTTATCGCTGCCGCCGCTTCTGCCGCCTTTTCCTGGGAAAGAGGGAAGGTCGACGAGATTGACGTGGTACACGGCATCGCTTTTATGTCCTTTCCCGGGGCTTTTTTCCGTAGCCGAAGCGACCAGACAGATCATGCCGGCGTGAATGATCAAAGAAAACACTATCATCGAAACCCACGTCACGTCGCTCCATGACGACGACATTATGCGGAATGCTGAATTCTTCATTACGATTTAATGCATCCTTTCCTCAGATGTCTCCCTCCTTATTAAAAAGATCAGTTCTCTATAGGTTCCGTAACCATGCCCAGAGTTTCGATGCCGGCATTTTTGACCGCGTCCATAACTTTAATGACGAATCCGTAGGACACTTCACTGTCGGCTTTTAAAAACAGAGCTTCAATAACCTTAGATGCGTTCAACTGCGAAAGTTTCAGCCGGAGATGCTCAAGCGGAATCTTGCTTTCATTCAAAAAAACCTCATTTTCTCTGGTTACCGAGAGAATAAATTGCTCTTCATTGGAATCCTGCATGGGTCTTTTGGATGCTTTCGGCAAATTAACCTCTATTCCCTGTTGCATCATCGGCGCAGTAACCATAAAAATAATCAGCAGAACAAGCATTACGTCAACCAGCGGTGTAACGTTGATGTCGGACAGGGCGCTTTTGGCTTTAACCTTGTCGCCGTTGTTTAAATAATTGTTTATCTGGTTTCCTTCTTTCATAATGATCGATGAAAAACGTTTCAGGTTACGTAACCGATAAATTCTTCGGCGAATCTTTCCATTTGAACGGTGAAATTTTTTATTTTGTTGTTGATGTAATTATAGCCGATTACAGCGGGTATGGCGGCTGCAAGACCGGCTGCAGTCGTTATGAGCGCTTCCGCGATTCCCGGAGCGACGGCGGTTATGCTGGCCGAGCCGTAGGAGCCTATCCCGCGGAATGCGTTCATTATTCCCCAAACTGTTCCGAAAAGTCCGATAAAGGGTGTGGCGGAAGCTGTAGTAGCAAGAAAAACCAGTCTTTTTTCGAGCTTCAAAACTTCGTCGGTGACCAGGCCGGATAATTCGCTGACCAGTTTCGGTTTAAGGTTTTCGTCATGAGAGAGGTTTTCGGCATCGGAGAAGGGTTCCGTATTTTTGTCGGCGCCTTTAATCCGCTTGTATTCCTTGTAACCGCCTTGAAATATATTGTTGAGCGGCGATGGTTTCATTTTTACGGCCAGAAAGAAAATCTGTTCCAGCGATTCCTTGGTTTGGAAGATACGGGCGAACTTACGCGTCCTTTTGTTGATTTGACGGAACATCCATATCTTATCCAGCATAATTCCCCAGGAGATCAGAGAGAAAAACAGCAGGGTGAGCAATACGCCCTGCGCTATTGGACCTGACTGGGCAATTAAATCAATAACGCCTGATCCCAATTCGCTTCCTAAATTTACTTCACTTGCTGCTAAAAAATTTGTAATCATTGAAAACCTTCCCCGCACGAAAGCACTGTCAAGTGGAAATAGCATTCTTCCATTGTTTTGTCAAATGATTCCTGGCCTGTTATGTGTTTAGTTTCCTTCCTGATTATGTTCCTCATGCGAGTCGGATACCAGGATGAGTTTAACGATTTCCGAGGGAAATAAAAGTCTCATGGGCGTTCCCCACACTCCTGTGCCGCATGAAGTGTATATGTAGGTGCCGTCTTCCTCATAAAGGCCGTAAGGATGCTTGAAATAAAGGTTGACGATAAGGTCCATCGGCGGTATCTGACCAGCGTGCGTATGACCCGAAATTTGAAGATCGATGCCTCTTTTGCGCGCTTCTTTGAATAATTCCGGCCTGTGCGAGAGCAAAATTCTCGGTTTTGAGGGCATAACGTTTTTCATCGCAGCCTCCAGATCAGGCCCTATTCCTTCAAATCTTTTGCCTTCGGGATCATCTATGCCTATCAGTTGAACGGCGTCCGCAATAAGGACCGATTCATTCTTCAGAACGCGGATGCCGGTTTTTTTCATAAAACTCAAGAAGTTATTAATCCCCGTATAAAATTCATGATTGCCTGAAATTGCATAAACGCCGTATTTCGATTCTATGTTGCGGAAGGCTTCATCATATCCTCGAAGACTGTAACCGTCGAATTCAATGAGGTCGCCTGTCAGGACGACTATATCGGGATGCAGGCTGTTCGTCCTGGCGACGACATCCTTGAACCATTCAAGCCTTTTGATGTCTCCCAGGTGAAGGTCTGATAATTGGACGATGCTGAGACCCGATAAATGGGCCGGCAGATTCCTCAAGGGAATCGAATATTGCCGTATGACCGGCTTGTGTGTCCCGTTGATCATGGCTATGGCGCCGCAGGCGAAGACTACAAGAACAGTTCCCATGACGAATGATTTCCTGTAAAAGGGAAAGGACAGGGACAGGATAGTTTCAAAGAAGAAAAAGAATACGCCGCAGGCGACCAGGCCCAGCCATATGCCGGCCGCGTATGTCAACAGGGGTTGATCTCCCACAAAGAAAATCAGTTTGGACAGGATAAAAAGCGATCCGAGTATTATAAAGGCGATGAGCATGATAAGGCGTGGGTGCCTGGAGAGTTGCAGACCTGCGGAAATTCTTTTGAAAAGAAAAAAGTGCATCAAAAAATAAACCGCAGAAACGACAGATACGAACAAAATTAAATTCAGCAATTTCATGAGCCGATCCCCTCAGTCGCCGGATATTGTCGCTTATTTGAATCAAAGGATCAAATATTAAAGAAAAGGGCGGTGACCATAATGCCCGGAATTCTGGAGAGAGAAACAAAGAGTCCGCATCCACGGATAACGTTGATTATCAAGGATAAGAGAAGAAATAAATCGTAAAAATCGTATTCTTTTTTGATCAGTGCCGGGAAAAGAAAGAGCGCTCCGGCCGGCTGGATTTTAAGTTCAATTTATTGTACGCTATTATTTTACGACGATAAACCGTAAGCCACGATTTTTATGGGGGCGCAAAATGAAAGCAGAAGATAAATTCAGGATCAGAAGTAAATTAACCTCAGTTATGGGGGAGTTATCTTTCTACAGTCTGCGGAAGCTTGAGAAGTTGTGGGGGCGTGTCCTGTCCGGGTTGCCCTATTCGATTCGAATAATGATAGAATCTGCATTCCGGAATTGGGATGAGGAGCTTATTACGTCAGAAATGGTGCGGAATCTGATTGAATGGCGGGCTGTGGAGGAAAAGCGAGGGGAAACGGCCTTCATGCCGGCCCGCGTTCTGTTGCAGGATTTTACGGGCGTGCCGTCGATAGCGGACCTGGCGGCGATGCGATCTGCCGCGCAACGCCTGGGCGGTGAGCCGGAAAAGATCAATCCGACTATACCGGCGGACCTGGTAATCGATCATTCTATACAGGTTGATTGTTACGGAAGTGCGAGGGCTCTGGAGATAAACTCAGAAAAAGAATTTTCGCGGAACTATGAGCGATATGCCTTCTTGCATTGGGGGCAGAAGGCTTTCCATAATTTCCGGGTTGTTCCGCCTGCGACGGGTATAGTGCACCAGGTCAATCTTGAGTATCTGGCGCGAGTCGTCCAGATTCAAGAGCAGGATGATAAGAGAATCGTTTTTCCGGATACGCTGGTCGGAACGGACAGTCATACGACGATGATCAACGGACTGGGGATACTGGGTTGGGGCGTAGGCGGCATAGAGGCGGAAGCGGTTATGCTTGGACAGCCTTATTACATGGTTGCTCCTGACGTGGTAGGTTTTGAGCTGACGGGAGCATTGAAGGGCGATTCCAACGCTGCCGATCTTGTTTTGACCGTTACCGAAATATTGAGGAAAAAAGGAGTCGTGGGTAAATTCGTTGAATTTTTCGGGTCTGGATTAAAGAATCTTAGTCTGCCTGACAGAGCCACGATTGCGAACATGTCGCCGGAATATGGAGCAACGATGGGTTTCTTTCCGGTTGATGAAAAGACCTTGCAATACCTTCTGGACACCGGCAGGGATAAAAAACATGTAGAACTTGTCGAAAAATATTGCCGGAAACAGGGGCTGTTTTACGATGCAAAGGCGCTAATTCCCGATTATACGGAGAAACTGAGTCTGGATATGGGTGATGTCGAACCTGTGCTGGCGGGACCTTCGCGGCCTCAGGACAAAATACCCCTTACAAACTTCAAGAAACATTTTTCCGTTACTTTAAGAGAGAAATTCGGAAAGAGCAAAAAAACCAGGGCAGAGTTTGAGAAAGGAGGCCAAGTTTACGAAATAAGCGACGGAAGTCTGGCGATAGCGGCTATCACGAGTTGCACGAATACGAGCAATCCCTATGTAATGATGGGAGCGGGGATACTGGCGAAAAATGCCGTGGAGAGAGGATTGAGGGTTAAGCCGTATGTGAAAACGAGTCTGGCTCCGGGTTCAAAGGTGGTCGCCGAATATCTTCGGTCTTCAGGATTAATGGATTACCTGGAAAAACTGAATTTCCACCTGGTGGGGTACGGTTGCACCACATGCATCGGAAACAGCGGTCCTCTGGACGAAGAAATAACGCAGGCCATAACAGAGGGAAATATTATCGCCGCTTCTGTATTGAGCGGAAACAGGAATTTTGAAGGCCGGATCAATCCTATGACTGCGGCATCCTACCTGGCTTCTCCCATACTGGTTGTGGCTTATGCACTTGCAGGAAGTATGGATTTCGATCTTTATTCAGAGCCGCTGGGCAGAGACCCGGACGGGAATTTAGTCTATTATGAGGATATCAAGCCTGACCGGGAGGAAATTCTGAGGTATATGAAGAAGCATCTTAAACCGGAATTGTTCAAAGTTCAGTATGCCGATGTTTTTGAGGGGAATGCGACCTGGAATGAAATTAAGGGTGCGGATTCAGACGTGTATGACTGGCAGGATGATTCGACCTACATCAAGGAACCGCCTTTTTTCAAGGAATTCTCCCCGGCTAAGCCGGATTTGCCGAAAATTCAAGGGGCGAGAATCCTCGCGCTGTTCGGCGATTCAATCACAACGGATCATATTTCACCGGCCGGCGCCATTCCCGAAGATTCTCCTGCAGGACGATATCTCATCTCCAAAGGCGTTCGACCCGAAAATTTCAACTCCTTCGGTTCCCGGCGAGGCAATCATGAAGTCATGATGAGGGGAACATTCGGAAACATCAGGATAAAAAACTTAATTACGCCGGATAAAACGGGAGGTTATTCCATTCATTTCCCCAGCGGAGAAATGGGGTATATCTACGACATCGCTGAAAAATATAAAAAGGAGAATATTCCCCTGGTCATAGCGGCGGGAAAGGAATACGGTTCGGGTTCCAGCCGGGACTGGGCGGCAAAAGGGACGGCGTTGCTCGGCGTTAAGGCCGTCATTGCGGAGAGTTTCGAACGTATTCACCGAAGCAATTTGATCGGGATGGGCGTCCTTCCCATTCAGTTCGCAGATGGAAATTCATGGCAAGACCTGGAACTCACGGGAAAAGAAATAATTTTTATCGACGGCATCGAAGAAGAGAAACTCACTCCTAACAAGAACGTCAGAATCCGGGTCCTTTCAGATGAAAAAGCCGCCCGGGAAATTTGTTTTCAAGCTTTGTTGAGACTCGATTCGCCCGTTGAAATAAAATATTATAAAAACGGCGGAATTCTGCAAACCGTCCTGCGAGAGCTCCTTAAAAACTGACCAGGAACTATATCTGCATAAGGCGTTGCCGGCTGACTTTTACTCAGCGATTACGATAAAACTCTCGTGACCGGTCCGATTTACGATTGAAAATATCCCGAAAATCGATACAATGCGTTACGGATGACATTCCGGTGAAAAAGGGGTTCTTTTTTAAAGGGACTTTTTCGCTGACGAAGTTGATATTAGATCACCGGAAAAAATTATTCGGAGGAAGAAATGTTGAAATTGTTTCCTTTAATTTTAATTTTTATAATAGCCGCTGTTGCCGGCTCGTTTCATACCTCGGATTCCGTACCTGCGAAAGAATCGACTGTCTACCGGCCGGAAGTTGAAAACGACGTCGACCGGACATTCAGGAAAAAAATCGGGGACATGTCCATCACTGTTTTTCCGACCATTGTAAGAAGTCATGGACTGACCTTGTATGAGAGAAATTCCGGGGAAAAAATCGCTGATTTTTTTGAAAAGAACAAGCTCGCCAGGGTGCAAATATCCGATCACGAATTAAGCATCTCTAAAAAGGTTGACATCACGCAGTGGTCCGTTTTTCAAGAAAGTATGAAAATATTCGCCGATCATCTGAAAAGTTCGGAAATCAAAACCGACTATGCCTTGTTATCCGAATTTCTCCTGACGCCTCGCAAGGCGGGAGGAGAAGCGATCGGCGGTATTAATTGTTTTCTGATGAGTTCCGACGGGAAAAACGTATTTTCCTTTCTGCTGAATTCTCATCATAAATTATTCAATGAAGCCGCTCTGAAAACCGATACGGTTTCAGTTGAAGAACGAAAACAGTTGATAGAGAAAAGCACTGATGTCATCATCCAATCGCTGGGTAAGGAGTTGGGTGTTGCTGAAAAGAACGCCTGATGCAATTTTTTCATGCAGGATATTGGCCGAAGTTTACGGGATGAGAAGGGTGGAATAACGACTTAACCGTCGCCGGTTCGGCATCTCGAATTTTAACGATGTGACGGACAGGCGGAGATTAAATCGCTACAGGTGAGATGAATTGATCGCAAGAGGAGAACGGATTTTTGACTTTTCCCGATTTTTCAGTTAGGGGGTAAAGGAGTGAGGGATCACTACCATCAATGAGGTCAAGGATCGATATTTTCGTTAACATATATTTTAAATCGTCAACATTTGAGAGAAGGCAGGGATCGCCCCGGCGGCAAATATTGCGGCGGGATGGCGGTATTGTCGCTCATTAATAATTTAAAAAGGGAGGTTCATGAAAAGGATAGCAATATTCCTGATGATCGTTACGGCAATGATTTTTCCGGCATGGATATGCAATGGTGAAGATGTTGGAAAAAGCAAAGCTGGAGGAAAGCCGGGAATGAAGAGCGCTGGTCCGCCGGTATTGACGGATGAGGGGAATCTAACCCGCGACATTCACCGTATCGATTCGACTTCGAACAGGAGCATGCATATAACGGACTGGAATAGCGACGGCAGGAAAGACTTGCTTAACGGTTTCTGGGACGGACGAGTGAAGCTGAGCATGAATGACGGTACGCCGACGAATCCTTCTTTGCAGGACGGAACCTGGGTACAGGTTGGTTACTCCGACCTGGACGTAGGCAACGACGCATCACCGTTTCACTATGACTGGGATGCGGACGGGAAACGCGATCTTCTGGTGGGCGATAACCAGGGACAGGTGCAGTTCTTTCAGAACACGGGAAGCGACAGCGTCCCTACGTTCAATTCAAGCGTTCTGATCAATGCGGGTTATTCGACATTGGATGTGGGTTCTGATGCTGCTCCGTTCCCCGTCGACTGGAACAACGACGGCAAAGACGATCTTGTAGTCGCTGGTCATGACGGCAGGGTCAGGATATTTCTCAACGAAGGAACAAACAGCTCGCCGCAACTGGACGGCGGCACATATTTGCAGGTGGGTTACAATGTGATTGATACGGATAGTCATGCTCGACCCTGGGTAACCGACTGGAACGGCGACGGCAAGAAGGACCTTCTTTGTTATGGAACCTGGCGCCCCCGGACTTATTTGTACATCAACGAAGGGACTGATTCTGATCCTCAATTCGACACTGAAACATTACTGTACGGACCCGATTCAAAAGCCGTCGTCGTTGAATACGGCTGGTCGTTCGGGGACATGAACGGCGACGGCGCCGTTGACTTCGTAGCGTGTCTGGATGGACGTTATCCCGCGTATTACCCCAACAAGGGCGATAACTCGAATCGGATTTATGAGGAAGCCGTTTTTATCCCCGGCAACGGACCGCACAGCCTTGTAAGCGCTGAAATGGCGATAAGAACGATCGACTGGGATGAAGACGGTCGCAAGGACCTTTTTTTGACGGGTCATGATTTCTATAAGCGCAGTTACCTGTTTTTTAATTCAGGAACGAATGCGGCCCCCGAATTCACGAGTCGCCTGGCATTGACGACGACTACCGGAAAAGCGGTAGGTTTCGATGATTATCATTCGCCGGACGTAGTTGATTGGAACAACGACGGCAAAAAAGATATTGTCGCTCCATTTAGAGATTACACTGATCCCGGTAATATTTACGTTTATCTCAACACTAACGAGAATTACGCCCCTGAGTTCGGCGATCCATTCAAACTTACGACCGGTTACATTGACGTCGGACCCGAAGAAGCTCAAAGTTTAACCGTAGCCGATTGGGATTCGGACGGCAAGAAGGACCTGGTGATCTCTTCCGGCGTATCCTTTAACGGAGTTCACGGCTACGGCGATTACCAGTATGTTTTTCTGAACCGGGGAAGCGATGCTGTTCCTTATTTCACCACCGGTACCGTTTTAAAATACCATGAATCCGGATACGTTTATCCGATTCGAGGCCTCTGGGAAAACAATATACAGGTCTGGGATTATGAAGAGGACGGGGACCCGGACATATTAATGTGTACTCGAGAGAATAATGATTATCTCATGAAATACACCAACAACGGCTCCCCAGGCTCTCCTTATCTGGTAAAATCCGGCTTTCTGGAAGCTGCTTACGGATACGTTCAAGAAAACCACACGCCGTTTATAGAGATAGTGGACTGGGATGAAGACGGCAAAAAGGATATTTTACTGGGAACTTATAATGTGGTGTCCTGGTATTCCAACAGCCAGAGCGCCATGACGTCGCCCGGGGAGGTGCAGTATTTCACCGTCGCGGGCAGTTCCGATTACACGGTCAGCCTGACCTGGGACAATCCGACGGATAATGATTTCGCTGGAGTCATCATTGTGCGGTCGCATTCGACTATTGACTGGCGTCCGTCAGACCGGCAGCATTATCATGTGACTCCGGGAGTCGAGGTCGCACCGGGAGTTGAAGTAGTCTACAAAGGAGCCGCTGATCATTCGACGAATCCCTGGACCGACGCGGGACTCACTCCGGGATCGCATTACTATTACCGGGCGTTCGCTTACGACGCAGTGCTGCCTTCCTGGTCGGTCAACGGCGTCGAAGTCGATACCATGACCAGCGGGGATACTCCGACTCCCGGCCCAAGTCCGACGTTCACGCCCACGAGCATCCCCACATATCCGTCGCCCGGACCGCCGGAATTCGAGGAGAGGGCCCTGATTAAGCGTGAGGCTCACTGGGTATGCGATAACTGCTATGAGGTGTATGGGTTTGCCGTTGACTGGGACAATGACGGCAAACAGGACCTGTTGACCGGCGACAACCAGGGTATGGTCAGGATTTCCATGAATGTCGGGACCGTCGTCCAGCCGTCTCTGGCAGACAGTACGCAAGTCAGCGTCGGGTATAATCCCATTGATGTAGGATATGATGCGCACCCGATCTACTTTGATTGGAACGCGGACGGTCGACGCGATCTTCTTGTAGGAGAAGGCGCCGGCCGCATCTACTATTATGAAAACCAGGGAAGCGACTCATCCCCGGACTTTGCCCCTGGAACTTTTCTGAATTCCAATTACTCTACGCTGGATATCGGTTCTGCAGCCAAACCTTTTGCCGTGGACTGGAACAACGACGGCAAAGACGATCTGGTGTGCGGAGAGCACGGCGGTAAAGTGAAATTGTTCATAAACAACGGCACGAACGGCAATCCCCAATTGGATGCCGGGTCGTGGATACAGGTCGGATATAGCGATATTGACGTAGGATACAGGGCGAAACCCTGGGTGAGAGATTGGAACGGAGACGGCAAGAAGGATCTTATAGTATCGTCTCAATCCCCGGATAGACTTTCTGTATTCTACAATGACGGAACGGATGCCGATCCCTCATTCTCCAGCGAAACGGTTCTCTATGGCGAGGCATCCATGATCAAACTGACTAATAATGTATTCTCGCTCGCCGATATGAACGGTGATGGAATCTTCGATCTGGTTCAAACCGGGGACCGCTGCGCTGCTTCTTACTTCCCTAATATAGGGAGTGAATCCGCTCCTGAATTCGAGTATTGTCATTACATTCCGGGCACGGAACCGACCTCTTTTTGCTGTGGTCAGAAAGCCGTAACTGTGGTGGATTGGGATGAAAACGGCGTCCAGGACCTTCTTTTAAGAGCTGACTGGCAGGCTGCCAATTATGTCGTCTACAACACGGGAACGAATGAATCGCCGACATTGACGAAACATCGTATGCTGACGACATATACCGGTGTGCGTGTGGGCGTATTCGGAGACCGTTACGCCAGCGATTATGCCGTGCCGGAAGTTCTTGACTGGAACAACGACGGTAAAAAAGACCTTCTTGTTCCCAGGGATGATTACTATAGCCAGGGTGATATTTACCTGTATTTGAATACTGCGGAAAACTATGACCCTGTGTTTGCCGAACCCGTTAAACTCACTTCAGGAGGTTACAACGATCTGGGTCCGGAGGGAGTCCAGAATCTGGAGACTGTGGATTGGAATGACGACGGCAAGAAGGACCTGCTCGTCGCCTCCAATGTTGGCTTCGGAAACGGAGATTATCTCTACTTGTATCTCAACGAAGGCACAGACGATAATCCTCAATTCAGCTCCGGTTCCGTAGTTAAATACTGGGATAACGGATATCAGACGCCGATCGGCGGATCATGGTCTTTCCACTCACGTATCTGGGACTATGAAGAGGACGGCGACCTGGACCTTTTGGTCAACACCGATAATTACTATGATCGTCTTCATTCGTTCATCAACCAGGGCGTTCCCGGTGCGCCGAGCCTGTATGACGACGGTTTTCTTCAGGCCGGCTACGGTTATCTTGAGACCGATTACAATATGTGCAGCAACGTCACCGACTGGAATGCGGACGGCAAGAAGGACATCGTCGCAGGCGGCTACCGAGGAATATATTATTTCCTCAACACCCAGTCCGACATCACAGCGCCTCATGAGGTCACAGGATTCCAGGCGGTGAGTTCCACGGCCGACAGCATCAGTATGACCTGGACCAATCCGGGGGATATTGATTTCGACGGCGTATTGATCGTGCGTTCGGAATCGCCGATTGTCTGGGAACCCACATATCGGCAGCATTATCACGTGAATCCGGGGACAGAAGTGGCCGAAGGAGTCGAAATCGTATACATGGATGTGCGGACCACTCGACGACGCCCTGGACCGATACCGGCTTGACGACAGGCACGACATATTACTACCGGGCTTTCACCAAGGATAAAATACTTCCGGCTTATTCAATGGAAGGCGTGCAAATATCTGCCGCCGCAGCGCCGCAAACGCCGACGCCTGTTCCCACGGATACGCCCCTGCCGACCGATACTCCGACGATGACGCCGACAGGTACTCCGACGGACACGCCGACCGATACGCCGACCGACACCCCTACGGAATCGCCCACTCCGACCGCCACGTCCACGCCTACGATAACTAATACTCCTACCATTACGAATACTCCGACGGTCACCAACACTCCGACCATAACCAGCACGCCCACTGATACCGCCACGCCGCTGCCGCCTCCGACCAGGACGCCTTCACCGCTGCCCACCGACACGCCGACTCCTGCGCCTGATCTCTCCATACAGTCCGTCGACATTCATTTCGATCCGCAGTATCCCACCGAAGGCAACGTTACCGTGCTGACCGCCGAGATTCACAATATCGGCGATGAGGCCGCCGGCTCATTTCACGTTCGTTTCTATGCGGACGACGGTACCGGTCCTGTTCAGATCGGCAGCGACCAATTTATTACCGGCCTGACCCCGGGCAATTCCGTATCCGCGGGTGAATACTGGGTTGCTGAATGCGATACCGATATCATAGTTATGGCGGACGTTCTGGACGAAGTTATAGAACACAACGAGACCAACAACCAGGCCGAGCGGGCGGCGCCGATTCAATACTGCGCGGACAGGATAACCCTGACGGTCGAACCGGAACTGCGGGAGATTTCCGTAGGCACGGAAACCGACTATACGGTTACAGTGGACAACGCGAACCTGGGCATCGACACGTTCGATCTGACGATAACCGGATCATTGCCTGAGTCCTGGTATACATTGACTCCGGAGAGCCTGACCCTGGCTGCGGGACAGTCCGGACAGGCCGTGATTGAGATCGTCATACCCGACGAATGCGCTTCTGTGGGAACGTATCCGTTTACGGTGACGGCTGAGTCACAGGAACTGCTCGAAACATATGATGACGAGGCGACGCTGGAGTGTCTGGGCGAAGTGTTGATAACGCAGCGCAATCCGGCCCAGGATATAACCAGCGGCAGCAACGATATAACCTTCAGTTGGAATACGTCGGACTTTGCCGATTCCTGGCTGTACTGCAGAGAAACAGGGGCGGCAGAATGGACGGAAACGGCTGTGGAGACCGGTGCAACGGCGCATATGATCGAATTGGAGAACCTCACCCGGAACGCGACTTATGAATGGTACATCTACATGGAATCGTTGTGCGGAACGACCGTTTCAGATACCTGGAGCTTCACTGTAGGCAACGGGGTAGTCTTCACCGAAGATTCATACTCCATCGACGTGGAAAGGGATTACGACCAGCGGGCCTGGATCAGCATCCAGAATGAGGATGTGATCAGCCACACTGCGCAGGTTCACATCGAGAATCCCAACGACGAGCTGATCGTCAACTTCGTCGGTCCGGGAAGCGAGGACGAAACCATGACGCTGCCTCCCGGATACATTCACGATATTGAACTGGCTGTGCATGCTCAGGACGTCCAGCCTGAAGACGGAAAACCTTTTGAGGTTTGTTTCGACGACCTGGCATTTTCGCTGGTGGCCGACGACGAGGGCCCCGAACCCATCACCGACAACGCCCCGGCAGAGATATGCGTGCAGTGGCCGGACATATTCTACACGCTGACTGAGGAAGACTCCGACCCGGTGACCGAGGTTAAGACATGCCGGGTGACCAATTACAGCGATACGTTGACCGATTTGAACGTTCACGGAGCAGGCGACCTGACCGGCCGGGCATTGTTCGTGCCTAAAGTCGAACATTACCGGTTGAGCAGCGGCAACCTGCTTGATTTTGAAGTCATACCGCTGTGGGAGCTGGGAGAAACGACCCTGAGCGGAGACCTGGTTGCGGCAGCGGTGACGGAAGAAGACGTGCTTCCTGTGACTTTCGACTGTTCGCCGCCTCGCCAGGTATATGAAGTGAACGTGATGGAACCCATGGTCTGCTACACCATGTCCAACTGGTTCTGCACAAATCGACCCAACATCAACATGACCTTCGACGTCAGCCTGGGTCAGGAGGATGTCGTTGTGGCGGCCATGTTCACCACTTTCAATCCCCGGCCGGATGTGCGACCGCACTACATAGACCTTTTCGTCAACAATCACCTGATAGGAGAACTAAATGACATAGTGCCCGACGGCACATACGGCTTCGGGTTCGATCCGGCATTCCTTAACATCAGTCCCGGCGGCTCTGCCACGAACACCTTTTCGATCCGCACGCAACACTTCAACGGCGGCCATTACGTTGTCAACACCAACTCGGTGGCTGTCCTGCAACTTGAATCCACCACCATCAACGTATGCGCCGGCAGCCAGGCCGAAGCCGACGCTCTGGCGCCCGAACTGCCGCAATACTGCACCGGATACACCTACGACATCCCGCCGAGACTGCTGGACGTCAAAATAACCGATGTCGACGGCAATGAAACGTCGGTATTCTACACCGGTGAAACCGCACGCATACAGGTAAGACCAGAAAACCCGCACCCCCTGAACACATACGACCTGACCTGCACGCTGAAGCTGGACACCGACGGCGACACTGGAACAGCGGAATACGACAGTCACGCGGCAGGAGAAGACGGCCAAGTAACGCTCTATCCCGGCGAAAACGAATGGTATTCCTTCTACTGGCAGATACCGGCCGGAACCGAAAACGTCCTGGCCGCAGTCGAAATTCACGACGGCGACGATTACGAAGTCTGCTACGACTGCCGCGACTACGAATGGAGCTTCTCAATTGGCGGCGGCATCACCGGATACGTCCGAGCCGCCGGCGATATGCTCCCGATCGAAGGCGCCACGGTAACCACAGCCAACGGCTACAGCGACGCTGACGGAACAGACGACACAGGCTACTACGAAATCCACCGCATACCCAACGATACCTACGACGTGACCGCCGGCTCTCCGGGATACGTGCCGCAGACATTGACCGGTCTGACCGTAGACAGTGAAATACTGACCAATCAGAATTTCTACCTGCTGACCCCGACAGTGACCCCCACGCCGACGATAACGCCTTCGCCCACAGTAACCCAAACCCCGACGATAACACAAACGCCGACCATAACCATGACGCCGACGATAACGATGAGTCCCACCATAACGATGACTCCCACCGTAACCATGACCCCGACCATTACGCAAACTCCCACCGTCACCAGAACACCGACGATTTCACCCACGCACACACTCTCTCCCACCACAACCATAACTCCAACCCGCACCGCCACTCCAGAACCAACATCAACCAACTCACCGACAGAAACGCCTACAGCCTCTCCCACTCTATCGCCCACAACAGCCTTCACCAAAACGCCGACCGCCAGCCCCACAACAGCCCCTATTCCAGCCATAGGCACAGTCGGCGCAGGCTTGACAATACTGATCGTCAATTTCCTGCTCATCGGTTTCTACACGGCGAGAAAGCGTGAAAACGAATAAAACAGACTGAATAAAAAAATCCGGCCGCCTTGCATGCAAGACGGCCGGATTTTTATATGAAAAGAAATGTAAAAGAAGGAAGCAGGATTAAGAGATGAAGGCATTGATTAAAAAAGCATTTTTTGAGGCGACAATTATTAAGATTATCCAATCATTTAAGCGGACATAAAAAATGATTTTTGGGTTTTGACTAAAAAGAAAAACAACCCCCCGATCCGCTAATGTTGAGTCTTAGACTCCGTCTCGTTTCAGCATAAGCGTATCGACCCCCTACCCGATTTTTTTGATCGGCTCATTCAGTCGAACGTTTCGAAAAAACTGTAACCCCGGATTAATCAATCCCAAAATTCCGTTTCTTTTGTGAGACGGTTAAATTTCAGATGCCGGTTTTTGCATTCCATGAGTCCCTTCTGTCCCTTAGGTCCCTTAGGTCCCTTCGTCCCTTTGTCCCTTCATCCCTTCGCCCGCTATCAAAACCCTCCCCAATTCTTGTTTAAGCAGTTAAAAAATTTAAAGCCTGGATGAAACTGCGACGTCATGGGCGGTTATCAGGGCGAAGGCAATATTGATGATGACCCATTGTTCGTTCAAGACGGCTCAGATTATCACATTGGCGCCGATTCGCCCTGCATAGATATCGGCGATTTCAATTACGAAACGTAAAGAGACATCGACGACGAACCCATACCAATCGTCGCACCGGCATTTGGGATTTAGGCCGGATTTCTCATACAAAATCGTAGTGAGAGCGTTCAGATTCCCGCAAATTCAAGCGTAGCGGACTGAAGGACTGCGGAAACATAGCAGCGCTACGTTGAGCAAGGCCGCAGGGAGCAGCGCTTGAAGGTGCGGGGATATGGACGCTCGTAACAGGTTTTGTATGAGAAATGCGGGTTAAAGGCTTTAAAGTATAATTCGCGGCATAACTCTCAATCTTCATTTTTCTTATATCGGAATTTTAGTTCGCCATACCGCAGGCTTGTCATTCCTCTTCTTTCATGCTAATAAAGCATAATTGAAAAGCCGAATTTTGCCTGGAGAACTTTTCATGAAATCAAATGAATATGACGTTTTCATAAGTTACAGTTCCTTTGATAATGAATGGGCGGATGTTCTTAAAGATAATCTTATCAAACTGGGATTCAGTCCCTGGAAAGACACGGAATGTATAAAACTCGGCGAGCAGTTTCCGTCCTCCATAGGACATGGGCTTTCCCACAGTAAAAAATACCTGCTGATCGTCAGTCCGGCGAGCATGAGCTCACCATGTTTTTCGAAAGTAGACGCGGCATCCTGCTGCGTTCCGTTAAGCTTTATGCCATCCCTTATGCTTACGAGGCATGGCTTGGGATTATTATGCTTCCTTGCGTCCGCGTATAATTTATGTCGGCAGATGGTCGCTTCGGACCGCCTGAGAAATTATTGGATTTTTACAGCGTAGGCAAGCAATCAGTTATAATTGTAGGCTTTAATCGCACATATTTCGGTGAACTAACGCCGGTTTGCCCGTATTTTGAATATCTTACCGGTTACAAAAAATAGACGAAAAGATGAAGAATGTCAGCCGGATTCTTTCGATTACTCAGCATAGATGAAACTCAAATGCGGGATCATCGGATTAAGTCGATTTTTTGATTTCGCTGACTCAGTTGACCATTTTCTTCTGTTTCGCTTTTCGGTTCTATATATCAAATTCAAATTTTAACAAGAGGTAATCGTTTGAAAAACTGGAGGACTTCTGCCGGTTATCCTGCAACGGGAATGGATTTTTTCAGCCATTGGCCGCGAAAAATAACACCATATTGTTTCCTCCAGTCTAATAAATGAAGAATTTTCAAACGACTCACCGGCTACATAAGCCCAGACAGGCAGCGCCATGCCGTGCTCAATACATACCGGCACAAGGACGCGTTTGTTGAGGCTCGATCCGCCCGGGCGGAAACCCTCCAGACGGTCAATGGCGGGCAGGCGGCTTTCGGGGTCGTCGAAGGTAAGAAGCTCCCCGTACACGCGGCCCCAGTCGCCTGCTGCCGCGCTTTGCAGGGCCGGTTCAGGGTAGGACGCTAATTGTTCGGAAAGGCGCGCCTGTGTGGTCACGTCGGCCATAGCGTCCGATGTGCCGTGGGCGAGGGCATCCCCGTCCGGAACCTGCAGGACGGGGATACCCGAGTGCATTTCGTAAAGACGGCCGCGAACCTCGGCTTCCCGGATATCCAGAACGCCCCGGCAGAAACGGTCATGATTCCAGAAACCGCGCTTCAGAGTTCCGTAAACGAAGAGCCGCAACAATTGCGGATTGGGGATTTCGGAATGAGGATTGAATGAAGATATCATCTGCTGCCTCCACGAGCGCGGATGAATTCAAAAACAGAACCAAAGCCTTCGCCAACAGGGTAATCCGGTTGGTGGAAGCCTTGCCGAAAAACCAGACCGCGAAAGTGATCGGAAATCAGTTGCTCCGATGCGGCTGCTCGCTCTGTCGGGGCGAACTATCGCGCTGTCTGTCGGGCCAAATCTCCCGCCGACTTTGTCGCCAAAATGATCCTCATCGAAGAGGAATGCGCTGAATCCATATACTGGATGGAACTGACCGTCGAAGCCGGATTGATGTAACAAAGGCGTCTGGTCGATCTGAAAAACAAGGCAATTGAGCTCCTTTCAATGGTCCTCGCCTCCATAAAAACCGCACGATCTCGCAAATAATCCACAATCCCCAATCCGAAATCCGCAATTACCTCTTCCCCCATCTTTTCCCGGACGGTGAACTCAAGAGTCTCCCTCGAGAATTCCGTGAGAACCTCGTGCCTGAACACAATCATGCTCATGGAGGAACAGACAACTCCCGCCGGCAGCGCTCTTCATCCGGCATCCGCAACGGTCTTCGTTCTCACTGCCCCACCCGCTGTCTGCTGATCAACTTCTCGCCGGCGCCCTGGTCCGGCTTCCGGCTGATTCCTCACGGAGGATGGCGTTTGATGTCGGCGCAGGGGCTTTGGGGAACCGGGCTGTTAAAT
>CAZUFC010000057.1:0-51441 GCA_964619725.1 uncultured bacterium | reverse complement strand
CAAATCTCGATTCAAAATTTAATGCTGGACAGCCACTTGGGTTTTTGATCCATAATAAATGGATTATTTTCGCAAACGATTCGGCTCGCCAGGGGGCAGGGCCCTTCTGAAACGCTGACAGGCGCTGCTCTTTATGTACTTTTTTGGGCTAGCGACGCTGTAATGTTATGCCTCGGAAATTCTCCAGGCCTCCCGTTTGGCGGGACTTAATCTGCTACGGTCTGAACCTTTTATGACGGTTTTTTATGAGACATTTGGGCTAAGCCTATTCAGGACTATATCGAAAGTTTTGATCAATTTGTTTTTTCGCCTTTACGTGTTTGCCGGTTTGAAGGAATAAAAAAGCTCAGAAAAGTGAACAGGCTGATCAGCAGGATCGAACCCGCTTCTGACAGAACGGGCACAGGAGCAGGAGAGGGATTGATAGTTATAGCAGGCGTGCAGGTAATGGTGAGCGTGAACGTGGGAGTATGGGAAGGGGAGTCAGTAGGGGATATGGTAGGCGTAAGTGATGGCGGTTCCGGCGATAAAGTTGCCGTCGGTGTTTGGGTCGGCGTCTGAGATGGAGTTTTCGTGGGGGTGTGAGTCGGCGATGATGTGGGCGATAAAGTTGCCGTCGGTGTTTGGGTCGGCGTCTTCGTTGGCGTACGTGTGGCGGTGCGCGTTGCCGTCGGCGTTGGGGGAGCGTAATAACAGATGTTGTGAGTTAAAGGTGAAACCGATGTGGTGGTTATAGACGACGTTATTTCCTGCATAGAAACAGAGGGGTTGGAAGCGCTCACCGTGAGCGAAGAAACGTAGATCGAATTGGAGATATCTTCCGTTATGGCAGGAGACCAGGAATGAATTAAATCCTGGCAGTTAACGATCAGACCGCTGGAATCTGTATGGAGTAAAAGACAGTCAGCGCCGCCGGAGCCATAACCATACGTGCTTCCTCCTGCAATGAAATCTCCGTCCGCTGTTGGTCGAACTGAAGAGCAACTATCCCTCTGAGGGTATTCGCCGATAGCGCGAGCCCAGTTCAAAGAGCCGGACGAATTAAACTTCATTAACATGGCATCATAGTCGCTTATATGGCCGTAGCTGCAGGTTTCGCCGGCAACTATCAAACCGCCGCCGGCCGTCGGCTGAACGGATTGACAAAAATCTTTATACCAGCCTCCGATTTTTCGAGCCCAATTCAGCCCCCAGGATGAGTTGAACTTCAGCAGTATAACATCCCAATCGCTTGTGCCGTAATCAAACGTATTTCCTGTGATGATCCATCCGCTGTCCGATGAAGGAAGAATGGAATAGCAGTTATCTTTCGCATCAGCATCGATCTTGCGAGCCCAGTTCAAATTTCCGGATGCATCGAATTTAACCAAAAAAATGTCTGTAGCGGTGGCTCCGAAGCCATTGGTATATCCTCCGGCGAGGTATCCACCATCCGCTGTTTGTTGAACGGAAAGGCAACTCTCGGAATCCTCTCCGCCGGCTGTCGCCGCCCAGCTCAAATTCCCGGATGAGTTGAACTTCAATAATATAAAGTCGCTGCCGCCGGCTCCATAACTGTAAGTGTACCCGAACGCCAGCCAACCGCCGTCCGCAGTGGGCAAAATCGAATTGCAGTAATCCATGCTGTAGCCGCCGACAGAGCGGGCCCAGATAAGATTTCCTGAGGAATTATATTTCAGCAAAAGAAAATCTTGATGGCCGGCTCCGAAACTGAATGTAACGCCGCCGATTAAATAACCGCCGTCCGATGTCGGTTGAACCGATGTGCAAATATCGTTTTCTGCTCCTCCAGCGGTACGGCCCCAAATTAAAGACCCGGCTGCATCGTATTTCATCAGCAGAACATCATTACTTCCCGCACCATACGCGCTGGTTTGCCCGCCGAATATACACCCGCCGTCAGCAGTCGGATGAACAGAATAGCATCCTTCATTTTGTCCATTCAAATCGCCGACAGCAAACGCAAAATGCGAACCTCCGTTTTTTTGACCGTCAGCGACTGCTGTTTCCGACCTCACATCGTCTTTACGCCGGCAGCGGAAATAATCGACGGCAGAGATTTCGGTTTCGGTCTCTTTCCATAATTCAATACTGTCTGTTCTACCGTCACAAACATGGAAAATAGAATCATTCCCGGCATTTGAGGGACTTTTTGAAAATTCGACCGATGAGTCCCGATAATTTATTTCTCCAGGCATCAAAGCCGAAACCTCAGGACTTCCCATCTCCAGGAATAAAATTAACAGAAAAGCTTTGTTTTTCATAAAAGACTCCTATGTTAGAATCGCTGCCGAGCCGGTATGTTTAACGACGCGAACGTATAAACACGGCTAGAAGCGTAAAAATGCTGATCAACAGGGTAAAACCCGCTCCTGACAGCGCTGGAACAGGCGGCGGAGTCGGCGATATTGTAATGGTCGGCGTACTGGACGGTTCGTCGGTTGGCGTCAGCGTTGGGGTTAATGTTGGAGTTTCGGTGGGCGTAATTGATGGGCTATGGGTAGGCGTCAGAGTGGGGCTCAGGGTTGGGCTGCCGGTAGGCGTTAATGTCGGAGAATGTGTTGCAGTGGGGGTATTGGTAGGAAAGGGAGTGGGTGTTGTTGCATCCAGACAAATTTCTACAGTGAATGGATCGGCATCGAGGTTCTCTATCTGAGAAGTTATATCAATTTCGTTCGGGCTGTGCGTATAGGTAAAAAAGTTAAAGTCCCAAAAGCCTATCGTTGACGTTACGTCAATAACATCCGGAGAACAGTCTGCAATAAAATCGCAATCGTTAATGAATCCCTGGCCATCGGTCTTCACGGTCAGAAAATCGTCATCTCCAGCCCCGTAACTTTTTGTACTGCCTCCGAAAACGTACCCGTCACCGGCAACCGTCATGGCGAGCAACTGTTCCTCCTCTGACCCCCCGACGGTTCGCGCCCAGACAAGGTTTCCTGAATCGTCTAGTTTGATTATGAATCCGTCAAAGTGTCCGGCGCCGAGGCTCATAGTTCGTCCTCCAACGATTATCCCGCCGTCGGAAGCAGGATGAACAAAAGCGCCTTGATCGGCATCCGCGCCGCCGATAGTTTTTGCCCAGAGTAAAGACCCGTCAGCTCCGGCTAATTTAACGATCAGGACGTCATAATCGGCTCCGAAGCCCTGCGTATATCCCGCTGCAATAAAGTCGCCTTCAGCAGTTTGATACAAAGACTCACACACATCGTTTCCGCCTGCGCCTATTACTTTCAACCATTCCTTCTGGAGCGATGCATCATATTTGACTATCATAAAGTTATACTCCCAAGAAGAAGCGCCTCGCCTGCCGCCGGCTATATAACCGCCATCGGCTGTCTGTTTCAGGACGTAACACCACTCGCTGTTTGAGTCGCCGGTAGTCATCGCCCATTCGCGGTTATGTAAAGAATCATATTTTATCATTAAAAAATTGTATGATCCTGATCCGTACGACGCCGTAGTTCCTCCGACTAAGTATCCGCCGTCATTTGTCGGTTCAATTGAAATAGCCAAATCATTACTGCCGCCCCCAACCGTTTTGGCCCAGTCGAGATTGCCCGCGGCATCCAACTTGTACAAAAGAAAATCGTAATTCCCCGATCCGTATGTAGTGGTTATTCCCACAGCAATGCAGCCGCCGTCAGATGTGGGCATAAAATCTTTGGGATACTCGTCGCCGCTTCCTCCCTGAGTTCTCGCCCACAGCAGCGTTCCGGCGGCATCATATTTCAGCGCCAGACAATCACGATTGCCCGCTCCGAAACTTCTGTTTTCTCCCATTACCAAATATCCCCCGTCCATAACCTGCCCAATAGCGTAACAGATGTCCTCGCCGGCTCCTCCGGCGCTCACGGCGAAATCAGCCTCCCGGTCGCGATCGGCGTCATTGACTGGCATGCAAAACAGGCTTTCATCGGGCGAATGCCGAATCACGTCCGCAATTTGCGCACTTTCTTGCTGATACGCCATGGCCAAATCCTTCGTCAGAAAAAAGGCCGGTTCGTCTTCCCTGTCTATGTCGCTCGTTTTTTCATCCACATCGAACGTATCTTCAACGCCTGAAACTTCAGCGGCAACTAAAGTTACATGCGCAAACACAAAAAATAAAAACACCATGAAAATCCATAATTTTCCGTTAATAGACTTTTTCATCCGCTCCTCCTTGAACTCTTCCTTACAGAGTCATAATATTAACCGAACCTTAAGAACGCGCCTGCGATCTCAGTCTTGTCGGTTGAAAAATTTAAACTTTATTGCAATTCGGGAAGAGACGATTTCACTTCCGCGCTTCCCTCTTTTAACCTTATTATATGAATTAACCGACGATTGGTTTCCATCTTAATTTCCCGTCCAAAGATTTTTTTGCCATGCTTAAATTCTAAAAAAAAATATGACTTAACGAACATGAAAGAACCTCCTCTCAAAAAATCGTTGAACAAACTAACCATCATTTTTCATTTTACTAATAAATCCCGGATGATGTTAGGCTTATTATCAAGAATATTGACTCATAATCATTTCATCTAAAAATGATGACTGTTTTTTGTTATAATATAATAGGTTAAAAGTCATAGGCGGCGAAACGAATTGATTATCGCGTCATTTTTGTTTCATAGCGTGCGATACTCATTAAAATTTTGGCATTGATCAAAAAAGGGGTCTTTTGAGGTAACAATTCTTCCGAATATCCAATCATTTTGCTTCAAATGCGATTGCGATTACGATATCGACCCCGATTACTGAAACAAACCGTCAAAAATTTTGAAAAAGTGTAACCCCGGTTTAATCAGTCCCTGTTTTTGACTACCTGGATCACCCTTGCCGCATACCGGCTTTTTCTTAGCGCCGAAGGCGCGCAGTATATCAGCCTGGGTTTAAGCGAGCTTGCGAGTGCAACCCCAGGTTAAAAGGGTGGAAATTAAAGCTCTGAAGGAGCGAAATAAGGATTATCTTTTCCGGTGGAAATTCAATGTATTGAATCATGCGCGGACCAAAACCGACATAGGTCAATCCGACGACGAGTTCCAACAGATGTTCCGCTCTGTCCTGTCGTAAGCTCATTTGTAATAATCCTGCGGTCCGTCGCACCGATTATTTTTGGGGCTTTAAGTTTAACGAAAACAGCAGGCGGTGCCGGCAGCCGGAGCGGTAAACAGTTGTATACTAAATCGCGGATTTGCATTAGATCGGTTTTTCTTTATAATAAAAAAGAAAACCGCTGATTTCGACGGTTCTGCGGACAGCGTTTTTTGATGAATTCGTTCAGGGGTCAAAATTGAATTCTGCCGGTTGTGGCGAGAAATATGAATTGCTTTCATCGGAACAGAAATTATGGCGCCTGGATAGGTTCGCTAATCGTAAAAGGGATATCATAATGACAAAGCAGGAAGAAAACAATGATGAGGAATTGCTGACGATGGCGCAGGGGCAATTTTTTTCTCATGTGAAATATGCTCTTAAGAATTATCATGATCTTAATCTTCTCTCCCGGTCTATTCTTTGTCATTCTTCGCCGGTGAAAGCGGCCCTTGTTGTGGAAGATTCGCTGCCCACCTCATTTGAATTGGCTCATGCTTTACGAGTGGTATTAAGATGGGCGGTCGATCAATTGGCGCCTGCGCCGTCCAAACAACCCATTGGGAGATTTCGTCCCGAAAACGATCCTACGTGGGGAGATCGTTTGTGGCGGAATTACAACATCTTGCGTCACAGGTATTTAGACACTGCTCCTTTGGAAAAAAATGGAACCAGCAAAGGAAAAACGAGTCGTTTAATGAATTATCTGGACCTAACCAGTCATAAAAAATTCAAAATAGCGACGGAGCAAGCGATAAGAGAGGTATCTGAATTATTACAACAGGAAATGAGTTCAAGGCGGCATTACGATGATTTCGCTCGATCTGCGGTGGATGTGCATTTGAGTTCTTTGAAGTCTTACCCGCAGGCTTTTAAGCTTTTGGAGTCAGCGACGATTTTTTCTGTTCCTTTTCCGCGTCGATTGTTGATGTTATTGGCCGAGCGTGAAATCATCGACAAAGTTGAAGCAGAATTTCGGTACCTTCGATGTGAGGGTTATGTGATTGAGAATGGAGAAGTCATGACGGTTCAGGTTCCGAAAAAATTGCGGCGCATACTTTATGAATGTCAACCGGCTGAACTTTTGCGACAAAGGCACAGTTTCGCCGCCGATTATTATCTTAAGTCCGGCATGATTATAGAAGCGACCAGACATTTGATTCTGGGAGACAGATCAAAAGAGGCTGCTGAGATTATACTGAAAAATATATGGGATTTGCTGACGCTTGAAAAACAGTCGGCCGAACTGTGCGAAGTCCTTAGTATGTTCACCGCCGAGAAACTGAATTCCTCCGAATGGTTTAAAATTCAGCAATCTTTGGGAGCAGCGGTTTATCTGAAAGGAGACTATGCAGCCTCGCATACTATTTGCCGGCGTGCCTTGAAGGGCGACATAAAACCGGAGGAAAAAGCAGAGGGATTATTGTGGTTGGCCATGCTTTACAGATCGGTCGATATAGAACTTGGACTGCAATTTCTCGATGAAGCGCTGGCATGCCTACCCGTCGATCATCCGGAAAGCCTTTACATCCTGTTGCATAAGTCCACTCTTGAAATGGAAAAGGGGGATGCCGTTTCAGCAGAAAAACTGATTTTGAAAATTTTGAATCAGGCCGATCCTGAACAAAAAGATTTAATAGCCTATGCTCATTTGAACTTGACGACATGCTGCCGAATGCAGAAAAAACTTGATGAGGCAGAGGAATATGCTCGAAAATCTCTCGTTCTATGGGAGCTTGAAGGCAGCTCTTACCAGATTGCCTCCTGTTATAACGAACTGGCCGTTATCCTTCTGGCGAAGAATGAGTTGAGACAGGCATTTAAATTTGCAAATTTATGTTATAGTTTAAACAAAAAATTGAAGTCCGATCACGGGATCGCCATATCGCTTATAACACTCGGTAAAATCACTGCAGCAAACGGCAAAAATAAAGAAGCGACAGAGTATTATCATGAATCTTTATTATTGTGCAAAAAGTTGGATTGGCCCCGGATGGAAATGATGGGGCATGCAGAGCTGGTAAAAGTTTTTATGAAACTGAACGAAAAAGAGAAGGCACGAGGCCATTGGATAGAAGCCTTCTCTATCGCAACCATGATGAAATTGGATAACTACATTGAAATTCTCAATAAACTGAAAGAAAAAATTCCAGAATTGCAATCGATGGGTATTGACTCCATTCCTTCAAAAAAAGAAAGAACAGCTTTAAATATCGTTCACCAGGAAGGATATGTTACGCGCAATATGTTGGCAGCGCAACTGGATATCTCCGATACCTCAGCTTATCGATGTCTCTCGGAAATGGTTAAAAAGGGAATTTTAGATCAGGAAAGGAAAGGTCGTTCGACATATTATGTGGTTGCCGGAGAAAAAAAACAGAAGCCTAAAGTTTCGCTGGAAATCGGAACAAACAAAAAGACGATCTATGCCGGTAAAACAGCCATGAAAATAGCTTTAAAAGGAGAAAGACTGACCACTCAAATATTGATGAATAAAACAGGCATAACAAGATCGACCGCTCAAAGGATATTGAAACGACTTACCAATGAAAGAAAACTTGTGCGGAAAGGAAAAGGACGTTCCGTTTATTATTCCAGGCAAAACAGCGCATCTTCTTGATTAAAAAAGAGGGGACTGTTCAAACCGGGGATACGCTTCTTTCAAAACGTTTGACAGTTTGTTTCAGTAATCGGTATCGGGATCGAAATCGGGGTCGGTATCGAAATCGAAACAAAATAATGGGATATTCGGAAGAATTGTAACCGCAAAAGAAGCATTGGCTTTTGAGGATCACGGAACGCGAAAGCCGCAATGATTTTTTCAGAATGATCAGTTGAGATGACCATGTCGACGAAAAAATTCAAAAATATTTGATCGAGATAGTCCCGCATGCGATAACAACAAGTGAAAAACTTGCCTTGAGGCAGTTTGAAGCGTGAAAATGGAAAGTTTAGAAGCAAAGGTTACTCGCCTGTGGATTATGGCGGAGTAATGAAAATTACCAAAGGAGTGGTACGATGAGCGCTATTGAACTTCAGGAACTTGTCTCGAAGGCCATGTTGTTGACGCCGGACGGAAGAGCCAGATTGGCAGAACCGCTCATCCAGAGTCTGGAGGAGACGGATGACACGGAAATAAAGGCTTCCTGGATTTCGGAAATCCGCCGGAGAGACCAGGAAATCCGAAGCGGTCAGAAAGTAACCAAACCGGCTGAACAAGTTCTCGTGGAAGCGCGAGAGCCGTTGCGATGTACGAAGTAGAATTCCACTACACTTGATTACCTCCGGTGAATTTCTCCATTCCGCCAGGGGGTCCGCCAGGGGGTCAGAGCCCTGGCGAAAACCCTGCTCTTACAGCATCGGCAGGTTGGCGGCTCGATTCAGTCGGACTTTTGCCTCTGCTTATCTGCTTTTTCCTTAATCTGGGTGAAAAAACGTACCACATTTTCCGCCGTTTTTTCATCCAGAATGCCTGATTCCCTGATGTCGTTTAATGAAGCTTCTTTTACGCCGGACAGGCTTCCGAAATGTTTCAGCAATCTTGTTTTTCTTTTGGGTCCGATGCCGGGTATTTCGTCCAGGATGGATTTTCGGTTTATTTTGTCTCTCAGTTTGCGGTGATAGGTTACGGCGAAACGATGAGCCTCATCACGGACTCTCTGCAGTAGTTGAAAAGACTTGGGAGTGTTTTCTTCCGGAATGATCAGTTCTTTATCGGGCAGAAAAATGCCTTCCTGACTTCTTGATTTCCTGATCTTGGCCAGGCTGATTATCTGCTGGTCCTTCAGATTGAATCTTTTGAGCACGCTCATGGCCGCATTGAGGTGTCCCCGTCCGCCGTCGATCAAAATCAGGTCCGGCATTTCCCATCCTTTTTGTTCTCTGCGGGATATGCGCCTGTAGAGCATTTCCATCATCATGGCGTAGTCGTCAGCCTGATCGATCCATTTTATTTTAAACCGTTTATATCCTGATTTTAGCGGTTTGCCGTTCTGAAAACTTACGCAGGAACCTACGGCCATAACTCCGCCTATGTTTGAAATATCGTATCCTTCAATGCGATTAGGGGCTTTTTTTAATCCCAGTTTTTTTTTAAGCTCGCCTGTGATCCTGTCTCCGCCTATCTCCTGGGAAAGGCTCTCATATTTGATGAATGTCGCCAGGTCATTCCGCACCATTTTCAAAAGCCGGGCTTTGGTTCCTCGCTTGGGAACAATAAAACGGACCTTATGCTTCCTTCCCGAAGACAACCACTCCGCCAGCAATTCCTCATCAGCAGGCGAGGCCGGAAGGATGACCTCATGAGGAATATCCACCCGCTTATTGTAATATCGCTTGATGAACTCGCCGATCAATTCGCTTTCCGCAATATCCGGTACAGATTTGACGCGGGTTCGGTCGCGACCGATCATTTTACCCTTGCGTATATGAAAAATATTGAATAGGACGTCAACTCCGCTCTCCTTCCATACCGCCACATCCTGGTTGCTCCCGTCAGGATCGAAAACCTTCTGACTCTTCGTCGCCTGCTCCACCGCCTGTATCTGATCACGCAGTTTCGCCGCATCTTCAAACCGTAATTCCTCGGATGCCGTGCGCATTTTTTCCCGTAACAGATGCAATAAATCGTCATTTCGTCCTTCCAGCAGCATCTTGACTTCTTTGACCACATGATCGTAATTTTCAACGCTTATTCGGCCTATGCAAGCGCCGCGACACCAACCCAACTGATAGTTTAAACAGGGCCGGTCAGCCTTCCCGTCAATTTCCTTTTTGGAGCTGCAAAGTCCGAAATAACGGTGTATCAGGCGAAGAGTAGAACGCATTGCCTTCGCTGAATAATAAGGACCATAGTATTTGGCGCCGTCATTTAAAAGTTTCCGGGTGACCGACAAACGGGGAAACTCTTCGTTGACGCTCAAGCGCAGAAAAGGATAAGTCTTGTCGTCACGCAGACGGACGTTATAGCGAGGCTTGTGCTTTTTGATCAAAGTGTTTTCCAGCAGAAGCGCCTCGACTTCATTGTCCGTACTGATCCATTCCATATCAACGGTCTCTTCGATCATGGTCAATGTTCGGGGAGTCAAATCCGCAGAAGTCCTGAAATAAGACGAAACGCGAGCTTTCAAAACTGCAGCTTTGCCTACGTAATGGAGGGCTCCTTCGCTGTTTTTGAACATATATACCCCGGGACCCGCCGGTAAATTGGCCAGTTTGTTGCTCAACAGAGCCTCTTTGTCATTCATTCTGTCGACGTCCGTCATTTTCAATGCATTCCTGAAAAGTTTCAATCCTGCCGAACAGATCGTTCCTCTGAACGGCTGTCTTCGATAGTCTAACAGATATTTACTATAGATTAAAAGATCATCGATTTCTTGAGGTTTGCGCTAAAGACCTTTGATCCATGACGTAAAACAAGACAAGCCAGTCGACGTTTGACTTTCGTTTCTCAGAGTCGATTCCGGAGTCTTCACCGTTACCGTTAGCAGGAATAGCCGACATTCAATAGCCGTTTCTCGCTTTTCCGGGACTTATCAAACAGGGGTGACGCCTCTTTCAAAACTTTTGACGGCGTGTTTCAGTAATCGGGAACGGTATCGGGATCGAAAGTGAAATAAATTGATGGGATATTCTGTCGAATTGTAAACTCAAAAGACCTGTTTTTGATCAATCCCGCTTTTCTAAAATAGGCGCCCTTGTCGGTTAACAATTCTTTCCCTATCCGAACCGCGGGAATTATCTCAACCGCCGCAACTGCTCCCTGGCCCATTCCGCCTGTCGTTTGTTCGGTTCGTTTTGCAGCGCCTTATGAAGATTTCTTTTCGCTTTTCTCTTATCGGGATAAACGTCGATGTAGATTTTAGCTAAAAGCAAATAAGGAACCGGTTCTTTCGGGTAAATCCTGATGAATTGCTGCAGCCGCTCCAGCGCCTCATCATATTTTTTCCTTCGCATCAGCAGTTCCGCAAGCATCTGTCCGGCCTGTTTATGTCTTCTGTCCAACTCCAGCGTCTTCCTTAAATGGGCTTCTGCCGCATCGATTTCACCCGAATCAAGTTCAGCCAGGGCAAGAGTAAAATACAATCTTTTACTGGGCTTCTCTTCCCGTTTGGCGGCTTTTCTGAAGTATTCGACTGCCGTTTCGTATTGTTTCATGATGTAATGTTTTTCACCGGCCCAATAAAGCGCTCGCGCCGATTGGCCGTATTCGGCGGCTCTTTTTTGCAGAGCAGCATCGTTTTTCCAGCTTCTGTTCAACCGGAAAGAAATCAAACCCAGGAAGCCGGTAATACAGAGGAGCGCTATCAAGGCGACCGAACGTAATCTTTTTCGATTCTGCAGCAGCGGCGATCCGTATATGAACCCGGCAACGGCGAGGGAAAGTCCCATGCTGGATATTGTTGAAAAACGGTCGGCGGCGATGACCGGCAACGCCAGTATCTGTAAAAACGGCGCCAATCCGGCGATGAACCATAATAAGCCTGTCCTGACGAGCCGGGTTTTCGTAAAAAAAATGATAATCAGCATTCCGGCGAGAACGGCCCCTCCGGCAATAACCCAGAATTCAAAATAGGATTCGGGTATTCTGATCCAGGGTTCGGTGTTCAATCCTACGGGAAAAATATTAATGATGAAGTAATGAAGAAAAACGCGGAGGACCAATGCAGGCAGAAGGGAGAGTTCTACATAGGCAGCATGCCATGTACCTATGGAATTGACGACCTCATGCCGCAGCAAAATATAAGGCGCTGCCGGCAGAAAAAGCAGTAAAAACATCAGGGGCCGTTTTTTGATATGTTTGAAATAAAGAATACAGGCGATTACGAGAAACATAAGGCCCGATTCTTTGGCTGCCAGGCTCAAAATGAAGAAAAAAAGCGCCGTAAGCAACCACGGAATTTTCCCCTTCTGGACCTTTAGAGATTTGCCGAAAGTCAGCAACATAAGCGTTCCGAAAAGCGCGGTTAATATTTCCGTGCGCCCGGATATCCAGGCGACTGTTTCTGTGCGGAGGGGATGCCAGGCGTATAGCAGCGTTCCGGCAAGAGCCATCGGGATTCCGCCCGATATGCTTCTGAACAGGAGAAAAACTGCAGAAATGAATAAACCGTATACGATAAGGTTGGTTAAATGATATCCGAACGGATTTTTGCCGTGAATCTGATAATCCAATAAAAACGATAAACTGCTCAGAGGTCGCCAATAATCGCTTGAAGCTCTTTTAGAAGAATAAGTAAAATAATCAGAAAATAGCATTTTGCGGGCAATCAAAGGATCGTCAATGTAAGGATTCTCGCTGATCAATATTTTGTCGTCCCAGACGAAACCCCAATCAAGCGATTCCACAAACGGCACAACAGCGGCAAAAGTAACCGTCGATGTCAGAATAATTATTAACGAAATCCTGGTTTTTTTGTTCATGCGCATTTTTACCGGTGAACCCTCTCCAGAAGCAACAGACGACTCCCAAATATATCAGATCATTGAGATTTTACAAAAAGCTTAAACGAGCAAACGCCGCTTGACTATGAATAAGGGGAAAAGAGTTGCCGAATCAGCGGTCAGTCGGCTTGTTTGGTTAAGGATTGAAAAGACTGAAAGGACCTAAAGGACTTTAGAGATGACAGGGGTGGAGATTACCGGCTTTCAATAATTCGGCTGCGTTTTATCCATTGCTTCATTCTAAAAGTATTCCACCTTAAAACGGCAATGTTAGATGTTCCGCCTTGAAAAACATCGCAACTTTTCCGTCGGTGAAATGGTCTTTGCCATACAACCGTGAATCACGCATATAAGAGAATCAATAAGTCGGCTTCCTGCACTAATTTAGCTACTGCCGCTTCATCAATAAAATATGAATTATCCGGAATCCACAGGGATTCTTTATTCATTGATATTCAAGTGGCCGTTTCCCTGAATGGAATTTATCGGAGATGCGCTGGTTCGCTTGACATCCAGTCCGTTGGATATTCTTCTTGCGGGAGCTTGCGGGTCTTATTATAATTTAGTCGTTATGAAAAGTATTAGACTCATAATCCCTGTTTATTATCTGCAGATCAAGCTGACGAATCTGAACAAGAAAAGGCTTGATTATAAAGGGTTGAATTGATGAGCAAAAGCAAAAACCTGGGAAAGCCCTCAAAAGAAGAAATAAGCCGAATTATACAAAAAGCGCTGGAAGATAACCTTATTTCAGACCGAAGTCCAGCGGTAAACTTTTTTGGGTTGGACCATTTCCATAGAAAATTAAGACTTTTGAAAAACGCCTTTCCGCCGCCGATACTGAATGCTTTAGCCGTAAAAGCCAACCCGATCATTTCTATTTTAAGAGAGGCTTCAAAATCAGGTTTCGGCGCCGAATGCGCCTCCGTCGGCGAATTGGTTGCGGCTCAAAAAGCCGGGTTTTCTCCGCAAAAAACAGTATTCGATTCGCCGGTAAAAACCAGAAGCGAACTCGAGTATGCGCTGGCGAAAGGCTTTTACGTTAATCTGGACAATATTCAGGAGATGATGAGAGTCGATGACATCATCAAGAAAAGGGGAAAGTCCAGTGCAGGAATAGGCTTAAGAATCAATCCCGAAGTGGGAATGGGTGAAATTGAAGCCACCAGCACAGCCGCATCCGCATCAAAATTCGGCGTCACTGTAAGCAAAGCTGAAGAACATATAAGAAATGCACCGCGAGTAAAAAATTGGTTGCATGGTTTGCATCTGCATGTAGGCTCGCAGGGATGTTCGCTGTCGATGCTGGTCAAGGGAGTGAAAATTGTAGTAGAATTTGCTGAAAAACTGAGGAAAAGTGCAGGATTGGAGATTGAAACCATTGATATCGGAGGAGGTTTGCCCATCCGATATAAAAGTGACGATAAGGAGATAACGTTCGAACAATATGCTTCAGCGCTGAAACAAAACATACCGGAACTTTTCAATTACAATGTAATAACGGAATTCGGCCGCTCGGTTTTTACTGACTGCGGATGGACGGCATCACGTGTGGAATATGTAAAGGAAACGGGAAGCAAAAACATAGCGATCACACATGTCGGTTCTGACCTCCTGTTGCGTTCCACATGCATGAACTGGTTTCATGAAATAATACTCCTGGACAAAAACGGCTGCGTTAAACCAGGAGATGGAATCCCCTGGGAAATAGCGGGTCCTCTCTGTTTCTCGGGAGATTTTATTGCAAAAGAACGCCGACTGCCGCGGATAAATCCCGGAGACATCCTGATCGTAAAAGACACAGGCGGATACACATTCAGCATGTGGTCCCATTACAACTCACGGTCGTTTCCCCCGATATACGGTTATGACGACGCAGGCAGGATGAGCCTGCTGCGTCAGGGCGAAATGCCGGAAGATGCGGCAGCGTTCTGGGAATAGACTTTTTACGGATTCAAAGGCGCTCTGCGATGACTTTTGTTGTAATGGATGAAAATTTAGGCGCTGATCAGATATCCTTGTTTCGATGTGACGATTTTTTCAGCCTTGAATAATTAAGAAGCTTTGAAAATATGATCAGGACAATACATATCTCCTCGTAATTATTATGTTGCGTCCCCGATACCGATACCGACACCGACCCCGATTACAGAAACAAGCTGTCAAAACTTTTAACGAAGTGTAACCCCGGTATGATTATCAGTCCCGTGTCGTTTTTTCCCCTGCATGCTTGACATGTCATGCAATAATCCTATCATGTTCAGCAGGGTGGGGGCTGTACGGGCCGGGTACTCGCCGGCGTATTTCCCTGGGAAATTATTTATGATTAATCTAGTTCGTCGGATTTGTGCATCATTATGAAAATAGCTTATCTCCAGGTACGATTTCCGGAACCCGTTTCCGCATTCATCATACGTGAAGTGCGGAAAATGAGGGAGCTGGGAGCGGAGATTTCCGTTTATTCCCTGAAATCGCCCTGTTCCGAACTGCCGGCGGATTATCAGGATTTGTCGACTATTACTCACAGCAGTCCTTTTTTTCTTTCTTTTTCTCTGATAGCGGCCAATCTCCGATTTTTTTCCAGGATGCCGTTTCGGTATTTAAAAACCCTGATTCGTTTAGCGATATTCACTTTAAAGAATCCCCGCATTTTCATCAAATCGCTGGCGATATTCCCCAAATCGATCTATTTCGCTGAAATAATGGAAAAAGAAGGCGTCGAATATATTCACGCATCCTGGGCATCGCTGCCCGCGACTTCAGCCTGGATCGTGTTAAGCATGACGGACATTCCCTACAGTTTTTCCGCGCACGTTTACGATTTGTACTCCACATCTGTCTTTTTGAAGCAGAAACTGTCCGGTTGCGGCTTTGTTTCTTGCATATCCAGGGCTAACAAAGAATACCTCGATGCAAAATTCCCCCAATACCGTCATAAAACCAAAGTGGTTCATCTCGGCGTCGATCCGTCTGAATTTTCGATAAAGGATCACAGGAAAGCCGACGAAGATAATCCGAAGATCATAACCATCGGAAGACTTATTGAAACAAAGGGTTTCGATTACATGATCCAGGCCATGCCGGTTATATTAAAGTCATTTCCCAAGGCGACGTTGACCATTGCAGGATCGGGTCCTGAACAGGAAAAACTGCAATCGATGATCAACTGCCTGAATGTGAATGCCTCGGTCAAACTGGCAGGACATGTTGATATGCACGAATTGAAGAAAATATTGGGTGACGGCGACCTCTTCGTTCTTCCTTCAGGCGTGGAAGGCATACCGGTCTCCTTGATGGAAGCAATGGCTTCCGGGCTGCCCGTGATTACTACCTCAGCCGGCTCCATCAGGGAACTTGTCGACGACGGAGCTTCAGGGATATTGATTCCTTACGGTGATGCGGACGCTATAGCAGAAGCCGTTCACAAGCTGGCTTCAGAGCCGAAAACAAGAGAGTATATGGGGAAGCGGGGCCGCCGAAAAATCCAGAACGATTTCAATCTTGAAAAAAATACCGTGAAATTGTTTGAACTGATCAGCAGCCTGGCAAAACACTGAGAAAAATCGTACGTTAGCGGTCAGCATCCTGCCGGAAGCCTTATGAGTGAAGCATCCGGCGATCCTTGAATTTCTGCATGACAGGAGGAGAACAGTTTGTATTATCAAAGTGATTAAGAATGAAGACAGCCATTTGCACAATCCTGTTTTTTCTTCTATTATGCTAGTGATTTTCTGTTTGGGAAGGCTGCTATGAATCTTTCCGTAGTTTTTGGAAATTTTTTATAAGGAGACGGAGCGCCTATGAAGTGCATACTGCAGAGGACATCATATTTCCGTTCGTCTGCGGGAGAATTCAATGGTCCCGGACTGGTTCTTTTTATAACGACGGAGGCCGGCGATACGCAGAAGGAGGCTGCTTTCATAGGACAGAAAGCGGCAGGATTGCGGATATTCGAGGATAAATCGGGAAAAATGAATCTTTCCGTTATGGAAATGGCTACGTCAAGAGTCCTTTTGTCGCTTAACAAGCTGACGGATCAGGCGGGAGAAGAGGCTGACGAGCTTTTGGAAAAAGCGAGTGAAGAGTTAGGCAGGAGAGGCGTTGCTGCGGTTAAAGCTCCGGCGGATGAGGTTCAGATATCGTTCGTCAACGACGGGCCGGTAACTTTAATTCTCGACAGCGGAATAAGTCGGCGCGGTCATAAAAAGGCGGAAGCCGGCGAGATGAGATATATTAAGGGTATAAAATGAATTCTGTTTTGAACGCTTTCTTTGGGGAAGGAGCGGGGAGATGAGCGATTACAAACCGATTATCGGCATAACGATGGGAGATGCTGCGGGCATCGGGCCGGAGATAATCATTAAAAGCCTGATAAATGCGACCATATATGAAGCTTGTCGGCCGTTTGTTCTGGGGGATTTGGATATAATGAGAAAAGCCGCGAAAACTACGCGGACCAATTTGGAATTGAAATCTGTCGGTGAGCCGGAAGAATGTGAGTTTCGATACGGCGTTGTAGAGGTTCTTGATTTTAACGACATTGATATTGAACGATGGCGTGCGGGGACGGTGGATGCCATGAATGGAGATGCTGCCGTAAGATACACCAAGGCTGCCGGACTTCTGGCGCTTGAAGGACGAATCGACGGAATGACGTCCGCGCCGTTGAACAAAGCGGCCATGAATTCAGCAGGACATAACTATGAAGGACATACTCAAATTCTGGGAGAATTGTGCGAATCGGAACGTTACGCGATGATTATGATTATGGGCAGGATAAGGTTAATGTTGCTATCCCGGCATATGGCCCTGCGTGAAGCGCTTGATATGGTCACTTATGAAAATGTTCTCGGCATGTTGAAACTGGCGCATGATACGCTTATCGGATTAGGATTTGAGGAACCGCTGATAGCTGTAGCCGGAATTAATCCTCATGCGGGAGAATCCGGGTTATTCGGCGACGAGGAGATAAAAATAATAACCCCGGCGATGAAAGCAGCGGAAGAAGAGGGCATACGCGTTGCGGGACCTTATCCCGCTGATACTCTCTTCGTAAAAGCCAGAAAAGGAATTTACGATATGGTCCTGACCATGTATCACGATCAGGGTCTTATGGCCGCTAAACTCATAGGATTCGGCAAAGTGGTGACGCTTCTGGCCGGACTTCCCATAATAAGGACTTCGGTCGGACACGGGACTGCGTTTGATATAGCCTGGAAAAACATGGCGGAACATGAAAACATGATCATCGCCGTTAAAACAGCGGCTGAATTCGCCTTGAGGAAAAAGGGGCTTTGGGACTAACGTCACGTAACTATGCAAGACGAATTCCGAATCAGAGTTCTCGGTCCGGAGCAAGCGAAGATTTTTCAGACATTACGGCTGAAGGCGTTGCGGGAAAGTCCTGAAGCTTTTTCATCCAGTTACGCTGAAGAGTCCCATTACACGCTGGAATTCGTAGCGGGAAGGTTGTCATCCGATTCGAGTCGAGCGCTGGGAGCGTTCGCGAGCAACGGCGAACTCATTGGGATGACGGGTATTTATCGGGAGCGTCACATTAAATTAAATCATAAAGCGGTAATTTTCGGCATGTATGTGACTCCCGAATTCAGGGGCCGGGGAATCGGTCGCCGGTTGTTGGAGGAAGCCATATCTCAGGCTAAAAATATACCGGGCATTCGCCGGCTCAACCTTTCGGTCGTGTCCGTAAACAAGCCTGCCGTGAAATTATATGAATCAGCCGGTTTCATAACCTACGGAAGGGAAAAAGAAGCCTTAAAAGTTGAAGGCAAATATCTGGATGAGAAACATATGTCTCTTCAAATTTGAACCGTCAAGGGTTCGACCAGGGGGCAGAGCCCTTCCGCAGCAACATCGCAGCGCTTAAGAGGACGGCGGTCAGTATACAGGTCACGGCAGATGAGGCAGGAACCGGATTATCAGGAGGCTTTATGTAATAATGGTATCCCATGTCGACCGTTTGTTCATCGAAGTGATGGTTTGTCTGAACGGTATAATTTTGTGCGAGGCCGCGATCTAGTGCAGAGGTGTCGCCGGCGTTGATGCAGGGGCTGTCAGCGGGTTGTCCGGAAGCAGACGAAGAGAGGTAGTGGTCGCCCAGCGGTCCGGATGTCCAGAGCGGGTCGGCGTTCATAGCCCCGGTACCGGGAGAGCAATTGTGATAGAGTGCCGAACTGCAATCATAGAGGTTATTATGTTCCAGGGTGAGGGAGGCGTCGGCGCTGGAGAAACCGTATCCCGGACCTGTTTGCGGAGAGAAGCATTCGCCGGGATTACCGCCATAGATTCCGGATATGATATTGCTTAGATATTCATCTTCTTGCATACCATAGCCTCTGTGGATGCCTCGTGCGTCGCCGCCGTCGCCGCCGGAACCGCAACAGTTCGGACCGCCCGTCGGCGTGTACGTGGGCGTCGGTTCCTGATAAGGCGTCGGGGTCGGCGTTAAATATTTGCTGGTTGGTCTGATGTTTTTACTGTTAGCCTTTATTGCGGCGATATCGTTTTCGCAAGCCGGAACCTTTGCCGGATATTGCATTGATAAGCCTCCGTTACCGCCATTTCCTCCGCTTACATTGTGAATCGTATTGTTGCAGCTTTGAAACTCGCCGGAATCGCTATAGCCGAGATACATTCCGTCCCCATTTCCGCCGTCGCCGCCGTCTCCGCAAATTGACAGCGACCATCCGCCGCCTCCGTCGCCTCCGTCGCCGCCTGTAATGCTGCGGATGAGATTATTCATGCTGTTCGATGAAGAGGTAAATTTAAGGTGAATGCCATAGGCCCCGGCGCCGTTTCCGCCGAAACCGGGTTCGCCCCAACCCGGATAATCTCCGGCATCTCCGCCGTCGCCGCCGTTTCCGCCGAGTATTCCGTTTATCCTGTTATCCCGGAATTCGTTTTCGACGCTGAAGTTGAGGATATAAATTCCCCCGGCAGTTCCTGCCGCGCCTCCATCGCCTGCTGTCGTATGGGCCCATACCGAATTACCGCCGGACCCGCTCCAGATGTTCGAAATGGTGTTTGAAACGATAAGGGAGGAATCAATATTCTGATCGCAGAATATGCCGTATGCACGGCCGCCGTCGCCGCCGTCCTCGGAATGATTCCAGCCGTCCCATCCGCCCTCTCCGCCTGCACCGCCGTAAATTTGCGAAAAAACATTATTTTCAATTGTCAAACCCTCTGTGTGAAGGGTTCTTATTCCGGCAGCCTCACCGCCCGGCGCTCCAGGATACGCCGAATATTCTGCAATACCACCGTCTCCGCCAGCTCCTGCACAGATATTTTCGATCACATTGTCTTCAATCTGAAGCGATGCGTATTCCACGTCGATTCCATAGGCCGCAGCGCCCTGTTTTGGAGGATAGGCTCCGCCCGGGTCTCCGTCTTCTCCCTGGAGATTACGAATCAGACAATTCCGTACAGTCATGATGCCGGTCGAAGAGGCTTGAACGCCCACTGCGCCGTTTTGAACGATAAGCCCGTCAATGATTGATCCGCTCGTTATCGTAACTATGGTTGAATTCCCGCCTCCGTCGACGATGGTCATAAAATTCCGCGGGTCACGTGCTTCCCATCCAGTTTCATATCCTCCCTTTAAGGTTACATTGAATGGAACCGCTAACGTTTCTTCGTAAATGCCTTCTGCAGCGCAAATTACGTCTCCTTCGCCGGCGAAATCGAGACCGGAGGAAATCGTTTTAAAAGGATAATCCCGCGTACCCATCCAGGGGCCTGCTTCGTTGTCGTCGTCGACGAAATAAGTCGCTCCTTTCGCAGGTAAAGTCATTATCACGATCATGCTTAAATAAATAAAAATTCTGATCACGTAAGTATTCAATTCCCTCATTCGTGACTCCTTTTAAATGTTGAAAAATGTCGCAGAAGTCCGTCGACCTTTTAATGTTTTGCACTAAAAATCGTAAAAATGCAAGATGCCGTATTTCAGTAGTGATGTTCCGCAAATTTCGGATTCTATTACGGATTCCCTTGACCGGGCGAATTGAAACCGTTAGAATCTGAGCCCTGTTTAATTTCTGCGGATTGAAGGGAGCAGGAAAAATGCCGAATTCCATTGAGACTGATTCGTTACACCCACTGGAAATAAAAGTATTAAGGACATTTGAAACGCAAGAGAGAAGGAAGCATGACGAACTGATCGAGCATACCGATTTAAACGAAGGCCAGGTGCGCCGCGGAGAGGAGTGGCTGCTGACTCGAGGATTGATCGAAACGATCCATGAAGATATTTTCAAAGAAGTTTCTTTGTCCGAAACGGGCAAGGAATATTTAGAGACGGAAATACCGGAATTAAGGATAATCCGCCAGGTGAAGGAAGGTGAAGGACGAGTCGGGATGCGTGAAGTTATGAGTCGCGATGACATGGAAAAGCGTGAGAAAACGAATGCGATAGGCGAATTGAAAAAAGAAGGTATAATAAAAATCGGAAAGGGCGGCATTCTATCTTTTGATGAATCGATTTCTCTGGAAAAATATGAATTGACGCAGGAATGCCTGCGTTACATATCAGAAAAAGGGACGCTGCGCCTGAATGACTTGGAAACGAAATACAGGGACTCCGTTCTGGCAGGTTCCAGAAAGCGCGGGGGAAAAGCTGTTTTTCGTGTAAAAGAAAGAAGCGTTCCGACTTTTTCTATTACTGCAAGAGGTCGTGAAGTTTTACAGCAGGTGGCGGAAGGCGGATTGACGGGCGATGAGGAATCTCGACTGACGCCTGAAATGTTGAAGGACGGAAGCTGGAAAAAATATACCTTCAGGAAATACAATATTCATCTTCCTCCGCCTCGCGCAATTCCCGGCCACCGGCATCCTTACGGCGAATTTCTGGATTTCGTCAAGCATAAGATGATAGCGCTCGGTTTTGAGGAGATGCAGGGTCCCATAGTAGAAACGGAATTCTGGAATATGGACGCATTGTTCATGCCGCAGTTCCATTCTGCGCGACAGATACACGACGCTTATTTTCTGAAAAACCCAACCCACGCGGAATACATTGATGAACCTTATCTTGAGCAGGTTGCGGATGCTCATGAAAGGGGATTCGACACAGGATCGAAAGGATGGGGATACAATTTTGATACGAAGAAAACGCGGCGTCTGATTATGAGAAGTCACGGGACGGTTCTTTCAGCGCGAACGCTGGCTTCAAAGCCCAAAATACCGGGGAAATATTTCGCCATAGCCCGTTGTTTTCGGTATGACAGCGTGGATGCCACGCATGCTCCCGACTTTTTTCAGATTGAAGGCATAGTGCTGGATGAAAAGATAAACTTTAAGAATCTGCTGGGACTGTTGAAATTATTCGCTCTGGAAATAGCCCGCGCCAAAGAGATACGATTCGAGCCGGCCTATTTTCCGTTTACCGAACCATCGGTGGAAGTGCACATGAAGCATCCCAGACTGGGCTGGATGGAACTGGGCGGTTCCGGCATTTTTCGACCTGAAGTGACGCGACCGCTGGGCATTGATGTTCCCGTGATCGCCTGGGGACTGGGTTTAGATCGGATGGCTATGGTCGCTATCGGAGTGGACGACATAAGAAACCTGTTTTCCAGAGACCTGAATTTCATCAGGTCCAGAAAAGTTGAAATATGAATATGAGGTGTTGAAATGCCTAAGATAGTTTGCGGATATGATGATCTACAAAACCTGATGGGAAAGTTCCTCGACCTGGATGAACTGGAAAAACGGTTATCGCTCGTGAAAGGCGAACTGAAAGGTTATGACGAAGAAGAGCGGGAACTGCGCATAGAACTGAACGATACCAATCGCCCTGATCTGTGGTGTACCGAAGGCATTGCCCGGCAACTGCGGATACACGACGGCGGCGCCTTACCCGATTACTCATTTTTCGACAAGGAGCCTGAAGCGGATAATAAGATCATAGTCGATCCCGAAATGGAAAAAATAAGACCTTATGTCGCTGCTTTTAAAGCCGGCGGTATTGAAATAGACGAACCACTGCTGGTTCAATTGATTCAAACTCAGGAAAAACTCTGTGAAAACTTCGGCGCCAAAAGAGAACTCACGGCCATCGGCATTTATTCCGCAGATATGCTCACTTTGCCGGTCAATTACCAGGCCGCTGATCCTCATTCCGCCTCATATATACCTCTGGGCTACTCCCGTTCCATGACGCTCTCCGAAATTCTCCAAGAACATCCCAAAGGCATTGAATACGCTCACCTGCTGAACGCTTTTTCAAAAAAACCGTTCCTGACCGACTCCAAAGGCGCCGTTCTCTCAATGCCGCCCATCATAAACAGCCGGACTACCGGTGAATTGAAAGTGGGGGACTCGAACCTTTTCGTGGAAGGAACGGGAACGGATTTTCGAGTTTTAATGCTGTCGTTGAATATATTGGCGGCTAATCTCGCGGATAGAGGAGCGATTATCGAACCCATAATGACCGAATATCCCTATGATACTCCCGAAGGCCACCGGGTCAAAGCTCCTTTTCCTCTCCAAAACAAAGTGGAGCTGGATATATCACAGGCGGCCGAATTGCTGGGTGAAAAACCTGACAAAAATGAAATGATTCAAACGCTGGAAAAATACGGATGCAACGTTTCAGAATCGGACGGCAAAAATGCTCTCCTGGTGGAAACAGCTCCATACAGACAAGATTATCTCCATCCCGTGGACGTTATAGAAGATTATGCCATGAGTCGCGGATTCAACAGCTTCGAAGTGCTCATGCCCCCGCAATTCACCATCGGCGCTTTTAAAGCCGTTACTCATACTTCAAATAAAGTCAGAGACCTTCTGATCGGATTCGGGTTCGAAGAAATTATATCGAATATTCTCGGCAATCCGGATGAATACCGGAATAAAATGCGCCGGGAAGACATAACCTTGGCCGAAGTCGAAAACGTCATGACGGAAACCTATTCCGCCCTGAGAGACTCTATTCTGCCTTCCCTGCTCTCAGTCGAATCCGCCAGTTCGACGGCAGCGTATCCCCATAAGATTTTTGAAGTGGGTGAAGTCGTCCTGCCGGCTCCTCATAACAAAAAACACGGGACTAAAACAGAATTTCATTGCGCCGCTCTCATTGCTCATCCGGAAGCAGGATTCTCAGAAATTCAAACATACCTGGATACGCTTTTCTATTACCTTAACATACAATATGAACTCGAAAACCACGAGAATTCGACTTTTCTTCCGGGAAGAGCCGGAAAAATCGTTTTCAATGCAGAATCAGCAGGCGTTATAGGAGAGATTCATCCGCAGGTTCTGGAAAACTGGAACATAACCATGCCCTGTTCTGTCTTTGAAATATCGTTAGGCGCTCCCCATGAACCCGAAATCGGTTAAAACGCTCTTGGCTGATTTAAATTTTTTACTCAGTAATTCATGATTGACAGTTTTTTAGTGAACATGTTACAAAAAAAGACGGTTTTTGATTCGCGAAAAGCAGCAGCATGGAAGAGGCGGCTGTTCGAATCAGAAGTTCTATTTCAAGAGTCGATAACTAAGATGAAATCAGACGGGCCATTACGATTCGGCGACAGGCAGGCTGGGATCATCGATTCGAAAATAACGGAGGTTGCTTAGATGAATCCAAGGAGGATTGATTTAATGAACAGAAAACAGTATTCATTTATGATCGGATTCTGCCTAATATTGTTACTTTGCATCAACCAGGCGGCGTGCGTGCAAACTTCTGAAAATAATAATGAAGCCGGGGAGGACTCTGTTTTTAAAACCGGCAGTTGGGCGCTTTACGATATTAAAATTAAAGAAAACGCTGACTTGACGGAAGGTACGCTCAAGGTGGCCGTTGTCGGCAAGGAGAAAGTTAACGACAAAGATTATTACTGGCTCGAACTGGTCAAAACAACGGATGACGGAAAGTCTATTACCAGAATGCTGACCACTCCAAAAGAAAACATTGACTATAACGAGACTTTCGTCTTCTGGGATGACGTAAATCAGGTCATAATACAGCAAAACGATGAAACGCCGAAAAAGGTGTCTGAAGTTCAGATAAAAAAGTTTATACCGAATTTCGTTGAATCCGGGAAAACCCGAAGATTCGGAAACGCTGAAAACATAACGGAACCCAGGATAGAAAATTTAGGTACTGAGACGATGGAAATTGACGGAAAAACCCTTGAAACGGAAAAATTCAACCTGGAAAAGAGATTCGTATCCCGCGTGAATCTTGGTTTCATTCATATAGAAGACACGACTGAATCGTCATCCGCCTACTGGCGTTCCGACAAGGTTCCATTCGGCGGATTGGTAAAAGTAATTCATACGTCGGAGACTGAATCGATCAATAAGAAGAATACGAAAGCGCCCAAAAAGGAACCGGAGCAATACGAATCTGCTTTCATGCTGAAAGATTTCGGTCATTCAGGCGCGGTTTCAGCGATCCAGGGCGACCCCGAAGAAATGGAAGGTCCAGTATTTCCGTTTTTACAAAAAAGGAAACCGAAAAAGGTAACGGATCAGCCCGCTACGCAAACTGAACCGGAGAAAAAACCGGAAGCTCCGGCGGAACCCGAAGCGACTGAATAAAATAATATCATTAAGACGGATCAGGAATCGCCTTCGACATCCACCATTTTTTCTCTTCGATCTCTCTGCAATACAAGAATTTTTCTAACTGCGAACATATTATGTTCCTTGCTTCAAGTGAAACGGCAAGCCGAATCGATATGCAATACTGTCTCAGGCATATTCAAAATCCGGGCATTTTACGATGAAGTTCGAATCTTTTTTAAATGATTACACCAATTGGCTGAGCATTGAAAAGGGGCTATCGCAGAACACGATTGAAGCATACAACAGCGATGCCGGCAAAGCGCTTCTTTTTCTTGAGGATCGGGGAATCGACGAACTGAAAAAGGTTAGGGAATCGGATATTCTGGAATATTTAAAGCATTTGAAGGAAAGCGGCTTACAAGCACGTTCCATAGTGCGTAAAATGGTATCGGTGCGCAGTTTTTTTCAATTTCTGACCGCAGAGCAGATCACCGGGACCGATCCGACGATAAATATTGAGCTTCCCGGACATTGGCGGAGATTGCCGGGTTTTTTGACATTGAGAGAGGTCGACAGTTTGTTTGAGCAGCCGGATATGGAAGACGCTGTCGGCATCCGTGACCGTGCTATGCTTGAATTGTTGTATGCGACGGGATTAAGGGTCAGTGAACTGGTGAAGTTAAAATGCGAAAATTACAACGAGGAGATAAGATATATACGCTGTATGGGCAAGGGTTCCAAGGAGCGCATCGTGCCGGTGGGAGAATCCGCTGACCGTTATGTACGGAAATACATGCGTTCAGGCCGCAAGGAGCTTCTAAGAGGCGGAGCGTCTGTTTTTCTTTTTTTGAACAGATTCGGTCGCCCAATGACTCGCCAGGGTTTCTGGAAAAAGATCAAAAAGTACGCGCTGACAGCCGGCATATCAAAAAACGTGTCACCGCATACGCTTCGTCACTCTTTTGCGACTCACATGCTGGAGAGGGGCGCTGATCTTCGTTCTCTTCAGGTTTTGCTGGGGCATACGGATATTTCCGCCACGGAAATTTATACGCATGTGACCCAGGAGCGTTTGAAAAAGATAATAGACGATTACCACCCCCGGTCGTGAGTCATGCAGGTAATTACCGGCCATATAAACGCTGACTTCGATTGTACCGCATCCATGTTGCTGCTGAAAAAGATATACCCGGAAGCTGTTCTGGTTTTTTCCGGTTCACAGGAGAAGAACGTTCGATCTTTTCTGGAGAAGCATGACGACATGATACCCTACAAGACGGTAAGCAAAGTGGACATGGAATCCGTCAGCAAGCTGATCATAGCGGACACCGGACTGGCATCCAGGATAGGAGATTTTGCGGAAGTCATAAAAAAGAAAAACATACCTCTTTCAATATATGATCATCATCCTCGCACGGATGAAGATTTGAAGGCGAGCGACGAAGAAGTCCGGGACGAAACGGGAGCGACGGTTACATTGCTGGTTGAGTTGTTTCAAAAGCAGGGCCGGCGGCTTTCTGCGGCTGAGTCAACACTGGCGATGATGGGGATATATGAGGATACGGGGTGTCTGACGTTTCGCTCGACGACGCCCAGGGATATGGAAGCGGCGGCGGCTTTGCTCAGATGGGGCGCTGACTTGAGTATCGTTTCAGATTACGTCAAAATTGAATTGACCACCCAACAGGTTTCTCTTCTGAATGATCTGATCGAATCATGCACGGAACACCGGTTCGGCGGCTTAAAAGTCGTCATATCGACGGCTTCACGAGACGATTATATCGCTGACCTGGCTGTCCTGGTGCATAAATTGGTGGATATGGAAGGCTTTCATTACTATTTTGCTCTGGTACGAATGGGAAGCCGTATATTTCTGGTGGGAAGAAGCCGCGGGCCGGAACTGGACGTAGGTAAAGCAGCGGCGCATTTCGACGGCGGAGGTCATCAGACGGCTGCATCTGCCGTTATCCGGAATAAGACCCTGGTGGAAGTCGAAGAAGAACTTTTGCGGGTTATAAAGAATATCGTTCAACCGCTCGAATTCGCTGAAGACCTTATGACCTCTTCAATCCAGACGCTGGCGTCAAACGCCACCATCAAGCAAAGCGTGGATACGATGAACCGGTACAGCGTCAACGCTCTGCCCGTAGAAGAAAACGACAAATTGAAAGGCTTCATAACCAGGCAGACGGCCGACAAAGCGTTGTCTCACGGCCTGGACGCCTGCATAGTCAAAGACTATATGACGACAGACGTCGTTTATGTTTCAAGGAAAACTGAAATCGAAGAAGTCGTTTCAAAAATAGTAGAAAACAGGCTGAAATTCCTTCCCGTTGTCGAAGGTCGCGAAGTTGTGGGTTTGATAACAAGAATGGATATATTGCGATACTTCCATGAGAAAGGCAGCGAGGAGAAGGAGGAGGCGGACAGGGGTTCCCAAAAAGCGATAAAGAAAAACGTGCTGACGATCATGAGAGAACGATTATCTTCCCGGATATGGGAGCTCATTATTGTGGTTCAGGAAGTCGCTGACCGGCTCGGTTACAGGGTCTATCTTGCCGGAGGCATAGTCAGGGATATTTTGCTGCGGGAAGATAACGAGGATATAGACATCGTCGTGGAAGGAGACGGCATTCGGTTGGCGAAGCATACAGCAAAACGTCTGAAGGCCGATTGGCGTTTTCACAGGAAATTCAACACCGCATCCATCGAGTTGCCGGACGGGATAAGGATCGACGTTGCAACAGCACGAACGGAGTTTTACGATAAACCGGGCGCTGTTCCTACCGTGGAAACCGGCAGCAGCATCAAACAGGACCTTTACAGAAGAGATTTCACCATCAATGCTATGGCTATATGCCTTAACAAGGTTAAATTCGGTCGATTGTACGACTATTATTCCGGACAGAAAGATTTGAAAGAGGGCATAATCCGAGTCCTTCACGGATTGAGTTTCATAGAAGACCCCACCAGGGCTTTTCGCGCTGTCAGGTTCGAGCAGCGCTTCGGTTTCGAAATAGGCGCTCAAACGCTGAACTTCATCAAAACTGCCGTCTCAAGTAATGTCTTCAGCGCCATAAGAGGAAGACGAATCTCAACCGAACTCAAAGCTATCCTCAAGCAAAATTCACCGCTGGATGCACTTAAACGCCTGCAGGAACTATCTCTTCTTCAGTTCATCAACCAGGACCTGAAATTGACCCCTAACCTGTGCGAATCATTCCAGGAACTGGAAAAAACGCTCACCTGGTTCAGACTCCAATTCAACGAAGAACGTCTTGAAACCTGGCGCATTAATCTCGCTATGTTCCTTAAACCTCTTTCATCACAACAAGTCAACCAGACGCTTGCTTATTTCGAATTCTCCAAAAAATCCATCTCCGATCTCCTGAGATATTATCGTGATGCGAAGAGCATAATTCATTCTTTCCGCAATAATCTCGAAAGGCACGAAATATTTTATGCTCTTCATCAATGCAATATCCACTCCGTCGTTTTCACAATGGCCCTGCTCGAAAATGACGATCAAAAAAGAATTATCTCACACTACCTTACCAATTTGCGCAAAAAGCAGGTTCTCATGAGCGGCAGAGACCTCATTGAAATGGGATTCGACCCCGGTCCGAAATTTTCACTTATACTGAATCAACTGCTGAAAGAAAAATTCAAAGGAAAACTTAAAACCAAAAAGGATGAAAAGCAGTGGGTAGAAGAACAATACGGAGGCAAGTGAAAAGCCGGAAGAGTTGTGCATGAACCTGAAAGCCGGTTGAGCGGTTGCCTGATGAAGCAGGAAATCCTTAAACGATTCAGAGATTATAATTAGAGCCTGTCCATAAACTCGATTCCAATTTAAATTTATCTTCTGGATATGCGTTGATTATTTTTCCGTTTCAGCTCGTTTCGTCCGATCTCCAGAGTCGCAAGCATGACCAAAATCAGAATGCCGTAACAGGAAACAGAAGGAATCGGGGGACGGGGATCATGTCCGCCCAGCCAAACCAGAGCATTATACATCAATCTATTATCACCCGGCGTCTCATCGCAGTAATCCGGCATGGAGCTGCAATAGAAGCTGCGATAAGGTTCATCTTTTATTATCATAACGGCAGCGCCGTCCGGCGATTCTGCGGCTATAAAAGCCGGCTCGCAGATCACTTCGTGCCAGGATTCGGCATCGATTTCCTGAGAGCATGGAAACCCTCGCGTTCGAAACGGGTCGTCACAGGAATAAAAAAGCGGATGTTCGGGTATAAGCAGATCGTAAAAACCTGATGTACATACGTCCCAGACCGTCAGAAAAGAACCGTCGACGCCGAACAATTCCATGAGAAAAGAATTGTCGTAAAGGTAGAACGAATGATTAAATTTGAATGTACCCAGAAGCCCGGCGCTGCTTGACGACAGATAGTCGGCGATGACGTTTTTTTCCTGTTCCGTATAAGTATGGTTGCCGCCGCTGGGATTGCTGATCAAAATGATGTCCGGCTCTATTTGGACGAGGGCCGCCTCGGTTATGGGTTGATCCACGGGATAGAAATCCGGCTCAAAACGCCCATATTCTTCCCAGTTTTCCGCCAGCCCGGAATATACCAGTCGAGGATCATCCCAGCTTTCTCCCCAGGATGGAAGAAAGGCTATTTTCAAGTTTTCGCCTTTTGCCGTAAAAGAAAACGGTGTAATCAACAGAAACAATATGGACAAACGTAAGACTTCCCTGAGCATCATCACCCCCTGGAATATCATTTTTACGGAATTCCAAAAGAAATGCAAAACTCGAACTGTTTATAAAAATATTTACAGCATGTAGGATAAGGACGCGTTCAATGCGAACGTCCGTTTGAAATGACTGATTGATTGAAATGAATTGAAATTGTGGAATATCAATGATCGGGAATGATTAGAATTGAACTGGATGAACAGAGTAAGAGAGTTACCGATCGTTCCGGTTTTGAAATTGATCCGGGAAGCGTTGTCTGAGAGGGGTTCTGCGGTCGTCCAGGCGGCTCCGGGAGCGGGCAAGACTACTGTGGTTCCGCTTGCTCTGCTGGAAGAATCCTGGCTTGGCGGGAAGAGAATAGTCATGCTGGAGCCGCGACGACTGGCTGCCCGAATGGCGGCGAGCCGGATGGCGGATATTCTGGGGGAAGAAGTCGGCGACACGGTGGGTTATCATATCCGGCAGGACCGTTGTTTCAGCGAGAGGACCCGGATACTGACCGTAACGGAAGCCATGTTAGTGCGATATTTACAGAATGATCCCGGCTTGGAGGGAATCGGCGCGGTTATTTTTGACGAGTTTCACGAGCGCAGCATTCATTCCGATTTGAGTCTCGCATTATGTTTGGATGCTCGTAAGGCTTTAATTCCTGAATTGCGGACATTGGTGATGTCTGCGACGATGGAAGCGGCGCCGGCGGCTGAGCTTCTGGGCAAAGCGCCCGTAATAGAACAGCGGGGCCGGATATATCCAGTTGAGACATATTACCTGTCCCGTGAAAAGTACAGGAAAGATCACGTAATCAATCTTACTTTCCGCAACATATTACGGGCTCTGGAAGACCAGGAGGGAGGAATCCTCGTTTTTCTTCCGGGAGGCGGAGAAATCCGCCGGGTGCAAAAGCTTCTTCAGGAAAGTATAGAGGGTTCGTCGATAATGATTTGTCCGCTTTACGGGGATTTGCCGAAGCATCTCCAGGATCGGGCCGTATTACCGGCTGCTTCAGGTATGAGAAAAATCGTTCTTTCCACATCGGTGGCGGAGACCAGCTTAACGATAGAAGATATAAAAACGGTTGTGGACAGCGGATTGATGCGCGTTCCCCGATTTGATGCATCAAGCGGTATGACGCGACTGGTTACGCAGACTGTTTCACAGGCCTGTGCGGAACAGCGTCGTGGTCGCGCCGGACGAACAGGCCTCGGCGCCTGCTATCGCATGTGGACCCGGGGAAGACAAAAAACGCTGATACCTTTCACCTCACCGGAAATACTAAACACCGACCTGGTTCCGTTGGTTCTCGAGACGGCTCAATGGGGCGCTACAGACCCGGAACAGCTCCAATGGATTGATTCACCGCCTAGACATGCCGTCCAACAAGCGCGGGAATTGCTCACGGAATTGGGCGCTCTCGATGAACTCGACGGTCACATTACGCCTCACGGCAAAAAGATGGCGAAATTGTCCATGCATCCCCGGTTCAGCAACATGATCTATAGAGCGGCGAATCATGGACTGGGAGGTCTGGCATGTTATATCGCATCTCTAATGGATGAACGGGATTTCGTTCGCTTTTCAAAATCAGAAAAGAGAGACTGTGACATCAGATTACGATTAAAACTCTTGTTGAAACGAGACGAAAGACCTTCTTCTCCAGGAGGCTTTTCAATACAAAGGAGCGCCCTGCGTCGCGCTCGCAAGGCCGCTATAAAGCGCATGAAAAGGCTAGGTTTTCCGGAAGTAACTCCGAGAGAACTGGATAAATCGGGCGCTATGCTGGCCCTGGCTTATCCAGAGCGCATCGCTAAAGCCAAACCAGATACAATCGGACAATTCCAAACAGCCGGAGGCCGGGCTGCCTTTCTGCCGCCTGAGGACATACTGGCCAACGCTGCATTTTTAGCCGTAGGGGCAATGGGCGGAGACCGGCGCAACGCCAGAATTTTTTTGGCGGCGCCTCTTGAGTGTGACGAGATAGAATCGTTTTTCGCCGACAGGATAAAAAACGAAGAAATAGTACATTGGAATTCCGAGAAAAAATCTGTCGAAGCGTTGCGTTTGAAAAAGCTTCGGAATCTTGTTCTGGAAAAGGCGCCTTTATCCGGTATAGACCCGGCAAGAGCTGCAGCAGCAATGATCGAAGGAATCCGTGAGCTGGGATTGAAATGCCTGCCCTGGAACAAAAAATCCAGGTCTTTCAAGGACAGAGTTGAGTTTCTCAGGCGGTTTGAATATGAAGAAAAAGGTGAAACGGAATGGCCTGATATGAGCGATGAAGGGTTGCTTAAAAACCTGGAAAGCTGGGCCGGACCATACCTTATCGGTATAACGAGCGCCGACAGCTTAAAACGTCTGGACCTCTGCGCAATCCTTTCAGGTCTGCTGGATTACAGACAAAAACAAAAACTTGATACTCTGGCGCCGACTCATATCACTGTTCCCAGCGGATCAAAAAGACCTGTGGACTACACCGGCGATAAACCTGTTCTGGCAGTCAGGCTGCAGGAAATGTTCGGCTTGAGGCACACGCCTGCCATTGCAGGAGGCAAAGTTAACCTGCTTCTGCATCTCCTGTCGCCCGCCGGCAGACCCTTGCAGATCACTCAGAACCTGGACGGATTCTGGAAAAGCTCCTATCATGAAGTTAAAAAAGAAATGAAAGGCCGTTATCCCAAACACTACTGGCCCGACGATCCATACTCATGCCCCCCGACAAAACGAACCAAACCGAAACGAAAACGCTGAGTCAGCGCATGACCGTAAACTCGATACTCTATTAAATTTTTAATGTTGGACAGGCGCTGAGGAATTTCCATCATGCGACGCGAGAAGGATCATAAACCCGCTGACTATGATTTTCCGGTATGAGCAATGATGATATTTTTCCGGGCATAACAGTCATTGAAATTTTTAAGCTTTATTTGCGAATTGTCCTGAATTATATTGGAGAAAGGAGCTTTTACGACGGGAGATCGCATGAAGCAGGAACACAGCCGAAAGACGGTCATATTTTTTGCCGCGATGCTTTTTGGGGCTGTTTTTATCCTTGCCTTATTCAGGATAATCGACATGGACCTGTTCATGCATCTGCGGAACGGGGAGGATATCCTCCGAACGCGTGTCATTCCCCAACGGGACATATACAGTTTCACGGCGTACGGAGAGCCGTGGGTGAATCATGAATGGCTTTTCGGCGTATCTTCGTTTATCATTTATTCCATCGGGGGATACGATCTTCTCGTTATTCTTAAATGTCTGATTATAGGCTCCGGTTTCATGATCGTCTATTTTTCTGCCGTTCAGAGAGGCGCTGATCCACGTTGGGCCGTGATATTCTGCGTGTTTGCAGCAGTGTTCGCCCGATTTCGCTTTTTTGCCCGTCCCTCAGCCGTCACTTTCCTTTTTACGGCGCTGTTCTTCTATCTTATCGTCAATAAAAGAAAAGGGCGCGACAAAAGATTATGGGCCTTGCCTGCATTGATGATCGTCTGGGCCAACATGCACGCTGCCTGCGTCATCGGCATCGCTCTTTTTACCCTTTATACGGCCTTGCAACTCCTGTATTCTTTCCTGTATCCATCGAGCCATTCCCTGGCAAATCCGCAAAACAGGCGAGAATTCTTCTTCCTGCTCCTGATTTGGGGAGCCTGCATCGCTGCTGTTTTCATCAATCCCAACGGCGGTCGCCTGCCGCATTATATCTTTAAAATAACCGGCTCTCTGGACGTCAACAGGCCCAGAGAGTGGCGCTCAATAACGAATCCCATGCGTTTCCCTTTTCTTGCGGTTTACGTTTTGGTCCTATATGCCGTTCTAATTTTGACCGTAAAAAAAATAAAGCCGTTTGAATACATAACGACGCTGCTTATCACCGCGGCTTCCGTCAAGTATCTGAGAAACATAGATTTTCTGGCTATACTTACGCCTGCTGCCGCCGCTGTGCAAATCAGTCTCCTGCCAGGACGAACACTATTCGGCAAATTATCGATTTTAAATAAGAGAATGGTGCGGAATGCCGCGGCAGGACTCGCCGTCGCCGGACTGCTATGGGCTGCATTCTTTTCAGGATGGGCTGAGAACAGAAGAGTTTTTCAGTTCGGAACAGGTGTAAATGAAAATATCTTCCCGGTCGACATACCGGAATTTCTGAGAAAACACGACATATCCGGGCGATTATGCCACAACAATAACTACGGCGGATACATCATGTGGGCCTGGCCCGGACGTCCGAAAGTCTTCGAAGACGGTCGCGTCGAAATTTATGATAAATTCAGAAAACAGATACTGAAGGAAGGATTCAGCAATATACTGGAAAAGTATGGGATAAAGTACGCGTTGATCGAAAATTCATTTGAACAGAATGCATACGTAAAATATTTTTTCAGCGGCTATCAGAAGTGGGCTCTGTTGTATTATGATGATTTCAAGTTGCTCTTCGTCAAAAGGATACCGGAATTCCTGGATGCCGTTCAGAAGGCGGAGAAGCGTTTTTACAGACCGGAGTATGATTTTGAAATTCTCAGGCCTGCAGACAGGCGAAGAGCGATTGAGTGGTTTCTCCAGGAAGCCCGGAAACATCCGGATACCGCGTATAATCAGACTGCTCTGGCCTTGTTGTACCGGCTGGAAGGAGAGTATGCAGAAGCGGAGGAAAGATTCAGTCGTTCCCTGGAAATAGCGCCGGGAATCACCGTCACCCGGTATCTTTTCGCAGATTTTTATCTGAAGCGAGGAAGGCCTGAAAAAGCAATGACCATGGCTCGAAGCGGGCTGGATCGTGAGATCAGTTTTAATGCTTCCGGTGTTTACCTGATGGGAAAAATTTATCTTGAACTGGATAGAACCGATCAGGCATGCGATTTTTTGGGAAAAGCTGTGGAAAAAGAGCCGGAATTTTTGGCCGCCTGGCCATATTACCTGGAAGCTTTATCAAGACAGAACCGGAACAAGCAGCTCGCCGAGGCGCGAAATAGATACGATTCAGTAAGACGGGATGAATGGCTGAAATTGACGGAACAGGCGAGACGAATGATCCAAAGCAAAGAGTATCCTGGGGCTGAACGATCTTTCAAAGCCGCACTGAATGTGATGCCGGAAGAAATGCAGGGATACATGAACCTGGCTGAATTTTACGTTGATATGGAAATGCCCGGTTCAGCGAGCGAGGTACTGAAAGATTCCTTCAATGTGAACCCGAACTACATTCCGGCACGTTTGCTTTTCGGAATTATATTGAGACAATATGAACCGGAAAAAGCGAAGCCCCATCTTGAGGTCTACGTAGAATCCGGTGAGGACCTGCCCGGATTCCCTTCCCGTTCTCAGGTGGAGCGTTGGTTATGACTTAGTGCTCGTGCTCAGCGAGTTCGCAGCCGTATCGCTCGCCGCATCGATGCAGGGACTGTTGAAGGATTTCCCGGCGGCTATATGGCTTAGATATGATTGCCGATGGGTCCTGTTGCGAAATAGGGATTCCTGTTAATATTGACGTTTCCGGGCCAGCTTCCCTCGACGTCGCGATATGTTACCGACGGGTTAGATGCTCCGACCAGGGCAAATTCCGGCCGAGTATCTCCCCAAATGATGTAATCGATGATCGTTGGAGAATCAAACGGGGTCAGAGAAACGGGGTCAGAGCCCTTCGGAAACCTTTAGAAACGGGGTCAGAGCCCTTCGGAAACCTTTGATAAGCGATTCCCGAATCCTCCGCTTGCCTTCGTGGGAAGATTGCATTACTATGGCCTGACGTTTTCAGCAATCCGGGAATTTTCATAAAGGCAGCAGACATGAAAAGCAATTCCGACGAAATGACAATCAGAGAGGCTGCGGAAAAACTGGGCGTCAGCATCTCAACCGTCAGAGGGTATATCCGTGAGGGGAAGATCGATTCTGAACTCAGGCGCAGAGGGCGTATGCAGGTGAGGTATATTCCTGTGGAAGAATTGAATCGTTTATCGAGCGAGTCAGGTCAAACCCTGTCAAACCCTGTTGAAGGGGTTGATTCGGACAAACCCGATCAAACGTCATCGGCCAATATGGTTAAGCCCGCAAACGACAGGCTGGAGATACAGGATTTAAACAGGCTGGAAACGGTAATGGAAAGATTGTCTGATTTCAACGGGAGCAGAAGAAGGGAGAGCAGCGCATATCGACGCGCTGCAGACGAGTTCTGGAAGCTGATTGAGAATGCTTTAAAGCGATTGAACCGGCGTTTTTTTCGGGAATGATGAAAACGTTTGAAAATATGATTGATGAATAACGATAAAAGTAAAAATAATAAGTCATGAAAAGAAGGGCAGCGGAATAAAGAGAGGGTAACCGTAACTGGGATAGCAGGCGCAACTCTGTATTCTGCGTCCTAAATTGGAACATGACAATGCAAGATTGTGAAGGAGAGAAAAATGAGTTTTCCATTGAGTGAAGAGAATCTTGAAATCAGAAGGAGAGTAAGAAACATAGCTGAGACGGTAGTTCGTCCGATAGCGGCGGAATTGGACCGAAGCGGTGAGTATCCCTGGCCGATGATAGAGGCGATGAAAAAAGAGAATCTGATGGGGATATGGGTGCCGAAGGAATATGGAGGACTGGGAGCGGGGATACTGAATTTCTGTATAGCTGTGGAGGAGTTAAGCAGAGCGTGCGGAGGCGTCGGAGTAGCTTTTGCCGTCAATGCATTGGGTTCAATGCCGATTTTAATCGGGGGAACGGAGGATCAGAAGCGGAAGTGGTTGCCTCGGATAGCGAAGGGTGAGGCGCTGGCGGCGTTCGGGTTAACGGAGAAGGAAGCGGGAAGCGACGCGGGGAGTTTGCAGACTTCTGCGGCAAAGGAAGACGACGGTTATGTGATAGAAGGGGAAAAGAAATGGACGACGGGAGCCGGCGTAGCCGACATATTCACTATATTTGCAAAAACGTCTCCGGAGAAGGGCACCAGAGGTATATCGGGTTTCCTGGTGGAACGCAATAATCCTCAATTTGAAGTGGGCAAACGGGAAGACCTTATGGGAATAAGATGCGTACCGGTTCATGAAATTCATCTCAAGAAAACAAGGGTGTCCGAAGACGCTTTACTCGGCGGCCGCGAGGGCGCCGGATTCGCCGTTGCGATGATGACCCTTGACAGGGCCCGTCCCGGCGTGGCGGCCCAGGCATGCGGCCTGGCCCAGGGCGCCTTTGAATTAGCTTGTGATTATGCGCAAAAAAGAAAACAGTTCGGTCAGCCTATCGGCGCGTTCCAGGGACTGCAATTCATGCTGTCCGACATGGCCGTCCAGGTAGAAGCAGCCAGAAACCTGATCTATAATTGCGCTGGAACCATAGACTCAAAGGGCAAGAAGGTCTCAAGACTCTCCGCCATGGCGAAACTCTTCGCCACCGACACGGCGATGAAAGTAACCGTGGATGCCGTTCAGATTTTCGGGGGATATGGCTACAGCCATGAATATCCCATAGAAAAATACATGAGGGATGCAAAGATCACTCAAATCTACGAAGGAACGAACCAGATTCAACGTCTGGTGATAGGACGCTCCCTGGTTAAGGAGGGTCCTCAAACGCCTGTGTAGCGTTTTATTTTTTTCCGAGAAAAACAAAAAAAGTACTTGCTTTTTCCATTTTTTTTCTTAAAACAATATTATCAGATTTCACGAGATTTCTGATGGCTCGTGTTATCGGACGGCTCAGGGTTGAAATTTCTTTGATCGCCACCGGACAGGGGTATTGTTAGAGGGTCAGAGGGTTTTAAATTCCAGTAGTTAGAAAAGCCGCGGAAAAACCTTAAGGAGGAAACGAATGGAGATGTGTGGACATCTGTCAAAGAGGAGGACGTATTTGATGAAGCTGATGTTTATTGTTGTTTTAGCGTCAATAACTGCAGCGTGTTATTCGACAAGTCTGCAGGCAGCAGAAGAAGGTTCATCAGGGCAGAGTGTTGCCGTTGAACCTTTGAACTCAGAGGAAATAACTCAGTCACCGCGATCAGAATCGGACAGTGCATTGGAGCCGATTCATGCGCCGTTGACGGAGGAAGATGTAGTAATCAAGGCGATAGAGTCGGAAGCGCAAAAGAAGGTAAAGGAGCTGAGCGAGCAGATGAAGGAGGCGAAAAGCGAATTAAGGAGACGGGAGATTAATGCTGAGATAGAAAAGACAAAAAGTAAGATGGAAAAGAGCATACTGGAGGCGTATCTCGATTTTGCGATCCGCGACCGTGCGGAAGAGCGGATCGAGGAGATTATATCGGCGCTGGAGCATTTGGAAAGTTTAGAGCGCCGCAAGGAAAGCGGTATAAGAGCGAAAAGACCGCCGGCGGCGCCGCCGGCAGGCCGTGTTTTGCCGAGTGAGGAGGCGCAGCAATGAGAGCGATAATTATTTTTATGTTAAGCTTTGTATTGCTTTCATTCAGTGAACAGAAAGCTGTCGGCGAAACGGACGCGGGAGCGGACTTGGAGAAGAGACGGGAGCAGGAGCTTCAGGAGATACAGAAGAGGATAGAGGAGCAGGGGAGCAGTTGGACGGCAGGTCATACGGAGATATTCGATTTGCCGGACGATATACGAGACATGATGATGAACGGCGGAATTCGTGAAGCCATGGATGATCCGTCGATACCGGTAATGTATGCGACGGAGGAGCAAAAGGCGTGGGCGAAGGATCGGTCCTATTTTTGCTGGTTGGACAACGCCGGATATAATTGGATGACGCCTGTAAAGCATCAGGGTTGTTCCGATTGCTGGGCGTTCGCATCATGTGGCGCGGTCGAAGCGAAAATGAAATATGTCGCCTATGAACCGAATGTAGAGCCGGACCTGGCGGAACAGTATCTGGACTCATGCCTGGTCGGACATTGCAATCCCACGACATTGAGCACTCCGTTGAACCATCTTGAAAATGACGGGGTAGTGGATGAATGCTGCATGCCGTATCAGGGGGGACAACCGCCGCCTAATTGTGCTGATAACCGCTGCGGGGATTATAACGTCAGGCGTCATTACATAACGAATTGGGGATGGGTCAATAATAATGTCGACGACATCAAAGGCATGCTGCCGTCCTGGGGACCTCTTCCCACGTGGATGGACACCAATGCGGCCTTCAGCGGTTATACCGGCGGCGTATTCGATGATTGTACAAAGGATGACGGCGGAGACGACAAAGCCGGTCACTTCGTCATCATAGTGGGATGGAATGACGACGATCCCGGCGGCGCCTGCTGGATTTGCAAGAATTCCTGGGGGACCGGCTGGGGCGAAGACACATACGGACTGGTAGGAACAGGCGGCTATTTTCGAATAGAAATGGGATCGGATTGCAGAGGCATTGAAGGAAATACTGCTTATGTTCAGGTAGACGACTGGCCTGACTTGACATCTGGAACCCCTTCCGGTTGGGACTATACGCTGGTGATGCGCGGCGACACATCATGCCACGACACCTGGTGCCAGGTTCCTTCCACTCTGCCCGGCAATTCCTCGTCCAGCTATTTCAATATCGGTACGCGCAACAGCGGTCCGGTAAATTCCGTTCAGGCTTACCAGAGATTATACGTGGATGACATATACACCAGATGGTATACCTGGACCTATGTCGGAGCCGGCGATACTTATGCTTTGCCGGACCAAGGGCCTCATAACATAAAAGGAGGCAGGCATACCGTAGAAGTCCATTACGATGACCCCAACCGCTGTGCTGATCCTCCCGATGACGGAACTGTCTGGGAACAAACCGAAACTTTTAGCAACAATTCATATACGCGCCAGTACGTATGGTCGCCTTATCAATTGACTGTCGAATCGGGCGTATACAGATCAGCGCCGCCTGAAGACTATACCGGCGGTTCTTACAAAAACTGCGACGGTTTCTCGTTTCATACAGCCACCGGAGATGCTTATTGTGCCGGCATCGGTATGCTGGCCACCAGTTCCACTGCAGATTACGACCTTTATGTCTTTGATGATTATTCCGGCGCTGAAGCGGGTTTTGCCGGATATGCCGAGAGTTCAACCAGCGGACCGGACCAGTCGGAAATAATCATATACTGCGGCAATCCCAGTCATAACGTCACCAGATGGGCCGGGGTGACCAATTATAACGACAGCAGCAGCGGTTTCTACATTCAATATGATTATTACAACACCCTGCTGTTCTCCGGCGACACGCCCAGAACAGGGTCGGTTGATCCGAACGATGTCCTGGATATTTATGAAGTTGCCTGTTACGCGGGAAATACATACGTGTTCAACCTGCAAAACGATTCGTCCTACGCCGACCTGGGATTCAGCTTATACGGCCCGGAGGCCAATGACGTCTACTGGAGTAAATTTGATTACGTATCAGGCTGCTATTCCAATTCCGGCGATGACGGTGAGGACGAAAGTTTTATCTTCAACTGTACCGAAACGCATTGGTACGTTCTGGCGATATGGAAAGCAAATTCCAATGATTATGATGACGAAGGCGATTATACCTTCTCCTACGGCGTTCCAACGCCTACGCCTACCAGGTCGCCCACCAGGACTCCGACCAGGACCGCTACGAGAACGCCTACCCGAACACGAACGCCGACTCGTACGCCGACGAGAACACTGACCAGAACACCTACCAGAACACCTACCAGAACAAGAACCAGAACACCCACAATAACACGCACCCCCACTCGATCACCCACACGAACTCCTACCAGGACAACAACAAGAACACCGACGATCACCAGAACGCCCGCAAACACCAGAACGCCTACACGCACTCCCACCAGATCACCCACTTACTCAACCTACACTCCCACCAGAACTCCTACCCTGCCTCCTTTCACCGCGACTAATACACCCACTCAATCCCTGATGCGCGTACCATCCATGGCCGGTTGGGGTATTACTTTGCTTCTGGCACTGATTTCAGGCTCCATGCTGATAAGACGAAAAAAAGAATAATGAAAGGACCAGGCTTAAGCAGTCCTGAAAATTCATAAATTAAAATAACCATTCAGCGCCTGTCCGCAAATCATTACAGCGAGACAGGCGCTTTACTTTTCATATTCATAACTGAAACGGTTAATTGGGTCCCTTCTCCAGGGACAGCGTTTTTTTCAGAAAAACGCGGAAATGACCGAGCTGATCGAATGGTGTAAATTGAGAATGAATAAAGTTTTTCAGTTGAGGAAAATCATTCAGTCTTTTCTCTGTGTAGAACCATGACCTGTTTTCTATCACGATTATTTCGACGTTATTTGCTTTAAGTCTTTCCACAATCAAGCGATCGAGTTTCTTGTCGTAGACTTCAGGATAGGTCAAACCTTTGTGGAACCATAGGACGGGTTGGGACGCCGGTTGACCGGTTAGTCCGTAAAGGACGGTATAATCGGGAAAGACGAAGAAGGGCCGGTTTTCCATTTCCAGGAAATTCAACAGGGATAAAAATTCGATACCGGAAACCTGGAGTCCTCTGCGGCTGGAATGTCCCCACCGCAATCCTTTTAATTTCGCATGGTTCATTTCTTCTGAAAATTGTGTTAGGGAGAAAAATTCCTGAACTCTTCTGTCCAGGGCTGCCTTAATGCCTGATAATGATGCGCCCAGGCCGGCGACGAGTAATATCGTCCAGGCAAAACGTTTTCCCCATAAGCGCAGGCGAGTTTTGAATTCAGGATGATCAATCGTATTGAGCCAGATTCCGGCGGCTGCAGCCAGGATAAGACCGGTGAAGGGGATATAACTTTCCTGCTGGTTCCAGGAAGTATGTATGATGAGATTCTGCAACAATATAAGATACAAACCGATCAAAGCGCTCATCAGGAGTTTTTGAGGAGGAGCCTGCCCGTTTCGTTTTTTTCGTATGACCTGTAAGGCGACTGCTGGAGCAGTCAGGAGAGTGATGATATTTATAAATCGTACAAAGGGCAGGCCGGACAAACTGGAGAAGATATCAAAAGTTTTTAATAGGGGTGTATTTTCACTGAAGAGTCTGTTTGAGCCGACTTCTGCCGGAATTTGAAGCGTATAAATAGCAAAAGCCTTTGCATCAGAAAAAATGAATAACCACACCAGGAATAAAATCAAAACGGCGCCGCAACCCGCCGAGAAGGCCATTATATCTTGTAAACAACGTTTTCTGCCGGTTCCCGGTTTGATGATCAGGTACAATAAACAGAGCGGAAGAAAAAAAAGACCGATATTCTGTTTACTCAGCACGGCAAGGGAAGCGAATCCGCCGGCAGCTATAACTGCAAGAGGTCGCTCCGATTTTCCGGTTTTATTATTTGCAGGTAAGCCCAACAATATCGTCAGCGCGGCCAGATCAAAGAAGAAGGCCGTCTGATCGGCCCAGGGCGTTCCTATTGGCGGATAGAACCAGACAGCAGTAAGGAATGATGCTGGATAGGGCAAAAATTTATGTTCCGGAAACCAGGTGCGAATCGCTAAAAAAACGCATAATGCAGCAAGGGCGTTTATGGTTGCGGCATGAATCAGGTAAGCGTAATAATTGACTCCAAAGAATCCGAAAAATAAAGCCTGAAGCCAAAAAACAACCGGTCCGAAAGGGATGTAAAAATCTGCGTACGGCGTCTGTCCCGAATAAATACGGTATCCGCCGTCGAAAACGATGGACTGATCGAACGCAAAGAATCCCCGGCCGCCTGCTTTAATGCAAAAGCAAAAGGCGAACAGAAGTACAGCCGGCAGAAATATATTTTTTATTTTTTTTCTTATGCCTCTGTATGTGCCTTCGTGAGTCATAGCGCCATAAATGTTCCACTTATTTTATCTTGTTCTGAGGGATAAAGCCCCCGTCGATCCATAACTGCTGTCTCGAACGGCGATCAATATAAGCATGCCGCAGGACAAAAAGGTCAGCAAATAGGCGATGAAATCCAACAACCGATATGCGTATGCGAATTTAATCCTATGATGTCCCCGAGGAATTTCCACTTCGATTTGAGCGCCGGGCTTATTGGTTTTATTAAGCAGAATCTTTTCATCCATAATGACCCGCCAATTGGGATGATCATGCATTTTAAACGTCAGAACTGCTGTTTCCGGCGTTTCGATCTCAATCCAGGCCGAGAAACCTGCGTAATTTGAATTAATGACGGTTCCTCGCGTCAGTTCAAAGTATCCGGCCTCGATGCCGGTATGAAAAACCGTCCAGGAGGATGATTTATAATAGTCCTTTAACCAGGAAAGTTGTTGCACGTTTCCCGGTGAACTGACTATTACGGCGACGATATTCCATCGTTGAAAGAATTTTTGCATAGCTTCCGGCGTTGAATTCCTGATAAACTTTTCTATGCCGAATCCGCCCAGGTCTTCACCCATATTTATTCCGTCGAACGCTATGGTTTCTCTGCCGCTTATCACGGGGCAGTAGTTCTCCAGATGGGTGTGATTGAGGGGCGATCCTGGAAAGTGACCCAGAACTTCCTGGTGAAGAACTCGACCCTGCTCTGCAGGTAAAGTTCGATATACCGCCAGGTATTGCAGCTCCAGCTCCTCGGACAGGTTTAACTGGAGAGCCGCATATTTAAAAGTCCCGGAAGCGTTAAGGACAGTGATCCAAAACAGAAAAATGGAGAAGAGAGCGATGGCAGCCCGGCTGCGTCTGTTGCGTTGACGTTCCAGCCATATCGAAAGGGGTAATCCGATCCCATAGGAAGCCAGAATAAGACCCAGAGTCCTGAAGTCCTGAAAGGAGCGTTCAAGTTCCATCAGTTTCGCCCAGGGTAGGGCTGCGTATAAATTCGGCAGATACAGGTAGGTTCCCCAGAGCAAACAAACGCCTCCAGTGCAGACCGTAACGGCCAGGATGTCCCGTTGTCTGTATAGAAAGGCCAGAACGATTCCCAGCAAGACGAAAAGCCATATCCCGGGGTAAACGGTTTCAAACAGAAATCCTTTAATGTCCGCAACGGAAAACAGCGTCTGTCCGCACGAAACGGTAAAAGGATTAATATAAACGCCCGACAGATGGGTCTCCGCCAGAGGAAGCGCCCAGAATCCCGCCAGACTGACGGCGCCTATTGACGCAGCGATGATGCCCGCGGCGATTCTCAATTTTGAGCCGAAAACAAGCCAGATTAAAGGTAAAAAAAGCAATAACAGGGAAAATTGCATGATATGTGACAGAAGAGTCAACCCTGCCGCAAGCGAAAGAGAAGCAAAGTTTTTTCCAGTGGGTTGTTTCACGTAGCGCAACGTTCTATCGATGCACCATAACAAGAGTCCGCTGGCCAGAACAGAGCTGAACATCCCGAAAACAAAAACCTGCGAATAACCTCCGGAGTGCATATAGCCGGGTTGCAGCAGCAACGTCAGGAAGGCGACGGCAGCGGTCGTTTTGCTTCCTCGAAAGGAGAAGAATCTGTAAGCTATTATTGGCAGGATGAAATGAACGGCGACCAGAATAAGCTTGAAAGCGGCCTCCAATCCCATAAAGGGCGTCAGCCAGGATACGAAAAGAAAAGGTAGAACCGGATAAGCCTGAAAAGGGGCTCGTCCTCCGTTGAGATAGGGGTTCCAGGACGTAACCAGCGAATGCATGGGAGATTGCAGACAGCCCCATATTTTTTGATAATGCAACGGCGTGTCCTGGTTCAGCGGCGGCCCGGGAAGCCACAGCGGCAACAAACTGATGCAGGCTAAAATGATGCCGCACCCGACCAGCACGCGGGGGAAATGCTGCTCAATACGGGACAGTGTTCGTTTTTTGTTGAGGATTTTATATAAAAATCGGATTGCGAGAAAGGCAGCAGCAACTGCCAGGCAGACATGCAGAGTAAAAGAAAAATATCTGTGTTGCGGGAGTCTCAGAATATTTTGCGGTTGGGCCCACGCAATGATCGAGAGGATGAATCCTGCTGCAATGAAGCTGTCGATGACGACCGGAATCGTCGCATGGACGAATGAACGCAGGGGCGTTGTCATATTTCCGAGTCTGACGACAGGTGTTTTTCCGGTCCTGCTTTATTCCGGCTAGAATCCCAGTACATTATGCAATGAATTTAAGTAGCAGTCGCTCATTATCTGATAACCAAGCTCGTTCGGATGAATCCAGTCTATGACGGGAGGATCATATTGCCCCCAGTAACAGTAAAGTTCGGGAAGATTACCGTAATCGAAAAACCAGCTCTCCATATCAGCCACTTCCACTCCGATGCTCCATTGAAGTTCTCGAATGAGTATGTTCCAGTCTGATGCGCCTTCCTGGGCCCAGGCATGTTTGCCGTCCGGATTCATCGGGATAATGGTGGAAATTATAGGCGTGGCGCCGTAACTGCGGCATATTTCCGCCATGGCCCGCATATGCCCGTCAACATCGCATTGGAACGGGGGATTACAATTTCCGAAATCAACACAATCATTGGCGCCGAATTGAATAAAAACGAATTCAGGACAGGCGGCTTCTATTACCTCCTCCATGCGTCTTTCACCCTCTTCCGACTTGGCGCCCGGTCTTCCCATATTGACGATGACCGCATCATGGAAAATCTGCTGCAATTCCGGCAGCATAATGTTCGCATAACCATTCTCGACGCATTCTCCTGCAGTAATGGAATCCCCCCAGGCCAGAAACCGGTGCAGACCGAGTTTGGTGAATTTTCTCGCTTCGCTCCACGGGCCGGGAATATTATCGGGCGTGCGACCTGAAACGCGCCACCACAAGCTGCAGTATGTGGTAACCCAATCATCAAAAGTGATCATGTCAGCCAGGTCCAGGCCTGTTTGATCAAGCAGAACGCTGCCCGCGACTTCCTCAAAATCTCCGTCAAGTCCGATCTGAAATTCCCAGCTTTCCGCTCCCTGAATATCTGTCCACCAAAAACTGACGATATTCGAATAAACCCCGAACCGTGCTTCCGGTCCTGGTGAGTTCAATTGAGGACGAGCCAGTAAGCTTTTAGCGAACCACCAGCCAGACGACCAGGGTCCCGGCACTCCGTCATAACCCACTGCAGATACGCGCCAGTAAACAACCCCTGAATAGCCGTTCCAGGCATTCTGATCGCCTCCTCTCAAATCAAGCGCCGGCGCCCAGGTTTCTGCAATCGTCATGCTCTCTTCAAATTCAGCATCAAAAGCAAATTCGACCTGATATCCCTGAACGTCCTGTACTTCCTCCCAACGCATCCACGGCAATGCATCCCCGATCGTATATCGAGTTCCGGACAGAGGTTCCCATAAAATCACCCTGGGTAAAACGGATTTATGAAAATTCCATATCTCCGACCAGTCTCCTTTCTCATCCGACTCGTCGACCGACCTTACCCTCCAGTATAAGCTGAAACTCGCATCATTCCATATATCCTCGTTAATCAGCAGTCCAAGATCAAATTGAGTCTCTTCGACATCCATCGGGCCCGTCGTTATGGAAAAAGATTCATCCAATCCTATTTCCAATTCATAGCATGATGCTCCCTGCACGTCTTCCCATTGGAATACCGGCGGATCATCCGTGACGGTGAAACGCTCATCGTCTTCAGGCTCTGACAGCGACGGAGGGGACGCTTCCATGCCTTTTCCGGCATAACCGGAATCGAAACTACGCAGTCCGGCAATGCAAATACCGGAAAAACAGGTTGAGATGGAAATCAAAAGGACTAAAAATAAAAAACGCAAGCCTGCGCTCGCAACTATGCCGTCCCTGCTTCCTTCGTAATTGATCGACCGCTTCAACCGGGTCGTCCAACTCCTCCTGACGAAAAAATCCTCAAGAGCCAGACAAAATTCATTTTTTATCTTCATTATGCTTCCCCGCTTCTTCATTTTGAATAACCCTCATTCATCACCCCTTCCGAACTGACCTGTTGCTTTCAAGGGATGATTTTAGCTGTCGACAATAATGAAAAATTGCCTTTAAGTCAAGCTTTACAGCGGGAGATGATTCTCAAGTTCCGGCGCCCTGACAGGAGATATATCGCATTTACGGGCATCGATCAAAAAAGTTTTTTAGGGACTGATCAATAGGAGTTGCAAATTGTAATCTAGATACTCAAAAAGAACTTTCGTGCTCAGCGGAGCGGCGCCCGTAATCGTAATCGATCGATTCAAATGATTGCTCTGCATTGCATTCAAAAGACTGTACATATCAGACCAATGTTTCGATTACGATTACCGCTGCACTGAGCACGAGCAGGAAGGATTCATACTGAGAAATTGTAACCCTGACATGGCTATTTTTGATCAGTGTCTTTTTTTTAGATTACAGTTTTTGCAAAAGGAAATGTATAAGAGATGTTGAAATTTTTGCAAAGTCAATGCGAATTCCTTAACAGCAAGAAAAAACATCCCCGATCCGTAGAGCTGAGATTGCGAGTGCGATACCGATTACCGAAACAAAATATTCAGGCGCAAAAAGTCTGTTATCCCCAGAAAAACATCAGGCGCCCATCGCACGAAACTCTGTTTTTATTGAAAAAGACAGACTTCGGCATTAAAATTATAAAAGGAACGGTCGCTGTGACGGGCTTAGTAGCTAATGAGCGAATTAAAAAATTTAACGGGATTCTGACTAAAAGGTTTTGCGGTGACGAAAATTTACAGACCTCATGACAAATTCGTAAGGAAAATACTCGGAAACAAGGAATTGGCCCATGATTTTCTGATGAATTATGTCCCTGAAAACGTCCGCAAATTAATCGAGCCTGATGAAATCAGGATAGCAAAAGACAAGTTCATCGAAATGGCCAGGAAGGATTATGAGTCTGACCTGTTGTATGAGGTAAGACTGGTGAACGAACCGGCTTACGTATATTTCCTTTTTGAACACAAGAGCTATCCAGAAAAAAAGACCGTTCTGAAATTGTTGAACTACATGGTGAAAATATGGGAGCTTCATTGGAATCAGAATTCCGATGAAGAACCTCTCCCCGTAATAATTCCAATACTCATCTATCACGGAGCCGCAGAATGGAAATTCGGGGATGATCTTTACGGTTTTATAAATTGTCCTGCAGAGGAATTGAGAGCTTATGTTCCTGATTTTCGATATATTCTTGATGATCTGACGATTTTGCCTGAAGAAGAAATAAAGGGGCGTGAGCTCCTTCAGGCTGCGATAATGATGCTGAAATATCTGAAACAGCCCGATTTTTTGCCTCGACTTATAAAAATACTTCACCTGTTGAAGGCGGCGCTGGATAAAAATCCGGACGAAGACTGGTTCTATATTTTTATTCAGTACATTTTTGAAATAAGAAACGACGTAGAACCCGAAAAATTGAAGAAACTCGTCGAAGATAACATATCCGCAAGCAAAGGAGGTGAACTAATGACCATAGCAGAAAAATTAAGAAAGGAAGGAAGAAAGGAAGGAAGAAGAGAAGGCGGCGTTAAAATTGCTAAAGAAAACATAATTGATGTACTGGAAGTCAAATTCGGACTGGTTCCCTCGCACATTGCCGAAAAAATAAACGCAGCGGATGACCTTGCTTTTCTCAAAAGCCTTCTTAAAAAATCAATTCTTATCTCCGGGCTGGACGAGATCGAGAAGATGTTGGAATAAAGACAGGCTGGACTGATCAAACCGGGATTACAATTCTTTGAAAACGTTTGACAGTTTGTTTCAGTAATCGGGGTCGCAATAGAAATCGAAACAAAATAATGGAATATTCAGAAGAATTGTTACCTCAAAAGATTCATTTTGATCAATGCCGGACAGACTGTTCGGGAAGAAGAGTCGCTGCGGTGATCAAAACAACCAGGTTTTAGGAAACGATTGCAAATATGCCGCAATAGCTGACAGGACGGATTATCACAGATAAGAAAATATCCGATTCACAAAAATTGTAATCCCCATTTGATGAGTCCTCTTGTTTTTGAGAAGTGTGGCTGTCTTTTACAGAATGAGCGACCATCAAACCCATTTCCTTTCCAAAGAAGAGGACTACAGGATTCAAATTGATCGTCAATCAGCCGTATCAAAACGTGTAGTCAAACTTCGGATTCTCAAGGGTCTCGTAAGGGCTCTGACCCCTGATCCGCCTTCAAAACTCTTCCCCCCTTCCGTTTCTGACCTATTGGCTGTCCAGCATTAAATTTTGAATTGAGATTCGAGTTGGTGGACAAGCGCTGCCGAGCCTTTTTTATCATATCAAATTGACGCCGGCGGCCAAGAAAGGGATAATGGTGGCGTTGAAGAGCCGGGGGTATCCTGGGAGGGGAGAACGGGAAACCATGAGGAATATTCTTTTTTTATGTATTTTTTTCATTTTGTTTTGCGTTATGGCGTCTGCGGAGACTACGATCGTGATGCGGAGGGGTTATTATGAAGATGTGTTTTGTTCGGGGGATTATGTTTATGCGACCAGCGTACGGGGATTGGATGTTTTTTATGTGAGCGGGAGCGGATTGGAGAGGGTTGGAGTATGGGACGGTACCGGCCGGAGTCACGGATTGCATATTGAAGGGGTTACAGCTTATATTGCCGATGATTACAGGGGATTGTCGATATTGGATATCAGCGATCCTGAATTTCCTGAGTATTTGGGTGGGATCGACACGCCGGGAACGGCATTTCACGTTTCGGTTCTGGATGATATTGCCTATGTGGCGGATGATACGGGCGGCTTGAGAATTATCGACGTTTCCGATCCAGGAGCTCCGGCGGAATTATCGAGCCTTTCTTACATCAGTTCGGCCAATTCCGCTTACGCTTATCAGCATAACGGAGAGACGCTTGTAGCTGTGAGCGACTGGTATAACGGTCTGGAGCTGATCGACGTCACGGACCCTTATTCGCCTTCGACGGATAACTGGTATTCGGGAACAGGCGATTCCTACTGCTGGGATGCCTGTATGGACGGTTACACGGCTTTTATTGCTTACGGGGAGTCCGGACTGGAGATAGTGGATATGGCTCCGGTTTATCCGGAAATGCTGGCGAATCGATCAGGCGACATGTATTCTGTGGGAATGAACGATGACTTGCTTGCTGCGGCGGACGACACAGTAGGAATTAAACTTTTCGGGATAGAGAATCCTTCCCAACCGGTGAATTACGGCGTTTTTGCAGACCCCGCGCATCCTTACAGGATCGACATCTCAGGAGACAAGCTTTATGCGGCATACACCTGGAAAGGCATATACGAACTGGACATATCCGACGTTTATTCTCCTTACCTTTCCCGCAGCTATGAGAATCCATACGGTCCGGCTGAGTCTGTCGCTCTTTGCGGCGATAAAACAGTAACGTCGAGCGGCTCTTCTGGAGTATTCGTCATTGACGTTACGGAGCCTCATTCGCCCGGGATACCCGTCGCCGTGGATACGAACGGTTATGTTTTTTCATTGCAAGGCGAAGGTTCGTATGTTTACGTCTGCGATGGTGACGGCGGACTGCGCATACTTGAACCGGATGCTGCAGGCGGCCCACAATGGCGGGGAACATATAATCCGCCCGTTGCGCAGATATTGAGCTGCGACGTGGTGGGTCCCCTTGCTTTTATTGCAGGAAGTTTAATGGGATTGCATGTGGTGAATATTTCCAACCCTGATGTTCCTGCATACGTAGGCTCCTGGGGCGATTTTCTCTCTAATTCAGAATGCGTGGCGGCAGAAGGGCAATATGCCTACCTGGCTGTAGTCGGCCAGGGGTTGAAGATTATCGACTGCATGAATCCTGCTTCACCCTTGCTGCGTGGTCAATATGATTCTCTCACAAGCGTTCACGGCATGGATACCGTGAGCTCAGCCGGCACAACTTACCTCTACATCGCAGACATTGATAGGGGCCTGGTCATTGTGAACGTTACCGAACCGCAGAACCCTTTTCATGTCAGGACGATTAATCCTCCCGGCACAGTATACAACATTAATGTAATAGACCAGCTCGCTTTAGTCTCCGTCGGATCAAGAGGGCTCCGCGTTTATAATGTTTCCGATCCGGCGAATCCGCAGTTTCTGTTCAGCTTCGATACATGCGGTTCAGCCCGTGATTCCGTCCTTAAAGACCACCAGACGCTTTTCATAGCGGACTATTACGATCTGACCATCCAGGATTACGCTGTTCCCACCTTTACGCCGACCCCCTCATTTACCGCCACGGTCGAACCTACTTTATCCTGCACTCCAACCCCCACTCATACTGTCCCTACAGGAAGCCCCACTTATACTCCAATCACTCCTACTGAGACTCCAACGCCTTTTCCGTCAGCCAGTCCGACCGCCTCCCCGAAACTGACCGTTCATCTCCAGATGCCCGCTCACCATTTCACTCCGGGAAGCCTTTGCGGTCTGCGCATAATGATTATTAACAACGGGATGGATTATGCCGGCGAATATCCCGTATTCGTTATGCTCGAAATCTTCGGAAATTATTTTTTCGCTCCCTCCTGGACCGAGGCGGCTGATTACTACCTTGTTAATCTGATCCCTGGCCATACGATTATTGAAGTAATTGATCAATTCAACTGGCCCGATGGCGTTTCAACTTCAGGAAGCGCCGTCTTCTGGGGCGCCGTAACAGAAGCCGATCTATCAAAAATCGTCGGCCTTCACGATAACTGGAACTTCTCCTGGTAAAAGCTGCTACGCCATCATTCGTATCCCCTGACGACGCCAGGAAATTGCTCAAAAAAACAGATTTTTGGCATTGATCAAAAAAGCCTCTTTTGAGGTTACAATGCGACAGAATCGTCTGTCATTTTGTTTCGATTTCGATCACGATTGCGATAC
>CAZUFC010000056.1:0-51918 GCA_964619725.1 uncultured bacterium | reverse complement strand
GGCGGTTGGGTATATTATTTTTATTTTGTTCTGCTTTGTTTTGCCGTTATGCGTCAGGGTCGGCAGAGAGCGGATCGGAAAGCGGCAGGATGCCGCTTCTACATTCCCTTCGTTCTTTGATTTTGGTTTTCAGATCGAAATCGCAGTCGAAACAAAAATGAGGAAAAACTCGCAAGAATTGTAAAAGCGAAAGACCTGTTTTTGATCAATATCAAAAAGGTGTTACCTAGGTTGCAGTTTTCAGCATATTTCCTCATTTTCCGGGTGTAGGGCGGGCGAGATTCCGTCGGCGCTTGACGATTTACAACCTGTGCAAGTATTATAGTTGTTGCAGATGCACCGCTGCAGAGGAGGCATAAATGACGAAAAAGATATCGACCAAGGAAATAAGGCATAGGTTGGGTGAAATTCTTGATAGAGTGGCCTTGCGGCATGACCAGTTCATTATCGAAAGAAAGGGGAAGCCGATGGCGGCAATGGTTCCTGTATCGAAATTGGAACAGATGCAGGAAGCTGCCGGGATGCACCTTCTTGAGGCATTAAAAAAACAGCCGGGGCGTCTTTCTTCCCAGGAGGCTGATCGACTTGCAGACGAGGCGAAACATAAAACCAGGAAGAAGGAAAAGGGGGGATGATGTTACGGGTTGTTCTGAACGCGAATATATTCGTCAGCGCGCTCATTCAACCCAGGGGACCTTCAGGCAGAATAATAAAATCTTTTCTGGAAGAGCGAACATTCATTTTGCTTGTTTCAAAACCCATACTGGAGGAGATCAGACGCTCTTTGAAGTATCCCCGGGTAAGGAGTCACATATCGGCAAGCGACGCTGAGATTGAACAGTGGGTAGTCTCTTTGGACAATACGGCTACTCGAGTAAGCGGCAAGTTGGAGATAAATGCGGTAAAGGCTGATCCTGATGATGACAAATATATTGCCGCTGCGGCGGAAGGGTTGGCTGAATATATCGTGACGGGAGATTCTCATCTTCTGGACATAAAAGAATACGAATCAATAAAGATAGTAACTCCAAGGCGATTTTTACAGATATTAAAGGGTTAATATTCGCGATATCGTTTCTGATTTTTATCAGTTGCTTTTTATTTTCGGCGTTTTCCGGAAGATTCTGATCAGTTTCAGTCAATCTCTGCGTTTGTTGTATTTTGTTTCGATTTCGACTGGGATTTCGATTGCGATACCGATACCGACCCGATTACCGAAACGAACGGCCCTGGATGAAAAAGCAGCGGTGAGTCCGTCAAAGAGATGATTGCGGGTAAGGGGCAGCTTTGTTTAGGGGGATTCCAGGGCTTTGATTTTTTGAATAAAATTTAACCTTTAATTGAGCAGGCTGCAAAAAAGAGGTATTTTTATTGGAGATAAGGAGAGCATTTCTGCTGCAGTTGTGATAAATTACTGGAGGCGGTTCGTTCGATATGGGTCAAACTGACGGAGGTTGTTAATGAAATCAAAAGGGCGCGGCAAGAGCAAAAGGATTCTTCATTGCGTAATTCTTTTTATATTATTCGTTATTAAATTTTTCTGCGCTGCGGACTCGAAAGCTGCAACTGCGAGCGTCAAATTCAATCATATCGGTGTAGAGGAAGGATTATCGCAAAATACGGTAGACTGTATCATTCAGGACCGTTACGGGTTCATGTGGTTCGGTACGGCTGACGGTTTGAACAGGTATGACGGTTATGAATTCAAGATATACTCTTATGATCCCGACGATCCGCATTCGATCAGCGACAATTATATTCATGAGATATATGAAGACAGGGAGGGCATTTTATGGATAGGAACGGACAATGGAGGATTGAACCGTTTCGATCGATTTACGGAGAAATTCAGGCATTACCGGCATGATCCTGAAGAGCCTTCGAGTATAAACAGCGATTTGATTTTATCGATTTGCGAGGATCGATTTGGAGATTTATGGATCGGAACGGCTAGGGGTTTAAATAAAATGACGGATCGCTATAGGGGGCGGTTTTTAAGGTACAGCTATATTCCAGATAATGAGGATGGGTTGGGTTTTCCCGCTGTCGGAGCGATCTACGAGGATAAGCAGGGCACGTTATGGATAGGAACGGGTAATCATGTGTTATTCAGGGGCGGACTGCAGCGATTCGACAGGGAGAAGGGCGTATTTGAATTTTGTAGAAGCGGGGCGAGTCCGGAGGAATTTTTCAGTTACGGACCGTTGAATGACATTTTTGAGGACAGCCGGTCCAATTTATGGATAGCGACCGGCGGAGACGGCGTATACAAGCTGAATCCGGACAAAACGGAAATCGAGCATTATTACAGGAATTATCCTCAGTATGACCAGGCGCTCTTTGAAGCCATAGAAGATGGACGGCAAGCGGATCGGGTTTTAGCCGAGATAATGAAAGCGGAGAATGACGGTCATTATATTGAGGTATTTCGAATAGAGGAAAAGCGACAGGCGCTTGTATTTACATTAGGGGAAGCTTTCGCAGGGATGTTGTTTGATTATGCCTGGATCGAATCGGTAGAGAGCCGTGAAGTCATATGGGGAATGGATTTGAATGAAAGTCAATGGGCCGGCGGCCATGTGAAAAACCGGATACAAATGGCCGTGATCACTTTTGAACCCGGAAACTACGAACTGCATTTCAAAACCGACGGGTCTCACAGCTACGGCTCCTGGAACACCAGGGCGCCCGATCATGCGGAATATTACGGAGTGCAGGTTATTGCGCTGCCCGGTAAGGACGCGGAATATTATTCCGGGTTGATTGAAGAGGAATATGTACGGAATGAAAATTCAATTTCAGGAGTTGCGGTAACCTCAGTATGCGAGGATCAGGACGGCGACATATGGATCGGTTCAGCCATAACCATACAGGACGGGGGATTAACCCGGTATGATCCGGAAGCCGGCAAGTTTTACAATTACTATTATGATCCGGCCGACCCGCATTCACTCAGCGACAACAGCATTTTCTCATTATATGTAGATCGTGCCGGCGCTTTGTGGGTGGGGACTCAGCGGGGCGGCATAAGCAGACACAACAAAACTTATGCGGAATTTCAGCATTTTTATTCTGAACCCTCCGACCCCGATGGATTGCATTCAAACGAAATCAATCATTTCTATCAGGACGACCTGGGGAATATCTGGATAGGCGCCGGCGGCGGATTGCATCGATTCGACATGGAAACGGGAAAGTTCAAGCATTACGAAGGCACTGATTACATCATGAGTATCGCTCAGGATAGGGACGGGTTGTTATGGCTGGCCGCTATCGGACCCGGACTGATAATGTTCGATCCGGAATCGGAGCAGTTTCATTTCAAGGATTTTACGGGAACCCCGGACGAGGAACACAGGCTGACTTCTCCGGTTATCCAGTCGTTGATTTTCGACGAGCGGGGCGAGATGTGGGCCGGAACGACCAACGGACTGAACAAGTTCATAAGCGAGGAGAAGGGATTTCGTCAGTACAGATATGATCCGGAGAATCCGAAAGGCTTGAGTCATTATAATATTACAGCGCTTTATTCGGACCGGCCGGGAATACTCTGGGTGGGGACAAAAGGCGGCGGATTAAACAAATTGCTGATAGACAGGAACGAATTCATACATTACAAATACGATCCCGAAGACCCTGAAAGCCTGAGTCATAACAGAATTACATCCATTTACAGGGATGCAAATGACATTTTGTGGATCGGCACGGACGGAGGCGGTCTTAACAGGTTCAATGAGCGTTCAGAGACATTCACCCGGTATACGGAAAGAAACGGTTTGGCCGGTAATGTGATCAGGGCGATATTATCCGACGACGACGGCAACCTGTGGCTGAGTTCCAACAAGGGCATAACCAGGTTTGATCCGATCAAAAGGACTTTTATCAATTACGATGTTAACGACGGGTTGCAGGGAAACGAGTTCAACGCGTGTTCACGGCTGAAAACAGATGGGGGATATCTTCTTTTCGGAGGGAAAAACGGATTCAATATGTTCGAGCCTGAGAACATCAAACATAATCCGTATCCGCCGCCTATTGTAATCAACAGCATCAGCACGATCGATGAAGTTCTGAAAACACAAATAACTCAGGAAACGCACCTTGACCTGGATTACGATCAGAACTCGCTTTCGTTTGAGTTTGCGGCCCTGGATTTTACCAATCCCCGAAAAAATTTTTACGCTTACAGGCTCATAGGAGCCGATAATGACTGGATTTATTCCCGAAGAAGACGTTACGCCAGTTATACGAACCTGAAAGGCGGCGATTATGTCTTCCAGGTGAAGGGCGCTAACAGCGACGGCGTATGGAATGAAAAGGGAGTATCAGTATCTATCAGCCTGGCGTTGCCTCCGTGGAAAACGCCGGCCGCTTATTTTGTTTACATTCTGATAGGTCTTTTAATTATTTTTCTGATCATAAGATTTCGGGTCAACAGGGAAAGACAGAAAGCCCGTGTGAGGGAGGCGGAATTAAAAGAGCAGGCCGCCACGTCTCAGGCAAAGGCTTCTGCAGCCAGGGCTGAGGCTGTGGAGGCCGATAACCGGCGCAAGACGGAGGAACTGGAAAGAGCGAGAACGCTTCAGCTTTCCATGCTGCCGGAAGGGCCTATCCATTTGCCTAATCTGGACATAGCAATGTTTATGAAGACGGCTACAGAAGTGGGGGGAGATTATTACGACCTGTTTCCGCAGCCTGATGGCTCTTTATTCCTGGTTACGGGCGATGCTACGGGACATGGACTTTCAGCCGGCATGATGGTCTCGATGACCAAAGCCAGCCTCCATGCTGTGGACGTCCTGTCGCCCGATCAGATACTGAAACGTTTGAATTACGGACTAAAACGCACGAATCCCGGAAATATGAAAATGGCGCTGAATATCCTGCATATTCAGAGAAATATGGTCAAATTCAGCTCTGCAGGCATGCCGCCCTTATTCATTTTCCGTTCACAGACGGGCGATGTGGAGGAGAATCTTCTTTCAGCTCTGCCCCTGGGCAGCTTCGATTACGCAGAATTTCCCCTGAAAATAAGCAACTTCGACATCAATGATACCATTATCCTCATATCGGATGGACTGCCTGAAAGAAGAAACGGAGATGACGATTATCTGGGTTATAACGCCGTCCGAGATTGTATCGGAGAATACGGCAAACAACCGGTCGAAAATATAGTGGAAGCGCTGGTCGATTTAGGCGAAAACTGGGCGAACGGCGTTCCCAATCATGATGACGTCACCGTCCTGGCCGTCAGGAGAACGGAATAACCGGCGGACACATGCTGATGCGATGATGAAAATTCAGCCGTTTATCAATAAGAAAGGAGCTTTTATGAAACCGGCGAACAGAATAATTCTTGTTCCTGTGATAGCTGCAGTAGTGAGTTTACTGACTTTGGACCTTAACGCTCAGCAAAAGACAGAAGTCCGGGCAGGCGGCGTTGAGGGGATATTTGTCATTTTAACTTCGGATGACCTGCAGACCCAGATGATGACGATGGTTCTGGCAAAGCAGACTGTTGATAATGGCAAAAAAGCAAGGATTATGCTGTGCGGTCCTGCCGGAGACCTGGCTCTGAAAGAAGCAGAGCAGGAAAAAATGAAACCGCTCGACAAATCGCCGCAGGAATTATTAAAGATGCTTATTGAAAAAGGGGTTAAAGTCCAGGTTTGCGCGCTGTACCTGCCGAATAAACAGAAGACGAAGGAGCATCTTATTGAGGGAGTGACGGCGGCGAAACCTTCTGAGATAGCTGAGGTTATGCTGAATCCCGGAATGAAGTTGATGACTTTGTAGTATGATTGCGTCAAATTCGGGTAATTTTTCGCGGCCAATGCTGTAATTAAACGAATGGCCCGGCGCCACGTCACTGGGAGTTGTTTTTTACTGCGCTCTTACAATAGTGACATTTGTCGCTCCCCTTACTTTTCAGGGCCTGATCAAACCGGGGTTACACTTCTTTCAAGACTTTCGACAGTTTGTTTCAGTAATCAGGATCGGTATCGGGACCGTAATCGAAATCCAAATCGAAATCGAAACAAAATAATGGGATATTCTGTAGAATTGTAACCTCCGAATTCGTCGTTCTCGAACAGCGAAAAATTGTGCGTTCTTGACTTTTCATGGCCTGTTGCGCTTTGACTTCGTCAGATGCAGAAGAGTTGTAATCAGGGAAGCAAGAATAATCAGGCTCAAGGGTGTTGTTGCGGGAATGGGTTGTGAAGGATCAACGGTTGCTGTGGAGGTGGGTGTTGAGGGATTCGTGGGCGCGGAAGTCGGGGTGGAAGTCGGCGGCGGACTGGTCGTATCGACGGTCAGCAGGTATGGGTCGGTCGGTGAGCCGGGACCTCCGATGTGGGTGTAAATACGCAGGCGATAATATCCTGTGGGGTATCCTGATGGTATGGAATAACTGAGATCGCCGTCGCCGCTTACGGACAACCAGGCGCCGTCGGGACGGTATAATTCGACGCCGTATTGCCTTTCCGGAGGGGATTGAACCAGGGCATGAACGGTTCCGCCGCCTTCGGCGTAGATTTTCCATTGGTCTGCATCCTGGTTGTCGCAGAGGTAATCGTAAACCTGGGCGTAATGGTCGGGATAATCGAGCAGCAGGAAGGCTCCGTCGTGCGAATCAGGCGGGTCGGGAGAACAGGATGCGGTGTATGTGGGAGTCGGCGTGGAAGTGTTTGCGGGCGGATCAGTGGGCGTTCGGGTGGGAGTTTTCGTGGGCGTTTGAGCTGCGACAAGGTGAAATTTTACGGCATCGAATCCTATCCAATAATCTCCGACAGGTTCTCCAGTGGCGTCGGAAAGCCTGACGTAATTGCCGGAACCCGAATATAAGTAAAAATTACCCAGGCTGACCCATTGATTGAAATAAGCAGCCTGGTTTACGTTAACGGTTCCCAGAAGCGAACCTCTGCGATAAATCTTGTAAGGCGCATTGGATGTGGCGTAGTTGTTGGGAATATAAACGGAAATCTGATAGGTCCCGGAAACGGCCAGATTCGGCGTCCATTTAGCCCAATTGGACTCAGCGCTGCCGTTGCTGTAGGTCCATTGCATGTCGCCGTCCCATCCCAGGTCGGTCCGGTACCACCAATAATCCGGATTTCCTTCTTCATACCACCCGGAATCGCGATTGTCGATGATGATGTCTCCGGTACCCGGAGTGGCTGTAGGCGTAGGATTCGCTGAAATGGGATAATAAATTTTGAAACTTTCGTAATAATTTATGCCGTTCGTATCATAACAGGGCGTGCGCCAGACGGCTGCTCCGGCCACTCCGCTGTTGTAGCCGTTGGATTCCATCCAGCTCCACTGCTGATGCTGTGACGAATAATCGTGAAACTCCCAGCAAAACCCCCAGATGAGCCTGTCATGAGCGATCGCAGCATAATTTGTCGGAATGTACTGCTGATACCAGTAGACGCTGTTCGTATAGGGGTCCATCGTCGCAACGTAATCTATGGAAGTGCCCGCCAGATGGTCTATAGGCGCAATCGTCGACCAGGTTGCATGACATACCATCAGCTTGATTCCCGATCCATGTAACTCGTCAGCCAGGTAATCCACCAACGCAATGAACATATCGCGCGTGCCCGAATCTGCCGTACCCTCCACATCGATGCAATAGCCTGTATATCCGGCGCTGAGCGCTGCGCTGATCATGCTTGAAGCGATGGTGGAGCGGTTGTTATACATTGCCGTTACGGAACTCGTACCGGAATTGCCGACGACCATGGGCCAGGAACCCAACCCATTCGACTGTATCCACGATGTCGGATTCGTCACCGACAGCAATCCCCAACTCCCGTATGACATCGTATAACGTTCATAAGCCACCGTATTCACAGCGTCCAGATGCTGAACAACTTCCTGACGCTCAACTTCCTGGTTTCGGCTCAAATCGCAATACTCCAGACAAAGCCACGGAAACACAATCTCATATATGTCTTTCGTCGACTTTCGCTCCTGAGGCCGGATGTCCTTCTTCTCTTTTAACTCTGTCACCTCAATTATATAATGACCGCCCGGCGTCCTCATGGTTTGTACTGTGAAAAAGCCTTCTCCTTCCGAGAAAAAATGAAAAACTTCAGGAGAATTCCTCTTCAAAGCGTTATCACCGGATTCAAACTGATCAGCCGAACTCTCACCGCTCCGCAAACCGGCCGGAAGAACAATGATGCCCTCAAATTCAGCGGTTTCAGGATTTTGAATTTTTATCGTTATAGTTCCGTAGTGAGTCCCCGGAGATAACCATTCCGCCTCACACCACACTTTAAGCGCTTCATGAGGTCCTGCCTGACCGCTGTCTTTTTGGATGCGGAGCCAATCCTCAAAGCCGCCGCTCGTTTCAATTTTATAATCGAAGCGACTGGCGAGCACGAAAAAATTTTCTTCCCCGTCCTGAAGCTCAATAAAGGGCAATCTGCAGTATGCAGGTTCCGAATGAGGTGATTCAGACTCTGCAATCGATCCTGCCGGGTTTACGAGAAAACAACAGACGAAAAGATTGATGAATAAGAACAATTTGTTTTTCATGACGGATATCTCTCCTTTTCAGGTTCATGGATAAACCATGTCATTATAACGGATCGGAGCGCAAAGACACAAAGTGATTTTGAAAAAAGGTTTTTGATCGAAAATGCTTCTTTTGAGGTTGCGCTTCTACAGAATATTCGAATATTTGTAATGGCGTTAAGAAAATTGAGGGTTGGGCTCTGACGCATAGGAAAAACAACCCCCCGATCCGCTAATGCTGAGACTTCGACTGCGGCTTGTCTCAGCATAAGCGTATCGGTCCCCCTTTATTAAGGAGGAATATTTTACGTCGATTTTTTGGTGTTAAATTTAACCGGTGTTTGATCAGTCCCAAGATTTTATTACGATTGCGATGCCGATATCGGTCCCGATTGATGAAAATTGCTGCTTGCGGTTAACAAATTGAAAAGAGCTGCTAATAATTACGTGCCGTAAATTTGATTCTGGATTCTTTATTCTTTAACATCAGTAGAAGAAAGGAGGATTTCAGATGAGTGGAAAACCTTTAACAGTCTTTATTTTATTAACGATTTCATTTTTACTCATTAATTCTGTCACATCTTCAGGCAGCGACATGCAAATGTATACGAGCGACAAATGGGGTTTTTCGATGGAGTATCCGGAGAGTTGGAATGTTCAGACCATACTGGAGAACCGTGGGAAGCCCGATTACGTGATCAAGGAGAAGTTGGGTTTTACGGGACCGGGCGGCCCCATGATAGTTCTGGACATCTGGACGAACGAAAAGGGAATGGGGCTTTACGAATGGTTCGAGGCTTATCATACGGGAGTTTTTTCCGATGCAGCGGAGATTCCTGAGGCGCCGAATTTCGAGGTTGCGAAAAGGGAGGCGATATCGATTTATAACCCGCAGAATCAGGCGTGCAATCAGCAGGTGACATATTTCACGACGGGTGAGTTGATTTTCAGGCTGGAATACAGAATAACGGACGGGAAGGATTCGATGAGTGTTTACAATCATATGTTAAAGACGTTTGAGGTCGGCAAATGAAGAATTTGAGAGAATCAACGATTGTACTGATTGCGATATGTTTTTTGGTAAGTATGTTGAAGATTTCCGGGGTATCAGCGGACGGTTACGGGCCTCCTGTATGCGGCGGAATTGATGAAAGCTGCGATTGCGGAGGCTGCAATTACTGTTATTGCTGCGACGGACCGGGGTGCACGAATGGCGGAAACTGCGTCTGGTATACCTGGAATCGAAGATGCCAGGACGGCGAATATCTGCCCTGGTGCACTGATGCGAAAACCTGGAACGACAAAGCGCTGCTCAACGGATGGCCGGTATGCCAGGACCCTAAAATAGGCGCTGTAGCCGTGCGGGAAGAAGGCGAGGACGGACATGTGGGATATGTCGTCGGATTTTCAGGCGATACGGTTTATACGGATGAACAGAATTGCGGAGGCTGCGGAACGAATTACAGCGTTTCCCGTGCAAAAAGTTATTGGACGGGAGGTTTCATCTGGTTTGAAGGCGATACCTGTACAGTTTTTCCGACAGCCACTCCGACGCAAACGCCGACGCCCGGACCGGGAGACGTAATAGTGGACAACAGGGATTCAGGGTGGTCCGAGTACGGCAATTCAGCGTATTGGTGGTACAGGACCGATCTGGGATGGGCCGGCGACATGCAATGGACCTACAGCAACGGCAGCGTTGAGTCCAACTGGGCCAAGTGGACGCCGAACTTGGCCGCATCAGGCAATTATCAGATATCTGTTTTCATTCCCAACAATTACGCCACTTCGTATGCGCCTTACAAGATTTACAGGGGCGGGACTCTCATAGGAACAGTCTACGTCAATCAGAACGATTATTATGATGCCTGGGTCGTTCTCGGAACATTTTATCTCAATTCAGGAACGGGAAATTACGTGAGACTCTCTGATGCCACGGGAGAAACAGCAGGATCGGCAATGGTCGGTTTTGATGCGGTGAAATTTTATCTAGTCAGCGGAGCCACTCCGACCAGAACGCCGACTTCGCCTCCGGTTAACACGTCCACTCCAACACCGACATCCGGAACATGCTCGCCCGATCCCCCTGACGATCATGACAATGCGTTCCTGCTGCTGGACTACCCAAGCCATTACGCTCAGACGACAAATTTTTTATGCGACAGCACGGATGCAGATCGCTGGAAAGTATATGCCGAACCCGACGGGACAATCACGACGCAGATGGAGCCGCCCTACGGAAGACAGTACGGCGTCGAACTATACGGTCCTGCCGGAAACTGGATGTACGTCAGCGCCGAAGGCAACATCAACTACCACATCAATCCCGGAGAACCGGCCGGCTATTACAGACTGCGGGTTTACACTCATATGGGAGGTCCGGGATCACCCTCGGACCCTTACACCCTGACGGTCAACACAACAAGTCCGCCAAGCACTGCTACGCCCACTTTTACCTCCACCGCCACTTATACGCCGACCGAATATCCCACTTGTGCCCCGACGGATTATCCCACTTACGCGCCCACTGATTTTCCGACTTATACGCCCACCAGGACGCCGACCGATATTACGACTCGAACCCCCACGCATACTCCAACCGAAACTCCGACTCAAACGCCCACGCATACTCCAACCGATATTCCGACTGAAGAACCGACTTTACAACCCACCAACCTCCCCAGCGAGACTCCGACAAGCACACCCGGTTCGCCTACTCATACAATGTCCCCCACCTTTACTCCACAAATACCCTTCGTCCCCTCTACCACAACCTGGGGACTCGTTGTGATGCTGGCTCTGGCCGCACTCATGTTCAGCAGATACGGCAGAAAAAACAATATAAAATAAGAAACTCCCGATCTGAAGCGAACTCTCGCTTCCGTCGCATGACGGGAGCGAGAGTTCGACTGACGGCGCTCATCCGCAAAACTGTTCGACGGACAAACGATAATGCAGGACAGACGCTTGCTTGCGGGAATCACAGTCGAAAAGTATATTTGGAAAAAATCAGCGCATTTCTTCGGTCAGCCCCAAAAACCGCCCTTGACAAACCGGAAATGACCTCTTAAACTGACCCAGCTTCTCTGGGCCATTAGCTCAACTAGGCAGAGCAGCGGACTCTTAATCCGGAGGTTGAAGGTTCGATTCCTTCATGGCCCATTTAACGATATTACGGATTGCAGCTTTTATTCGACTTTAAAAAGAGAGACGGGCGGCGAAAGAGCTGTTTTGCGGAGACATGCGCGTCCGGCGAAGGATTATGGCCTGGCGGACGGAACCGTTATGTTTATTATTAATTTTGCCTTTTCAGGGGTTTTAATTCGTTTGATTTTTTACCGACGCAAAGGAGGATTTTAAAGTCATGAAAAAGACACTTTATTACGGTTTTATTCTGAGTCTTGTTTTAATAAGCAGGAGCATCGGTTTCGGCGAGTCTGGTGAGGAGGGAGAAAAATTTATCTTTTCAGGGATCGATAATATTCAGATAGACGGAAATTTTTTGGATGTTTCTTTCTCTGGAAGTGAAGGCGATTCAGTGGAGATGATGGTCAATATTCCGGAGGATTTGAAGGAGAAATTAAAAGTCAGTAAAGAGCAGGAGGGATCGAATTTAAAGATATGGATTGATGTGTCGAAAAAGAAATTTTCGTGGAGTTCGTCGAGCGACGAGGGTGAGTTGCATATTTTCTTGCCCGATATCGGCAGAGTTACTGCGAAGATGAGTTCCGGCGACATTTCGTGCAAAGATGTTCAACCGGGAAAGATGCGATTTTCGACGGCTTCGGGAGATATTCATTTGAACGATGTAGATTCCGAAATGAAAGTCGATACCGCTTCCGGAGAAATAAAGATTGAATCCTGCACCGGCAATAAGACGATTGCTTCAACATCAGGCGATATCAGCGTGATGAAATCTAAAGGTCCCGTATCGATTTCTACGCGTTCAGGAGACGTAAAGCTTGAGGATATAGGCGGCAATGTTTCTGCGACATTATCTTCCGGGGACATAACGCTCAACGGAATCACGGGCGCTCTTCATTTGAAAACGATGTCGGGAGATCAGAGTGGAAGAGGAATAAAAACGACGGGCGCATCATCTTTCGATACGACTTCAGGCGACGTTTCGATTGACCTGGCGGATGAATTGGAAAAATTCCGTTTTGAATTGAAATCGGTCAGCGGCGATTTGAAAGTGGGAGATGCGACAGGCGAGGAAAAATTGACGGTAGGGGATGGAGAGATAGCCATAACGGGGAGCGCGGTTTCTGGAGATATCGAATTCCATTAGCGCCTGTGCATGAGGACCTTTTGAAACGTCCTGTTCCGAGAAGCTGGATTGTCCGGCTTGTCGGAACAGGACGAGCATCAAATCAGAAACAGGTTTTTACAGGGTAAAAATTCCGCTGATGGTGAAACAGGTTTCGTCCAGAAGGTGCAATTCGCCGCATATAGCCCAGGCATCGTTGAAAGCATACGCTGCACCGCCGAAAATGCCGATGATGCTGTCGACGTCGGCTGAGTCGCTGCCGGAATCTTTTGTCGTTTCTCTGTATCCGTTATAGGCGTAGGTAGAAGTATCATCCCACTCCACTTCGATTTCGCCGTATGCATTCAGGAGTATACCGCCGTATGCATTAAGTCCCGGCACGCCGGCATAGTCGAATATTCCTGCACCCTGGATTTCCAGCCAGGTCAGATCGTATTCGCTTTTCCATTCTTCGTAAGAGTCGTGACTGAATTGAGTTCTTCCGGATGAATCTCCCGAGTTCGTGAACCACATGAACCGGCCGGCTGCCCTGACGGTCGAATCAATTGATTCGATTTCGTAAACATTGACGTGAACGCCGCCGCCTAAAGCCGGTCCGATGTCGAAATCGGAATCGTAATCACCATAGGGTGTGCCGACATCAGTGATTTGCGCCATACCGAGTTCTCCGAAAATCGCTATCCGGTCGTTTATGCCGTATTGAGCTCGAAAGAACCCCCGATGATACTCCGGTTCATAACTGTAATTGCCGTGTGCCCAGTCATATTCGAATTCCCTTCCGGTGCAGAGGTCAAGATAACCGAAGAGTTTAAATTGACCGGCGGAGAAATCGGGATTCAGGAAAGAACCCCCCAGACACGGCGCTGCTGTGCCCAGCATTACGGTCAAAATCAGTAAAAATTTGACATGTTTCAGGATTTGCATTTCGTCTCCTTTCTAGTGTGTTGAAATCAATTGTCCCTGGTTCGACTGTTTTTCTGCGCACCTTAGTTCCAATTTTCATAAGCGTTGAAAAAGAGGAAAAATTACAAACGAAAGTGCAACGTTCGAAAAACCTTCCCTTAAACCAAATCCCTACAACAGAATTTATAAAGATGTTTGAACCGTTTGTCAACAGGAATTCAAGAAGAGGGGGAAATCATAATGTTTAAGCCGTTGGTTTCAGCGGGAAAAAACCGGGGAATTGATCGGGCAACGCTGCCTTTTTATTTGGAGCGCAAAGGGTGGAATACCGGTGCAGGCATGTTAATGAGAAAAAGAGGAGCGCTTGACCGCCGGCGACATATAGGGTAATAAAAAGGAGCGATGAACTTAATGAAAACGCAAACGGAAAACAGCATCAGGAGGCGGCAAAATGACGAATGAAAGAGTGTTGACGAATGAGTCTGAGATTCCTTCCCTGGAGGAGTTGGGTTTCGGCAGGTATTACACGCCGTATATATATTTGAGGTATTATAAAGAGGGACGTTGGCAGGAGCATGAAGTGCGGGATTATGAACCGATTGGACTTGATCCGGCGGCTCAGACGCTTCATTACGGACAGGCGATATTTGAGGGAATGAAGGCGTATTACAACAAGGACCGTGAGCGAATATTTCTTTTCCGGCCGCTTGAGAATGCGAAGCGGTATTACAGGTCTGCGGAGAGGTTGTGCATGCCGGGTTTGCCGACGGAGGAATTTTTGAATTCAGTGGTCGAGGCGGTAAAATTTTCACGACAGTGGATACCGCCGTTTACGAAGGCGAATCCCACGCCGGCATCGCTGTATATCCGTCCTTTCATGATCGGAATTACGCCTAAATTGGGCGTCATGCCTTCCGACGATTATCTTCATGCGGTGATAACGAGTCCTTCCGGGCCGTATTTTCCTTCGGGATTGAAGCCTATCCGTTTGAAGGTGGAGGAAAAGTATATAAGGGCGGCAAGAGGAGGCACGGGAGATGCCAAGGCGGCGGGAAATTATGCCGCATCGCTCCTGGCGGCCCATAAGGCCAAGAAGGAAGGATACGCGCAGGTGCTCTGGCTGGATGCTGTCGAACGAAAGTATATCGAAGAAGTCGGCGCCATGAACGTCATGATGGTCAAAAATGACGTACTGGTTACGCCCCGGTTGAGCGGTTCCATCCTAGAGGGCATCACCCGGAAATCGATACTGGATGTTGCCGAAAAACATCTCGGTATGAAGATAGAGGAGCGGCCCATTGCCATGGAGGAATTAATCGAAGGCATACAGGACGGCTCGATAACGGAATTTTTCGGAACGGGCACGGCTGCAGTGGTGACGCCGGTGGGAATACTCGGATACAAGGGTCGGGAGTACGTCATTAACGACGGAGATATCGGCAGAACGACCCTGAAATTATACGAAACATTACAGGCTGTTCAATACGGCGAATTGGAACTGCCTTTCGCCGAAGACTGGGTTATGGAGGTCAAATAAGGTTTGGTAATCTCACGGAGAGATTATGCTCGAGTCGTCTAAACCTGAATGAAAGAATGAATTATGGCGAATCCGATCAAAAAGAGCGGCGGCAGATCAGTTTTTTTTCGCTTTCAACGCAAGGAGCAGGACGCCGGCATCATGGGGAAAATGAATGGGTAAAGAGAATCCGGCGTTGAACCGTAACAAAAAAACAATTTCTGCTGTGGGGAAGGGGGAATTAAGGCAGTAACGCAGGGGGAGCAAACGGGATAGTTGTTGGTTTTTTAACATTAAATTCAAGAATTTTTCAAGGAGGGCGGAATGCGACAATATATAGCCGTATGCGTTTTGATTTTTTCGGGGTTGATTGCTGCAGCATCAACGGCGCATGCAGTTTACGGACCGGGAGACGTCGTTGAGGACTTTTGTCTTCCCGATTCAAACGGAGATACGATATGCCTGTCGGATTATCCGAATCACGTGATTATATTGAACTGGTGGCGAGATACGTGAGGCGGCTGCGCTACGGAGGCTCCGCAGCTTGCAGCTTTGTATGAAGACTATAGAAATCTAAACGTAATGGTGCTGGCGATCGGCAACCAGATGAACCAGCAGGATTGCCGCAACTGGATCAACGATCACGGAATTACGCATCCGGTACTGTCGGATATGAGTTACCTGACGTATCCGTTATTCGGCAACGGATATATTCCTTTTAATGCGGTGATTGATTATGATTCACTGCTGCTATGGTCGGATTCGGGTTACAATGATGCTCAGATGAGGAACAGAATCAATCAACAGATCGCTCGCAATCCGCGGATATATTTTACGCCGTTGCCTGATTCTGAGGACACGTCGGGCATTTTCGAGGTGGAACTAAGGGCCGCATCGATAAGCGATCTTCAGGATGAAGGGGTGATATTATTCTGGAGCAATTCAGGAGCGGGACCATTTACAGAAGTCATCATGATTCCGCATAGCGGCAAGGTTGAAGACAGCATGTATTACGGAGAGATACCGGCGCAGGAATGGGATACGACGGTGTATTATTATATCCAGGCGGAAGACGTCGATCAGCGGATGAAGACTGATCCGGAGAATGCTCCGGCGGAAGTCTATAATTTCTATGTAGGACCTGACGAAACGCCGCCTGTGATCGATCACGATCCGATGTCTGATTTACCCCAGGTTGCCTGGCCTGCAGAAATTACGGCCACCGTTACGGATAATCTCGGTCTTTTCGAAGTCGCTCTGGAATATCGTATTGACGGCGGCAGTTTTCAGACGATAACGATGACGGAGGGAGACGACGATCAGTATGCGGCTGAGATGCAGGGCACGGTGGAGATAGGTTCGGTCATTGAATACAGGATATCAGCGACGGATGCATCTTCGGCGGGTAATCAATCCTATGATCCTGAATCGGGCTATCATACCTTCGACATAATCGACAGAATCTCTGTTTTCGTTTATGATCCCGACTCAAACGCAAGCAGCGGTCCGGTCATACGCGATCTTTTGAATGACAATGAGATATCGAACGATTATTCGACTGAATTGGTGGATATCCTGGAGGCATATCAGTGCATTTTCGTCTGTCTGGGCGTCTACAGCGACAATTATGTGTTGAGTTCGGACGAGGGCGACGCGCTGGCATCCTATCTGGATGCGGGAGGACGTTTATACATGGAAGGCGGAGACACCTGGAATTACGATCCGCAGACCGCTGTGCATCCGTATTTCAACATAAACGGCGTAAATGACGGACAGGGAAATGCCGGACCTATTGAAGGCGTTCCAGGAACGATTACCGAGGGTTTCAATTTTCAGTATTCCGGCGAAAACAATTACATCGATCAACTGCAACCCCTGAATGATGCAGCCATAGTCCTTAAAAACGTCAGTCCCGTATACAACAACGGCATTGCCTATGACGGCGGAACTTATAAAACGCTGGGTTCGAGCTTCGAATTCGGCGGCCTCTCGGACGGATCGGCAACGACAAAATGGCAACTGTTACGGGCCATATTGCAATTCTTCGACGTCCAGGTTTCTGAATTTACGCCCACACCCGATCCCTCGCCTACGCCCTCTGTCGAACCCACTGAACCTCCGACTCAAGTCCCTACGGATATTCCTACCGCTGCCCCAACTATGACGCCTGTTTGCACTGGATTCAGTTATCGCCTGAATCTCAACCAGGATACTTTTCAGGCAGGAGATGACTTCGATCTTAGATTCGTGTGGTGCAACGCCGAAGCGACCAAAACAGGAATGCTGTTCGTTATTCTCGATATCTTCGGCGAATTCTGGTTCCACCCGGACTGGACCCAGGACGTATCCTGGGAGAATATCACCTTCCCGACCATGAGCAGTTTTATCCAGAAACAAATCCTCTTCTTCGAATGGCCCGAAAACGCCGGAGAACTTCACGACATAAGATTCTGGACCGGAGTGCTGGATGCTCACACAGGAGCTGTTTTAGGCGAAATCAGTTTTGTAAACTGGGGTTTTGAATAGAATATCACGTTTCGATCAAAAATTTGCATTTTGAGGTTACAATACAAGTATGTTTGAAATAAGAACTCGTCTGTTCACAGTTTAAACATCTGAAATGATCCGCTCCTGAGCATGACTCGGGAACCTTTTTGATGGAATTTTTGTTTGTCCGTCAAGAATTAAAATAAAAAAAGTATTTAAAATCAATTAATTATATAATACGGTCATTCCCTGTTGAACGGTCCGGCGCTATCGTTTTATTGGTTGAAAACAGGTTTTCGCATTCCGGAATAATAATTGCAAAATTGTCTGTCGTGTTGAGTCCAATGCTCTAATAAGGAGCCCACCCATGGAAGCGACGACAATATTGGACAGAGACGATTTGTCTGTCAGGAATACGAGGATTCTGGTCGTTGACGATGAAGAGGTCGTCAGGGACATTGTAAGCAGTTTTCTGGAGACCGCGGGGTACTGGGTAGAATCGGCAAACGACGGTTATGAAGCCTGGGAAAAGGTGCAGAACAACCCGTATCATCTGGTCATCTCAGACATTAATATGCCCGGCATGACGGGGCTTGATTTTTTAGAAGAGCTGAAAAACCTGCAGAAGAAGCCGTTGGTGATCATTCTTACGGGAATGAAACAGATGGAAATCGCTTTAAAATCGTTGAGGACAGGCGCTTATGATTATGTGGTTAAGCCGTTCGATCTGCGCGATTTCGCCGTCACCGTCGAGCGAGCTGTCGAAAGACAATACCTGAATCAGGCTTTGGAGGATTACAAGCATAACCTTGAGAAAAAGGTGAGAAAGCAGAGCCGAACCATTAAACGGCTGTATATGGACAGCATACTGTCAATGGCCAGTGCGCTTGAAGTGAAGGACCCTTATACTCGGGGCCATTCGGACCGCGTTGCCAAGATATCGATGGCTATTGCTCGTCAGATGGGACTGCGAAGGTCCGAAATAAATGAAATCAGACTGGGCGCCATGTTGCATGACATCGGGAAGATAGGCATCAGGGAGTCTATTCTTCGAAAAAAAGGCAAATTGACTTTGGCGGAGCGCAAAGAAGTCGAAAAGCATCCATCCATAGCGGTTGAAATATTGAAACCCATAATCAAGAAGAAGAGAATCAGGCAGATGATCCTTCACCATCATGAGCGATATGACGGCAGGGGTTATCCTACGGGGATACATGGAGAAAACATACCGCTGTATGCCCGTATTGCCGCTGTCGCCGACAGTTTCGATGCCATGACTTCCAAAAGATTCTACAGGGACCCCATGCCTATAGAGGCTGCGCATAAGGAAATAATCAATAACCAGGGAACTCAGTTTTGTCCTGAAGTCTGCCGGGTGTTCAGTTCGCTTGAAGACCAATTAGCCGACATGATTGAAAGAAGAGAAGGGGAAGGTTGCGACCGGACGAACCAATTCGCCGCTTGACGCAATAAAGAGCTTTCCCCGGCGGAGATTGGATCAGACACGGAAGCGCCGCATTAAAGCTTCAGGGACTGATCAAATGGGGGGGCAATTATTACGTATCGCTTCTTCTTTTTTCCCTGATAATCAGCGCTGTCCGCGGTTACGGAATCTTTGCGATCGTTTCCAACAACATGGGTATTTTGATCACCGCCAAGTTTGAACCCGCAATCGGGATTAGGGACAGCCGCTGATTAGAGATTCTGTTTTTGGTTTTGAACAGTTGAGGAAACGGACTGCGGTCGTCATACGTTGAACATCTTTTATTGCTCGTGATAACGTGCATAATCGCAATCGAAGAATACGGCTTTCACCAGTGTTTTTACAAAGGGAAAATCGCGTTGCTTTTTTTTCTTATTTCGAGTGATTTTTGAATTTTCTTGAAAACCTTCAGCAGTCATTGTAATATGCGCTGAGTTTTCAGGTTTATCCGAAACCGGGACAAGCCTGCCGGCCGTCAAAAAGTATCGGATTCAACTGTTTTGACGGCCGAAGACCTAAACCCAACAGGAAGGGAGTAGGAATCGATGTCAAGGGTAACCAAGATAATTGGCGCGTTAACTCTGTCGTTTGCGGTTTTCCAGGCATGGACGGCTACATGCGACGCGGTTTCGCCTCCGAAATTTCAATTGAAAACTTTAAGCGGCGATATGATGTCTCTGAAAGATCACCTGGGCGAGAAAGTCATATTGATCAATTTCTGGGCTACCTGGTGCCGGCCCTGCCGCCGGGAATTGCCGGAAATTCAGAAACTCCATGAAAAATGGAAAGAACAGGGATTTCTGGCATTGACCATCAGTAACGATCCAGCCAAGAATCTATCGAAACTAAAGGCATACATGAAAAGGTATAAATACACCTTCACGGTATTGCTGGATCAGAACAGCACCGTGATCGACAAATACAATCCGAAAAGAACATTGCCTTATTCCGTGTTAATCGGAAAAGACGGAAATATAGTCAAAATATTCGACGGCTATAAAAAGGGAGACGAAAAGCTGCTTTTCGAGCTGACCGAATCGCTTCTCAAGGGCGAAAAAAAGGATGAGGAGAAGGAATAATGTGCTGCAGGAGGAAAAGAATCGTCCGTTACGGCATTAGTCTTGTTTTCTCTTTTTTTCTTGTATCGATTTCGGCCTGGACCGGCGTAAAGGGTTTTTCCTTTGACATACCCAAACTGGGGGAATTTTCGTTCTTTGCCACTGAGTACATGTATACGGCCTGGAACGAATACACGGCGCTGGATAAGGAAACTCAGAAGCAATATTCGAAACATTACCGGGAATTCCGAAACAACCTGGATATAAACCTTCAATCCTCGGAAATCACCCTGGGCATCCGCCTGAAAACTCAGAAATACTATTCGCTTGGAGATCACATACCGGAGGACTACAAAGAGGAAAAGACCTTCAATCTGGAGAAGAGGTTTCTGGAAGTGAGAAAGGAACCGTTTTTTCTTCGTCTTGGAGACAGTTACGTCACTTTAGGACGGGGCCTGGTTCTGCATATTCAAAGGGATGAGGCGCTGCTGCTTGAGGATTCCATGGACGGCGGATACGGCGAGTTAACGACGAAATACTTGGATTTGACCTTGCTGGGAGGAAAGGTGGAAAGGATATATCCGCGGAGTGATATCTACCGGGAAGATAAGTTGGGGGGCGGACGTGTTCAATTTAAGATAAAAAATGCGGCGGAATTCGGATTTTCCGGGTTATATGGAGATGTGGAAGAATATTGGGGCGGAAGGGGATATTACAGGATTTACGGCGCTGACCTGCATTTTTCATTATTCCAGGATAACCTTGACGTTTATGCGGAATATTCAGCCATTTTAAAGGACTTCGGCGGAGATTACTACTCTGCTCAATTGGAAAGCGACAAAGGCAGGGGCTTTTATCTGGGGGCATCCTGGGCCTGGAAATCTTTGGTGCTTCTGGCCGAATACAATGACTACGAAGGCCTGAAATATCCTGCGGGAGAGACGCCTTATTCATATAATTTGCCTCCTTCCACCGACAGGGACATTGAAACCAACGATTTTGACGATGTAAAGGGCGGGAGATTGCGAGCCGACCTGTTTTTAACGCCGACGGATACTTTGACGTACGTTTCATTCGGCATTTATGAAAACCAGGAAGGGGACAAGGACATAATTCATTATTTCGGCGGCGTCGAACAGAACTTCGATCGCTTTTACCTGGAGACTTCACTGGGCCGGAGAGAAACGGACAATGAGGGCGGCAACGAAGAAATAATACGTAATCTGTGGCTGCTGGATTTCGTTTTCTATGCGACCGATATTCTGAGCATCCAGTTTGATCTGAAAAGGCGGACTCAACGGGATGTTTTGTTTTTCGAGAATCCCGATATCGAGGACGTATACCTGTATGACAAACAGCATGAAGCGAGCATAAGCGGCATATGGAGTCCCTATCTGACGGCGACGGTAGGTTACGTCTGGAATTATACGGAAGATGATCTGGAATTATGGAATTACGCTCTGGAAACTACTCCTCTCAATCGACTCACCGTTAAACTGTTTTACGGCGAATCGCCCGGAGGCCTGGTATGCAGCGGAGGAGTCTGCAGGGAAGAGCCGGAATTTGACGGCTGGAAGTTGGAAACCACGTTTCGTTTGTAAAGATATTATGGTTGATGCTGAAAAATGGATGCGCATTGCGCTGGAATGGGCAGGCAAAGCTGCCGCCATAGAGGAAGTGCCTGTGGGCGCAGTCCTGGTCGCCGGCGATTCAATAGTCGCAGCAGACTGCAACAGGGTTGAATCATTGAGAGATGCCGCGGCTCATGCAGAAATGCTGGCGCTGAAATCAGCCTCAAGAAAATTAGGAAAGAGACGGTTGACAGGTTTGAGTCTTTTTGTTACGTTGGAACCGTGTCCGATGTGCGCCATGGCCTCCATTTTAGCGCGTATCGATGCCGTATATTTCGGAGCGAGAGATGTGAAATTCGGAGCAGCGGGATCGGTGATTAATGTTTTTGAGGAAGGATTGTTCAACCATCGGGTGAGGATTCATTCAGGAATAATGAGCGAGGAGAGTGCGGAGCTGTTAAGAGGATTTTTTCGAAGGCGGCGCATTGAGCGGGACGCAGTTAAAAAGGGGTCATGAAACATGAGGAGCACATGCGGAGAGGTACCGAAGTGGTCGTAACGGGGTCGACTCGAAATCGACTTGGGGGTTTGAAGCTCCCACGTGGGTTCGAATCCCACCCTCTCCGCCATTTAAAGAAGTCAGGAATCAAAAATAGAATAGGATTATGAAGAATAGGGAGAGATGTCCGAGCCGGCTTAAGGAGCGCGATTGGAAATCGCGTGGGCGGCTAACGCTGCCTCGTGGGTTCGAATCCCACTCTCTCCGCCACAATACAGGCCGTGCTAGACGGGGCGTTAGCGGTGTCCTGAACCCGAAATCCGCTATAGCGGGGTCGAATTCCCTTCTGAGGTTTTCGTTCTCCACTGGTCAGGCTGGATCAGGCGGCGTTGAAGGCTGGGTCTCATGCAACGGAGCTTTGTGAATCATGTCAGGACCGGAAGGTAGCAGCATTAAGCAAAAGTTTCCGTGTGTTATGAGGTTGCCTGGCCGGAGTCGTTTTGGTCCTGCATCGCTTTGGAGGCGGGATCGAGGAAGGGTGCACGGCCGGAAAAAATGGTCCCGGTCGGTACATGACCGGTCGGGATAATTTTTTCGTTTGTAATTACTTTCGGTTATGTTAATGTTTAACGGAGAAGAGGATTAAGTCGTTTTCAATAATCGAGATTTCGTTGCGATCATTCTTGATTGAATTATGTCGTATTTAGTTATAGCAAGGAAATATCGCCCTGAAGTTTTCATGGATGTCGCCGGTCAGGAGCATGTAACTCGTTCTTTATCCAATGCAGTGTTTTCGGATAAGGTAGGCCATGCATTTTTATTTGCTGGTCCGCGCGGTGTAGGCAAAACGACGACGGCCCGCATATTGACGAAGGCGATAAATTGTCTGAACCGAAAGGGTTCTGACCCCTGCAATGAATGTCGCAGTTGCCGGGAGATATCTTCGGGTCAATGCATGGACGTTCTGGAAATAGACGGGGCATCCAACCGCGGGATCGACGACATCAGGGAGCTACGGGAAAACATAAGATATTCGCCGTCCTCCGTCCAGTATAAGGTGTATATAATCGATGAAGTGCACATGGTGACTCGTGAAGCGTTTAACGCTCTGTTGAAGACGCTTGAGGAACCGCCTGCGCACGGGAAATTCATTTTAGCGACGACGGAGATACACAAGGTGCCTGCGACGATTTTATCCCGATGTCAGAGGTATGAATTTCGAAGGATCGACGTAGCGACGATATTCAAGAGTTTGAAGGATATTTGCGAAAAGGAGTCGATCAGGATTTCGGATAAGGGATTAAAGCTAATCGCCAGGATGGCGGACGGCAGCATGCGGGACGGACAGAGTTTGCTGGACCAGGTTATCGCTTATTGTGGAGAGCAGATTGACGACGAATCGATCCTTATGCTGTTGGGGAAGATGGACCCGGACCTGCTCAACGGAATAGTTCAGTCGATTATCCGAGGCGATGCTGCCCGTGTAATCGAAACATTTTCCCGATTCATCGACAGCGGGGGCGATATACAGAGATTCGTCCCGGAACTGATAGAGTATGTTCGTGACTTGATGGTGATAAAAGTATCGGAAAAGAGTTTCGACATAATAGAGCGTGATGATGCGGAAATAGCCGGAATGCGCAAGTCGGCGGCTTCAGTGGACATAGATCGACTAAGCCTTTATTTCAGGATGCTGTCGACGTTGGATCAGGAGATTAAACGTTCAGAATCGCCGCGTCTGATCATTGACGCTGCTCTGATACAATTGTGCAGAATGAAAGAACTGGAATCTCTGGATTCCGTTTTACAAAGACTGGACTCGCTGCCGGCTCAAGCTGTGAACGATAATTCCAGTAAATCTGAAACCGGACGTATGCAGAGCAGCGCTTCTCTGCAGAATAGCGGCCCGACGAAACCGCCTGTGCGGCCGGCGAGTCATTCAGGCGATGTCGCGAAAAGAGCGGTTTCTGAAGATAAGCCGCCGTTGAAGGAGGATGCGGAAGGCGCGTTGAAGACTGAGGCGAAGAGAGATGAGCCGGCAGAAGAAGATACGGAAGGGGAGGACAGGCTTGAAGTTATGGAAGGGGAGGCGGCAGAAAAGGAAGACGAGGATATCGCTTCGTTTGATAGAGATTCGGGGAAGGTGGTCGAGAAACTGGAAAAACCCGAAGACCCAATGAAGGCCTTGGAGCAAATAGTAAAGCGTGTCGGAAAAGGCAACGTCACATTATCGACGGCGTTGAAAAATTGCGCTTTAAGGTGGACAGAGGACGGAGCGGAAATTGTATTCGATGAAAACGGCGCTTCCTTTTATCAGCAATATTTAAAATCGGGCAACAGTCTTAAAATTGTAAGGAACTGTTTAAGTGAATATTTGGGCGATGTTTTCAGACTCTCTGTAGTGACGCAGAAAGAAAAGGTTATGTCCTTGCAGAGGATGAGCGAACAGGAGAAAAAGAAGCACAGCAGGGAGCTGAAGGAAGAAGCGCTGAAGGACCCGATGATAAAAAAGATCGTTGACGTATTTAATGCCAAGATAATCGAGGTAAGGGAGAACTAGTTTTCAGGGTCATTCCCTGGGAATGAGTTTGTCTTGTAGTAAATACGGCTGAATGATGTTGAAGAACTTGCGAAAAAGCGGAAAACAATTTATGTTTGCAGGGCAATTAAAAATAATGAAAAATATACGGAATGCATTTCAGGATGCGAGGAGGAGGTAGGTCGTGCGAGTTGAGTTTTTAGGCGGAGCGGACGAAATAGGAGCATCAGCGATTGCGCTGGAACTGAAGGAGAGCCGATTGCTGATCGACTGCGGCGTTCGATTCAATAAAAGGCAGAGGTTGCCCGGACTTGCAGGACTGCAGGACGGCAAGGAGCTGGCGGGCATTATTTTGACTCATGCCCACCTGGATCATTCGGGGGCTTTACCCGTGGTTAAACAAGCCTTTCCTTCCGTACCTATTTACATGACTCCTCCGACATTCAATCTGATAAGAATTCTCTTGGGCGACACCTTGAAACTGATGGAATCCAAGTGGGAGTTAGAAAAGGAGATTCCGTTATATGCTGAATCGGCAGTGTCGGAAATGCTGCAAGCCGTGAAGCTGGTTCATTACATACAGCCGACCGTGATTAAGGAGGACATAAGGTTTACCTTCTTTCCTGCGGGACATATTGCAGGGGCGGCATCTGTAGGTATAGAAACGAAAGAGGGCAATGTTTTTATAACAGGCGACATTTCCGTGAACGATCAGTTGACGGTTGCCGGAATGCCTTTGCCTGACTTCGATCCGCACCTTATCATCTCGGAGTCCACTTATGGTTCGAGGCTCCATGCTGACCGGGACCTGGAAGAGACCAGGCTGGTGAAGCAGGTTCAATCAGCTCTGGAGGCGGATGGAAAAGTCTTGATCCCCGCTTTTGCACTGGGGCGGGCGCAGGAAGTGATATTAACGCTGCAAAATGCGATGCGGAACAAGAAGTTGCCGAAATTTCCCATTCATGTTGACGGCATGGTGAAGAACATATGTTCCACCTACAGGAAATTTCCCTTTTATTTAACGCAGAAATTGAAGAAAGAGGTACAGAAAAGAGGGGACCCGTTTTTTGACTCGCTTAAAAACATCAAGCCGGTAATGACTGCGGAAGAGCGGATGAAAATTATTGAGGGGCCGCCCTGCTGTATAGTGGCATCATCAGGGATGCTTACGGGCGGACCAAGCCAGTTTTATGCTCAGCATTTCGTTCAGAATCCCGAGAACATGATTGCTGTAACGGGATACCAGGACGAAGAATCACCGGGCCGTAAACTGCTGAATCTGGCCGACGGCAAGGAGCGAAAATTAAAAATTAACGGGGAATCATTTCCTGTTAAATGCCGGGTCGATAAATACAACCTTTCGGCTCATGCAGACGGAGTGCAGATATCCGGATTGATCTGGAAGTTGGAACCGAATGAGATCATCCTGGTTCACGGCGACGGCGACTCCAGAGGAGGGCTGGCGGAGCTTCTGGGCAAGGGACATGAGGGCGATATTCATCAGCCTGTCAACGGCGAATTTCTGGATTTTGATTTTCAGAGCAAAGCGACGAATTTTCAGAAGAAGACGGGCGATCCGGAAGTAAAAGGAATCAGCCGGGGAAAGGAATTGAACAAAGCCGGGTTGAAGAAGATTGCGGAATTGCTGGATTCTCTTGAAAATTCCAGTCGACGTTTATTCTCTGTAAATGAAATTATGGAAGTATGGTACGGCGTCAGTAAGATACCTTCAGAAAAAATAGAAAAAGGAATGGGTTTGATCGAGAAATCGGATGTTCTTCTTGCCGATTCGCATCGGCCGTTCCTTTACCGAATTAACCAGAAAGCGCTGAATCGCAGAAGCGGCAAAAAGTGGCGACAGGGTAAAGTACAGCGAGAGATCAAAAAGATATTTCCGAAGCAGGCTGGATTGTATAAGTGCGGAGTAAGAAACGAGGAAAATACTGTAATTCTGTATTTTTATTTTCCGAGAGTGGCTGCTGAAGTCTATAAAGAGATGCTCAAATCCATTGAAATGCAATGCGGCTGGAAAATTTCGGTGAATCCGGAAACTCATCAGGGCGCTTTAAAAGCAAAAGCGGAGGAGATGGCGCCGGCCGAATGGCAAGTCGCTGCAAATCCCTCCATTCACCGGGAATCAGGCAGGGTTACTCTTAAAACGCTGAGCAAACCGGATTCTGAAGAGTTAAAAACAGTTCAGAAAGAGTTCAAAGAAGCGACAGGATTCGATCTGATCGTAAGAAACGTAAAGAGTTCTTATACAGCTCCGCGACAGGTTTTTTCCGGGGACGGCAAGATGGAAATAAATGCGGCTTTTCGGGAGGTCGACAGGGCGTTTGCCGGCAAACCTCAACGGCCGTATCGAAAAAGCAGGAAAACGAGCTCCAAGGGGCCTTATATTGAGCTTTCTTTTATTTCTGGTAAGATCGGAGAGAGGTACAGGAAAATGTTCCGTGATTTGGAAAAGAAAACGGGTTGGAAGATTTACAATAATCCCCGCGTCAATCAGGAACTTGCGTTAAAAACCGCCCGAGATGTTGTGCCTGACAAATGGCGCATGAAAAGAAACCCATCCTATCTGCCTTCCAAATCGGAAATAAGGCTTCATTTAGTCCGGCGTCCCTCATCCAGAGAATTTCGCGGCATCCAGAAAAAGTTTCAGGAACTGACGGGGCTGAAACTGTCCTATGATTGAAGTCGGACTATAGAAGCCCGTCAATCAGCCTTCAGCTTATCTCAAGCAGATAATTTACTGAATTATTTTCGGACAGAAAAGAGTCTGAAATTCAGTTGAAGCGCTGAAAACAGATTCATTTTTTGAACCACCGGGAAAGTTTTTCATACTCATGGTCGGGGATGGCCTGAGTTAGTCCCGCTATGTCAAGAAAATTCAGGAAAATCCGAAAGGTCAGACCCCAGATGATATGTTCCTGATACACGTAGGCCGGCAATTGAAAGGTCCGGCCTTCATATTTATAGGGGCGCACAGTATGGTTATTTTTATCGAAAAAATGTTTCACCGGTATCCAGAAATACCTTTCGACTTCATAGTTGACTGTTACCTCGACCGCTTTTTTCATTAAAAAAACGAAAGGGGTGATGGCCATAGGCAGTTTTCTTCCGGCGGCTACCGCCCTGATATCGTCAAGCGCTCCCAGTTCACGAGCCTGGGCATTCAAATCAAGGCCGGTTTCTTCCCACGTCTCTCTCACTGCACATTCCAGAACTCCAGAATCGTCCGGTTCCTGGCGTCCGCCGGGAAATGCCATATGCCCTGACCAGTGATCGCAAGGAGCCTTCGCCCGTTTAATAAACAGTATATCCATCGCGGAAACAGCCCGAATAATAAGAGAAACGCCGGCGCGAGCGGGAGCAGCCTTGTCGGAAATTCGCTGCGGCACGTGACTGCTTATTCGTTTTTCGATCTTGTCGATGTTCAGTTCCATGACGAAGACAATATAACTCATCAGCGCAGTTTTGCCAAATCTTACCGGCAGAAGGAAATGCTTTGAGAGTGACGGTTAAATTTGACAGGATAATGGCCGCGGTCTTAGAATTTTTTCTTGAAGGCGGCGCCGTTTGAACGTCTGATTCTGCTTCCGGCGTAAGCGGCATTGCAGGATATTTTCAGGGAGCAACAGGATTTAGCATTCATGAATCCTCGCCGTCATTAAAGCAAGAGGAATAGCGTGCGGCAGTAAAAGGAGAAATCGAAGAAATGTATTTGAAACAACACTGTGCAGTTTCAGGGGCAGTAGCCGCAGTCGCTTACCTGGCGACGCGCGATGCTGCAACCGCGCTTGTAACGCTTGCGGCAGGTATCTTGATAGACGTCGACCACGTGCCTGATTATTTGCTTCACGCCGGAAAAAAGGCATCCGTAAAAGGTTTCTTCGAAGATTGCGAAGCCAGCCGGTTGAAACGTTACTACCTGGCCCTTCATTCCTATGAAATAGTGCCGGTAATTATTCTCCTGGGCCTCCTGACGAATCATACAATGCTGAGCACAGCCGCCGCCGTCGCATTCCTGATACACATCCTGTGCGATCAAATTTACAATCCTGTCGTCCACCGAGCCTATTTTTTCTTTTACAGACTGAAAAACGGATTTGCTGTAGAAAAAATAGTGGACCCTGCCCGTCTCAGGACGAAGTGATGCCGGATGCCGGCGGATATGAGCTGTTTGACATGATTGGTCGTTCTGGAAAGGTTTTGACAGATCAGTCTTGATAGCCCGGCTTTCCGAAGCGCATAAGACGCTCTAACCCGGATTTCTCATACAAAATCGTAACAGGTTTTGTATGAGAAATCCGGGCTAAGCCTGTTACGGGAAAGGTGATCAAGGATTGACGTCAGGGATGCTGTTCTGATTTTTAAATTGGAGGTCGTGTAATTTTTTGTATTCACGATTCAGCGCCATCAGCTCTTCGTGAACGCCCTGTTCCACAATTTTTCCATTTTTAAGCACGATTATTTTGCCGGCATTGCGAATGGTGGAGAGTCTATGTGCGATAACGAAGACGGTTCTGTTTTGCATAAGGTTGCCGAGCGCTCTTTGTATTATTTCTTCAGATTCGGTATCGAGAGCTGATGTGGCTTCATCGAGAATAAGAATGGGGGGATTCTTGAGTATGGCTCTGGCGATGGCGATTCTTTGTTTTTCTCCGCCTGAGAGGTTCAGCCCTCGTTCGCCTATAAAGGTTTCGTATTGATGAGGCAATTTTTTAATGAATTCGTTAGCATAGGAGGCTTCGGCGGCCTGGACGACCTTTTCGATATCGGGTTCTTTTTGGCCGTAAGCAATATTATTTTTCACGGTATCATTAAAGAGGATGGTGTCCTGAGTAACGATCCCGATATTTTGACGAAGCGATTTTAGGGTGAGGTCTCTTATATCCTTCCCATCGATGAGGACAGCGCCGTGGGAGACATCGAAGAAGCGGGGGAGGAGATTTACGAGTGTGGTTTTCCCGGCGCCGCTGCTTCCGACTATAGCCAGAATCTGGCCTTTTGGTATTTCAAGATTGATGTTTTCCAGAACCGGTTTTTCATCATATTTGAAAGTTACATCCTGGAACTCAATGGAATCATCAATTGATTTCAATTCCTGGGCATCGGATTTTTCCACGATTTTATCGCGGGTATCCAGGACATTGAAAACCCGGTCAGAAGCCGCAAGCGCTTTCTGGATCATATAATTGGATTTACTGATGATTTTGATGGGTGTGTAAAGCAGGAAGAGGGCGACGATAAATTCGGAGAATTCGCCGGGTGTGATCTGGTTATGCACGATAAAATAACCACCGGTTCCGACGATTATCGCTGCGCCGACGGCTCCGATGAATTCCATCAATTGAGGAGCGGCGGCATCAGCGCGCACGGCTTTCATGATGTTGTTATAGTAATCCCTGTTGAAGCGTCGAAACTTCTTTAATGCTGCAGATTCGGTGTTGAAGGCTTTAACGATTATTATGCCGAAGAAGGTTTCGAACAAGGTGCTGTTCAGGTCAGCCATTTTTTCCTGGCTCAACCTGGAAGCCCTTCTCAATTTTTTAGCGAATTGAAGAATGGGAAAAACGGAAACAGGTATGACGATGACGGCTATTGCGGAGAGTTTCCAGAATTTGAAGATAAGATTAAGAAGCAGCGCGGCAATGGTCAGCACATTAAGAACGACGACGCCGAAGGCTTTGGAAACGCCTTGCTGCATCTGGTTTACGTCATTGGTTATACGGGACATCAAGGTCCCCGTGCGGTTTTTTTGGAAAAAATCGAGCGGCAACTGCAGGAATCGCCCGAAAAGAGTATCTCTGATATCTCTGACGAAACTTTGCCCGATATAAGCGATAAGATAAATATTGGCGTAATTTGAAACGCATTTTCCCAGGTAAATTCCGACGATTAGAAAAGGGAAATACTTCAGGACATGAATATTTTTTTCCAAAAATATGCCGTTTACAAGGGGCTGAACAAGTTTAACCTGTGCAAGATTGAAGGCGGCGTAAAAGGCGCCGGCGATGATCGCCCAGATGAATTTGGGCCAGTAGGGTTTGATCCATTTCCAGAGTCTTTTGACGGTTTGCCAGTCTTTTTTCAGTTCAAATTCTTTTTTCATGTTTTCCTTGCGCGTGTTCCTTTTGTTGCCGGATCGTTTTCAACGGCTTTGAACCGGAAAATCGCGGATACGGCATTGAACCCGATCATCGATAAGGCGGAAATTCTCTCATTTTAACGTTCAGAATCAAACCCAGTGAAATCATATAAGTGAAGAAGGGTGAACCTCCGTAACTCATAAAGGGTAAGGGCAATCCTGTAATAGGCAGCATTCCGATAACCATGCCGATATTGATGAGTGCCTGCAGGGCTATGAGCATCACGAGACCTGCGGCGAGTATGGCGCCTGAAGCGTCGACGGCGCTGCCGGCGATTTTAATGCCGCGGTGTATGAAAAACAGGTAGAGACCTATCAGAAAAAGGCAACCCAGGAAGCCCCGTTCTTCTGCAAAGACGGAAAAGATGAAGTCGGTATGCTGTTCAGGCAGGTAATGGAGATGCGAAAGCGGGCCTTTTTTCCATCCCTTGCCCAGGAATCCGCCTGAGCCGATGGCGAGTTTGGACTGATCAAGCTGATATCCGGCTCCTCGAAGATTGGAACCCTGGTGGAGAAAGGCGGTTAGTCTCTGTTTCTGGTAGTCTTTCAGCACCTTATCGGCGGCGAAAAGACCGACTATTCCCAGGATGCACCCGATGAGAAGGAGTTTTTTCAAATCGTATCCCGTGAGGTACAGAATTAATCCCAGGAGGGGTATCAGAAGTATGGCCGTGCCCAGGTCAGGTTGAAGCATTATCAGTATAAGGGGTATGCCGATGATGAGAGAGGGCGGAATAATTTCCTTGAAACAGAGGTCTTTCAAATCTCTTTCCCGAAAATACCAGGCCAGTTGAATGACTACTGCGATTTTGAGAAATTCAGAGGGAATGAATTTCGGAAGAAAAAAGAATTTAAGATATCGGCGGACTTCGCCTGATTGATTGGGAGTGAGTATCAGGTAGATGAGCAATAAGATGGAGCCCAGATAGAAGATATTGTGATAACGGAGCCAGCGATGATAATCCACGGCTATTACTATGAAAAGGATAATCAGTCCCAGCCCCATCCAGATGAGTTGCTTGATGTAAAGATGCTTTGACGTCTCGGAGGCCATGACCGCGCTGTGAATAGTCAAAACGCCGATAAGGCATATCACTATCGCGGATATGAATAAAGCATAATCAAAATTGATGATGACTCTTCTGTCTATAAGGGGCATGTCAGACTCCCTGAGTTTGTAATTCGGCCAGTTTTTCCCGGAAATAATAACGATAGATATCCCTGGAGATTTCAAGTTTTTTTATGGCTCCCTGTTTTCCGCCGTTTTCCAGGAATACTATGCAGGAAAGCTGAGGATCGTCGACCGGCGCAAAAGAGGCAAACCAGGCATGATCACGTAATTTCACCGGAATATCTTCTTCGTCCTTGTCGTCCAGGCCCAGGTCGCTCAGATTAGCGACCTGAGAAGTCCCTGTTTTACCGGCGATGTCCAGACCGGGAATACAGGCTCTCCTTCCCGTGCCCCCTTTGTTGACCACGCCATGCAAAGCTTTTTTGACGGCGTCGAATGTGCTGCGGGAGATGACGGGATTACGAAGGATGCGAGGTTCAATGTATTCGGTTTCGCTGCTGTCATATTTTTCGACTTTCAAAATGAGCCGCGGCTCAAAAACCTTGCCTTCATTGGCGATCAAGTTAACTATATTGAGGGCCTGCAACGGATTGACTCGAAGATAACCCTGTCCTATGGAGACGTTCATGGTGTCTCCGAAATACCACTTTTCGTTTTTCGCTTTCTTTTTCCACATAATTCCGGGCATCAGGCCGGTGTCTTCTCCGGGAAGGATGAAATGAGAGGACTGACCGAGGCCGAAGAGTTTGCCGTATTCTTCGATTTTTTCAATGCCGAGCCTTTTTCCGATATTGTAAAAATATACGTTACACGACTGTATAATAGCTCTCTGAAGCCCGATTTTTCCATGTCCCCCTTTTTTCCAGCATCGGAAAATCGCTCCGCCCCTGGTTCTGATGAAGCCGTTGCATTGGAAAGAGGTAGCAGGGTCTATAACTCCGGACTCAAGCCCCGCCACAGCCATGATGATTTTGAAGATGGAACCCGGCGAGTATGCCGACTTGATGGCGCGGTTGAACAGCGGCAATCTTTTGTTGTTCTGGAGTGCATCCCATTGCTCATAAGATATGCCGACAGCGAATAAATTAGGATCATAGGCAGGATTGCTGGCCATTGCCAGTATTTCTCCGGTTTTCGGTTTCATCGCAATGATGACGCCTTTGGCATCGCCCAGAAGCTCTTCCGCTTTTCGTTGAAGTTCCAGGTCCATAGTAAGCCAGCAGTTTTTACCCGGTACAGGTTCAATAACGTTCGATCCGGGCAGGACGCGGACCACTCGTCCCGCTGCCGTGGATTCTACCAGTTTATATCCGTTTACTCCGGTCAGATGAGTATTCAGAACGCGCTCCAGTCCGGATTTGCCGATATAATCGCCTTCCTTGTAATCCAAATCGCTGAACCTCTCCAGCTCAGCCTCGTTCACCTCGCCCATATAGCCCATCAAATGAGCTCCCAGATCACCGCAACGATAATGACGCCGCGGGAATACTTCTATATTGATCCCCGGCAATTCAAATTTATAAGCTTCTATGATGCTGACTTCCAAATCTGATAAATTACGCTTCAAAGTGATCGGTATAAACTTGAAATGGCGTCTTTTCCTTAAAGCCTCTTCCACAGGCTCCCATAATTCCTCGTAATTGATCCCCAGAAGTTCCGATGTTTTCCTTATTATCTTCCTGTACTCTCGTTCCCTGTCCACTTCTTCACGAGTGAAGGTCAGGACGAAACTCGGCTTGTTCGTCACCAGGAGCCTTCCGTAACGATCAAGAATGTTGCCGCGGGCCGCTGTGGTGCGAATCTTCTTTATGCGGTTTTTCACCGAGCGCTCGGCATAAGCGTTGTAATTGAGAATCTGCAGTTGCCACAGACGCACCACTATCAGGGCCAGACATACGAAAAAAAGGATAAATATCTTGTTTAAGCGGGATGTCACATCTCCCTTGCATTCGCGAAAGGAATCAAGATACAACTGTTTTCGGTTTTGATTCATAACTGAGGTCTCTCTTGAATAAACTTGAAACCTGCTTGAAAAATTTAAAAAGGAACAGAGCGAAAACTATGTTGAGCGCCGCTTCTATCAGAGTGGCGGACAGATTGCTGAGAGTCAGCAGGTCTTTTCCCATTACGGGTCCGTATAGCAGGAATATCAGGGTGTTTTGAATCAGCAGGGATATTCCTACAAAAGCCATCTGATTTAATTTGTTTTCCGGCAGCAGATAGCTGCTGAAAAAACATATGCCGAAAGCGGTCAGCGTTTTGATGAAAGCAAATAAGCCCAAAGGTGTTCCGGAAAGCGAATCCTGCAATATTCCGATGAAAAAAGCGGACGTTATAGTCCGGCCGGGATGATCCTCAAAAAGCGCCATGTAAAGTATCAGAAGCATATACAGATCAGGCCTGATCCTTATGCCCAGTTCAGGCAGTATAACCGTCTGTAAGACGGTAAGAAAAATCGTAAGAAAAATTATGGTTCCTGTCTTCATGGTTCTGACGGCTCTCCTGACTCGAACTCCGAACGGTTCCCTTCCTGAAGCCGGCCGTCCATCAAAACCAATGGAGGTTTTATGATGATTAATACTTCTTCCAATTTTGAAAAATCCACGGCCGTCTGTACTATTACATCTTTAAAAAGATCCCCTTTCACGAAATGCAGATACTTGACTGTTCCTATCATCAAACCCTTGGGAAATATTCCTTCAAGCCCGGAAGTAACGACTTTGTCCCCCAATTGTATGTCGGCATCCTGTCTGACGTAACGGATTTCACATTTGTTCTGCGAACTTCCCCCGGTTACGATCCCCTCCTCACGCGTCCTCTGCAGCAAAGCCGATATGCCGGCGGCAGAATCCAGCAATATCTGGATTTCAGAATAGGAACCGGTGACCCTTACCGTCTGTCCGACCACGCCCCTGGATGATACGACGGGCATGTTGACTTCCACGCCGTCCTTCCTGCCGCGATTAACGAAAATCGATGATGCCCAATTGCTGCTGTCGCAAAATATTACTTCGGCCATCACCGAAGGATAATCGATTTTATGATGAAAATTCAACAGCCGCTTGTACCTGTCGTTCGCCTTGGCCATCTCACGATATTGATTCAATTCCCATTCAAGTTTCTGTATTTTTTTCTTTAAATCCTGATTCATTTCCTGGACTCTAACAAGAAAAATATAATTGCGGAAGAAATCCCTGATGGAGCGAATGGTTTTGACGACGCATCGATTAACGGGAGCAATAATTTTAACGAAGATGGTCTCAATGATCGCCGAATTTTTATTAGACCCGATCTGGGAAGAATATAAACCAAAGGAAGCCATCAGCAAAATAATCAGACAGATAAGCGTTCTTCGCTTATTGAAAAAATCCCACATAGTTGCCGTTTATGAACAGATAGAGTTATCGACCCCAACGCCGAGAAAATTATTTAATAGAGACTCTTCTAAGCAGGTCTATCTCATCGAGCATTTTTCCGGTGCCTCTTGCCACGCATGTCAGCGGGTCTTCGGCCACGGTAATGGGCAGACCTGTTTCTTCTCTGAGTCTGATATCCAGTTTTTTTAACAAAGCGCCGCCTCCGGTAAGCACGATGCCTTTGTCGACTATATCCGCGGAAAGTTCCGGCGGCGTTTTTTCCAAAGCTGTGCGAACGACTTCGATAATGGTGGCGACCGTTTCCGAAAGCGCTTCTTCAATTTCGCTTGAAGTAATGACGATTGTTTTGGGTATGCCTTCTACTAAACCACGTCCCTTGATTTCCATGGTGAGTTCTTCGTCCAGTTTAGTGGCTGAGCCGAGTTCAATTTTTATGGCTTCAGCGGTTCGTTCTCCGATCAGCAAGTTGTATTTTCTTTTAATGTAGTGAACCAGCGATGAGTCCATCTCATCGCCGCCTATTCTGACGGAGCGGCTGTAAACGATGCCGGCGAGAGATATAACGGCGACTTCAGTCGTTCCTCCGCCGATGTCGACTACCATATTGCCGGAAGGTTCAGTGATGGGAAGACCGGCCCCGATCGCCGCCGCCATGGGCTCTTCAACCAGATGAACCTCGGAAGCCCGCGCTTGAAGCGCCGAATCCCTTACAGCCTTTTTTTCCACCGGAGTAATGCCGGAAGGAACGCAGATAATTATCCGCGGCCTTAATAAAACGCTCCTGTTATGAACTCTCCTTATGAAATACCGAAGCATCTTTTCGGTAACTTCAAAATCAGCAATGACTCCGTCCTTCATGGGACGAATGGCAATGATGTTGCCCGGCGTTCGCCCCAGCATCTGTTTCGCTTCACGACCTACAGCCAGCACGGTGTTCGTGTCCTTGTGAATCGCTACTATACTCGGTTCGTTCAGTATAATTCCTTTATTCTTGACAAAAACGAGGGTGTTGGCCGTCCCAAGATCAATCGCCAGGTCCATTGACAGAAATCCAAAAAATGATCTCATTATCCTATTCTGCTCCTTTCAGAGAACGCCAAACGTCGGATTCGGAATGCCGGCTTTTGCGATCATTTTAAAATCCAGTATCTAAGTCATAAGTTCCAGAAGTCAAGACCCCCAAAATGATCCTTTTCACTTTCAGCGAGCTGTTTTCCTCTTAAATCTGATATCGATGCTCTTCCAGAATGTCGAACTGAACTAAATCCCGTATCTCTTATGAATCATATTGCTGCCCCTGTCGCTGGATTTGCTTCGACGTGCTTGAAATATGCTCGCCTGGAAGACCGATCAATGCTACCACAACAAATTATCAGCGTCAATATTCCTGAAAAGAATTGTTGCGTTCGACAAATTGATTTATTTATAAAAAGCGGCAGGGGGAATCTGTTGGTTCAACTAAAGGTAAAAGCAGTCGAAATCATGGTGAACATAACATTGGAAGAAACCTTCAGTTTTGATATGATGAAAAATCGAGGTTATAACGGCGAAGAGAATCAGGAATTGATTTTAAAGGAAAATGGGAGTCGAAAAAAAAACAAGCGGAAAAAGCGCGTTCGTCATATTCTTCATCTTATGCTGCATCCAGTTGTGCATGACTATTTTTTTGCACCGTATCGTTCTGATTGACGGCGCTTATTACTATGCTTTTTTAAGATCGATCTCAGCGGGACGAATTCATGTTTTTGAAGCCATGGTTTTTCCCATAGGAGCTCCGATACTTCTGATTCCTTTCTATTATGCTGCCTGGGCAGCGGCTTTCGCAGCAAAGGTCATATATCCTGCGTATCAACCGGACGGATGGTCGGGTCTTTTCCAGTCGTTTACAGCATTGGGAAATACTATATATGTGATTGCCGGTATTTTGCTCTTTTACCATGTGTGCAGAATCCTTTTTTCCCGTAAAGCGGCGATCCTGGCAGGCCTGGCGCTCTGGTGGGCGACCTCGGTTTTTTATTACGCCTCTGTGGAACCTTTCATGTCGCATGGCATCTCATTTTTCACCGTTATGCTTTTCTGGCGAGTATTCCTATTACAGGACAGAAGATCAACCAGGAATCACTTCTATCTGGGAGCAACTGCAGGGCTGATGTGCCTGGCAAGATGGCAGAACGCAGTCTGGTTGATCGCTCCCATGATGATTTACGTCCGGGAATTCGCTTGCGGGCGAAGCAGCATCAAATTGGGCTGTTTTGAAAAGAACGAGCCGCCGGTAACTGCAGACCGAAGAAATATCCTCACTAATATAATTCTTTTTTCCACTGCCTTTATTTTGACGTTCTCACCTCAATTGTTTTTCTGGAAATTGCATTACGGCGCCTGGATCACGATCCCCCAGGGTAAAGGATTCCTCAGATTTTTCAACATCCATGCACTGGATGTTCTATTCAGTTTCAATCACGGTCTTTTTATCGTCCAGCCTGTGACGGCAATGGGCGTAATCGGTTTGCTCATCATGCTTTTTACTCACCGGCGTTCTTTCGCGGTCCCAGCGCTGCTTATGTTTGCCCTTCAGGCAATCATAAACGGGACTATTCCCGACTGGTGGGGCGGATACAACTTCGGCCCCAGAAGGTTTCTGGCGACTCTCCCCGTCGTTTTGTCGGGTTTCGCCTATCTTATTCACAAAATATCTGCCGTTAAAACAGGATTCCGTTTTTCAGTTTTTCTGACTCTCGCTTTCATTTTTATAAACTTATCCGCCTTCGATCTTTTCTATCACGATATTTGGCTGCAATACAGAAAACCGGATATCAAACTTTGCCTCCGGGACCAGTCCAAGCTTGTCCATCAACATTCAGAGGATATAAAACGCTGGGCCGATATATTGATCAGAAGAGTCGGCGCTGCTGCCGGAGCTTCATCACTCTTGACTGATGAAAAACTTTCTCTAAGGGAAAATCCTGAATATTTCACCTTTGAAAATATCCGAGTCCAGAAGGACCATACCGCAATCATGAAAAAGGAAGGCATCGTTGAATTTTACGATTCGAACGGCGATGGACCGGTAAGGTTGGAAGCAGTATTTCGTTCTCTCGCAGCGGATGCTCGCGACGGCCTGCTCAGGGGAATATTGAACGGCGAACCTCTTTTTCAAAAAGTCATAAGCGGAAAAAGAGGCTGGTTACGATTGAATTTACACTCAAAAATATTACGAAAGGGTAGGAACCGTTTAAAATTGTTCTTTGAAATTCCGGAGAAAATGACGGATTTTCAGATCGGTGCGACCGGAGTGTTTGTTCCTTATCCCCTGGAAATCAGATGCACCCAGGCAGAGGAAGGCTACTTCGCAGAGATTAAGATGAACGGCATAAACTATTCAAAGAACCGTCGCGGCTACAATGTCGCTATATTTCATCCTAAGGAAGGCGCTTTGATCGAGTCAGTCAATTTTGATCCCTTCTGGACTAATCATGATGATTTGGCGGAATTCAGTCGATATGTGGAGAGCATCCCGGAGGGATATGTTGTTTGTATAGCTCTTCTGGAGGACCATTTATCCCTGGTTAATAGTTTTCAAATACAGAATTACCTGGAACTCAGACCATTCGATTTGCAGAAAGAGAATACGGGGGCCTTTTCGTTCGAATTCACCCGGTACCGGTTGGGGCTGAAACACATCAACAACGCCGGCTTGTGGGCTGTGGTCGAAATTGAGTATCCTTTTTCTTATAAAGAGTTACCTCTTTTTGAGGAATATTTGAAGCGAGTGGAACCTGGCGATGTGCTGGTTATTTGCGCGTTGAAGCGTCCCGTGAGTGAAAAATTCGACGGGCATGTTCCGAGAATCCTGGAGTCTTTAGGATTCCCCGTTGCATTCGAGGACGCTTCCTGGTTCAAAGCCGGCATCGGAGTGAAGGGGGCTGAACCGGGAACCGCTTTATGTGCGCCTCTGGGCGAATATAATACGAAGCTGGCGGTTGGAAAAGTCCCTTCACTGCATAAGGATGAATACTTGATTATTGAAGAATTGAATTTGAGTTTTCCCAGGGAGTAAGACGGATGATTTGGATACTGTTTTTTGCAACAGCGGCGTTGTTGACGATCCTGACGGCATTCCTGCTCTGGGCCGGCGACTGGTCAGCCGTTCCGGGCGAACGCACTGGTGAAATACATCGTATCGAAAATGAAGCACAAGCAGTCGAAAGCGATGCAGCGATAAAGGGAATCAAGGTGATGACCTGGAACCTGGGTTACGGCTACGGCATTGGATCGCACGAGCCTGCGGAAAGAAGGAGCAGGCAGCATTATCTCCAGACGCTGCGGGGCATGGCAAGTATACTGGAGGAGCAAAGACCGGAAATCGTTCTGCTTCAGGAGATAGATTTTGATTCCAGGAGGACTCACAGGATCGATCAGTCGGCATTTTTACAGAAGGAGGCGGGTTACGCATATTCCGCGCCGGTTTTAAACTGGAGAGCCAACTATGTTCCTTATCCTTTTTTTAATTTTCCCGCGCACTTCGGCCGCATCAGAAGCGGACAGTCCATATTGTCTCTTTACCCGATAAAATCCAACAAAGTGATCCTCTTTTCCAAACCGAAAGAAAATCCCTCCTGGTATAATGCCTTTTACCTGTTCCGATGCGCTCAGATTACAGAAATAGAACTGCCGGGAATCGGCGCAGCTCCGGTAATAAACATTCATCTGGAAGCGTTCTCAAAAGAGACGAGGGACGAACAGGTAAGGATGGTTTTCGATTTGACGGATAGATTGAATGCTGAGCGGATGATCCTTGCCGGCGATTTTAACTTATCTTGCGATGAGTTGACGGCGATTCGGGAGAGTGCAGAAACCGGGAAAGGAAATATGAGCCGGACGGAAGGGAAGAGGCATTTATATGAAAACCGGCCGCGGCTTCCGACATATCCTTCCGACAATCCGCAGGAGATGCTGGATCACATATTCGCAGGTCCGGCGTGGAGAATAGAAAAAGTTCAAACGATAAATCCGGCCGGCATACTCTCCGATCATCTGCCGTTGCTCGCTAACCTGAAATTAGTTGAAAACAAATGAAGTAACGGGAATTTAATGTTGAATTTGTAAAACCGCTCACGCGTGATTGATCCGGCGCCTAACCAAAGCTGAAGTCATGCACATGCCGTCCTGCCGGAGGACTGCAAATGAAAATCCGGATACCGGTGTGATCGGCTGCGAAAACGCTGAAATATGAAGTTTTGAGATGAAAATCAGGTCTTACGGAAAAGCTGTTCTTCAGCCAGTTTGGGAAGTTTTCGTGCCGGAAACACCGTCATTTTTTCGTGAACGGGATAGGTTTTCGTTCCGGGATAAAGAATCCATAAATGATTAAGGCTTAAATCCCTTAATGCTGTATGCATGGACTTTGTGACCTTCGGAGCTTCACTGAATTTTATTTCCATACCGTAAGGCCGGCCGCGATAAATAAAATATAGATCAAGCTCAGCGCCGGTATGCGTCGCCCAATAATAGACCTGTTGCGGAGCAAGGCATTGAACGACCTGTTCTATGACGAATCCTTCCCAGGATGCTCCTGCAGCAGGATGTCCCAATAAAGTATCGAGGGAATCAATATACAACAAACTATGAACTAATCCTGAATCTCGAAGATATATTTTCGGCGATTTGACCTGCCTTTTTGAAATATTCGCAAACCAGGGCTGTAATTGCCTTATCATATACGTCCCCGTTAAAATATCCAGATAACTTCTGACTGTTTTATCGGAAAGTCCCATCGATCTCGCCAGAACCGAAGCATTGAACTTTTGACCATGATAATGCGCCGTCATGGTCCAGAACCGTCTCATGGCTGATGAAGGAATCGATATTCCCAGTTGGGGTATGTCACGCTCCAGAAAAGTTCTTATAAATCCTTCACGCCATGCCAGACTGTCTTCATCGGAATCGCTCAGATATGAGCGAGGATACCCGCCCCGAATCCAACGCTTTTCCCAGTTTTCCCCGCTTATTTCGCCTAAATCGAAACCGGATAACTCAATGAATTCAATCCGTCCCGCTAACGTCTCAGAGACGTTGCGGATAATGTCAGGGGAAGCGCTGCCCAGGATGAGGAACTTCGCTTTGCTTCCGGGACGATCCGCTAAAACCCGCAGCACATTGAAAAGTTCCGGCATCCGTTGAATCTCATCAATTACCGCCAGGTTCTCACGGCGTCCCAGAACCATTTCCGGATTCTGAAGCCGGTTAACGTCAGGCCTTGATTCCAAATCGAAGTAATCGACTTCCCTGTTTTCTGAAAACATGCGGGCAAGCGTCGTTTTTCCGCTTTGCCTCGGTCCTGTGATCGCTGTAACGGGTGACCGCTTAACAGAAACGGCAACTCTGTTCAGATATTTGTTCCTTTTTATCATGGAGATATTATAACAGGAAATATCGGAATGTCAATCCGAAATTTCCTTGAAAGTAATTAGGGAAATTTCTGGATCAAAAACTCGCAGCGCCTGTCCGCTCCGGCATGCCGAGTAAAAATGAGTTTGTGGACAGGCGCTGCAAAGGAGTATACGGGGATGTAGAATTTTGAATTCAGCCGGGCAATTTCAAAAGTTAATCAGCAGCTTAGCGCCGAAAGAGAGACCTCCGATATCGTCTTCATCGTAATAGGCGCTGAAGGCGCTGTTGCCGATGACGTCGGGTACGGAGCTGTATCTGGCCCAGAAGCCGACGCCTACCGTGCTGAATCTCATGAGGTCGATACCGCCGACGATATGGTAACCGAAGCCTGTTCCACTGACGTTTTCCAGTGGTCCGGGAGTATCGATATTAAGGGAATAGGAGCCAATGCCGAGTCCTGCGTAAGGTGAAAAGGATTTATCGATAATGAAAAAATAGCGTCCGGTAACGAGGAGGGAGAGGATGGACAGGTCTTCAGAGCCGTTGTCTACGGTATCGCCTGATATATAGGCCCTGTCGCCAGATTTAGCGAAATATTCTCCTGAAGCTTCGATACCGATGCCGATGGGCGAGGTCCAATAGCCTGCAAATCCTGCGAGGGGACCGTATCCGTCGTAAACTTCCGAGTAGCTGTCTTTTGACTGCGAGGGTTCGAAGATGCCGCCAATGATCGCCAGTCCCCATTGACTTTCGGTGGTTCCCCCGAAGGATTGCTGGGCTGAAGCCGTGGAAACTGATATTGCGGCGCCGAAAACCGTTATAATCATCAAAGTCAGACCGAATGATTTTTTTAAGATCACATCGCTTAAAACATTCATCATGAAAAACGCTCCTGATAAGTGAATTAATTAATTGTCCCAACCCCAGCCGTATTTGGCGTAATTGAGGGCTGCTTCAGCGTTAAGAAGTCCGTATCCGGTTTGAGCATCTTTGCCTTCTGCGCCCACATCTTTGGCGGTAGAGGTCAAAATGCTGTAGATTTCATCCCTGTCTTCCACTCCTGCGGCAATGAGTAATGCGATGACGCCCGTGACGTGCGGGGCGGCCATGGAAGTTCCCTGGAAGAAATAATAATCGAAATCGCAGAAATAGATATACATGGTGTTTCCGACGACCTGTGGAGTCGGAAAAGTGTTTTGAAGCACTCCGTCGATATACCCGTCGTCGTTATTGTCATACCTGGTGTCTCCGCCGGGAGCGATTATATCCACTCCGGCGCCGTGCGACGTTTCACCGTAATTGGAATAGTAGGAACGTTCTTCCTGGGGATTGGCTGCGCCGACCGCGATTGATTCAGGATAACCGGCGGGATAATTGATTTTGCCGTTCCAACCTGCGTCGTCGGCTTCATTGCCTGATGACGCCACGATCCATACATTATTATTGTAGGCATACCTTACGGCGTCATGCAGCGCATTCGTGGAGCCGGCTCCGCCGAAACTGCAATTGATCACGTCTGCGCCATGGTCCACAGCGTAATAGAATGCTTCCGCTTCGTCGGCGGTGGTTCCCTGTCCGCAGGCATTCGACATCTTTACAGGCATAATGGCGCAGTTAAACGCTATGCCGGCTACTCCTCTTGAATTGTTCGTGGTCTGGGCGATGGTGCCTGCGACATGCGTTCCGTGTCCGTTGTCGTCATTGGGATGATAGTCCCCGTAGAAGGCGTCGTAACCCTGGACAAAAGAAGCGCCGGCCAGATCAGGCGCCTGGCAGAATGAGACCGTTCCGGAAAAGCGTCGGCCGTCGCACCATTCGAAATTTTCATACCTGGTCGTATTTTCATAGGCGACGCCCGTATCGCACACAGCCACTATGACTGAACTGTTTCCGCCCTGCTCCACATCCCAGGCTTTTTCCATACCGATATCATCGAAATGCCACTGATAACCGTAATAAGGATCGTTGGGACTCCACAGCGGATACACATAATAGTTCGGCTCGGCATAAAGCGTTTCCTTCTTCGATGAATATTCCGCTATCGCTCCCATCACCGTTTCCCCTGAACTCAAGCCGACTCGATAATATCCCCCTCTTTTGCTTTTGAATTTTATCTTATTCCCTCGTGATTCGATTATTTCCTTTTGTACCGAAGAGGCAACCTCCTCTTTGAATTTAAGAAGAATCTCATCCGGCACATACTCAGCTTCAGGTTTTTCAAAATCGGTAAACCTGTTATGAAAAGCGGCTGAAATGTCGCCTTCGCCAAGCAATAAAGCCAGGTCCATTCCGTCGATCAGTCCGGACCCGTCCAGATCAAAGGCGTAATCATAACGCGGATCGCTGCGGGATGCCCCGAAAGCGGCCCGCAATGCTTCAACCTTCAGCTTTTGAGTTTCAAGCGCCGCGCCCGGTTTAACGTTTCCTGTTTCCCCGGCGTATCCGGCAACGGTAAAAACCATGCATAAAAACAGCGCCGTAATCAATTTAACCATCCTTAGACTCCTTTCTTGCGATTTCATCCGGGATCGAATTGAGCGTACCTCAAATGACCCTTATGCCGTCAAAACAATCAGAAAACGATTCAGCAGGAAATATTAAAACATTTGCCGGTTCTGTTCAAGTAAAATCGTAACCGGAGGGCTGCTGACTGCAATACTGATCAATTTCTGACGACTATCAGCCTTCAGGGCGCCGCCATTGGTGGAGGTTCTTCCCGACATACTTTCGCTCAGACCGGATGTGATCGTCTGAGAAGGTTCCAGGCGTCAAATCGGCCTTAAAAACTTACAAGCCTTTCTGGCAGGTTCGTCCGAAAGCGCCGGTCTCCCCGATAAGCATCGGCAAAAAATAAACGCGTTCAGAAGAATGAACGTCCGCGAAATTACGCTGATTCACGCGAAAAGAGAAGAGAGGGAGAGAAGAGTTAGTGCCTGTCCATAAACTCGAATCTCGATTCAAAATTTAATGCTGCACAGCCACTTGGGTTTTTGATCCATAAACGGGCGAATTTAACTTAAAGCAATTAAGACAAGGATTTGCGAGGCAGGGGTAATGCATATACGTTGACTGAGCAAATCCGCAGCCTGACGCAGTATTGGGGGAAATTCGCCGTTTATGGACAAAAACCGGCTAGTCCGGGGATCGCCCTGCATAGACGCCGGCGATCCCGAATTTTCATCTTATCGCTTCAATACGGACGGCTTCTTCATCGACGATGCCGGCGTGAGGAGAGATGAAGGCTCCAACCAGGGCTGGTACCAGGGCGGCGGCGAAGGAGGCGGAACGCCGACGCCTACCCCCGAAGCGGGACCGACCGGTACGCCTGACTGGGAGCATGAGTTCCCGGTAAACGCTCCGGAGCAGGAAGGATACGACGACGTGCGTCCAAGGGCGGTATACGGAGGCGGTTACGTATGGACCGTCTGGGAGGCTTATCGAAACGGCGATCTGAAGATACTGTGGACCAGGCATTCCGGCGCCGATCCATGGTCGCCGGACGAAACAGTGCTGCCGGCTGGGGGAATGAGTCTGTGCCGCAACCCGGACATCGCAGCAGACGGTTCCGGCGATCCCGTAATAATATTTTCCGCCTTGACCGCAAACGGCAAAAGCGCGGTTACGACTCAATGGGATGCAGACTCATTCAGCGATCCGCCTGAACCGGCGTCATTACCCGAAACGGACGAATACGATGCCGCTCCAGCCATAGCGGTCGATCCCGCAACAGGAAAAAAATGGGCGGTATGGTCCTCCTGCAGCGGTCAGACGTATGATTTCGAAATATACTATTCAACCGACGGAGGCGCCGGCTGGAGCAATCGGGCGACTGTTGCCCAAACCGTGGACAGGGACATAACCCCCGACATAGCGCTGGACGGAAACGGTGACCCCGTGTGCGTCTGGGCGAGCAATGACGGCGATGAACAGAAAATACTCGCCGCCTTCTGGAACGTCCAGCAGCAAACCTGGGATGCCCCGGAGGAAATATCCATGCCCGCCCAGACCTGTTCGTCAGCCCCTCGCGTCGCCGTTGATTCCTCTGATCGCATTATCGTCATATGGAGCGAGGACAATCCCGGCTGCCAGGACGACCATATATTCCTGAGAATCCATGATAGCGAGGTATGGGCTCAAAACCCGGAACAGATCAGCGATTCCAATTCAGAGGGAAACCTGTACCCGTCCATAGTCCTGGACAGCGACGACAGAATCGCCATAGTATGGGAGCGCCATTCCGAAAACAACTCAGAGATTATCATGCGCATCCGTCACTGGACCGACGACTATGGCCCGGAAATACAGATAAACGACATCGATGCTCAGTATTTTTACGATTACTCCCCTTCGGCAGCATTCGATCCTGCAGGTTACTACTGGATACTCTGGTCCGGCTTCAACGGGCATGACAGAGATATCTGCGGCTTCAGGGAACCCGTTCCCACGCCCGTACCCACATATTCGCCGACCATGACGCCTTCGGAGACGCCGACTTTATCGCCGACCGTCACTCTGTCGCCCACGGTTACGATAACCCCTACGGATACTTATACCCTTACCCCTACGGCCACACCGACGAATACGCCTACGAAAACATCGACTTTATCGCCCACGCTTACGCCGACCGATTCGCCCACATTCACGCCGACCCTGACTCCGAGTTCCACTCATTCACCGACTCTTTCTCCCACTTTTACGTCAACCGTCACGCCGACATTATCCCCGACTTCGACGTCAACACCGACTTCATCGCCTACCGAAACTCTCAGTCCTACATCAAGTCCGACCTTGACGAGCACATCAAGTCCTACCCTGTCGCCGTCTTCAACATCCACATTGTCCCCTACGTTTTCACCGACTCTCTCTCCAACTATGACGTCCGCCGATACTGCGACAAAAACGCCTACTGTAACTTTAAGTCCTGCTTTTTCACCCACCTCAACCGAAAGTCCCATCTTAAGTCCCACTTCAACATTTTCTCCGACATTAACGCCCACCGCTTCCATGAGTCCGACCTTCAGTCCCGCCTTTACGGATTCGCCTACTTTCAGTCCCACATCAATACAAAGTCCCCCAGTTACGCCTTCCGAAGTTCCCACCCGAATTCCCACCGATACGCCTACCCCTACTTCTACTCCCACGCCGCTGGGCGGGATATGCGGTTATGTTTTCAACAACGCTCAGACTCCATCTCCGGCGGCCGGCGTTAAGGTCAAGCTGTTTAAAACAAGCTGGTATCCTGCAGGAGAAACCGTAACGGACGAATACGGCAGTTATGATTTTTCTGATCCGGAAAATGATAAATATTACATGGAATTCGACGGCCGTGATGCCGGCTGGAATAAATTCTATTATACTGATGCAATAATGAGCATTAATGCAGAAGCGCTCACCGTCGAAGCGCCGGATATGACTGTACCGACGCCGGTTTATCTCCAACCCGGCGGACTCATCAGCGGAACTGTGGAAGATTGTGAAAATAATGCGCTGGAAGGAATAACGGTAACGATTTACAGAATCTTGTTTCCCGGAATGCCGTGGATGGTTGAAAGACGCTCTGTTACGGATGAAAATGGGCGCTATGAGGCCAATGGACTGCCTGACGGAAATTACTTCGTGCATGCCATGGGAAAAAGAATGGGTTATGAGAGCAAATATTACAACGACAGGACGAACGGTTATGCATCTGATTTAATTGTAATTTCAAGTCATAATCACGCGGATAACGTGGATTTCAATCTGTGCCCGGGATCGAAAATAAGCGGGAGAATCGACTGCAATGGAACGCCTGTCCCGGGCGTCAGAGTAAAAGCCTGGTCTGAAAACGATTCGATTATTGAGTCGTCGACGACAGATTTTAATGGAAATTATAGTATAGACGGATTGAAATCGGGCCAATATGCAATTATAATCGACGGTGCGGAAAAGGGACTGGAGGACCTAAAACGAATGACTCCGATTCCTGTGCCTGCAACGCCGACCGTGATCGCCGGAATGGACTTCACTCTGGAGGAATCGGGAGGAATAAGCGGAACCCTTTCTTATATAGACCGAAAACCTTATTCGGTTTACATCGGCTGTTATGAAGACGAACAATTTACTGAACTTGCAAAAGAAGTTTCCATATTCGGCAGGGAGAATTACATTGTGGACGGTTTAAAGGTCGGCGACTATTATGTCCGGGCTTACATGGACATCGACAGGGAGGGTGGAGGCGGGCCCGATCCCGATGACCCGTTCGGCATCTATCCGTTAATCGGCAATCCCGAGGCCGTTGCCGTCGAACCTGGCGCATTCTCTGAAAATATAGATATCAGCTTGTATTCGCCGACGCCTGCCGGAACGCCCACGGGTTCGCCGACATCGTATCCGACGACCGATATAAGCACGCCGGTTCCTCCAATAATCGAAAATCCTCAAGACGAAGAAACAGCGATTATCGACGTCATTTACGTTTCCGGCTATGCAGAACCGTCAGTCAAAGTCATCGTGGAAGGAGGACTTGAAAAACGATGGACTTTTGCCGATACCGCTCTGGGAGAATTCAACGTACCGGTTCGCATAAACAAAAATCAGTCGAGCGAACTGACCGTCGTTGCAGTCGATGAATCCGGGAATGAGAGCCCTCCGGCATACGTCACGGTTCACCATAGTTCCTCTCGTCCCAATCCTCCATCCAACTTCGTGATAAGCGAACCGACTCCTGCTGAAAACGGAAACCTGACGGTTTATTCCGAAGCAGGAAGCGTCGCACCCAATCATCAGGTAAAAATAATCAATTTACTGAACGGAAAATCAGATACGACCATATCAGACGAAAACGGCGCTTTCTTCTTCGACAGCAGCCAATCGGAAGAATTTACCGCTTCTTTAAACGATCCTATAGGAATTACAGTAATAGACGGATTCGGCATGGAAAGCGCCTGTTTTACGGGAGCGACGGGAACTTGTTTTAATGAAACGATCGAAGCGGACCTGTACATAGGAAAAGGCATAGGAAGTATGCTGTTTGAACTTGGAGAAGACTGCAATGTTTCTCAACATTTTGAATTTCTGGATTGGGCGACGACTATCTGGTTTTATTTGTATCCCCACGGACAAGCCGAGCTTAAATTCGAAATATATGATACTGAAATCTTGAAGTCGGTTCCCTGCGTCAATGTTAATCAGGACGGTTATTCATTCTGGGGAATCAATGAAGTTATTTCAGAAGCCGTATCTGAATTGCAAATTACTGCGCCGAAGGCCGTCAGACTGCTCTCAGATTACATTCATACCGACAGCTACTTATCACATACGAAATTCTATTCCTTTCCTTTTACGGAAACTTATTTGATAGGCTGGCTGGACTACATGGAAAATCTTAATACGACATACTGGGAACCCTTATCGTTGAATCCGGGATATCTGGCCGAAACAGACTATGAATCTTTCGTCGTGATTCATGACGAATCAAACAGCCAATACAATCATAGCTACAGCATCAACATCCATAATGTTCAATTGTTGGAAGTTTCCTTCCTCGACAGAGAAGCCTGCAAAGAGATAGAGAATAAAACATCCGGCAATTTTCAGGATATACCGTTCGTTCAATGGCCCGTTCAAAACGGCAGAGAAAAGCCCCATGTAGTAGTGTATACGAAGGGCAGCGGACCCGAAGATAAATTTGAAGTTTTAACGACTGTCTGCCTGCCGGAGTTTTTTAATCCTCTGGAGCTTGACGTCAGGCTGTATGACTACAGCGCTTGTTCCGCTGAAGAAAGCGAATTGGCGGTGTTCAAAGAAATCGCTTATTTCGGCGGAGAATGCGGAAATGACAAACATGAAGTCGTTTATTTGCTTGAAGGCGTAAAACGTCAGGAAATAACCCACATCAACGGCAACGATTACAGGTTTCAATACAAACGTGAAAAAGACGATTCCTCGTAATGGAAAAATTTCCCCCTTCAGGAAGACCTGCCTTCAATATGCTTCATGAATGTGGACGAATCCGGATTGCCTTTGGGAATAACCAAAGCAAATCGCCTGGATCATTTGATCGAATGGGGTACTATGATATTGTCCGCCGGGGAATCGAAATCAAATGAGAAAACAGACAAAGCAGTGAGGCTTGCCCGGAAATTTCCGGACTTGCCTCTTTATTGGGATAATGCAAAGAAGATTCATTATTTCGGCATTAAAGTGGATGGCGATTGGACAACACCCTCTGATCCGAATTTTAATCCAGGATTAATTACTTTGTTTGATGGTGAAGGAGGCTGCGGCAGTATTTCCGTGACATTCGATTTGCTTTGTCAAAACAATGACGTTAGGAATACTACGACGGTGCTTGTTGATGTGGATAATGATCAAATTCAATATTGGACGGTTCAACACAAAGGAATGAACAATTACTACTGGTCGGACATAGGAGAATTTGCTTTAAAAGTTCACATAAGTAAGCCTGGATCAGATGCTTTCTTCAAACAAAAGTCTACGAAATGGTATGTCGGTCCCTTCGCTCCAATTAAATTCACCAGGTCTCACAACTGCTATTATCACGATTCTTATTTTAAGAAAAACGATCTTGCAAGATGTTCGTGCCCTTATATAGAAGAAAGAATCAATTTTGACCCTCAAACTAATCTTCATCATTGGTGGGGATGGTCCAGTCACAGGATCGTATTCATTTTCGTCGGAAACATTACCTACGTTTTTGATGCGCCTTACGCTGATATGCAGCTCGGTTCGAGCCTGCATGGGATGCTGAGCTTCAGAGCCGATGATTCCCATGAGTGGTCCAGTGAGGATTATGCTGAATTTACTCAGGTATACTTTCATAACAACGCCGCGGCGATTTGTATGAAGGAAGAAAATATAAGAATTAACGACCAGATAGATGGAAAAATAATTGATGCTGAAAGGGTCCTTATCAAGCCCGAGTATGTAGAATGTTATCCTTTTTCAGGTTTTGCTTTAATTAAACCTACCGATGAAACAGGAGCAAAAAATGAAAAGATTCATTAAAAAAACAATAATAGCGTTTTTAATCTCTGCGATTTATTTTCCGGCTGCTTTTTCCATTGATATATCTCCTCAGGAGTTGTTTGAAAACAGCCGCATTATTTGCCGACGAAAATTTGATTTAAGTGCAAAACAGATGACGAATTTTTTTGAAAAATGTTTCGAATGGCTTAACAATAAGAAAAGAAATGAAGATCAATTCATATCGCCGAAAGAAGTTATTAATTTCATTTGTTTTTATAGAAAATACAGATTTTATTATTCATTAAACAGATTACCTGAAAATGATTATGCTGTCAGTATGGGTTACCCTTTAGACGCTTTTGAAGAGGACTTATCTTTCAGGTTATTTATGAACAGCATAAGGAATGATTTCGAAGGCATCTTTGGTTATTACTTAGTTCGCAAAAAATATAATTTTAAATCCAATGACCCTAAAAAAATAATAAAATACAAAAACTACGATAAAGACATTTTCATCTGGTTTTACCTTTCTGATGCCGTCGACAAACCTTTCAAGATCGACTCGCTGGATAAATACAGAAAATGGAAAGGAAAAGATGATCTTGTCGAAAAGGTCTATGAAGTTTTTGAAAAAGGAAACGTCTATTCCTGCATTTTAAAGGAGCAATCGGGAATATATGACTATGATTTCGATAAAATTTTCTCTGCGTGTTATAAAAGCTATTATTTAAAAGTATTACAGAGGCTTGAACTTCGGAAAAAACGATATCCCGAATTTCACATCGACATAGCCGAATTCAAGAAAGTAATGGACGCCGCAATGGAAGGCGACTATGCAACGATAAAGAAAATGTACGAGGAGTACCGCGATAAGCTGATGAAGCGATATCCGGAAGCCTGTTGGGATTGCGATCCGATATGGCCTCCGGGTTCCTGGGGTTACCGGCAGAAGAAGGACGGTGAACAGGAGAGTGAAACGGATGCGCCTGTCGAGACTGACTCGAAGAAATAAGATGATTTATCGTGGAGATTTTTTTTTGACCATTAAATGCTTAGTAATCGAAAGAATCCGGCTGACATTCTTCATCTTTTCGTCTATTTTTTGTAAC
>CAZUFC010000055.1:22060-52018 GCA_964619725.1 uncultured bacterium | reverse complement strand
TCATTGGCAATTGACTATTGGAAGTTGACGATTGACAATTCTGAACACCCAAACGCTTCCGAGAAGACAAACCGCATATAATGGCCAATGGTCAATAGCCAATAGTCAATGGCCAACGTATTCCTGTCTGCAGTCGTTGGCAATTGACAATTGACGATTGACAATTGACAATTCTGAACACCCAAACGTTTCCGAGAAGACAAACCGCATATAATGGCCAATGGTCAATGGTCAATGGCCAACGTATACCGGTCTGCAGTCGTTGGCAATTGACGATTGACGATTGACGATTCTGAACACCCCGACGCATACGAACAGCCCAGTCAGGTAAAATGGCCAACCATAACGATACCCGGCCGATAAGTCTTTTTTCATTCCGCCAGTTTTTCCCAGATTACTTTTAATTTATCCAGGAAAGACGGCTGTTTTTTCGTTGATTGATACAAGGCGAGTGATTCTTTGAACGTTTCCATGGGGTTAAGCTGCGTTATGTTGATGTAATGACACTTGTACCCGCCTCTGGTTCCGTATTTTGAACCGAAATCCTTTTTGGGCGCGTTATCGACATGTTCCGATGTGGTCCAGCCGCAGATGTATGCTTTTGTTCCTGCAGGTATTGCATCAGCATTTCTTGTTCTAGTATCTATTATGATCTGAATGTAAAACGGCGGTTTGCGTTTCCGGGCATAATCCTCTCTCACCAGGAGGTTCAAATTTCTGCTGAAAGGGAATGCGGAAGCCTTGATCTCGATGTCTTCGAAGTCCAGATCGCCTTTGTTCCTGCCGACCTGGTTGCGTCTCCAGTCGCCGTACAGATATTGCGCGAAAACGAATTCGCCTAATATGCCGGTAATCGTATCGATTTCTGACGCTTTTGTCCGGTTTATCCTGGTTGCCGATATCAAATTTTCAGCTTTATTGATCATTTCTGCTGTGATCGTCACTTTTGGATATTTCATTTTTTCATCTTCCGTCGATTGAACGTGACAGGATTCCTGGAAAACCATAGAGCGATCAGGATGCTACAAAACTTGTCGCTTCAGTGAAGCATACACTGCCTGGGTCGGTTTTTCAAATGTGATTTGCCGGTTTTGACTTTCCGGGACGGGATGATTAGCATAGGGGAAGTCCGTCATCTTTGTGTTTTTACGGGGATGATGTCGAGAACGGGAGAATAAACGGATGAGGTTTTAACCTGAATAAAGGAAAGTGAGAAAGGAGCGAAGAGCATGTCTGTTGTACAAATAAGACCTGACGTCTGGTGGATCGGCGTCAATGATCGCACGACGGATTTGTTTGAGGGGATATGGCCGATAACGCAGGAGGGAATTTCTTATAATTCCTATTTGATCAATGATGAGAAGAAGGTATTGATCGATCTGGCGAAAGCGTTCAAGACGGATGAATTTTTTCACCAGATAGAGGAGGTTATGGACCCGTCGGAGCTGGATTATATTGTGCTCAATCATATGGAGCCTGACCATACGGGCATTATAGATATGCTGCGGCGTATCGCTCCTCGTGCGACGATACTCTTGACGGAGAAGGCGCAGGAAATGCTGAAAGCATTTTTCAATGTGACGGAAAACGTTCGGGTAGTGAAGGACGGGGAGAAGCTGTCCCTGGGACGCATGACCCTGCAGTTTTTCATGACGCCGTTCGTTCACTGGCCCGAAACAATGATGACGTATGAGACGACCGAGCATATTCTGTTTTCATGCGACGGTTTCGGAGGTTACGGAGCGTTGCGGGGAGCTATATTCGACGACGAATATTCCGATCCTGATTTTTATGAAAAAGAGGCGCTGCGTTATTTCGTCAACATCGTAGCAGTTTTCAGCCGTCCCGTGATAAAGGCGATTGAAAAACTGCAGAATATCCCGGTCAAGATAATAGCGCCTTCTCACGGACTGATATGGAGAGCCAGACCGGAACGGATCATTGAACTTTACAGCAAATGGTCGAATTACGCCATCGATGATGCAGACCCCGGCATTACTATGCTCTACGGTTCTATGTACGGCAATACGGAAAAAATGATGAACGCGGTCTGCCAGGGTATATCGAAAACAGGTCTCCCCATAGAAGTTTTTGACGTCGCACGCACGCACGTCAGCTACATCCTCCCATCCCTATGGGTCAACAGAGGCGTCATCGTCGGCGCTCCCACTTATGAAGGCGGACTCTTTCCCCCCATGGCTCATACCCTCGACATAGCCTCACGAAAACACATCTGGAACAGAAAAACCGCCTATTTCGGCAGTTACGCCTGGAGCGGAGGAGCCAAACGGGAATTCACCAAAATCGCTGAAGGCCTGAAATGGGAAATCGCTGACTTTCTGGAATTCAGAGGCGGCTCGGACAGCGATGAATTGAAAAAAGGAGAAGAATGGGGTCGAAAATTCGGCGAAACCCTTAAGAAGAAGTAAGAAGAGCGGAAAGGCGGAAGATTGGACGCTTGGATCAGCATCAGAGGCGAAAACGGGGACCGCGGACTTAGAGTGGAACATCAAGAAGGCTTATGAAATCTAAGTGGATATACGGTTTAAGGTTGTTTGTTTTGACTGCGGCAGTGTTTATACTTTTCGACGGCATCTATTTCATCATAATGACCTCAGTTTCGGAAAAAGAAGCGACGGCGCGCCGGATTGCCGAAGAGACGGAAGAGGGATTTACTGACGGTATAGGACAACTGGAGGAGTCAGAACTTTTTAACATGCATGCGGGGGATTCGCCGTCTGCAGAAGGAGAAAGCGGAGAAGCCGGGAACGTCAGGACGGTTCGTGATTATGAATACATACTGGTGGGCGCGGCATCGGGGGATGAGCGTCATGCGGTAGCGGTATTGGAGAGCATCGCTGACGGCGTTCAGAAGGTTGTGAAGACAGGCGACGTTCTTCCGGGGTTGGGAGAAGTGACCGCTATTGAAAGCGAGCGGCTTTTGTTGGAGTCTCGGGAGGGAGAAGCGCTTCAATTGTTGACCCGTGAGGCTTACCGGAAGCGGATAGCTGCTTTGAGCGCCCTGTCGCTGAAAAAACGGTCAATCGAATCGAACCGGTGGATAATCAGCCGTTCGGATGTCTTGAGCATCCTGGCGAGATCGGATACATTAATGAGAGACGTGGCCGTGGTACCTCAGTATAAAGGCAACCGACTTATCGGATTCAAAATAACGAAAATGAAGCCGGAGGGTTTGATTGCGGGACTCGGTTTCCATGAGGACGACGTTATAATATCTGTTAACGGTCGGCCGTTGAGAGGGATAGAGGAACTTTACGAGCTGCAGCGGAGTATCGGAGATGCGTCGAAATTGGAAATAGGATTCACGAGGAAGGGAACGGATCAGACCTATATTTTTGAGATTCAATAAGGGAAGTGAGATGAAAAGAGCGCTGAGCATATTGTTTTTAGCCGTTGTTTTAGTGTGCGGCGGCGCCGGGTATTCAAATGCTGCCGGCGATCAGGAATCCGCTTTGATCACGTTCGATTTCGACAATGTGGAGCTTAAAGCGTTCATAGAGGCGGTCAGCCGAATAACCGGAAAAAACATCATTTTTGATCCTAAGATAAAGGGTGAGGTTTCGGTGGTATCGCCGGTCAAAATTTCAGTGGAGGCTGCTTACAGCGTATTCGAGTCCGTGTTGCAACTGCACAATTTAGCGGCTGTTCCCAGCGGGGATGTTTTAAAAGTGATTCCGCTGGCAGAGGCGAAACATGAGGGGATAGAGTTGCAGATCGGACGTTCTGTTCCTGATGCAAAGGCTGCCGACAGGATGATCACTCAGGTCGTAAGAGTTTCGCACATGCCGGTGGATGAGATAAAGGGACTGCTTTTTTCCATGGTATCGAAATACGGTCATATCAATTATCATACTGAAAGCAACATACTGATCATCACGGACAATACGTCCAATATAGTGCGTTTATTGAAGCTGATACATTATCTGGATCAGCCTGAACCTGAGCCGTCGTTTCGATCCGTGCATCTCACGTATGCCGATGCGGCGGCCGTCGCATCAAAATTGGAGAGTATTTTCCAGGAAAATCAACAAGCCGGCGTTTCTTCGGCCAGGTCGCCCCGATTCCTGGTTCAGAACCGCATCAATTCCCTGCTGATCCTGGGTAATGAAGAAAAACTGGAACTGATCGAAAAAATAGTGAAGGAAATGGACGTACCGGTGCCCGAAGACGTGCGGACGACGCAGGTTTACTATCTGGACCACGCCGATGCTTCCAAGACCGCTGAAATATTGCGAGGGCAACTTTCTGCCGGTGAGCAAACGAAATCGATGACCGGAGGTATGAAAATAACTGCCGACCCGTCAACAAACGCCTTGATTGTAACTACGCCTCCCGAGAATTCCCGTGCAGTCCGTGAAATAATCGACAAACTCGATATTGTAAGGCCGCAGATATATGTCGAAAGCGCCATAATGGAAATAACCATGGAGAGGATGAGGCAGATCGGCGTTGAATGGCGCGCTGTGGACAAGCCTGTTGAGGATTCGATAAGGCCGACCGGCGGCACCAATTTTCCATTGGGTTCCGGCGACGGAATAATCAATACCTATGCTTCCGACCCCTTCAGCGGTCCCGCCGGACTCGTCGTAGGAGCCTTGAAAGGAACCATAACTTTCGGCGGCCAGGAGTTTCTGAACATCGGCGCGCTGGTGCAGGCGCTGCAGAACGATTCGGAAGTCAATATCCTGTCCACTCCCCATCTGCTGACCCTGGACCATGAAGAAGCGGAGATAATAGTCGGCGAAGAACGGCCCTTCCTGAAGTCCACGCAAACGACCGACATAGGTTCGACTATTAAAACTTATGAATTCAAGGACATCGGCATAACGCTGCGGTTGACTCCTCACGTCAGCCAGGGACGTTTCGTCAGACTGCAATTGTTCCAGGAGATCAAGGATTTCGTCAGGGAAACCGACGTCGGCGCGGTTACATCGACCAAAAGACAGGCGAAAACCACGGTAGTGGTCGGCGACGGAGAAACCGTCGTTATCGGAGGCCTGATCAAAGACGACGTTAAGAATATACGCTCCCAGGTCCCCTGCCTGGGAGCCATACCGCTGCTGGGACGCCTCTTTCAGGCTTTTCAGAACGACAGGAAAAAAACTAATCTTCTGATCTTCATTACACCGCATATTCTGCGGACTTCCCGCGAATTGGGAGAAATAAGCGGCGAGAAAAAAATGGAATTCAAGGAAAAAAGCAGCTCGGATTTTAATGACCGGTCTGACGGAGAACCATCGGATACGGATGACGGACAGAACCAGGAATGAGTTGCTCGTTCATTATGCTTTTACCTGCGTTCGTGAGACGAGTGTAAATGATAAAAAACGTAACGCCGGATGAAAAATTCGAAGTTCTTTTGATCGAAAGGGGACTGATCGATCCTTCCCGGTTGTCTTCTTACAAGCATCAGGCGGCTGCGGAGGGAGAGTTTTTTTATCCATTCTTGTTGAAGAAGGAGATCATTGAGGAGGAGAATCTTATTTTCTGTCTGCATGAAGCGCTGAGTATTCCTGTTCTGTCGGAAGTCATAGAGGAAGCGCCGGCGCTGGATTCCCTTCCGGAAAATATCCTGGAAATATTGAAGGAAAGACGGATACTGCCTTTCAAGAAGACTGACGAAGGATTGCATGTCGCCTTGAACAATCCTTATGAGTTTTATGTGCTTGACGAACTGGCCAACAGGTTGAACTCTCCTCTTAAGATGTATCTGGCGAAGGAAGATGTGATATTGAAGGGTTATGCGGCCGGTTCTGCGAGCGAGGGAGCGTATGAAGCCGCGGAAATGTGGGAGATCACCGACGATCTGGAGGAGCTGGAAGTCAACGAAAACCTGGAGGAATTGTTGACGTCGAATTCCAGGCAGCCGCCGGTCATACGTTTCGTCAATCATCTGTTTTTAAGGGCTGTATCGGAAAGGGCCAGCGATATACATATCGAATCTTTCGAATCATTATTCCGTATAAGGTTCAGGATCGACGGACTTTTACAGGATATTTACTCGCCGCCGAAGTCGCTGCTCTCTCCTGTGCTGTCGCGCTTGAAAGTGATGGCGGGATTGAATGTCGCTGAAAGACGAAGACCGCAGGAAGGCAGGATAAAATTACGGTTGAGCAGCGGGGAAGTTGACGTCAGGGTTTCCGTTATACCGTCGTCGGAAGGCGGAAGAGCGGTATTGAGGATTCTTGACCGGGCCGCTGCGGTCCTGCCGATGGAAAAATTGGGATTGGCGCCGCATGATCTGGCCAGGGTTGAAGGAATTATTCATAAAACCAACGGTATCATTCTGGTGACAGGGCCGACCGGCAGCGGCAAAACGACCACCCTTTACGCCGTGTTGAACAGAATTAATACCGCGGAAAAAAATATCATTACCATTGAGGACCCTATCGAGTATAAACTGGAAGGCATAAGCCAGATGCAGGTCAATCCTGAGCTGGGTTTCGGTTTTGCCGAAGGCTTGAGGTCCGTGCTGCGCCAGGACCCTGATGTGCTGATGGTCGGCGAAATAAGAGACCCCGAAACCGCCAAAATTGCCGTCCAGGCCTCCGCAACAGGGCACCTGGTTTTCAGCACAATGCATACGAACGATTCCATAGGAGCCCTGTTTCGACTCCTGGACCTCCACTCCGATGCCGAACGCTGCTCGGAAACCCTCAGGGCCGTCATCGCTCAAAGACTCGTTCGTACCCTTTGTCCTCACTGCTCGCAACCTGCTCCCCCGCCCGAAGAATTGAAAAAACTCGAACTCGAAGAACAAAAATTCAGGCAGCCTCGCGGATGTCCAGAATGCCGCGGAACAGGATATAAAGGCCGTACCGGCTTGTTTGAAATACTGCTGGTCGATGATCGGCTTCAGACGCTTATCAGGAAAAAAGCCGGTCACCGGGCTATCAAAAAATACGCTGAATCCGAAAACATTAAGTTCCTGGCCGATGACGCAATCATCAAAACTGCCGGGGGAATAACTTCCTGGCAAGAATGTAAAAGGGTCGCCGGTATTTAATGCTCTCATATCAGGTATACTGCTGAAAATAAATAAGGTTGGAAAAATGTGGGTAAATTATGTTGTTATTGCCGCAATTATAATCGTTGCCGTTCTCGTTGCAATTTGGATGAGGGGTTTAATGCGCAGAAAAAGAGAAACAGAAACGATGAGAGAAATGTTGATCCGTAACGCGGAGAAAGTGGAAATGCCGGCAGTGGATTTTAATTCGACAGACGATGTGCCGGCGGTTGTTGCAGAATATTTCAGGCATGTAATGAGCGAGAATAAAAAATCATTAACAATAGCGCGGTTCAGGCAGGAAGGCGAATTAAAGGTTAATTTGGAATCTGACCGATGGTCGCGCTTCGAGGCGGAACATATCGTATCTGTAAATGAACCGGCTTTTGTTTGGGATGCAAAGATACGCATCGCCCCCTTCTTGCACGTGAGAGTCAGGGATTCTCTGATAAACGGAGTGGGAGCAGGACATGTTTCCTTTTTATCAGCTTTTACGATAGGACAGGAAGAAGATCGTCCCGAATTGAACTCCGGCGCGCTCTATCGTTACCTGGCTGAGGCCGCGTGGTATCCGGCCGCTTTGCTGCAGCAATCAGGTGTAACCTGGAAAAAAATTGATGAAAGGAGGGCCGAGGCGACTTTGGCGCATTCCGGCATTTCGGTTTCGCTGGAATTCAGGTTCAATGAACGGGCAGAAATTGCCGGAATATACACGGAAAACCGTTACGGCAAATTCGGCGATCAATATGTTCAGTATCCCTGGGAAGGGCATTTCAGCAATTACAGGGATTTTGAAGGCATAAGAATACCGACCGAAGCTGAGGTGGGTTGGCATCTTCCTGAAGGTCGGCGGTTGTTCTGGAGGGGAAAAATAATCGATGCCGATTTTGAGTTTCTGGAGTGAGAAATTCGGAGAACGAAGGGAAGGGGATATATTTTTCATAAGATTCAACCAGGGAGGGACAAACCAATGGCAGAGACCCGTAAAATTAAAAAGGTTTTCAAGGGCAGGCCGACTGTTGAGGGAGCCGGTGTGCATTTGAGGAGAATTTTCGGATTCAGCGAAAAACCGATGTTCGATCCTTTTCTGCTGTTTGATGATTTCAGCTCAGACATCCCGGACAAATTCATCAAGGGTTTCCCCTGGCATCCTCACCGGGGGATAGAAACGATCACTTATGTTCTGACGGGCGACGTCGAGCACGGCGACAGCCTGGGAAACAAGGGAACGATATGTTCGGGGGATGTTCAATGGATGACGGCCGGCAGTGGAATCATTCATCAGGAGATGCCGAAGGGCGATGAAAACGGTCGAATGGCCGGTTTTCAACTTTGGGCCAATCTTCCGGCGGCGCAAAAGATGATGAATCCCCGTTACAGGGAGGTTACCGGCGACCAGATACCGGAAGTGAAGCTCGACGGCGGCGCGAGCGTCAGGATTATCGCCGGCAGTGTTGGAGAAGTTGAGGGCCCGGTAAGGGATATAGTGATCGATCCTGAATACCTGGACGTCTCCATGCCAGTCAATGCAGAATTCAGGCATCCCGTTTCGCCGGACCATACTGCGTTCGTTTATGTAATAGACGGACGCGGATATTTCTGCAGGGAAAAAGACCCGTTTACATACGAAATACAAGGCAGGAATTATTTCGATATTCAAAGGGAGCCCTTCGTGGAAAAAGGAAGCCTGGTTCTGTTTGAAGAGGGCGATGAGATAATGGCTTTTACTGAAGATCGACCCGTAAGGTTTTTGCTGGTTTCTGGAAAACCGCTCAATGAACCGATAGCCTGGTACGGACCCGTCGTCATGAATACCGAAGAAGAACTGAAAATCGCTTTTGATGAATATAAAAAGGGGACTTTCGTTAAATAGTGTCTGTCCATAAACTCGAATCTCGATTCAAATTCTGATGCCTTCAGGCGCTAAATACAAAGGATAAAACGAGCGCTGAATCCACGCAGATGAACGGAAAAAATGTTACAGCGTCCTTGATGCCTAAAGTATGAACGGTTAACGTCCGCCGCGTCCGCAACGTCAGCCGCATCCGCTTCAGAAAACGTTGAAGATTCAAATGACGTCATTAATCGGGATAACCTCAACTCTTCGGCATTGAAATATTTACATTAATTCAAACAGGAGTTAATATTTTTTTGATCGTCTCGGCGAGTCGACGGAATAGCGTTAGCTGATTTAATGCCGGCCGTGAATGAATTTGAATTTGCCTGGTCGGTTTTAAAACCAGGGTGAAAATACATGGCAGTTTTTCATTACAAGGGCGTAGATAAAAAAGGAAAAAATCGTGAAGGATTCATTGATTCGGATTCCATTTCTGCGGCCGAGCGGCAATTGGAAGAAAAGGATATTTATCCGACGAAATTATCGGAGATGCAATCCGATGCAAAAGGAACCGGAAAGTTTTTCGGAATGCGCAGACGGCTTTCATTGTCGGATACTGCGACCTTTCTGTATCAGTTAAGCGTGCTGACCAATGCCGGATTGCCCATAATGGAGGCGCTGGAAACCATTTCCAGGCAGGCGAAAGACGATAAAAAACTCCGACTTGCCGTCCACAAAATTAAAGAACGTATTGCTGGAGGTCATTCTCTTGCCTCGGCATTTCATGATATTCCTGTCCCGGATTCGGAACTCTTCGTTAAAATGATGGAAACCGGTGAGGCGGTGGGGAATCCCGCTCATGTTTTTTCCCAATTGGGACAGTTCTACGAAAAAAAACTGGAAACTCGAAAAAAAATATGGAATGCCGCAGGGTATCCTGTCTTCATGCTCGCCCTGGGAGCCGGCGTCCTGGTTTTCCTCATGACCTACGTCGTCCCGACCATCAAAGATATCTTCACCGAATCGAACAATATTCTGCCTCTTCCCACCCGGATGCTCCTCGTCGTTACCGGGAATCTGCAGTTTATCCTGCCGGCGCTGCTTGGCCTGATGCTGTGTTTCCTCCTGACGCACCTCCTATTAATTAATAAGAGGAAATATCGTTACTTCATAGATTCCTTGTGGCTTAAGCTGCCTGTTTTCGGATCAATATACAATTTTTCCATCGGCGCCAGAACAATTTCAGGGACAGCGGAGATGCTCAGAGGGGGAGTAAATCTTCCGGATGCCTTAAGGATAGTGCGCGGGCTGTCACGCAATTCAGCCTGGGAAAATGCCGTCCAGGAACTGATTACAGAAATTGAAAAGGGCGGCCGTATCAATTCCGTCCTGGAAGACTTCAGGCACTTTCCTCCAGTCGCTGCTCAAATCATCGGCACAGGAGAGAAAACCGGCGAACTCGCAAAAACATTCGGAAAGGCCGCTGAATACCTGGAAACGGAATTTCGCAACAGATTGACCCGTTTCATTGCGGTATTGGAACCCTCCATGATAATGGTCCTCAGTTTCATAGTCGGATTCATCGCCCTGGCCGTGCTTATGCCCATATTCAACATGAGCTCCATTCCCTTATGAGCAGAATCAGAGACAAATCAGCCTATACATTGATCGAGATACTGCTGGTCGTGACATTGATCGCTCTCCTGGCCGCAGTCGTAGGGCCGAATATTTTCAAGCGACTTGCCTCGTCACGACGCAAGGAAGCCCGGATAAATATGGAACACATAGCTTCGGCCCTGGAACTGTATCATTACGACAACGGCTTTTATCCGACAGAAGAGCAGGGACTCGCCGCCCTTGTTGAAAAACCCGACATGCCGCCCCTCCCGAAACAGTGGAGGCGCAACAGGTATTTGAAGGAATATCCGCTTGACCCCTGGAATAATGATTTCGTTTATGAACTTGTTGAGGAAAACGGCACACAGGAGTTTAAACTGCTCTGCCTTGGCGCCGACGGACTGTCCCGCGGCCAGGGGAAAAATGCGGATATCGTTTATCCCGGCGGTGTTGATTAAAGGACTTCTGAAGAACATTCGTTAAAAGTCAACGGCCTTCAATACGTCTGTTCAAGGGCATTAAATTTCACATCTACTGACATTGACTTTTAAAAAATTGTGAAATGTGTGACGAAATAACAAAAGCAGTTATAAAAAATTTATGTAAATCAATATAGCCCTGCTGTGTTTCCCCATTCCTGCAGTCCGCTACGCTTGAATCTGAAGATTCTGAACGCTCTCATTACGATTTTGTATCAGAAATGCGACTAGGCGGGGTGACTTATACGAAGAATCCGACGAATGAGATTATCACGGAATTCATCCAATTCTTTGATTTCCTTTTCGGACATTCCTGAAAATTCGCCCAGACGCATTATTTCCAAGTTTTTCAATACCCAGACCAGGGTTAACGGAGAAAAACCGGCATCCTGTTTTGCAGCATCCGCCAGAGCTGATTTTAAATCCAAACCGGCTTGAATCAGCGCCTTCACATCTAGAAGGTCCCGTATTTCAGACCGACCTAATAAAGAACACAGCTTATTGACGAATATTTCATGTTTGCCGGCTGTTTTTATTTTTACTCCGTCCAGGGTCGTTTCTTCATCAGGTTCCGAAGGGGGAGTCAAATCAACGATGACATCAAGCGTCAAAACGGCATTTCCTTTTGATATTCTCAACCTGCCGAAATTTACGCTGCGTTGTATGATTTCGGCAGAGAATCCGTCATGCTCCAGCGCCGTCCGGATATCTTTCGTCAGAAGTTGTAAATCGACTGCTTCCCGCCAGTACAAATTAAGGTCTTTTGTGGTCCTTTGACTTAAATTTTTATGTATAAGAGCCGCCCCGCCGACGAGAGTCCATTGAGGTTCAATATCGGACAGAGACTTCAGGATGTTCCTTTGCAATTCTGATAATTTGCTTTTATCGCTCAATTTTTTGCCCCCATTGTTCAAGCAGCCATTTCCAGAATTCCCTCGATTTGCCCAGGTGCTTATCAATTGCGGACCAGTTTTCCGTTATATCTTTCAATTCAATGAACTGGAATACATCGTCGGGTTTCGCCTGCCGCAGAAGCTTGGCGATCATATAGGCGCGTATTTTTCTATCCGGATGCCGCAACAGGACCTGGAACTTTTCCAGAGTAATATCCATGTCCCACAAAAAATATGGCCTGTTTTCAGAATCCGTAAGTTTATTTTTCGGGGTAAAATTGAGCATAATGAATCGCCTGGATAGATTAAGCAAGTCGCCTTCAGACGTCTGAATGCTGCACGTGGTTTGTCGGAACCGGGAATGCATCCAAAACCGGGGAAACCGCTATCCTGTTCCGACTCGAGAAAAAAGTATCAGATATCAACTGGAAAGTAAACTGGATGTTGCTGTATGACGAATCCTGGAGAATGATTGTTGCGAACCCGGTACCGATCCCGGATTACTGAAGCTGACTGTCGAACGTTTTGAAACAAGTGTAACCCCGGCGGCATTGATCAAAAAAGCGTCCTTTGAGGTTACAATTCGACAGAATATGCCGTTATTTTGTTTCGATTTCTATCCCGGTTGCGATCCCGATCCCGATTACTGAAACAAACTGTCAAAAGTTTTGAAAAAAGTTAAACCCTTGTTTGGTCAGTCCCACCCCGGTTTATCATCACTACAACGGCAATGCCGCTATTCCCGGTATCCAAGAATCCCTTTTGCGATTCCGGCATCAATAATAATGACGGGTTGGAAAGGTGAATTCCGCTTCAATCCGCATGAGATCACAAAAATAGCTTGCAAAAAGCTTTAATTTGTGTATTTCTTTAGAGACTCTAGGAGGGAAGGAGGTAATGAAAATGGCCCTGGATCGAAAAAAAATCGAAGAAACGATCGACAAGATCAGACCTCAACTGCAGATGGACGGAGGCGACATTTCGTTGGTTGACGTGGTCGATAATAAGGTTAAGGTAAAACTGCAGGGAGCCTGCAGCGGCTGCCCCGGAGCCCAGATGACTCTTAAGTTCGGCGTAGAGAGATTTCTCAGGAGAGAAGTTTCTCCTGAACTGGAAGTCGAAGCCGTTTAATGCATGCATTGCCTGTCCGCCCGGAAATGGCGAGTTAAAAATGAGTTCATGAGACAGGGAGTGTCGAGCTGAGCTTTCATTTGTTTCAGCATTGAGTCATGAACCGGAAAGTCAAGGCATAGGGACGGCGGGTGATGCTTCTGCATTACATAATGTAAAAACTCAAATAAACTGCCCTTTTCCTGATATGGACATGGGCGGTTGACATAAACGGTTGCGGGCTTTTATTGGCTCGCATTTCTGTATTTATGAACGATAAATGCTGTGGCATTGATCAAAAGAGCGTCTTTTTAGATTACAATTCTGCAGAATCTCGCATCATGTTGTTTATATTTCGACCCCGATTGCGACCCCGACCCCGATACCGCTCACGATACCGATCCCGATTACTGAAAAAAACTGTCAAACGTTTTGAAAGAAGTACAACCACGATTTGATCAGTCCCAATGATGTAAAATACTGAGATATGGTGATTAAACTGAATTTCGGACTTTTTCCGGGAGTTGTAAAAAAATTCAGAAAGGTTCGTTTTTGCTCCTATACGACGGCATTTGTCGTTTTATTTTTGCTTGCCTGTCTTCCTGTTGCAAAGCGTTCTTCGCTTTCTGAAGATGAAGCGTCGATTGCTGCAGAGGGCGAATCTTCTCTGAACTTTCAGCCTCTGGTTGAAAATGGAAAGCATTTATGCTATGCAGGTGCGGTTGAATGTAAGCGGTGTCATGAAGAGACCTTCTTAAGTTGGAAAAAGGGAGTTCACAGCAGTGCGGGTGAGCTTTTGAACGCGGAGGAGGATTCCTGTTTTGCCGGCGCATCCGGTTGCAGGAGGTGTCATACGGCGGGATATGATGAGATGAGAAGCGGACAGGGGGAAAAGGGAATTCAATGCGAGGCTTGCCATGGTCCGAAAGGCTTGCATGCGGGACTTTATGACGAATCGGAAGGTTCGGGCGCCGGCAATGAAGACGTTTACGCAATGGAGCTTCAGGAAGAAATATGCCGAATATGCGAGATAAGGAAGCGATGCATACGTTGTCATACGAAAAACCGGTCGCCTGATTTCCGATGGAAGACTGCGCTTGAGCATGTGAAGGAAAATGAGCATTAAAAAGGGAAGGCGCATTTATATCGAATGGCTGGGGCCGGTTTTTTCAGGCATCATGCTTTGTTTGAGTTTTCCCAGGGCGAATTTAAGCTTTTTAGCCTGGTTTGCATTGGTCCCGGTTCTGATATCCATCCGGAATGATTACCAGAAAAAGGTTTTCCCGAAAGCTTTTATTGCCGCTCTCATTTATTTTACCTGTTCTTTGTCATGGATCACGGAAACCATGATAAATTACGGCGGTATGTCGAAACTACTCAGCGCGGTCGCTCTATTGCTGCTGACTCTGTACCTTTCCCTGTATCCCGCCCTGGCGATGTGGGCAGCGGAGTTTCTGCGGAAAAAGAACATACCGTTCGCGTTGAGTCTTCCTGTTGCGTGGACCGGCGCAGAATACGCCCGTGCGATAATGCTGACAGGCTTTCCGTGGAATTCGCTGGGTTACAGTCAGTATGCCTCCCTGCCGTTGGTTCAAATCGCTGAATTGACGGGGGTTTACGGCCTGACTTTCCTGATTGTCCTGGTGAATTCGTGCATTTTTGAAGTCTTCTTTACGGAATGGGGCAGCGCGAAAAAGCGGAAGTCCATTTTCGCCGGCTTAGCCGCGGTTTGTTTTCTGGCGATATATGGATACGGGATTATGAGATTGCGGCAATTCGACGGAACCGCAGAAGGCAAGCGGATCAAAATCGGCATTGTTCAGGGCGCCATAGACCAGGATAAAAAATGGGACCCAAAATATCGTTATGACATTGTTAAAAAATACATTACCGAGACTCGGAAAATATTGAAGGAAGAACCGGCATTGATCGTATGGCCGGAATCCGCGACTCCTTTTTACTATCGGTACGGCTCCGCTTATCAATACGAACAAAATGTTTCTATGAAGCAGGCTGTGAATAATGTAATAAAAAACACCGAAACCTGGCTGCTGACAGGTACGCCCGACCGGGATAAAGAAAACCGGCATTATAATTCGGCTGTGCTGATCTCCCCGGAAGGTGAAATTGCAGATACTTACCATAAGATTCACCTGGTTCCTTTCGGCGAGTATGTGCCCTTGAGGAAATTGCTCTTTTTCGTGGAAAAAATAACTGTTCTGGAGGGTGATGTCGCTCCGGGAGACGATTACGTTGTTTTCGAGACGCCCCGGTTTTCCTTCAGCGCCTATATCTGTTATGAAACCGCATTTTCGAACCTCGTGAGAAAATTCAAGAAAAACGGAGCAGAATTTCTGGTTAACCTGACGAACGACACCTGGTTCGGCGACAGTTCCGGTCCCTACCAGCATTTTTCCATGACCGTTTTCCGTGCCGTGGAAAATCGAACGCCTGTCATAAGGGTCGCCAACACCGGCATTTCTGGTTATTTCAATGCTGCAGGACGGATACTTGAAAGAACGGAACTTTTTCAGACGGCTGCTTTGACCAGGGATATCAGGATGCCTTCATCAGCCTTTAATCATCAAACCTTTTTCACGAAATACGGCAATTTGTTTGGCCAAATTTGCCTTTTTCTGTTATGTTTGGAACTTGGATCGATCGTCCTGCAGGCGAAAAGTCGATCCGACGTTTCCGGAAACGGTAATTAGAGCTGCCGTTAAGGGCGGTTCAGCGCCGGAAAATTTTTGCGAAGCAGGATGGGAAGAGGACGCTTTGATCTTGAAAATGCAATTGTTGAATAAATCAATGAATTGATGTAGGGTAGGGAGCGGGTGCGGTGTTCAGTCTTAGGGATGCATACGGCATTTTTTTCAGGTACCGGAAACAAGCTACATTTTTTATTTTTATCTGAAGAGAAAGGAAGCGCATTATGAATGTAGAAATTTTAGATAAAATCGGTGAATTTCGGGAAGGACTTCTGAATATACGAGGTTATCTTTGACATAGATGCGAAAAAGAAGGAGATAGAGAAAATAGAGCGTGAGACGAGCCGGAGTGAGTTCTGGGAGGATCAGGAGAATGCGCAGACAGTGATGAAGAATTTATCTGATCTGAAGGACTCGGTATCGCGTTGGGAGGAATTTTTCAGCAAGCTGGAGGACCTGGAGGCTTTAGTGGAGTTATGCGAGGAGGAGCCTTCGTTGAAGGAGGAGCTGGAAGAGAATTACCGGAGATTCGTAAAGGAATATGAGAAATATGATCTTCAGATGAAGTTAAGCGGCAAGGAGGACCCGAAGAATGCGATCGTATCGATTAATCCGGGAGCGGGAGGAACGGAATCGCAGGATTGGGCTGAGATGCTGCTGCGGATGTATACGCGATATTGCGAGGAGCAGGATTACCGGGTTCAGTATTTGGATTATCAGCATGGAGAGGAAGCGGGGATAAAGAGCGCTGCTTTTTTGGCCGAGGGTTTGTATGCATACGGACATTTAAAATCGGAAACGGGCGTGCATCGTTTGGTAAGATTATCGCCGTATGATGCGAATCATCGGCGGCATACGTCATTTGCTTCCGTTTTCGTGGTTCCTGAGATTTCCGATGACGTGGAGATCGACATAGAGCCTAATGAGTTGCGCATAGACACTTATCGGGCCAGCGGAGCGGGCGGTCAGCACGTCAACGTGACGGATTCTGCGGTAAGGATAACGCATATTCCTACAGGGATAACGGTTCAATGTCAGAATGAGCGTTCGCAGCACAGGAACAGGGAAGTGGCGATGAAAGTGCTGCGTTCCCGGCTGTATGATCTGAAGATGAAGGAGATGGAGGCTGAGCGTGACAAGTTGCACCAGGAGAAGAAGGAGATAGCCTGGGGGAGTCAGGTTCGGTCGTATGTGTTGCATCCTTACAGGTTGATAAAGGATCACCGGACGGGTGAGGAAACGGGAAACGTGGATGCTGTTCTGGACGGAGACTTGCATGGATTCGTCGAGAGTTATCTGAGGTGGAAGCAGAGTTGAAGACGACATTTTATGAACTTCTGATCAGTACGAAATATTTAAAAGCGAAGCGCAAAAACGTCATCGTTTCGGTGGTGACGTTCATATCCATGGCGGGCGTGGCGCTGGGCGTTTTCGCTCTTATCACTGTCATTGCGGTGATGAGCGGCTTTGAGCAGGAATTCCGGGAAAAGATGCTCGGAACGAATTCTCATATAATGGCGTTAAAGTCCGGGGGACTGGCAGCGAACGGGGAAGCGGACGAAGAAGCGGTCATGGACGACCTGAAAACAATTGAAGGCGTCGTCGGCGCGGCGCCCTTCATTTACTCGAAAGTATTGATCAACAGGGGACGTCATTCCGATGGCATTGTGTTGAAGGGAATTGATCCCAGGCGAGTAGGCGAAGTCGTCGACCTGGAGCGTTACATGCGGGAGGGGCGTTTGAGCGACCTGGAAAAGGGAACGGAACCCGGCATCATCCTGGGCAGGGAACTGGCCAGGTCTCTGGCGGCATCGCTTTATGACAGGCTCAACATCATTATTCCGGGAGGCAGAATCTCACCGGCCGGCGCCGTTCCCCGCTCAAAAGAATTCAAGGTCGTCGGCATTTTTGAGTCTGGAATGTTTGATTTTGACTCCACAATGGCATATATAAGTATAGGGGAAGCTGAAAAAGCGCTGAGACTGACCGGCGCACCCAGGGGATTTGAAGTGAAAGTCACTGATATATTTGAAGCCGACCGCATTGCCGATATCGTGCAGCAGAAAGTAGGACTGAACTACTGGGTACGAGATTGGATGGAAATGAATAAAACTTTTTTTTCAGCTTTAAAACTGGAGAAAATAGTAATGTTCATCATTCTGGCCCTGATCGTTTTCGTTGCTGCATTCAATATTATAGGAACATTGACCATGATGGTGATGGAAAAGCATAAGGACATAGGAATTTTAATGTCCCTGGGGGCGAGAAAGAAAAGCATTTTACTTATTTTTTTAATGGAAGGCATAATTATCGGGATCGTCGGCACGATCATAGGCGGAAGCCTGGGGCTGGCCGTATGCTGGTTTGCGGACGCCACCAGGTTGATAACCCTGGAGGGCGACGTTTATTACTTGTCCTACCTTCCGTTCAAGATCAAGCTGACGGATGTCGTCATTATTTGTTGCGCATCATTAGGGATTTCATTTGCCGCTACATTGTATCCTTCCTGGAAGGCTTCCTGTCTGAACCCCGCTGAGGCGATCCGTTATGAATAAAGAAAGCATGATACGCGTAGAAAATTTGAAAAAAGAATATCATGTCGGAACACATAAGGTGGAAGTCCTAACGGGAATAGATTTAAGCATTGAAGAAGGAGAGATGGTTTCGATAGTAGGCGATTCCGGAGTGGGGAAGAGCACGTTTTTACATTTGCTGGGTTTGCTGGAGCAGCCTACGGACGGCTCCATTCAAATAAACAACCGGGAAACGAGCCGATTATCCGGCGATCAGTTGTCTGATTTCAGAAATACTCACATAGGATTCGTGTTTCAATTTCATCATTTATTGCCGGAATTTACGGCTTTGGAAAACGCCATGCTGCCGGTTTTAATCGGCAGAAAGTCCAGGAAACTGGCGGAAAAAAAGGCGAAAGAATTGTTGATCGAGTTGGGACTGGAAAACAGGCTTCACCACAAACCCGGCGAATTGTCCGGCGGAGAACAGCAGAGGACGGCCCTGGCCAGGGCTTTGGCGACGGAGCCCAGGGTACTTTTAGCGGATGAACCGACGGGTAATCTTGACAAACGCACCAGTTCCACCATACATAATTTAATAAGGGAGGTTATCCGGAAACGGAAACTGACCTGCATTGTGGTAACTCATAATGAAGAATTGGCTGAACGGGCTGATAGAATGTTAAAAATGGAAGATGGAAAAATTTACTGTCCGAGCCTAAAGATGACGGAGGAGGTCCGTCGAAATGTTTGAAAAATTTACGGAAAGAGCAAGAAAAGTAATTGCGTACGGCAAAGCTGAAGCTGAACGTCTGCATCATGATGCGCTGGATACGGAGCATCTGTTGTTGGGCATGATAAAGGAAGGAACAGGGATGGGTATCAGGATTCTGCTGAAGATGGATATCGATCCTGCAAACATACAACGACATATAGAAAAACATATTTTTAAAGGCACGCAACTCGGTTACAGGAAGCATGAGATACCTTTTACTGATCTAGCCAAGAAGGTTTTGGCCACGGCAATATATGAGTCGAAGAACATGGGTCACAATTATGTGGGTACCGAGCATCTGTTGCTGGCTTTGATCAGAGAAGGCGAAGGAAGGGCCGGTAAGGTTCTGCGGGATTTCCGGGTGGAATTTTCTACCGCCAAGAAAATCGTTTACGAACTGCTGGGATCGACCCCAGCCAAAGGGGCCAAGGAATATTCCAAAACTCCGGTACTGGACTCTTTCGGACGTGATCTGACCGAGTATGCAAGCGCCGGCAAGCTGGACCCGATCATAGGACGGGAAGATGAAATTGAGCGGATGATACAGATACTGTGTCGAAGAACCAAGAACAATCCTGTATTAATCGGTGAACCGGGCGTGGGAAAGACTGCTATTGTGGAAGGATTGGCTCAGAACATCGTAAGCGCTGAAATTCCGGAAATTTTAAACTCCAAAAGAATCGTAACGCTGGACCTGGCCGCTCTCGTCGCCGGCACTAAATACAGAGGACAATTTGAGGAACGACTGCAGACGGTTATCAAGGAACTTCAGAAATCCGACGAAGTAATCATATTCATTGATGAGATTCATACTTTGGTCGGAGCCGGAGCCGCCGAAGGCTCGATTGATGCCTCCAACATGCTGAAACCCGCGTTATCAAGAGGTGAAATTCAATGTATCGGCGCGACCACTATGGACGAATACAGAAAACATATCGAAAAAGACGGAGCATTGGAAAGGCGTTTTCAGACTATTAAAGTGGACGAACCTTCGCTTGATGAAACCATAGAAATCATCCGGGGATTAAAGCACAAATATGAAGATCATCACAAATCGCACTATACGGAGGAAGCTATAGTGCATGCGGTTAATCTGGCGGAGCAGTACATTACTGACAGGAACTTGCCTGACAAAGCCATTGACGTCATTGATGAAGCGGGAAGCCGGGTGCGTTTGGAAGCCATGAAGCTGCCTTTAAATTTGAAGAATTATGAGGAAGAGTTGCGCCGGTACGAAAGTCTGATCAACGATGCATTGAAATCCAACAACTTCAATGAAGTCACCAAGTTACGGGAAAGAAAGAACCGGTTGCAGTTCGATTTTGAGCGGATGAAGGGCAAATGGCGCGAGACGCAATTTACGAAGGAAGTTTTAGTGACGAAGGAGGATGTGGCTTACGTGGTTTCGAAGTGGGCAGGAGTGCCTTTGAGACGACTGGAAGAGGAAGAAACGGCCAGGCTTCTGGAGATGGAGGAGAATCTGCACAACCGCATAGTGGGGCAGGACGAAGCTATTACGGCTGTCTCCAAGGCTATTCGAAGAGCCCGGACAGGTTTGAAGGAGATCAAAAAACCTATCGGTTCTTTTCTGTTTTTAGGTCCTACGGGAGTGGGCAAAACGGAGCTGGGCCGCACGCTGGCGGAATTCATGTTTGGCGACGAGAAGGCGATTATAAGAATCGATATGTCTGAATTCATGGAGAAGCATTCCGTATCCAGGCTGGTGGGTTCGCCTCCCGGCTATGTCGGGTATGGAGAAGGCGGACAGTTGACCGAGCAGGTAAGAAGGAAGCCCTATTCCGTTATACTCCTGGATGAGATAGAAAAGGCCAATACGGACGTGTTCAATATTCTGCTCCAGGTAATGGAAGATGGGCATCTGACGGACAGCATGGGACGACTGGTCAACTTCAAGAACACCATCATAATAATGACGAGCAACATTGGAGCCCGCCTGATCAGAAGAAACACTTCCATGGGATTCGGCGTTCAGACCGGCGCGCTGGATTACAAGAAGATGAAAGAAACTATAATGAGCGAAGTAAAGCGGACATTCAATCCCGAATTTCTGAACCGCCTGGACGAATTAATCGTTTTCCATGCCTTGAATCGTGAACACATTCGAGATATTATCGATCTTCAAATCCGGCGGCTTAATCGGCAGGTTGAGCATCTCGGATTGGAAATCGAAGTTACGAAGGAAGCGAAAGAATGGCTCCTGAAAAAGGGATTCGAACCGGAGTTGGGCGCACGTCCCATAAAGAGAACCATAAAGAATTATATAGAAGACCCGCTGGCCGAAGAACGTTTGAAAGGTCGTTTCATACAGTCAGGTCTCATTGTTGTAGAACTCGATGAAGATGATCTCGTTTTCAAAGAACCGAAACCTGAAGACACCGTTCTGTCCTCGCCCGGAACCGGCGCATCGGACAATTTCCTGTAAGTCTTTTCGGTTCTTTTTAACCGGGAAAGAAAGAACGCAAAAAAGATCGGTTTCTCCGGATGAAGAAACCGGTCTTTTTTTATTGAAAATCAGACAATCATTTAGTGTAATAGGAGCGGCATGAATTTACGATCATTCCTGGAGAATTGCATGAAGTTAAATCGATTTCTGTTGACGGTTCTATTGGTGGTTTGTTCGCCTGTTAACATTGCAGGACCGGGCGCGTCCGCTCAGGACGTCATGTACGGCGATATTATTGAAGAGATTCTGGTGGAAGGAAACAAGGGTATTGAGGCGGAAACGATTCTTTTCGTAATAAGAAGTTCAGTCGGTGAGCGCATGCTGCCCGAGGTCCTTCAGCAGGACATCAAGGCGCTGTATGACACGGGTTTTTTTGAAGATGTCCGCATTGAGGCTGAGCCTTTCAAGGAGGGAGTCAGGCTGATTTATGTCGTCCAGGAAAAGCCGATTCTGAAAGCTTATGAAATTACAGGAGCCAAAAAGCTTTCCTCTTCGACGCTGCAATCTGCGATCGATGAGGCTGAAGTTGAGCTCGCAGTTCCATCGCCTTATGATCCCGTGGCGGTCGAGAAAGCCGCCAATGCCATACGGAACAAATACAGGGAGGACGGGTATAATTACGTTACCGTAACTCCCTTGATTAATGAGCTGGGGGGAGGAGCCGTCACGGTTAATTTTGCGGTGAATGAAGGCGACAAGGTGCGCATAAGGGAAATAGAGATTCTCGGCGATGAAAAAATGAACGAAGGAAACAGGTTTTGGGGATTGAAGTCCAAGTTGAAGAAGACGCGGGAGCATTGGTTTTTGTCCTGGCTGACCGGCGGAGGAAAATACCAGCAGGACCTGCTGAATGAAGATTTGCAGAACCTGGAAAATCATTATCAGAATAAAGGTTTTGCTGACGCCTCTGTAGGAAAGCCCGATGTTGAGATAAAAGAGATCAGGAAAGAGAAATTATTCGGGAAAGGAATAAAAACCATTAAAGTCGTCTCGATCAAAATTCCTGTTATCGAAGGAGAACAGTATCGTTTCGGCGAAATTGACCTGGAAGGCGCCGAGGTGTTTCCTGAAGACAAGTTGCTGGGATTGATAGGAACGGTCAAAAAAGGCGGAATGTTTAAAAAGAGCATATTCACCAAGGAGATAGGAAAGCTCGAGGAGGGCGATGTTTATAACCGGGAGCTTGTGCAGACCGCAATACAGAACATAACGGACCTTTATGGTTCCCGCGGTCGCATTTATTCCGTCATATACCCCGACTTCGAATACGATCATGAAAAGAAACTCGTCAACATATTATTCCAGATTGAAGAGGGGGAAAAAATATATTTGAACCGCCTGGAATTCAAGGGCAATTTACGGACGCGCGATAAGGTGTTGCGCCGGGAGATTCCATTGACCGAAGGCGATGTTTTCAACACCATGGCTTTCAGGTTGGGAGTCCAGAAGATACATTTTCTGGGTTACATACAGGATATTGTTCCGGACGTTCAGCCTGCAGCGGCTGCAGACGAGCTTGACGTCGTGGTTTCGGTCAACGACACGCATCCGACGGAGTTGCAGCTTTCCGGGGGGTACAGCAGCGCGGACAAGCTGTTCGGAACTTTCGGAATTTCGGAGCACAACCTTTTTGGTCGCGGACAGGAATTGAATTTCCAGGTTACGGCAAGCAAGATAAGGACAACTTTTCAATTAAAGTTCAGCGATGACTGGTTGTTCGACACCAGAACACACGGAAGCATTTCATTGTGGAACCAGGACCGAACGTATGAATTATTGAAAAAAAGGAGCCGCGGAGGCAGCATTTTCGGAGGGCGGCCATTGTTTTGGGGTATCGCCGGGAGACTCGGATACTCATATGAGCTCAATAAGATTTACGACAGGGAGGATGAGAGCGATTCCGATATTGATGACGACAACGGCAGCGACACTTTCGATTCGATTTACGGAAGTCAGGATGACCGCACTACCACCAGCAGCATCACTCAATATTTTTTCAGGGACCGCCGCGACAACCAGCGGGAACCCACCAGAGGCACTTACAACCGTTTTTCTTTTGAATATGCCGGAGGCTTTCTCGGCGGTACCAACGATTTTTATAAACTTGAGTATGAAGCATCGATTTATATCCCTCTGGGCAAACTCGTCTGGCTTCTGCATGCTGAAATTGATTACGCGGATGGTCATCATAACCAGGTTCTCCCCTATTTTGAACGCTATTTCCTCGGAGGTTCCCGGACGGTCAGGGGTTTCAGGGAAGATTCCATCGGACCCAAGGATTCTTACGGCAACAACCTGGGGGGAAATAAGGCATTATTATTCAATACCGAATTGATCATTCCCATCGCCGGACCTCTGAAAGCCGTTCTTTTCTTTGATGCCGGCGACGCCTATGCCGACGATGCATCCTATGATCTGAGGACCATGAGGCCCGGCGCCGGCGTTGAAATAAGATTCTTCGTCCCGCAGTTCTGGGTCCCGCTCCGTTTTATCTGGGGCTACAACCTGGACCGTTATCAGAATGAAGATTTAACGGAATTTCAGTTCACATTGGGAACTTTTTTCTAATGCAACGGTTTATCCTTTAATAGAGAGGAGCTTGAAAAATGAAAAATTTAAAACTTATTACCGTCGTTACGGCGATGAGCATCTTTCTTCTTGGCAGCGCATTCCAGCCCCTGCACGCCAAAAACCTTAAAATAGGTTACGTGGATGCAGAGCGTATTTTTTCAGAATCCGTCGTGGGGCGCAAAGGCATTGAAAGGATGAAGGAGTATGAGGCGCAGAAGAAGGATGAGCTGGATGCGAAAAGATCGGAGATTCAAAAATTGGAAGACGAATTGCAAAATCAGTATTTTACGATGTCGGAAAGCGCCAAGCAGCAGAAGGGGGAGGCCATAGACCGTTTGAAGATCGAGTTAAAGCGAATGGCGGAGGATGCGGACCGGGAATTGAACAAGATGCAGCAGACATATCTGGAGAAAATCGACCGTGAAGTCATCGAAATAATTGATGAAATCGGGAAAGAGGAAGGTTATACGCTCATTTTGGGCAAAATTGCTTCTACGATTTTATATGCGGACCCGGCCATCGACATTACAAGCGAAATAATCGAACGTTATGATGCGGCGCAGAAGGAATAGAATGTAAGCGGAAGGCAACGGCGGGATGACTGAGTTTAAGCTGAGAGAAATAGCCGCTCGCGTCGGCGGAGAGGTCAAAGGTGATCCGGACTATATCATTCGCGGTGTTGGCGGTATAGAGGATGCGGATGAAGGGCGGATTACTTTTTTGGCGGACGAAAGGTTTGCTCGGCATCTGGCAAATTCCAGGGCCGGCGCTGTGACTGCCGCGAAGCCGGCGAAAGGATATGACGGCCATTATATTCTTTCGGAGCATCCCTACTATACCTTCTCGAAGATAATAAGGTTATTTCATCCCGTGGAGAAGCCGGAGCCGGGAATTCATCCTTCTGTGATTCTGGGAAAGAACGTAAAGACCGGCAAGGGAGTCCGTATTGCTCCTCAAACGGTGATTGGCGATGATGTGGAGTTGGGCGACAGGGTGTGTATTCTTTCGGCCTGCGTCCTGGGAAACCGAGTAAAAATAGGCGAAGATTCATATATTCATCCGAATTCAGCCATATTAAACGACGTCTTTATCGGAAAACGGGTCATTATTCACAGCGGAACGGTTGTGGGCAGCGACGGATACGGCTTCATAAAAAAAGAAGGAAAACATCACAAGATTCCTCATATCGGAACGGTCGTCATTGAAGATGATGTGGAACTGGGAGCGTGCGTCACGATAGACCGCGGCGTCCTGGGTGAAACCAGGATAAAAAGAGGCGTCAAGACCGATAATCATGTTCATATCGGACATAACGTTTCTGTCGGAGAAGACGGATTGCTGGTCGCTATGGTCGGCATCTCAGGCAGCGTTGCCGTTGGGGATCGTGTAACTGTTGCCGGTCAGGCCGGACTCGCAGGGCATATTCGTATCGGCGACGACGTTACGGTCACGGCAAAAGCCGGAGTAACGAAAAATATTCCCTCAAAAAGCGTCATGTCGGGTTTTCCTGCAATGCCGCACAGAGACTGGCAGAAAATGACGCTGGCGATGCAGAAACTGCCGGAATTAAGGGAAAAAATAAAGGAGCTGGAAGAAAAATTAAAAATTCTGGAAAAAGATTCGACGCAGAGGTGAAATAAGGATGTTTGTACACAAAACCGCAATAATTGAGGGTCAAGTTGATTTAGCGGACAGCGTTCATATCGGTCCTTACTGCATGATTCAGGGTAAAGTTAAAATCGGCGAAGATACCCGTTTAGATTCTCATGTCGTTATTGAAGGTAAAACCAGTATCGGACGCGGAAATCATGTTTTTCCGCATGTTGCGCTCGGAACGGCCCCGCAGGATTTACGTTACGATAATGAAGAAACGCAGCTCGATATCGGAGATAACAATACTATAAGGGAATATGTGCTGATTAACCGTGGAACGCCTCACGGCGGAGGACTGACGAAGATAGGGAATGAGAATCTGTTTATGGCTTACAGTCATATTGCGCACGATTGCCGGATCGGAAACTCCAATATTTTTTCCAACGTTGCGACCCTGGCCGGTCATGTGGAAGTTCAGGACCATGCAACGATCGGGGGGTTAACTGCTTTTCACCAGTTTACGCGGATGGGGAGTTATTCCTTTGTGGGCGGATGTTCAGCCGTTTCCCAGGACGTCATTCCTTATGGTTTCGTAGTGGGGAACCGGGCTGCCCTGATGGGTATAAATAAGATAGGGCTCAGGCGTCACGGTTTCAGTCACGATATGATAAATCGATTGAATCAATCGGTGAAAATATTGATATGCGGACGTTATAATATTTCTCAAGCGCTTGAGGTAATAGAGCAAAAATGGGGCGGTCACAATGAAATAGACTATCTCGTTTCCTTCATCAGAAGCGCGAAGAAACGGGGAATATGTCGAATAAGAGCATGAAAGGTTAAGGGTTATGAAGATAAAGACAGCCGTTATCGGCGCAGGACATCTGGGTAGACACCATGTCAGGAATTTTGCTGAAATTGAAAATTCAGAACTTATAGGAATATGCGATACTGATGAACAAAAATTAGGTCCGTTAGGCGAAAAATACGGCGCTCCGGCTTATACCGACTATCGTGACTTGTTGGATAAAGCGGAAGCCGTAAGTATAGCGGCGCCAACCGTTTTGCATCATGAGATAGCAGGCGCTTTTCTGGAGCGCGGAGTGCACGTGTTGCTTGAAAAACCTATAACGGATGATGTGGTGACAGGTGAAGAGCTTGTGGATATGGCTGAAAGAAAGGGCTGCGTGTTTCAGATCGGACATCTTGAGCAGTTCAATCCCGCTGTGATGGCTGTGCTGGGTATGATCGAGCGGCCTCTGTTCATAGAAGCGGACAGGCTGGGACCTTTTTCCATGAGAAGCGTGGACGTGGATGTGATACTCGATCTGATGATTCACGACCTGGACTTGATATTAAGCTGGAGCGATTCGGAAGTGAAAGAGATCAAGGCTGTGGGAGTGCCGGTCTTATCCGGCAACAATGACATAGCCAATGCCCGGATACTGTTTGAATCGGGCTGCACGGCCAATGTTACCGCCAGCCGCGCCAGCATGGAACCCACGAGAAAAATAAGGATATTTCAAAAAAACAAGTATTTTTCCATTGATTGTATGAAAAAAACAGTCACTGCTTTTGAAAGGATAGTCGATTCTTCAATCCCTGAATCCGGGAATCCCATGCAGAATATTAAAAAAATACCTGTTACAGTGGATGAATCGGAACCTTTAAAGAATGAAATATGCGCTTTCCTGAACTCTATAGAGACCGGAAAGGAGCCGATCGTTCCGGGAAGCAGGGGACTGAAAGCATTGCGATTGGCAATGGAAATAAAGAAACAATTGCCGCCTGTTCCTGACGGCGTTTGACCGCAAAAGGAAACGTTCGATCTTTGTTGATTATTGAACGGACGTTTCAAAGCGGGTAATTTTCAACCTTATCAACAGGAAGAAGTCATGAACAAATCAAAGGTAGCCGTTTTAAGAACTTCGCCGCGTACCGTGCTTTCCGACTACAGCGAATTGATGAACCTGGCCGGATACCAGGACGCGGTCGTTAAAGATGCCGATACGGCTCTAAAAATAAATATAAGCTGGCATTTCTTTTTTCCCGGAAGTTCGACAACGCCGTGGCAGCTTGAAGGAGTTATCCGCACCATGAAAAACGACGGGTATGATCCCGACCTGATTCATGCCTGCCATAATCGTACAGTGGTGATCGATGCTCACCTGGGCGAAAGAGAAAATAAACAGATCAACGTCATCCAGGACCATGGATTGAGAAACATCCATCTTTATGAAACGGAAGATTGGATCGACATCAGGGACGCAGTGGGCGACCTGGCAAAAGAATTTTTGGTTTTAAACGAAGTTTATCCCAAAGGTTTCTCCATCCCGAAAAGATTTATAGGAGAAAACATTATTCACCTTCCCACTATCAAAACTCACGTTTTCACCACCACAACCGGCGCCATGAAAAACGCTTTCGGGGGGCTGTTGAACGAGCATCGTCACTGGACCCATCCCGTGATACATGAAACGCTGGTAGACCTTCTGATGATCCAGAAGAAAATTCATAAGGGCGTTTTTGCAGTAATGGACGGTACCTTTGTAGGAGACGGGCCGGGACCGCGATGCATGACCCCGCATGTGAAAAATGTGCTACTGGCCTCTTCAGACCAGGTAGCCATCGATGCCGTAGCCGCCGCCATGATGGGCTTCAATCCCATGGACCTGAAGTATATCAGGATAGCTCACGACAAAGGATTGGGATGCGGCGATCCCTCGCAAATTGAAATCGTCGGCGATAAATCGGCTGCAGAGGAAAACTGGCATTTCGAAGGTCCTATGAAACACATCACCTTTGCCGCCAGGATGCAGCACATGATTTACTGGGGCAGGCTGAAAAAAGCCATCGAATGGTCCCTTAAAACCTGGGCCGCTCCCTGGGCCTACATCGCCAGCGTCATCTACCATGATATGTACTGGTACCCGAAAAACGGAAACTACAGGGTCCATAAAGCGCTCAGAAGCGACTGGGGAAGACTGTTCCATAACTGGGAAAGCCTTAAGCCCGATGAAAAAGGCTGGGAAGACGTCGGCAAAGGGCCCGCCGGCTTTACCAGAGGGCCGGGAAAACTGTTTAAAATGGGCGTCAACGTCCTGGGAACCGCCATTAAAGAAGCCCCGGAAGTCGCTGCCAGAAGAAGAAAAAAACAGCGCAAATCTTCTTGACGCGCTTCAATAAATTATCCGTTTCAGAATCTGTAGTCTTTTATGCCCACGGTATAAAACGGCTGAATCAGCTTAAGGAAATAGGAATAAAAATGAGAATTGAAATTACATATATTATACACAACTGTTTCACTTTGAATTTCGATCAGGAATGCTTCCTTTTCGATTTCCCTTCGGGCATGCCGCCACGCATACGGTCCATAGCTGAAAAACAAATTAACGGTAAAAAATGCACTGTATTCGTCTCGCACGCTCACCAGGATCACTTCACAAAGAAAATTTTCGATTTCCCGAAAAGCGCGGATTCCATCCGATACTTCATCTCCTCGGATGTCCTGGACAAAGCTCCGCAAATAGAAAATAGAGACAAAGTCCGCATCGTGGAACCAGGTCGTACATACGAGATTGACGGATTAGAGATCGAAACGCTTTTAAGCAATGATGCCGGAGTAGCTTTCATCATCAGATACAAAGGCGCGTTGATTTACTTCGGAGGAGACCTGGCTGACTGGACCCGGGACCACATGGATGAGGCGACGAATCGAGAAGTAAAGCGAATATTCCAGGCGGGACTGGAAAAGATCAGGGACCTGGGAATAGACATAGCTTTTTCCAATGCGGACAAGAGAACCAGGGAATGGAGCGGAGCCTGGGACTTTATCAGGCAAACCGACTCCAGTTTCTTCGTTCCCATGCACACCTTCAACAACACCGGCTGGGTAAAAGAATTTTTCGATGAAATCCAGGGAGACCCGGGAGTTTCGCATACGGAGGTTTTCGTTTATAAGTCTCCTGGAGACAAAATGGTTATTGATATCTGAAAGAGGTGCGGATGGTTGGAGGTTTTTGGGTATTGACCATTGGCCATTATATTCGGTTTGTCTTGTCGGCAGCGTTTGGGTTTTCAGAATTGTCAATTGTCAACGTCCAATCGTCAATTGCCAATGACTGCAGCCCGGAATCCGTTGGCCATTGGCAATTGGGTATTGACCATTGGCCATTATATTCGATTTGTCTTGTCGTCAGCGTTTGGGTTTTCAGAATTGTCAATTGTCAACGTCCAATGGTCAATTGCCAATGACTGCAGATCGGAATCCGTCGGCCATTGGCAATTGGGTATTGACCATTGGCCATTATATTCGGTTTGTCTAGTCGTCAGCGTTTGGGTTTTCAGAATTGTCAATTGTCAACGTCCAAT
>CAZUFC010000055.1:0-21960 GCA_964619725.1 uncultured bacterium | reverse complement strand
TTTGTCTAGTCGTCAGCGTTTGGGTTTTCAGAATTGTCAATTGTCAACGTCCAATGGTCAATTGCCAATGACTGCAGATCGGAATCCGTCGGCCATTGGCAATTGGGTATTGACCATTGGCCATTATATTCGGTTTGTCTAGTCGTCAGCGTTTGGGTTTTCAGAATTGTCAATTGTCAACGTCCAATCGTCAATTGCCAATGACTGCAGCCCGGAATCCGTTGGCCATTGGCAATTGGGTATTGACCATTGGCCATTATATTCGATTTGTCTTGTCGGCAGCGTTTGGTTTTTCAGAATTGTCAATTGTCAACGTCCAATCGTCAATTGCCAATGACTGCATACCGGAATCCGTTGGCCATTGGCAATTGGGTATTGACCATTGGCCATTATATTCGATTTGTCTTGTCGGCAGCGTTTGGTTTTTCAGAATTGTCAATTGTCAACGTCCAATCGTCAATTGCCAATGACTGCATACCGGAATCCGTTGGCCATTGGCAATTGGGTATTGACCATTGGCCATTATATTCGATTTGTCTTGTCGGCAGCGTTTGGTTTTTCAGAATTGTCAATTGTCAACGTCCAATCGTCAATTGTCAATGACTTCAGACCGGAATCCGTTGGCCATTGGCAATTGGCCATTTTTCATGCCTGAATCTTCCGGCAGTTCCTAATAGCCGATTGTCGGCCAGGACGGATCGTGACTAACCTTCTGCAGAGACTTATCTTTCGTATATGCCTGTCAGCTCCGTTTTTGCTAATATGTGTTCTTGCATAGCGTTCTCTAATTCATTTTTCTTTGCGCCGTGTTCTATATTTAATTCGGCATCCAGGGCGTATAATTTAAAATGATAATGATGAGGAGCGCCGGCGGGAGGACAAGGACCATTATAGCCTATTGTTTTAAAATCATTCATGCCCTGGAAGGTGTTTACGAACTCCGACAGTTTTCTTTCAGTGGGCATTCCTTCATGCAATTCTTTCACTTCCGGAGGCAGGCTGTAAAGGAGCCAATGAGTGAAAACGCCTGCTGGGGCGTCAGGGTCGTCTACAATTAGCGCCAGGCTTTTTGCTCCTTCGGGCGGATCGGTCCATTTCAGAGGAGGAGAAACGTTTTTCCCTTCGCAAGTGTATTTATCAGGAATATATTCACCGTCGTCAAAAGCGGGGCTGGTGATTTTCCAATCCGCGGAAACCTTTTTAATTTCGGTCTTGTCAGTATTTTCAGTTTTTGGTGAACCGGAAGAGCAGCTTATTCCTGCTATAAAACCTATAAAAAGAATAACCGTCACCACCGCCGGCGAATTTTTTTTCATAATAAATTTGCTCCCTTATTGAGACGATTAAAACTGATTATTTAGTTTTTAGAAGTTTTACCCGCCTTGTTTTTTGGCTTTACATGGACCCAGTATCTCATTCAGGACAACGGCGCGAATCATTTCATCATTCGTTATTTCAGTGAAGTCGAGTATACTTATTTCTTTTTCAACGACAGGCGAGGCGGTTTCTTTTTTCGGCATCTCTTTCTTGTTCCTGGAGGTAATGGCGGCAGAGGGCGTTGCGGGCGCTGCTTCCCTTTCCGCCGCCGCCGTTTTTTGTTTTTGCTGAGCTTGTCTGGCCTTGTTTATTTGCTGTTTTATGAGCTGGATATGGTCGCCCAGTTTTTCAGGCGTCATTGGCTTGCCGTAGTCTTTCATGATGAGCGTTTCGCTTTCGTTTTTTCTGAGAGTATATTTCTCTGTCCTTCAGCGATGGATTTTCTCATTTCGGTGTCGGCCATAATGTTGTTCATATCGTAGTAATCGATAATGCCGAGTTTTTTGGTTCTGAAGGCTTCTGAGATAGCTTTGGGAACTTCGGCACGCGCTTTGAACAGGTCAGCGCGTTTTTCTTCCTCCAGCGCTTTCATTTCCTCTTCTTCGGCTTCGGCCTGTGCTCTTCTTTTTTCGGCTTTGGCTCTGGCGATTTCCTTATCTGCGACGGCCTGGTTGATTCTGAGTTCAGCGCCGATATTTTTACCGACGTCGACATCGGCGATATCGATGGAGAGGATTTCGTAGGCAGTGCCGCTGTCGAGTCCCCGGTCCAGAACGCTTTTTGAGATGACGTCAGGGACTTCGAGCACCTTCTTGTATGATTCCGAGGACCCGATGGCGCTGACTATGCCTTCGCCTACCCTTGCGATTATGGTGTTTTCCGTGGCGCCTCCGACGAGAGTATCGATATTGGTTCTGACGGTGATGCGGACTTTGACTTTTAGTTGTATTCCGTCCTTGGCGACAGCATCGAAGTATTGTTTGCCGCTGCCAGGATTAGGCGCGTCAATGACTTTTGGCATGACTGATGTGGCGACGGCTTCGCTGACGTTGCGACCGGCAAGATCAATCGTACGCGCCCTTTCGAAACTCAGCGGTATGTTGGCTCTGTCCGCAGCTATCAAGCCTTTAATGACGTTTCCTATATTGCCTCCCGCCAGGTAATGTCTTTCCATATCCTGTATCGTGGCTTTCAAACCGGCTTTTCTGATGGTGATGAGCGGGGGCAGGAGATGCCGGGGGTTGACTTTTCTCAAACGCATACCGATGAAGGTTGTAGGACTGATGGGGACGCCGCTGGCCAGGGCTGCTATCCAGAGTCTGACCGGAATAAACCAGAAAACTATAATAAGAATAACGGCTGCAGCTACAGCTAGAATCATCATGATGAACCTCCTCCTTCCTGATCTTCGGCATTGAAAGCTATTCTGAACCAGCCTTTCCTTATCGCTTCGGCCTGCGCCATAGGCACTTCAGCCTCAGCAGCTATAAGATTCGCCGACATTTCTCTTCCTTTGACCTTCATTTCCTGGGCTCGCGCCAGAGCCATGGCCCTTCTTTCCTCAGCCTTTGCCTGCGCTACCTGTTTATCCGCATTAGCTTGGCTGATTTGCAGTTCGCTGCCAATGTTTCTTCCTACGTCGATATCGGCTATGTCTATTGAAATGATGCTGAAAGCGGTGCCGGCATCCAGGCCCTTGTTCAGAACGCGTTTAGAGATGATGTCAGGATTCTCCAGAACCCTGGTATGGTCTGCAGCGCTTCCGATGCTTGAAACGATGCCTTCGCCGACCCTGGCGATAACCGTCTCTTCCGTGGCGCCGCCGACCAGCTTTTCCAGATTCGCACGAACAGTCACGCGCGCTTTAACCTTCAACTGAATGCCGTCCTGTGCTACTGCGCTGATATAAGCCGTCCCGCTTTCCGGGTCTGGACAATCAATGACCGCCGGCTCAACGCTCATTTTTACGGCTTGACTGATGTTTCTGCCGGCCAGGTCAATCGCTGCAGCTTTTTCGAAGCTCAACGGTATGTCAGCATTAAACGAGCTTACCAGGCCGTTCACGACGTTCATAACGTTCCCCCCGGCGAGAAAATGCGTCTCTATTTCGTTCACAGATATTTTTAAACCTGCTTTAACCGCGCGGATCAGCGGTAAGATGATGCGATGAGGATTCACCAGCCGCAGACGCATGCCTATCAGGCTAAGCAGGCCGACATGAACGCCGCTGGACAGGGCCTGTATCCACAGTTTTACGGGAACCAGCCACAAAATAAAAACGATCAGTACGAAAACGACGATGATCAACAACGTCGAAAACTGAAACAACATTATTTCCATCGATCCTTACCTCCTGCATTGCTGCTCATGCTGTGACGACACGCATGATCGCCGAAATGAATGCATGCCTTCGGGTCAGAGCGGCCGGCTTTATCCTTTTGCCGGGACCGCATCCTATTCTTCAGGGGCCGGCGTCACGACCGCCCGTTTGTCTTTGATAGCCTTGACTATGACTTTCTTTTTATTGTCTATATATCCCTTCTCGGACCTGGCCGGATATTTCCTGTCGTTCAACAGGATATAGCCCTCCGGCCGCAGGACCGTTAAAGTGACCGCTACGGCTCCTGTCAGTCCGGACAACGCTTCCTGTTCGTAATCCGGCATATCTTCGAATTCATTTTCATTTTCATTCAGAGTAAATTTTCTCCAGAATGACGTATCCTTGAGCGCTCGCCATCCGACAAACGCTCCCAAACCTGTAAGCGCCATGCTTAAGGCAACGGTGGTGATGCCGCGCCTTAATTCGGGCCAGAAGAAGGGCATGGAAGGCGAATGATGAACGGACAGGAGAATCAGTCCGGTCAGCAGCGATGCCAGTCCGATTGTACCGGCAATGCCGAAACCGGGGATAACGAATATCTCCAGTAACAGCATTACGACTCCGAAACCTATCAGGACCATTTCTTCCCATCCCGCCAAACCGATGATGTATTTGCCCCACAATAACAGGGCAAAGGAGCCCAGGGCGATGAATTCCGCAGCGCCTGTTCCCGGGACCTTGATGGCCGTAAGTAAAGCCAGTAATGCGACGCTGATCAGGAGTCCTGAGACCAGAGGCGAACCGATAGCCGAAGCAATAATCTCTGCGGGTGAGATTTTTACAGGTATGGTTTGAGAATCGGGAAATGATGTTTCAATAAATTCATCGACGCTTTTGGCCATCCCCTGAGCTATTCCGAATTTGACCGCTTCGCCGGCCGTTAACGTCAGCAGTTTTCCATCGGTCGTTATGCCTTCTATCTCTATCGAAGGATCAACCATGGCTTCGCTCAATTTCGCGGGATGCTTCCGGGCTTCCGCCGTGCTGCGAAAAACCGCCCGGACAGCGCTGGTCATTTTTTCGTTGACCTGTGGAGACCCCTTTTCCATGCTGAAAGGAGTCGCAGCTCCGATAACCGAACCCGGCGACATGTAAATTTCTTTGCAGGCCAGGGCGATTAAAGCGCCGGCGCTGATCGCATGGCCATGCACATACGCATAAACGGGAGACGGAGCGCTTAATAAGCTGTCCTTGACTCCCGTGGCAGCGCTCACCTCCCCGCCGAAAGACCGGATGGAAATTACTATGATCGACGAAGTGGAGTCTCCCGCCTGTGCGATTGCTCTTTGAACATAATGATTGATCGACGGCGTAATGTCTCCTTCAAGCTCGATAAGATACACGGTTGTTTTCTCTGTTGCTGAAGTGACTTTTCCGAATGAAAACAAACCCGTAAACCCTACTGCAAAAAACAGAATTACACTGATTGCACGGCTGAAAGGGTTTGATTTGAGGGAACAATGAAGTGATGAATTCATCCTTTTATCCTCCAGTAACTGATATACTAGCAAAGCGCCTGGTAAAAATCAAAAGGGCGTATGCAGCGCCGGCCGTCTCTCTTTGGAACAAATTTCTCCTGAGAATTCACAATTGCAGCGGAATCATAAATCCGGCTTAGCGCTATCATTTAATCTTGACGTTCCAGGACGTTTAAAATAATAAAAAAGCGGGAGAGAGCCTCGAAAAATTTCTGCAGCCTTTTCGTAATTCGTTTGATATTGTGCGCAGAGTCACCGGAGAAAACCTTAGGAATCAGATAATTTTTCGTGCGGACCATGCAGGGTGTCAGGCAACATGAAAAAATCCGTTAAAAAAGAAATAAAAACGATCTTATACCTGACGCCCAGCGTACGCATGACAGGCGCGCGGATCAGTTTACTCGAAGCGCTCAAAAGGATAGACCATGCCAAATACCGCCCTTTTGTCATTTGTCCCAGGCGGGGAGAACTGAGCGAAGCTCTGGAGAAGGGAAACATTGAGCACGAGATCGTATACATGAGGAACTGGCGCAAGGGAAAGTATATTCCTTTTCATTTATATTCGATAGCCCGGCTTTTGAGAACGATAAAAAGGGAAAAGGCCGACATCATTCATGTTAACGAGTTCTGGTTCAATCCTTTCGGTATTCTGGCGGGCAAAAGGGCCGGCATACCGGTGGCGACTCATTTGAGGACATCCCGGACGTCTGAAGAGCTGCCGTTGCGAAAACTGTTGAACTACAAACTCGACCAGTCCCAGGCGCTGATACTGATCTCGAACGCTCAGAAGAGACTCCTGAAAGATCAAGAAGCCCTGTTGAAAAAATCCGTGGTGATTTATAACGGAGTTGATTCTGAGGAATTCAAGCCGAGCGAAGACATGAGAGCGATCAGAAAAAGCCTGGGTTTTAATCCAGACGGTTTGCTGGTCGGATTGATAGGACTGCAGCTTCCTCATAAGGGAATAGAGGATTTCGTAAGGGCTGCCGCGCTCATAGGAGAAAAAACGCCTGATTGCCGCTTTGTCTCTATGGGCGCTCAGAGGGATATGAAGTACTTGAATAAATGCAAAAATTTGGCGCAGTCTCTCGGCATCGGCGACAGGTTCTATTTCAAAGAATATGATGAACGGATAGTTCCCGTGTTTCAGTCATTCGACGTTCTTGCATGTCCCTCGAAAGAGGAGGCGTTCGGCCGGGTCAATATCGAAGCTATGAGCTGCGGAGTCCCGGTCGTCGCTTACGCCGTCGGCGGAATACCGGAAATCGTTCGAAGCCGGGAAACGGGATTCTTGTGTGAAAAGAACGACTTCCAGGAAATGGCGCATCATATCCTGACGCTGCTGCAAAATAATGACCTCAGGAAAGAATTCGGCATTAACGCCAGACAACGGGCCATCGAAGTTTTCAGTATGAAGGCGCATGTCGAGCGGTTGGAGAAGGTTTACGACAGCCTTCTGGAAGCTCAAGCTCCGACGGACCTCTCATTATTGTAATCGGGGGCAGATTATTTCAGTAACCGGTATCGAATGACGGTAATGAAATAACAGGTGAAGGAATAGTATTTCCGATCGTCAATTACTGCGATGTAGAAGGAGGGTATCCGGGCGAGGGAAATATCGATGATGACCCGCTGTTTATGGGCGGCGGCGACTATCATTTGACGGGAGACAGCCCCTGCATTGACGCGGCTGACGGCGCCAATTCGCCTGAAGTTGACATAGATGGAGAGCTCCGGCCGTATGGCGGGGCGGCAGATATGGGTTGCGACGAGCATCTGGCCGGCGGAACGGGCGACGAATGTACCGAAGCCAGAATTGTCCGTTGCGGCTCAGCACGTATTCACGTGGATACTACAGGTTTCAATGATGAGGCTCCTTCAAGCTCGCTTTGCGGCCACAGCGGCGCCGACATCTGGTACCGAATGGATACGGCGGGACTGGAACTGGGCAGTATTGTACAGGCGACTCTGTCGAATGAACAGGACAACGATTTTCATGTCGGCTTTCTTTGGGGCTGCGATCCCAATCTAAGCTGCATCATGACGGATACGGAGCGGGTCAGCGCTGTTTATACGACCGGCGACCTGTACGTGCTTGTGGACGGAGGCGAAGGCGTATTCGACCTGAAAATATCCTGTTGCGCTGTTTCGGGCGACGTTAATGTGCCGGCTGATTTCACGTTGATTCAGGATGCCGTTGATGCGGTCTGCGATGGAAATACCGTGTGGCTCGAGGATGGAACCTACACCGGCGCCGGCAACAGGGACATTGATTTCAAAGGAAAGGAAATCACTCTTCGGTCTCTGAGCGATGATCCCGAACTTTGCATAATTGACTGTCAAGGATCGGGAAGAGGTTTCATTTTCAACAGCGGCGAAACCAGCGAGTCCGTGGTCAGAGGCCTTTCCGTAATCAACGGTTCGATGCCTTACAGCGGAGGTATCCATTGTGAGTTCGGGTCTCCGACTATTACCAACTGCAAGATTTCTAACTGTGCGGCGACGATGTTTTCCGCAGGTTTGAGCTGTTTCGCCGCATCACCAGTCATCAGCGATTGCATCATATCGGATAACACCGCAGCATATTATGCAGGCGGTCTGGCCTGTTATATGAACTCAGCGCCGACCATAACAGATTCAACATTTACCGGAAACTACGGCGGGGCCGGAGGCGGCGGCCTGGCTTGTTACAGTTCATCCCCCAATATCGTCAGGTGCGTCGTATCTGACAACATACTCAGCTCAGGTTCCAGCGGGGGAGCCGGCATCGCCTTGTTTGATCATTCATCGCCGACTATCCAGGATTGCACCATATCAGCCAACTCCTGCGATGATTCAGGAGGCGGCATCGAATGTTTCGAGTATTGTTCACCGATGATATCGGGTTGCACCATTACGGGCAATACCGCTGATGAGGGCGGAGGTTTGTTTTGCGACGACAACAGCTCGCCTGGCGTTACGGATAGCGTTTTTTCACAGAATTTTGCGGCAGATGACGGTGGCGGCATAAAATGCCGGAATTCCAGTTCTCCTGAAATTTTTAGATGCTCCATATTGATGAATTCGGCTATTGATGGTGCAGGCGTGTTCTCCGAAGAATCATCCCCGCTGCTGATTAATTGTCTCATAGCAGACAACTATGCTGAGAATTGCAGCGGTTTATGCCTGGGTTTAGCGCCCTCAGCAGACATAGCTGACTGCACCGTTGCAGATAACCAGGCCGAAGAAGGATGCGGAGGCATCTGTTTTTACGGCATAGATGAAGCCGTCGTCGTTAACACCATCCTGTGGGGTAATGACGCTCCCACGGCGCCGGAATTGGCGGCGTTCGAATCCACTATATTGACGTTGAGTTATTCCGATCTTCAGGGCGGTCAGGAGGCCGTTTTGCTGGACGAATTCAGCACGCTCAATTGGGGCGAAGGTATGCTGGAAGCAGACCCTCTGTTCATCGGAGGGGCCCCGTTCGATTATCATCTCTCATCTTCCAGTCCCTGTATCGATGCCGGTACAGACGATCAGACGACATATCCCTTTTTGCCTGAAGATGATATCGACGGTGAGGAGAGACCTTACCTGGATTCTGATATCGGTTGCGATGAATATGTTCCGAAGCCTGTTCCGGCTTTGCACACGGTCGGCCTGTTGCTGCTGATTTTTACTTTCAGCAGATGCTTCCTGAAAAGAAACAGGAGAAATTAAAAAAAATGCGTTCCTGCCTGTGCGGGAACGCATTTTTTCGTTGCTGTCAAGGATTATTCAAGAACATGAATATTCTTTTCTGAGCAGATGTCTTTCAGAATTTGAGGCCATACGGTAACGCTGACTTCACCGAGATGCGCTTTTTTGAGTAGAAGCATATACGTCCTTGATTGTCCGATGCCTCCGCCGATGGAAAGAGGATACTCGCCGGTCACGATACCCTGGTGGTAAGGTGTGGAGAGAAGATCGAGCTGTCCGCTCATTTCCAGTTGCTGCTTCAATGTTTCGGCATTGACTCGAATGCCCATGGATGTCAGTTCGTGTCGTCTTTTCGTTACAGGGTTCCATACTAGGATGTCTCCGTTGAGTCCATGCATTTTTTTACCGTTTTTCGTGATCGTTTCGCATATCCACTCATCGTAATCGGCGGATCTCATTTCATGCGGGTAACCGTCTTCCAGGGGATAACCGATACCGTAAATGAATACGGCCGGATATTTCTGTAAGACGGCGGTTTCGCGTTGCTTTCTGGGAAGGTCGGGGAACATGTCGAGTATTTCTTCCGCATGCAGAAACGTCAGTTCATCAGGAAGATTCGGATACTTGTCGGTTTTCAACTTGGGAAACATCTCATGAACGAAAACTTCCGCGCCCTTGAGCACCTTCCATATTTTCTTAACGATTTCAGTCAGGAATTCCAGGTTTCTATCTTCTTGGGTGATGACCCGTTCCCAATCCCACTGATCCACGTAAGAACTGTGATCGTGATCGAGGAAATAATCCTTGCGAACCGCTTTCATGTCCGTGCAAAGACCTTCGCCGGGTTTCATCTCGAACTGCTTCAACGCGAATCTCTTCCATTTTGTCGCAGCCTGTACCACCTGCGCCTGAATCGGTTTTTCCAGGCCCAGTCCGCAGGGAAATTCGATCGGCGTTCTCGATCCGTCTCTGTCCAGCATGTCGTTCATGCCGCTGTCTTTGTCGACGATCAGAGGTACCTGAACCATCATGAGGTTCAGTTCCTTACAGAGGTTTTCCTCGATGTAGTTTTTTACAGCAAAAAGGGCCTGCTGGGTTTCTTTTCTGTCTAGAATGGACTCATAATCTTTCGGCAATATTTCTTTCAGTTCGTTATAATCGCCTACTCCCGGTCCTGCCAGATCAGCAACCTTATCCTTATCTGCCATAGTGTTTCCTCCCACTGTTTGAAGATTACTTCGGGATTTTCACCGCGGCCGATTTTTTAAAACAAAACGTTGTTCGGTCGCATTTCTCCCAAATCACGGCGTAAAATAACAGAACGTATTCCATAATTCAAGAGTAAAACGACAAAAAAACGAAACATTTAAAGAGAAGCGTTTTTTCTTCTCATTTGATTCTTCATCGGAAATAAGCTATTCAAAAAGGGTATGATCGAATGGGAGGAGGTCCCGATGAAACCAGGCGTCATTACCGTTTTAATTTTTTTTGAACTCGTCATAACCTTTTCGACAGCAGCGGCAGATGATTTTTCATGGGAGCCGAGGGCTCTGATGCCGACCGCCAGGTCTGCGACGGCATGCGGGACGATCAACGGCGTGATATACGTCAGCGGAGGCGACGAAGAAATAGGAGAATACTCAAGAAAAACGGAAATGTATAATCCGTCGCTGAACGTTTGGTTTTCAAAGGCGGATATGCTCGATGCCCGTTATTCTCCTGCTTCTGCGGTTTCGGGCATAGTTTTTTACGTTTTCGGCGGATATAATTCGCAGGGCGGCCAGCTTCATTCATGCGAGGCATACAATCCTGTAATGAATTCGTGGTCTTACATAAGCGCCATGCCCACCGGCAGGAGCGGGGCCCGGGCTGCTGAGATCAACGGTAATATATTTGTCGTCGGCGGTTACGACGGTTCCTCCAGGCTTGCGGTTAACGAGCGGTATGATCCTGCTGCAGACAGTTGGACCATAATGACGCCCATGAATCACGCCAGAACAGCTCCCGGAGTCGTCGCCTACGATGGTCAGCTCTACGTCATAGGCGGTTACGGCAATTCAGGGACGCAGGATGCCGTGGAACGTTACGATCCGGTAACCGATACCTGGGTGGAGCTTGCATCCATGCCCACGGCCAGGCATTCGCCCGGCGCTGCATCGCTGAACGGCAGAATCTATGTCTTCGGCGGCTATGGAACCTCATATTTGACAATTACAGAAGCGTACAATCCCGCTTTAGACTCCTGGAATACCTTCCTGCCCCCCATGCAATTTCATCGCGCCTCCCTTTCAGGAACCCAGGCTCAAGGTAATATTTACGCCATTGGCGGCGAATTCAACCTGACTCCAAGAAGAGTCAATGAAGAAGGCTCGACGGGAGCCCCCACGCCTACCCCACAAAATATTCCCGCTGTCGATGAAGCAGGCGTCATTCTGATAGTGTTGCTTTTCAGTTTCATTCTGATCATTCGAACGATTCGCTGAGGTTCGGGAATTAAAAAACGCAGAGGGCGGAGCAGCGCAAAAAGATGTTCATCCATAAAGGGCTGCGATGAAAAGGGGGTTGTGAAAATGTATGGCGGAATCGAGCCCACAATCCGTCCAAAAGAAGATCGAAGACTGCAAAAAGGTCAGGATAATGAGCATATTGCGAATCAGCATCCGTCATTCGGAAAGCGGTAAAGCGCTTGACAACTGATAAGCATTCACAAATAATACACAATTTCGAAGCTTCTCAGGCTGGAAAGGGGAGTTAAAGAAATTGTTGAAAAATGAAAAGATAGATAAAGTCAGAAACATAGGGATCATGGCGCATATAGACGCCGGCAAAACGACGACGACGGAAAGGATACTTTATTACACCGGCGTTTCTCGTAAATTGGGAGAAGTTCATGAAGGCACGACGGTGATGGATTGGATGCTGCAGGAGCGGGAAAGAGGGATAACCATAACTTCGGCGGCGACTACTTGCCTTTGGAAGGATCATCGGATAAACATCATCGACACTCCGGGACACGTTGATTTCACGATAGAGGTGGAGCGTTGCTTGAGGGTGCTGGACGGAGCGCTGGCCGTTTTTTGCGCTGTGGGCGGCGTTGAGCCGCAATCAGAGACGGTATGGCGCCAGGCAGATCGATATAAAATTCCCCGGCTGGCTTTCATTAACAAAATGGACAGAACGGGGGCAGATTTTTATCAGGCGCTTGATATGATAAAGGACCGTCTGAATGCTCATCCCGTACCGATGCAATTGCCCATAGGAGCAGAGGATAAATTTCGCGGGATAGTGGATTTGTTGGAAATGAAAGCTTTTGTTTATGACGACGATTCGCTGGGAGTTAATTTCATTCAAGTCGACATTCCGGAAGAGCTCGAACGGGAGGCTCAGAATCAACGTCGGATAATGATCGAATCGATTGCAGAATATGATGATGAAATAATGGAGTCTTACCTGAATGAGGAAGATATCGATATTGAGCGTCTCAAGAAGGCGATAAAGAAAGCGACGCTGAATTTGAAACTGGTGCCGGTATATTGCGGAGCCGCCTTTAAAAACAAAGGCATACAACCGTTGCTGGATGCCGTTGTAGATTTTTTGCCGTCTCCTTATGAAGTTCCTCCGATACAGGGCGCTGATGCCGACGGCGAAAAGGTGGAAAGAACAGCCGACCCGAATGCCCCGTTTTCAGGACTGGTTTTCAAGATCATGACTGATCCTTATGTCGGACATCTGAGCTTCTTGCGCATTTATTCCGGAAAATTGAAAACGGGTATGAACGTCTTGAATTCCAGAAAAAACAAAAGAGAAAAAATCGGGCGGCTTTTGAAAATGCATTCCAATAAACGGGAGGAGATCAAGGAAGCGCAGGCCGGGGATATAGCGGCTGCGGTGGGATTGAAAATCACCGGTACCGGCGATACGTTATGTAATCCATCAGAGAGTATCATATTCGAGACCATCTCTGTGCCGGAGCCCGTCATTTCGCTGGCTATAGAACCGAATTCACAGATACAGCGGGATCGTTTGTCTTTAAGTCTGGCCAAGATTGCACAGGAAGACCCCAGTTTTACGTTGAAAACCGATCCGGAAACAAAAGAAAGCATTATCTCCGGGATGGGTGAACTGCACCTGGAGATCATTGTGGACAGGCTGCTGCGGGAATTCGGCGTAGAAGCGCGCATCGGCAAGCCCCAGGTGGCTTATAAAGAGACCATAATGGAAGAAGCTGAGGCGGAAACGAGGTTCGTCAGGCAAACCGGCGGCAGAGGGCAGTTTGCGCATGTAAAATTAAAGATTGAACCTTTCAAGGAAGCGAATTTCATTTTTGCGAATAAAATCGTGGGCGGAAATATTCCCAGAGAATTCATTCCCGCCGTCGAAAAAGGCATTCGTTCCGCGATGGATACCGGCGCTCTCGCAGGATATCCCGTCGTCAACATTAAGGCTACTCTCCTGGACGGCTCCTATCATGAAGTAGACAGTTCCGAAGTGGCTTTCAACGTCGCAGGCTCCATGGCCTTCAAAAAGGCATTCAATAAAGCGAATCCGGTTTTACTCGAACCCATAATGGCTCTCGAAGTCGTAGTGCCCGCCGAATATGTCGGCGATATCATGAGCGATATAACTTCTCGAAGAGGTTCAATAAAAGGCATGCAATTCAGAAAAACGGTGCAGGTCATATCAGCGGAAGTCCCCCTTTCAGAACTGTTCGGTTACGCTGTCCAGATAAGGTCCATGAGTCAGGGACGCGCTATCCACACTCTTCAGTTTTCTCATTACGCCCCCTTGCCGGCATCGCTGGCGGAAACGATCATCAACGGATAGCAGGGATTATCACGGATAAGAGAAGAAGCGATTCGCAAAGATTGTAATCCCATTTGATCAGTTCCTTTTTTTTCCTTAAAATATAGACTGGTGTGACGACGACACGGGAGGTTGAAAATGATCGTCATTCTGCCGGTGGGTCATGACAGGACTGTAATCCGTCGACCTTACGTAACCGTGGGATTGATGGCTTTAATGTTCCTCTTGCACATTTACGTCAATCGAACCGTGAACTACCAGAACGAAGTGATAGCGCGATACGAACTCAAAAGGGATAATTTCCTCAGCGAAGCGCGCTCGGACGAATTTATTTTGCCTTTTAACGATTTATCCACTGATGACGTTGAGGGAATCGGATTAACTTACGGCGATTCGATGAAAAAGCTGGCGGAAAAGAGCGAGGAAGCCCGTGAAGAATTCATGGACAAGCTGGACCAGGGTAAAATTTATCCGAAGAATTCCAGGCAGTACAAGCGATGGAAACGGATCACCGACCGGCTGGAAGAGGCCAGGCAAAACCATATTTTTAAACGGTTCGGCCATCATGCTCAACAGGGATTCTCCTACCACATCATTACATACATGTTCTTTCACGGAGGCTGGCTGCACCTTGTTTTCAACTTATGGTTCTTTTGGATGGTCGGCGCTAATTTTGAGGATGATTTCGGGCATATTCCGGTCCTCATTTTTTTCATTATCGGCGGCATCGTTGCGGCTTTCTGTCAGGACCTTATCTATCCGGAGTCGACTGAAGAGATGGTCGGAGCTTCCGGGGCCGTCGCCGGGCTGATGGGAGCGTTCATGGTTCTGCACGGTAAAGCCAAAGTTAAACTTTTCTATTTCATGTGGCTTTTCGTTATCGTCAGAATGGGAACATTTTTCGTTCCCGCAGCCTTCGCTCTGCTTCTGTGGTTCGGACAGCAGCTCTTCCTGGGCCTGATGTATAAAGATATGCCCGAAATGACCAATGTAGCCTTCTGGGCGCATATCGGCGGGTTCGCCTTCGGGTTCGTCGCCGCTCTCGTCATTAAAGCCGCAGGCTCTCAAAAAAAACAGCCCGCACCAAGTATGAAAATTCGGCATAAATTCCATTGAACTCGTATGCAGAACGCATCAGGATCAGATGCAGGCATTTTCAGGGAAATAAAGGTTGCAAGCCGCGAAATTTTTTTCCCGTAATGCCGGATTACGGCAGCTTCATTAAAAAGTCTTTAAAAGTAACATGTTGATTTTGTTCACGGTGTGACAGGCGCGGTATTTTCAAATGAATCGTTTCAATGCGTCGAACCGGTGAATTTTCGATAAAAATTTAAAAAATAGAATAGATTAAAAGCAATTATAATTTTTCCGGATAAGCCGGCATGAAGATTGCTGCCAAGAAGGCGACAGAGTTGATTTTTTAATGTTCACCAGGAAATAGGAGGGTGTATATGAAAAGCGTAATATTTCTGTGTCTGATCGTTTTGCCGGCTTGCGCAGCTCATGCAGGCGAATTTGAAGGGACGTATGATTTGGAGTATCCGGATTTGAACATGACGTTCAATTTCGGTTTGATGATCGGCGGCTGGGGAGGCGGATTCGAGGTTGAGTTGGATATGGACGAATTCCCTGAAGAAGAATTTTTCGAGATCAGGGACCTGATTTTTGAGATGATCGACAATTGTCCGTTTTTAACGGAAGAGGAGAAGGACGAATTGAAGGCCATGATAAACGAGGCTTTGGAGGAGTTGCGGGAAAACTGGCCTGTTTATGCGCAGCAAATGCGGGATACTTTACCTCAGTATCTGGCTTTGGAACAGGGCGACTGGATATTTGAGTCAATCATGACGTTGCAACTGGAGGAAAACGATTGGGAGTGGCTGGGATTCATAGACGTCAATAACGGTCACCTGGAAATGCTGCCTCTTATCCTCCCCGTCGATTCTGCCCAAACTCCCGTCGGTTCGCTGACTCAATTCGCTCTGCTTGACGCGCGGGGAGACATATTCCGAGATGAGGATTATTACGGTACAGGCGAATTTGCGTATGGAGCGGAATTCGTGCTGGTGAATCCCGCTTTCATCATGTGCACGGGACTGGGATTGAAGGGGCAATGGGAAATGTTGCCTGCCGAATGATGTTCCGGGCTGCCTGAGGGCATTCTGGGAATATTAACTTGAGCTGTAAAGGAAAAACGCCTTAATTATTTGAAAAAAAAGACGAAAATAAAACGCCCGGCCTCGGCCGGGCGTTTTATTTTTGATTTCAGATGTCTTATCATTTAAAATGAATGACGGTTTTGAAAGGAGGTTTTGATGAAGCGGACACTCATCATTTTATTAGCGGTTTTTATCGGCGCTGCGGTTTATGCGGATGAATTCGAGGGCGAATACGAGCTGAGTTATCCCGAACTGATGGTTTCGTTCGATGTGAATCTGGATTTTTACGGACTGCCATTCGAATTTACCGGGGAATTCAACCTTGACGAATTTCCTGAACACCTGTTTTATGATTTCCAGGACATACTTTTCGATTATATCGACGATTGCCCTTACATTCCCGAACAATTCAAGGAGATGGCGAGAGATTTTGTGGAAGAACTGATCGCCGGACTGATGGCGGAAATCAGTCCTTATTGGGGTGATTTTGCTGCCTGGTGGCGAGGTTGGCTGCCGTATAATGCGAGTCTCGAACAGGAAGGCGCATTCGGAAGTATAGTAAAAGTTTACCTGGAAAGACTGGAATTCCTTCCATGGATGGGTTTGATCAATTTATTCAACGGTGACCTGGAAATGATGCCGGTATTTCTGCCGGAAACGACCATACCCTTGAACTTCGGGGATTTGACCGTTAGCGGCGCGCAGGAAGCGTCAGGCAATATCGACAGGGATGCCGGATACGCCGGCGAAGGCGTATACGACTGGGCCATGATGGTCGATTTCTTCAATCCCGACATAGCCTTCACAGGAAACGTCTACGTCGACGGCATCTGGGAATGCACTCCCCATCAAGAGGAAAACGAACTGATCGCTCCTTATCCCTTGGCGCACTGAAATAAACGAAAAAATCAATTAAAGCGCTCTTTCGGGAGCGCTTTTTTCGTTTCTCTGAATTATGTTAAGGCATACGGAGTAAAATTATCGGGACTGATCAAATCGGTATGACAATTTTTGCGAATCACTTCCTGTCTTGTCAGTGATAAGCCGAGCTATCCGTGTTTGCGGAGTTTGATGTTCTTGTTTACAGGAATTTGTGTATTTTGATTACCGACAAATTTTCATCTGAGAACAAGGAATTTCAAAGGGGCTTTTAAAAAAGAGAAACGGGTTGTATCATGTTCTGGAAGAGGAGGATTCCGTGAAAATACCAGTGCAGTTGAAATTTGATTTCGGCGCTTCACATACAAAAAAAACAAAAACAAAATTATCCATAGACAAAACTTTTCCAGAGGAGCGGGCAAATCAACTGGCACACCTTGAAGCCTTCAATAAACATCTGTACAGACCAAACACTTAAATGAAAATGAAATAAAGAATCGTTGGAAAGACCTTCTTGAAGGAGACTGAAGTGCGTAAATATCCGGCTGAAATATTCGGTTACGATATCGAAGATTTTATTTTGATAGAATTCCAGACAGCGCAAACTACAGGTACTGGGCAACTCATCAAATCGCTTGAAGATTTCATAAAGGGAAAAGATATAGCGAAGGAAAATTATCCTTTCGGTTTAAATATGGCTGATATTTGGAAAAGAACTTTTACGCAGATTCTCAATAAGGGAATAACGCTGGAGAAATGGGGAAATAAAATATATTGGGCGGTCCAGGAACCGGTCTGGAAGAATTTCGTTGACCGATATAATTTAAAAAGTCTGGATTATGATGTTCAAGATAAAAGTGTGTTCATGGTTTACGATATTAAGAAAGAGTCTGGAAAATATGAATTAAGGAAAACAAGAACCGAATCCTCGTCAATAGAAAATTTGTTTGATGCTTTTAAAAGCAGCGCTAATGTTCCCAGCAAGGATTATTTTGTGGAAAAATTGGAAATAAATCTGAGGAAAAATTCAGGATGCGAATTGAATGAACCTACATAAAAACGAAGGGATATTACCCAGGTTATAGTTGTCGAAGACTTCTAGCGGTCCAGGCAAACCGAGAGGAGATTGGGTTTTATTTGAGGATTATGGCGTGAGATGTCGGCGAGGAGTTTTTTGATCCAGCGTCTTTGCGGCGAGGGACTCGTTCCCGGCGGACAGATGCGTGGGAATAGGGGCAGACCGGTTAATTGAAAAAAGTCGTTTATATCTTTTTCCCAGCATTGAACCAGGGGGCGGATAACGGTTATGTCGGTTTCATCCGCGTGCATAACCGGTTTCAAGCAATCAGTCCTGGCGTTGTAAAACATATTCATGAGAAGCGTTTCCACCATATCGTCGGCATGATGCCCCAGGGCTAATTTATTGCATCCGGATTCAACTGCCGTGCGGCAGATGGCTCCCCGCCGGAGCCGGGAACAGAACGAGCAGATATTTTTTTTAGGGTCCTGTTTTTTTCTTATAGTATCTTGGATGTTTCGGCGGATGATGCGGTAACGGATTCCCATTTTTTCCAGAGAGGCGCATAGCGTATGCCGTTTTTTTTCGGAATCGCCTTTCCGGTCGAATCCGGCATCCAGGAAGAGCGCCGTCATTTTAAAGTTTATGGGCGCTGCTTTCCTGAAATATTGCAGAAAGCAGAGCAGGGTCCAACTGTCTTTTCCGCCTGAAAGAGCTGCAGCAATGCTGTCGCCCTCGTTTATCATGGAAAAAGTATGCAGGGCTCCGGCGATGGATTTGAGGATACGGCGTGTGGAACCGGATGATTTCCCGATCAGGGAAAAGGCGTCAAATCCAAAGTCCGAGTTTGCTTCTGACTTCATCTATGGTTTGTTTGGCGTGTTCTCGCGCTTTCCGGGCGCTTTGTCTCAGAAAATCCTTAACATAATCCCGGTCTTTTTCCAGTTCGTAATAGCGTTCCTGAATAGGCCGAATGGTTTCCAGCATATTCTTGAGCAGGATTTTTTTACAATCTATGCATCCGAAGGCTGCTGCCTCGCAATTTTCATAACATTCTTTTCTTTCATCTTCGGGCGTAAAGAATTCGTGCATGGAGTAGACATTGCACATATAGGGTCTTCCCGGATCGGATTTTTTGATTCTCTGGACGTCAGTTTTCGCCGGTCTCAATTTATCCCAGATGGTTTTTTCGTCATCCAGCATTCCGATATAATTGTTGAGGCTCTTGGACATTTTTTGTTCGCCGTCAAGTCCGAGCAGTCTGATGGATTTGCCGCAGGCTACCGGTTGAGGGAATGTTTCGCCGAAATTGCTGTTGAAGCGCCGGGCGATTTCCCGCGTTAATTCCAGGTGCTGGAGCTGGTCTTCGCCGACGGGGACTTTGGATGCTTTATAAATGAGAATATCTGCGGCCTGGAGAATGGGATAATTCAGCAGTCCCGCATTGACGTTGGCGGCATGTTGGGCTGCTTTTTCTTTGTATTGGGTCATATTGGTGAGTCTTCCGACCATGGTGCAGGTATTGAAAACCCAGGCCAGCTCCGTATGTTCGGGAACGTGTGATTGAGGAAACAGCAGGCAGTTTTCGGGAGTAAGTCCGCAAGCCATATTGACCATGGTGGCTCTCAGAATATCCTCAGCGTAGCGGCTCGCATCATATTGAATCGTAATGGCATGGTAGTCGACGATCACATAAAAACAGAGATGGTCTTTCGTCATTTCCACCCATTGCTTTATGGCTCCCAGATAATTGCCTATGTGTATATCTCCTGTCGGTTGTATGCCGCTCATCACTCGATTTTCCATCATAACCTCCTGTTCGTCCCTCAGCTTCTCTTTATCCGGCCGTCCATGCATCATATGAAAAAAAGCCGGCGATTCATCATTCCCACGATAACATGAGATGACCATCATCACAAGAAAAACGTGGAAAAACGTTCCATGGACTTGAACATTTCTTCAACTGCGTTGTAGATTATAAGGGGAGGACAGACGCTGTGCGAAGCGAATTCAATAAAGCGTTTTTTATAGCGGTAATATTACTTGTCGCCGGTTTAAATATTTGTGCGGGGCAGCCTCTTCCGTATGAGACGGAAATCAAAACCGGTCATATTCCGCTGGTGAGTTATGAGAGCAGGATTCAATACGTGACGGTTCCCTGTTCGGTTCTGAATGAAGAGGGGCAATATGTCAAGGGACTGACCAGGGAGGATTTCATCGTCACGGAGGAGGGTAAAGTTCAGAACGTGATTGACTTTAAGGCGCTTGAACCTTCGCCGCGCATAGTGATATTGGCCGATTGCAGCCGGAGCATTTACAAATATTTGTGGGTGGAAAGAAATGCGGTAAGTCTGCTGTTGGATCAATTGCCCCCGGGGTCAAGAATTGCGATGGCCGGTTTCAATAATAAGGTTTTCACAATCGCCGAATTTACCGACGATATCGGGAAACTTAAAACCGGCGTCGCAGAATTGGAGGCGAAAGGAGGAACAGCGCTTTATCTGGCGCTGGAATGGGCGCTGGAGCGACTGGCGAAAGACGCTGAGGAGCCGCAATGGATAATAGTTTTTTCCGACGGCAGGGAACCTCAGAGCGGCGAAAAGGAGAAGAAAAACGAAAAGTTGAGGACATCCGCCATTATTTCCGATTGTAAATTCAGACGCATCCCGATATACACGATCGGCATTGGAATTGATGTCGGAGTGGACCTGTTGAGGCGCTTTTCCTATGAAACAGGCGGATTCTACCGGCACGTTACGGGAGACATGACCCTGAAACAGTTGTTTCTCGATCAGATCACGCTTCAAGCCCCCTTTTACCGTCTGGGGTATATCTCTGAAAACAATAAAGCCGTTCGACAATGGCGAGACATCAAAGTAATCTCCAATCTTCCTGATACCCAGGTCATCCATAAACGAGGCTACTTTCCTTCGGAAAACAGCCCTTTCCTTCCGGTTATGACTGATTCCGCCGAATAGTAACGTATGGTTCAAACTCAAGGCAAACCTCGCAAAAAAATAATCTCTTTCCTTTTAAAATTAATTTTTTCTCTCAGCCTCATCGTCTTCTTCATACTGAGACGCAACGTCGATTTAAAAGATACGGTCCATTCACTGTCGAACTTTAATTTTTACTATTTACCCCTCATTTTCGGATTTCACCTGATCGCCCTCATGTTAAATTCGCTTCGATGGGACTTTCTTCTGAAAGTGCAGCGGATCGATTATCCTCTGATGAAATTATTTCAATACTATTTAGTGGGTAATTTCTTCGGTATTTTCCTGCCGGGAAGGATAGGAGGAGACGTAGTGCGGATAATGGACACCGGCAGGCAGAACGGCTCGCGGATAGAATCGACGGCCGTAATTATCATGGAGCGAGGCATAGGATTGTTCACACTGGTGGTTTTGGCATTCATCAGCATATTAATGCCGGTTGATGTAGGCATCGATCTTACGCCCATAAAAGATCAGTTATGGGTAGCGACAGCCGTTTTTATGACGATGGTGGCCTTGATCCTTCTGCTGTTGTTTCGCCCTGCCGTCATGAAGCCTTTCATTCATTTCTTTAAAATAAGAAAATATGAAAAACCCTATGCAATACTCAAAAGATTCTTCAATGCCCTGAGAATTTACAATACGGCACGAACGACCCTGATAAAAGCGTTTCTGTTGGGTTTCGTCATTCATTTTTTGTACATCGTTTCTTTTTATTTTGTAGGTCGAGCGCTGGGTTTCAACTCAGCAGGATTCTTCTTCTATCTCTTTTTGATGCCCATAAGAACCATATTGGTATCCATGCCGCTGTTCATAGGCGGCTTCGGCGTCAGGGAAGCCGTAGACATACACTTTTTCACGAAATTACCGGGAATCGTTACCGAACAAGCCCTTTCCTATTCCTGGATCACTGCAGCGTTTTACCTATTCTGGGGATTGGTGGGAGCTCTGTTTTATATAGCAAGAAAATCCCCCGCGAGCCGGCGCTCCCGGTAACACGGATTTCGACAAGGCAGACTTTGAAACCGGGAACGCGGAAATTGCCATTCAAAATGAATTCATCTGGCCCGATACTGGCCGAAACGAAATACAGGGACTGAAATTCTTGGGCGCCATGCTGAACGAAGAAGTTAACGGTATCAGGGACGATTACGCCGTTAGTTAATCTGGGTTCGGGCCTTGATAAAAAGGGACAAAGGGACAAAGGGACAAAGGGACAAAGGGACAAAGGGACAAAGGGACAAAGGGA
>CAZUFC010000054.1:0-54030 GCA_964619725.1 uncultured bacterium | reverse complement strand
GGTTAGAGCAGCGGAATCATAATCCGCGTGTCCGGGGTTCAAATCCCTGCACCGCCATTTTTTATTATTTCTTTTTTCAATATCGCATCTTTTTCCGACTTTTCGGTCCGTGACATTCGAAAAAAAAATCCTCAGTACAATAAATAAATTTGACCTTTTAAGCAGGGGCGACAGGGTTCTGATAGCCGTATCCGGGGGACCGGATTCCATGGCTCTGGCGGGCGTTTTTATGAATATAAAGACCGTGTTCGACCTGGATTTTTCTATAGCCCATTACAATCATAACGTGAGGGGAAATGAGTCCCGGAAGGATATGGAATTCGTTGTTGAATATTTTCAGAAGATGGGAACGCCTGTGATATGCGAGGAATTGCCGGTTGAGGAGTTTCCGGAGAGATTGAAACGGGGACCTGAGGATTTTCTTCGAAGGAAGAGGTATGCTTTTTTGAAAAAAAGCGCTGAAAGGATGGGGGCTGACAGGATTGCGACCGGTCATACGTCTGACGATCAGATTGAGACAGTATTGTTAAGACTTGTGCAGGGAGCCGGGAGGGCAGGCCTGTCGGGGATACCGGCGAGGAGGGGACTATTCATTCGTCCGTTATTGGAAGTTTCAGGCAGGGAGATAAGGGAATATCTGGAAAGTCGCAACATACCATACCGTATCGATTCGACTAACCGGGAGCTGCAATATCCCCGAAACCGGATTCGCAGCAAGGCGGTTCCCTGTCTGAAGGAAATTAATCCCAATTTAGGGAGGACTGTTCAGCGGATTGTGAATTTAATGCGGAAGGAAGATAAGTATCTTGACCGGAAGACGGAGGAAATATTGCAGCGGACAAGGAGCGAACGGGAGGAAAATGCTTATGATCTATGCGGAATTCGGTCGGTTCCGGAGGGATTAAAGAAGCGATTGATGTTTAAACTGCTGAAGAAGCATTCGGGGAATGAGGAAGTGAGATGGACGTTAAGGCATGCGGGATTGGTCGAGAAGCTGATTTCATCCAGGAAGAAAAGAGGAGAAATTCATCTGCCGGAAGGATTAAGGATTGAAAAGAGAGATGAAGTAGTTTTGATTCATAGTCAGGGGAAGAGGGATGAAAGCGCTTCGATTCGTTACGAATATTTCCTTGAATTAGAGCAAAGCAGGAGGATTGAAGAGATCGGTTTTACGTTCAGGGCGACTGGGATGCCGGTGAATAAAGAAGAGCGGGACGCTGCAGATTTTGTTTTTACTTTTGACGGAAACCTGTTTGAGCCTCCTTATTTAATAAGGAACAGGAGACCGGGTGATCGTTTTCGGCGGACAGGCATGAAAGGAAAAAGGAAGAAATTGAAAGATTTGTTTCGTGAGATGGGTATGAATCAGGAGGAAAGGAGCCGGGCGCCGGTATTGGAATGCGGGGGTGAGATATTATGGGTTGCAGGTGGGGGATTGTCCGAGTCGGTTACGAAGCAGAGCGACCGGCCTGTTAAGATAACCATATTGATTCAATTTCCGATGAACCGCGAGCAGGGTGACCGAGGATAATGATAAAAACGGATGATTTCATTATATATTGATATTGTTAAAAGAGCGAACTTATGGTAAAAAATGTGAGGAGGTTTAATGCGTTGAAGAATTCGATGCAGGAGAGGAGAAGGAGAGTCAGCGTTGAATCCTAAGTTCAAGCACATAGCGATATGGCTGGTGATTGTTGCCGTGTCGATTTTGGTAATCCAGACCTTTGTCGTGGAACACAAGGATTATGTGGAGATTAATTACAGTAATTTCATCAAAAAAGCGCAGCGGGGCGACGTCAAGGAAGTAACGATAAAGGGGCAGAAAATAAAAGGGCAGTACATCACGGACGAAGGGGAGTTGCAGTATTTTAAAACGTATGCTCCGGACGACGATGAAATGGTCGGGATACTGCGTGAAAACGATGTCAAGATAAAAGCGGAGGAGGTTAACGACAACATATGGCTGACGACTCTGGTCTCCTGGTTTCCGCTTTTGCTTTTCATAGGGATATGGATATTTTTTCTTCGCCAGATGCAGGGAGGCGGAAAGAGCGCGTTAGCTTTCGGAAAAAGCCGCGCCAGATTATCGAGTCATTCTCAAAAAAGAGTAACTTTTGCGGATGTAGCGGGGATAGAGGAGGCGAAGGAGGAGTTGCAGGAGATCGTTGAATTTTTGAAGGATACGATGAAGTTCCAGAAATTGGGAGGAAAAATTCCCAAAGGCGTGTTGTTGACGGGTCCTCCGGGAACGGGAAAGACTCTTTTGGCGCGAGCGATAGCCGGGGAAGCTGCAGTGCCGTTTTTTTCAATATCCGGTTCTGATTTTGTAGAAATGTTTGTAGGCGTGGGGGCATCAAGAGTCAGAGATTTGTTCGAGCAGGGCAAGAAGAATGCTCCCTGTCTTATTTTCATGGATGAAATCGATGCAGTGGGGAGGCAGCGGGGAGCCGGGTTAGGCGGAGGCCATGATGAGCGTGAGCAGACGCTGAATCAGCTTTTAGTGGAGATGGACGGATTCGAGTCGAATGAGGGAGTGATTTTAATAGCGGCGACGAATCGACCCGACATTCTTGACCCGGCGCTGCTTCGTCCGGGCCGTTTTGACAGGCAGGTCGTGGTCAATCGTCCCGATGTAAGAGGCCGCGTGGGCATTTTAAAGGTTCACACCAGGAACATTCCCATATCTGAGGATGTCGATTTGTCCATATTGGCAAGAGGAACGCCCGGATTTTCCGGAGCGGACCTGGAGAATCTCGTCAATGAAGCGGCATTGATCGCCGCCCGCGATGATGGCGACGCCGTGGCCATGTCGCATATGGAACAGGCGAAAGACAAGGTGTTGATGGGAATGGAGCACAGGAGCATGGTTCTGAGTGAAGAAGATAAAAAGAGGATAGCCTACCATGAAGCCGGTCATGCGCTCGTTGCCTGGTTGCTGCCGGAGGCCGATCCGATTCATAAAGTCACGATCATTCCGAGGGGCAGGGCGTTAGGTGTGACTCAACTGTTGCCGCTGGACGATAAATACATTTATCAAAAAGAGAGTATAATAGGCGAGATTTGCGTTAAATTAGGGGGACGCGTTGCGGAACTCCTTATTTTTAATCAAATTTCGACAGGTGCCGGCGATGATTTGAAAAGGGCAACTAAAATCGCTCGACACATGGTTTGTAATTGGGGGATGAGCGACAAACTGGGTCCCCTGACTTACGGCAGTGAAGACGATCAAGTCTTTCTGGGTCGCGAACTCGCTCATCGAAATGAATACAGTGAAAAGACCGCGCAGACGATCGACGAGGAAATTCACAGAATCGTGATGGAGTGTTTTAAACGAGTAGAAAAATTATTGCAGACCCACATTGACCAATTGCAAATACTCGCAAATGCCCTGCTGGAAAAAGAATCGCTTGATCATTCTGATTTAAGCCGTATGTTAGACGGATTGGAGAAGAGTTCCGCTAATTGAAAAGGAATAATTCATTCGACATCGCATTTTTTAGTTTCAATTCACAGAAAGATGCCGGGAACTTTCTCGAAAAGGAAGGGTACGCTTCTCCTTTTGATTTAAAGGAGCTGGATTTTCCTCAGGCCGCCGTCCAATTTGAGGTTCCCCCGGATATTCCGTTTGATGCAATATCCAAGCGACCTGAATGGGCAAACGAAATCAAAGGTTTTACAAGAAAAAGCGCTTCCGGGAGACTTTTCTGCTGCGGCGTGGGCAATTCGTCGACCATCAAGAGACTAGCGCGCGGAATGGAAGAGGAACCTCGGTTGCGGGTTATGGGAGAACGAATGTCGTCGGGTTGGGAGAACCGGAAGAAATGCTTCTTTTCCGTGACTTACCCGGGCGGCAGTCTGGAGTTGGGAAAGCGAACGCTTTTGATGGGCATAATAAACGTAACGCCTGATTCATTTTATGATGGAGGAAAATACTCTGACCCGCTGAAAGCAGTGGAGAGAGCGATGTTGATGGAGGATAAGGGCGCGGATATTATCGATATCGGAGGAGAGTCCAGTCGTCCGGGGGCTGAACCTAAGACGCCGGGGGAAGAATTAGGAAGGATTCTTCCGGTCGTTCGGATTTTGGTTAGAAAACTAAGCGTTCCGATTTCCGTCGATACTTATCATGCGGAGACCATGAGGGTTGTTTTGGATGAAGGCGTTCAAATAATTAATGATATAAGCGGGCTTGGTCATGCGTCGGAAGAGAAGGCTGAATGCATCGTAAAAAGCGGCGCTGCCGTCATACTTATGCATATGCGTGGAGTTCCCGCGAACATGAAGCGGAAATCCCGATATGAATCGCTTTTCAACGAGATACAGCATGAGATGGGCAAATCGATATCCAAGGCGCTGGATTACGGGATCGCTGCTGATAAGATCATCATTGATCCGGGAATAGGTTTTGCCAAAAATCCTGCGCAGAATTTTCGAATCATGAGGAGATTAGAAACGTTCCGGAGTATGGGATTTCCCCTGTTGCTGGGAATATCCAGGAAATCGTTCATATGGAAAACGTTGAAGCGACAACCATCTGAATCTGTTTTCGGCACGGCCGGCGCGTCGGCTGCAGCCGTGCAGAAGGGCGTGGACATATTAAGAGTTCATGACGCCGGTGAAATGAAGGAAGTCGTTATGATATGCGACCGGATTTACAGAACCGGGTAGGAGAAGGAAAAGAACGTTGAATTTGGATGCGCTGTTTTATATCGGGAATATCGTCATAAGATGGCAGGACATACTGGACATCGTCATCGTGGCGTATATCATTTATCGTCTTCTTCTTATCATCAAAGGCACCATAGCCGTTCAGATGATCTTCGCTTTCATCGTATTTTTCCTCATGTCCAAGATATCCAGTTCGCATTACATGGAATTCCATACTCTGAATTGGATACTCCAGCACTTCTGGTCGGTCGCTCTGATCGCGATTATAGTGCTGTTTCAGCCTGAAATAAGACGAGCCCTGGTTGAATTCGGAAGGCACAAGTTTTTTTTCAGGCATGAAAATTTGAATGAGAAAGTAATTAATGAAATAGCTAAGGCTGCGGATGTTTTTTCGACGTCGCGGACAGGCGCTTTAATCGTTCTTGAGAGAAAAACGGGATTGCAGCCCATAATCGAGCTGGGTTCGGAACTGGACGCAGCAGTTACCAGCGAGATGCTCCGAAGCATTTTTTTCCCTCATTCTCCATTACATGATGGGGCCGTTATAATAAAGGATTTCAAGATAGCGGCGGCCGGCTGTTTTCTTCCCTTAACGAAGAATCCGTTTTTACCGAGGCGGTACGGCACGCGACACAGGGCTGCCGTGGGAATAAGCGAGGAAACGGATGCCGTCGTAGCCGTTGTTTCCGAGGAAACCGGCAAAATATCCCTGGTATTGGGAGGACGATTGGAAAGCATGTCGGACCATGAAGAACTTAAGAGAAGATTGTATGAAATCTACAGGATCAAAAAGTAAGTGAAATCATTCCGCACATACCTTATTATTTTAAAGCAAAAACTCCTGAATAATCCGGGTTTAAAAATATTTTCGTTAATCGCTGCCTGTGCTTTATGGTTTTTCGTCGTTAACCAGGAGAAGGCCGAAAAAGAGATCAATAAAGTTTCCTGGCAGATAAGGAATATGCCGCAGAACATGGAAATCGTAGAGATTAATTCGTCTTCGGTATCGATCAGAATCCGGGGGTTGAGGAGCATATTGACCAGCATAAACACTTCTGCGATAACGGCCAATCTTGAACTACCCACGGACGTCAGCGAAGGAGTAACCAGTCTGAGTTTGACGGCTGATCGCATCAGCGGCATACCGGCAGGGGTAGACGTTGTGGACGTAAGTCCCTCGGTAATTGATGTGCGCCTGGAAAAAACGATACAGAAAGAAGTCGGTATTCGCCCGGACATAAGGGGAAGACCGGCAGAGGGATATCAATTGATGGGATTCCGGTCCACTCCGGAAAGGGTAAGAGTCTCAGGCCCGGTCAGCTACTTAGAGAACATTGAAGGTGTGGTTTCAGAACCCATTGATATTTCAGGCGTCAGCAGCAGTTTTACTCAAAGGGTTCTTTTAAAAGCAGAGTCTGAAAAAGTACGTTTTGTGGACAAGAACACGGCGCTTATATTTATTGAAATAAAACAAAGAATTGAAGAGAAACTGGTTATGGTACAAGTAATCGCTTCAACCGGTTTTCAAGGGATCGAATTTAAACCGACCAGAGTGGAAGTCCTGTTGAAAGGACCGGCGATTCAATTGCGAAAAATAGATGAGACGAGTCTGTGGGCCGGCATTGAGTTGTCGGAATACTCGCCGGGTGAATATGAAATCGTTCCGGAGATCAAAGACCTGCCCAGGGGCATTGAAGCGCTCCAGATCATTCCCCGCAAAGTCAATGTCATGATACCGGCGATACCGACTCAAGTTCCGGCGGCTCAAGAGGAGAAGGAGACTGAAGCGATCCCTGAAAAGGATGCCGAGACTGAATGAGAAAAAAAGAAGTAATTGTCGAGCTATAGCGATTTGAGGGTTAAAGGCGTATGTTTGAACATACGTTTTCAGGAAAGGAGGCTGGCTGTATGATAAGATTAGGAGTAAATATCGATCATGTTGCGACTTTGCGTCAGGCGAGGGGAGGCATAGAGCCGGAACCGATTGCGGCTGCCCTGAATGCTGAGAACGCGGGCGCGGATCAGATTACCGTGCATTTGAGAGAGGACAGAAGGCATATTCAGGACAGGGACGTCCGTTTATTGCGGCAGTTGGTGCAGACTCTTTTGAACCTGGAAATGGCGGCTGAAGAAGAAATTATAAGTATTGCCCTGGATATCAAACCTGACACGGTTACGCTTGTACCGGAAAAAAGAAAGGAAATCACAACCGAAGGCGGGCTCGACGTTTATGCGAATAAGAATCACATTAAAGAAACTGTCGCAAAGTTGAAAGAGGCCGGGATGAATGTCAGTCTTTTTATTGATCCTGACGAAAAACAGATTCGGGCAGCCCGGGAAACGGAAGCTGATGCCGTTGAACTGCATACGGGACGTTATGCTGAGGCTAGAGGAAAACAGAAAAAAATACAATTGGATATTCTGGCAGGTCAAGCACAGAAAGCGGCTGATGAAGGTTTGACCGTAGTAGCAGGCCATGGCCTCAACTATTTTAACGTCGTTCCTGTCGCTGCAATACCCGAAATCGAAGAATTGAACATCGGACATTCGATCGTCTCAAGGGCCCTCTTCACCGGACTCCATCAGGCTGTCAGGGACATGATAGATTTGATTAAACGCGCTTCATAAAACATCTGTCTGACGGCACATTTCAAATCGAAAAAAAACGTAAGCAATCTCAAGGAACATAATCTTATGACGCAATACAGAAATCCGATTCCTACTGTCGATATAATAATTGAAATGAAAAACGGAGGTATTGTCCTCATTAAAAGAAAGAATCCTCCATATGGATGGGCTATCCCGGGAGGATTTGTGGATTACGGCGAAAGTTATGAAACTGCCGCGGTAAGAGAAGCCAGGGAAGAGACTGATCTGGATGTTCGCCTGGTTCGGCAATTCCATGTTTATTCGGAGCCGGACAGGGACCCCAGAAAGCACACCGTCAGTCTGGTCTTCATTGCCGAAGCCGAAGGAAACCCGAAGGCCAAAGATGATGCTGCCGACATAGGCGTTTTTCATCGCGATAATCTGCCCTCCACTCTGGCATTCGATCACGGTAAGATTCTCGCAGATTATTTCGATGAGAGGTATTAACCCGGATTTCTCATACAAAATCGTAGTGAGAGCGTTCAGATTCCCGCAGATTCAAGCATGGCGGACTGAAGGACTGCGGAAACATAGCAGCGCTACGTTGAGCAAGGCCGCAGGGAGCAGCGCTTGAAGGTGCGGGGATATGGACGCTCGTAACAGGTTTTGTATGAGAAATGCGGGTTAAGGGCATTCGTCAGATTCGTGTGATGAGCGGTTGAATTCAAAATTGCGGCGTAAGGGAGCGCCGGTAAGACCTGGAATGCGGAGATCGAGCCAGACGAAATACTGATAGAGGCTTAGCCTGCGCTTAAAATTCTGAAAAACCCGGTCTGTTTTTCGATTTTCACTATCGGATGCGACCGAGAGGCGTCTTAATTCCATTTTTTTTATTTGATTTTTTCCTTTTTTTTCTTTGATGAAAAATTTTGGAATCATCGTCAACTTCATACGATACTGAAGAGCAAAGCGTTTATTTTATTCTGTCCGAAGAAAAGAAAAAATTCGGTTTTTTTTTGAAAAAAATGGAACCTTGCAAAAAAGATGGGGTAATAGTTAGAAGGATGGGAGGAAATACCATTGAAATCCAGACCGGCTGATATTTTTTCTGAGGAAAAGAGTTGACAAAAGGAAACGCTGTCGCTATATAATCACGATTGTTTTTTTTATGAGGAGAAGGTCGGAGAAATGTTAATCGAAAAAATGAGAATGGAGTTTTAACAATGCAGAGAAAAAAGACGGCGTTCTTGACGGCGCTGCTTGCTGCGCTTTGGATAATCAGCGTATGCGATTGTCAGGCAGGCGTTCAGGGAAGTATAATAGGCAGAGTCGTGGACAGTGAGGGCGAACCGATAAAGGGCGTCAAGATTACGATGGTGAACGTAAAAAACCGAACGGTCATGTTTGAATTGAAGACCAATCGAAAAGGAGTTTTTCAAAAGGTGGGTCTGGACCCGGTGGTCTGGGAAACCACGATGGAAAAAGAAGATTACGTCACAATGAAGATGCCCGTCAAAATTACGCCCGGGCGCAAGCTGGAGCACACATTTGAGATGTTGACGATTGAGGAGGCTCGCGAGATGACGCCTTTGACGCCCGAGGAGCAGGCCGTTCAGGATTTCAATGCCGGGGCGGACAAGTATAATGCGGGAGATTTTGAAGGAGCGAAGGAGTTGTTGGAGTCTGCGATCAAGAATAATCCTGAGCTTAAGCAGGCATATTTTCTGTTGGGGAACATCGCCTATCAGGAACAGAATCACGAAAAGACGATAGAGCATATGTCGAAGGCGATAGAGCTTGACGGAGAGTACACGCAGGCTTATCTTATCCGTGGAGCGACTTATAATTCGACGAAGAAATACGAAGAAGCGATCGAAGACTGGAAAAAGTATCTTGAGCTTGCGGGAGATGAGGCTGACGCAACGGTTCCGTTCAACGTGGCGGCCTTGTGTGCGAACACGGGCAAGCTTGAGGAAGCGATTAAGTATTTCAAGATGGCTACGGAGATGAAGGAAAATTATGGGGACGCTTACCGGCAACTGGGTTACATTTCGCTGAGATTGAAGAACAACGCTGAAGCCAAGAAGTATTTCCAGAAGTATCTGGAAGCGGCTCCGAACGCTTCGGACAAGGATAAAGTCAAGGGATTAATGGAGTATTTGTAATGAACCGGAGATTGCAACGGTTTTACTGCAAACACCATAACAAGAAGGAGGTGATGGCTGCGGGGGATTTCTGTCAGTGTGGAGTTGGAGGTTTTATCTCATCAGGAAATTCATTAAGGAAATTTATTTGGAGGTAGGAAGATATGAATGAAGTAAAAAGATATTTTCCCTGTATGATGGCGATTATCATGATAGTAGCTGTCGCGGGGGGAGTTTATGCGGCATTGACCGGCGTGATCGGCGGAAAGATTGAAGACAGCGCCGGCAATCCGTTGCCTGGAGTAACCGTGACCATTACGAGTCCCAATTTACAGGGGGACAGAACAGCGTATACGAACGAGAACGGCGTGTATCGATTTCCCGAATTGCCGCCCGGAGCGTATGAATTAACGGCTGAAATGATGGGCATGAAGACCATCAAGTATCCGGAAATCGACGTAAAAGTCAACAAGACGACTCAGATCAATCTTCAAATGGCGATGACTGAGGTTTCGATGACGATTGAGGTTACGGCTGATGCTCCGGTGGTAGACGTAACGACGACGACCCAGGCGGTTAATATTGAGAAGGAATTTACAGACAAGCTGCCCGGGAACATGGATTATCAGGATGCGATGACCATGTCGGCAGGAATGGTCGGCGGCGGCAATCCTCAAGTACACGGCGGAACCAAGCAGGACAACGTATACCTGCTGGACGGCGTAGATACGACCGATTCATTGACGGGAACTTTCGGTTCCAATGTTGCGGCGGATGCTCTGGAGCAGGTCGAAGTTCAGACCGGCGGATTCTCAGCGGAATACGGCCGTGCGTTGGGCGGTATCGTCAACGCAGTGACGAAATCCGGCGGAAATAAATTCTCCGGTTCGTTGCGCGTCCAGTATAGAGACAACACCTGGGAATCCAGTTCATTTTATGAAACCACGGAGCCTGAAAGAGACGTGACATGGCTTCCGACGTTGACTCTGGGCGGCCCCATAATGAAGGACCGCATATGGTTTTTTATAACAGCCTGGTATTACAATGACTCATCAGAAGCTGACATTTTAAGCGATCCCGCCGACGACAAGCAGGACCCGTCTGCGACAGTCGATACGGACCGTACGATCATCAGACCTTACGTGAAATTAACCCTGCAACCTGTTTCCGCTCATAAGTTCACGCTGAAGTGGAACGAGGAAAACTGGGAAGATGAAAATGACAATGCCGGCAACAATGTAACGGCTGCTGCTTTGACGAATTACGAACAGGGCGGGCCTTTTTACGGCGCCGACTGGACGTGGCTGATCAGCGCCAGCACATTCATGAATTTCCAGGCCGCTTTTTCTGAAGTGGTCTTAAATTCAAGCATTCCCGCCAACGGCGATTACGGCACTCCCGGTTTCACTGATGAAGCCAGAGGCATAACGGACCGCGCTCCCACGGAATTCCGGAAAAACAGCCGTAACCGATGGAATTTTAACCTTTCGTTGAGCTGGTTCATGGATGAATTCATAAAAGGCAGCCATGATTTCAAGGTTGGAGCGGAATATCAGCATCTTTGGGTCGAACGTGAAGTCGGCATACCCGGCGGATTCTATTACACGTTCAACACGACCGTTGCCGGACAACCCGCGGATACGTTGACTGAAGTCTTCTCCGGCGGTATGACGAAGTATTACGGCTACTACGGAGCCTTGTTCGTACAGGATTCGTGGAAATTTAAAGATAACATGACCTTTAACTGGGGCTTCAGACCTGAATTCATGTGGTTCCAGAACGACGTCAAGAAAGCCAAAACCGAAGAAATCAGCGGAGGAAGCCAGAAACTCGGCACCGACGATTATGTGGCTCAGTTCACGTCAATCGCCCCCAGATTCGGTTTTTCCTGGGATTTAAGAGGTAAAGGCACTGACAAATTAACGGTCGTGCTGGCTCGTTACTACAATCCTTCCAACCTTCAGATTCCTCAGATGCTGAATGAGACGGACACAGTTTTCCGGACCTATTACCGCGAAACCTTTACTGATCTTCCTGACGAGTCCAAGTATGATTATTCCGGTTCGGAAGAAAAATTCATGGACAATCCCAACAGGTATCCTGACGGTTCTTCCTGGCAGATCGACACGACCGGAACTTATGAGAACACGAATACCGTGGACCCGGACCTGAAGCCTGAGTATTCGGACGAATTTCAGATCGGGTCCGAGCATGAGGTTTTTGACAACGTTTCAGTCGGTTGGACATACACTTACCGAAAAACGACGGATTTGATCGAGGACGTCGGCGTATGGTTCAAGGAAAGCACCGGCGAATATTTCCTGGCCTGGGATGTTCCTTATGATGAATACAGGGATGATGTTGAGCAAAGGATGCCCGACCGTGATTATTCGCTCGATCACTATCTGGTGACCAACCTTCCCAGCAGCGCGGACAGGGAATATAATGGACTGGAATTCACTCTCAGAACACAGAGAAAGAACTTCACATTCCTGGGTTCCTACACCTACGCGGTAGCTGAAGGAACGGTATACGGCGATCAGCCTGGTTTCTCCGGCGGCGGTTACAGCGGTTCGGGAACGGTCAGCAGTTTCTCGGAATATTATGACACTCCTGACCTCAGCAGAAACGTATCAGGTAAACTTCCCTACGATATCAATCACTACGTCAAGTTGAATCCGGCTTATGATTTCTTCCCGAACAAAATTTACGCCTTCAGTCTCGGCGCCACATATTTCTACCGAAACGGTTACGCCTATTCCCGAAGATTCCAGGAACCTCAGTACGGCGACAATTCAGTCTATCCGGGCGAACCCAATAAATATCACCCGGAATGGGCCGACATGGAAAGCGGACAGGGCACTTATCGACTGCCTCCCGTCGCTTCTATGGATTTGAGCATTCAGAAGCACTTTCCTATTCAAGAGGGCAAATTTGGGACCTTCACGGTCATTTTCGACATCTTCAATATATTCAACAACGAATATCTGCTGCAGAGAACGATGGACGACAAATGGGAATCCGGTCGACCGCAGGTTTTCGGCACCGACGGCGCTCACATGGGCGTGAGAAGCTATCGACTGAGCATGTTGTTCAAGTTTTAAGAATGAAGACCAGTTTTGGCGAAGAAACTTGTTCCGAAATATGGTCATTGAAGAACGAAAATGGAACATTTAACAAAAGGGAGTGTTAGAATGAAGAGAAATTCGATAAAAATCGGGGCCGCCGTCGTAGTGCTGTTATTTGCGCTTCCGGCGCTGGCCGCCGATTATTCAATAGGTGTCCGCTTCAATCATTTTCAATTTATCGGAGGCGGAGATTTTTGGACCGATTATGTTGAGGGTAAGGAAGTATACGAGGAAAACTGGAAGAGCAGCGGCGACGGATACGCATGGGAAGAGGTCGATACGGTTGCAGCAGCAGCTCAGGCTTCTGACTTCAGTCGTTTCGGACTGACGCCGGCTATTCGGGGTACCATTCGTTTTGAGAATTTTGAGATCACGGCTTTTGATTTCGACTATCACAAAGCCGAAGACATCAAGATTCTGGAATACGTAATGGAATCACAGAACTTCAGAAACAACAACAACTTCAAAACTTTTGATTTCGAGGAATGGGCTGATTTTTCAATTATGCAGTTGAAACACAGCTTCAATTATCTGTATCCGGTCAAAGATGCCGTTTTCTACGGCGGAGGCGGATTAGGCTGGTACTGGTGGGAAATGAATACGGAATTGACCTACAAGATGTGGCATTTCATCGACAGAGAATTCAAATTCTCGCCGGACGAAAAAGAAGTCTACAAGCTGGAAGATGACGGATTGACTTTCGGCGTTCATGTGACGGGCGGAGTGGAATATCCCGTTACAGACAATTTGATGAGTTTCTTCGAGGTTCAATACCAGTACGCCAGCGCCACATGGGAACCGGAGAATCTGAGCGAAACGCAGGCTTTCTACGATCACCTGGATTTCAGATCACCCGCTGAGGACCCTGAACAGGATCATCCTGAAAATCAGGAAGGCGACAAAAAAGCCAGATTTGATTTTGACCTGAAAGACTCCTATGATCTAGGACTTTCGGGATTCAGGTTCTCGTTCGGGATAAATTACAAATTCTAGGTTTTGTTGAAGTAAGCCGCGGCTTACGACGTTGACCGGACGGTTAACGAACGAAAGCTGACTGAAAAGGGCCGCATTTGACAAAATGCGGTCCTTTTTTTATTCTTTTCGAAGTCCGAAGAAGCTAGATGTTTAATTGTTCAGACATCATTTCAAGGATGAGCAGACGGAGTTGAAAGATTGAATTCGATCTTATCGAAAATTCCCGGGATTGAGAAAATGCTTGCTTTGGTCAGTAAAATTTCGAATCGTTTAACTCCTGCTCATATAGTGGCTTTGAGTTTTGCCGCTGGTATAGCGATCGGGTGCATTCTGCTGATGTTTCCGTTTTGTCATAGTGAACCCGGTTCATTGAGCTTGCTGGACAGTCTTTTTACGGCAACTTCTGCGGTATGCGTGACAGGATTAATCGTAGTCGACACGGGGACTTTTTTTTCCGCATATGGGCAGATAATCCTTATTTTTCTCATTCAAGTCGGCGGCATAGGCATTATGACTTTTTCTTCTCTCTTTGCCTTATTGTTCAGGAGGGAAATGGGGATGAAAAGCGCCGAGTATGTTCAGGCGTCATTGGATTTTCCTTCCAGGCAGGACCTTATCAAGCATTTGAAGTCGATAGCCTTATTGACTGTTTTATTTGAATCGGTCGGTTTTTTGCTCTTGGCTACCCGGTTCATACCGAGATTCGGGGTTGGAAAAGGGTGTTTCGTTTCCTTATTCCATTCTATTTCAGCTTTTTGCAATGCTGGATTCTCTGTTTTTACGAAGAGTCTGGCGGATTACGCCGGCGATTATATGGTCAACTTCACTGTAATAGCGCTGATCCTTCTGGGCGGTGTCGGATATATAGTTATCGACAACATGTACGATAAAATTTTCGGTCGAAAAGGCAAGAGCATACCGCCGAAGTTATCGATTCAGAGTAAAGTGGTTTTATGGACCAGTCTGTTGTTGATCGTTGTGCCTGTTCCTTTTTTTTATATGGCTGAGTCGGGCGGCTCGTTGAGCGGTTCAAATGCATCAGAAAAAATACTGAGTTCTGTTTTTCAAATTATAACGCCGCGAACTGCCGGCTTCAATACTATCGAAATTGGGACTCTTTCATCCTTTTCAATCGTCATGCTGATTGTTCTTATGTTCATTGGAGGATCGCCGGGGTCTACAGCGGGAGGAATAAAAACCACGACTTTCGCAGCATTGATCGCCATGATAAAGAAAACCATCAGCAGAAAACAGAATGTAGAATTGTTTCGACGAACGGTAACCAATGAATTGCTGTTTAAAGTGGTCACAATTGTGGTATTGTCGGTCGGGCTGATAACTGCATCATTCATGCTTCTGCTCCTCACAGAATGGAATTTGCCGCCGGAAATTTTAGCCAGGGGACGCTTTCAGGCGCTTTTATTTGAATCGGTTTCGGCCTTCGGAACAGTTGGATTATCCATGGGAGCTACCCCGCACCTGTCGCTCTGGGGTAAACTCAACATTATTTTCGTCATGTTCGCCGGAAGAATCGGGCCTTTGACGCTCATACTGGCCATGAGCCAGGGAACGGAAACTCCGGCAAAGTATAAGTATCCTGAATCGAATATTATGATCGGATAATATCGAAGCGGGGAAGATTTTTTTCTGGAAAACACGGTCGAAGTACTATTATATTTTGTGCACTGGTTGAGCTTGCGGAATGATGACGTTGCTTGGTTTGTTCTTACGTTTGTTTGACTTCTCAGGTTTATTGATGTAATTAGTTTAGAGCGATTCTGAGCCTCGGGATGCAGAGGACAAATGGCCGAACAATTATGAAAAAACTCGCCTTTATCAGCATACAATTCGGTATTATAATGTAAGGAGTTTTTGGAGGAAACGGGATGCCGGAATTACGGAAAGACCCGATAATCGGGAGATGGGTAATCATATCAACGGAGCGTGGAAAGCGGCCTTCCGATTTTGGGTCCGGCCGGGAGGAACGCGAGAACAAATTTTGCCCTTTTTGTGAAGGACATGAGGACAAGACGCCGCCGGAAATATTGGCCTACAGGAGATCGGGCAGTTTAAAGAACGGTGAGGGATGGTTTTTACGGGTTGTTTCAAATAAATTTCCGGCGTTGCAGATTGAAGGAGACATACACAGGAGGGGTGAAGGTATTTTCGACAAGATGAATGGGATCGGCGCGCATGAAGTGGTCATAGAGACGCCTGACCATTCAAAGACCCTTGCGGACCTGGACGACAAAGGAGTGCAGGATGTGTTTTGGGCCTACAGGGACCGCATACTGGACTTACAAAAGGACAGGAGGTTCCGTTATGCGCTGGTTTTCAAGAATGAAGGCAAAGCCGCCGGCGCATCGCTTCAGCATTCTCATTCACAGATTATAGCGATGCCGATTGTGCCTAAAAGGGTCGTTGAAGAATTAACAGGGGCACGCGCTTATTTCAATTACAAAGAAAGGTGCATTTTCTGCGACATCATTGATCAGGAATTAGAAGACAACGTTCGTGTGATCATCCAGGACGAACATTTCGTGGCGCTGGCTCCTTACGCCCCAAGATTCCCGTTTGAAACATGGGTCCTCCCGAAAAAACACGATTCCAGCTTTGAAGATGCGCTGGAAATTCATATTCACTCTTTAGCCCGGGTTATGAAAGAAATCCTCGTTCGGATAAATTGCGTTCTGGAGAATCCTCCTTATAATTTCGTTTTGCACACTTCTCCATTCAACAAGCGAAACAATCCCTATTATCACTGGCACATTGAGATTATGCCGAAACTGACCAAGGTCGCTGGATTCGAGTGGGGAACAGGTTTCTATATCAATCCTACTCCGCCCGAAGAAGCGACTCGATTTCTGCTTGAAACGAAAATCTCTGCATTGATGACTTAATAATCGGCTCAATGAAGGACGAGCGCGAAGATTGAAAAATACATTTTTAAAGAAAGGAAATCATTTAATTTGTTTAACAGGAGGCATCGATTATAAAGCAGAGCCCATTTGATTGATTTTAAGATCAATATTTGGGACTTGCCGTAAGTGGAAACAATCAGTATACTATTAAAATGAAAATGAATTTTGTTGCAGGAGAATCGAAATGGATGAGAAAAGAAAAGAAGAACGTAAAATAGCGGAAGAGGAAGACCCTCTTCTGAAAGAGTTCAAATCGATCCGTCAGGAAATCGGCACTTATCAGGAAAGATTGGATCTCGTCAAGAAGCATAAAGAGAAGGTCCGTGAAAAGGTTTTCAAGAAGGTTAAAAGCGAGTATACGTCGAAACTTACAGAGCTTCTGAAACAGATTAAGCCTCACAAGCTGAAGCTGGAAGAAGCGATACAGGCGAAGGATCAGGAGAAGGTTAAGCTTAATACGGAACTGGAATTGAAGATTGAGGATCAGGAAGAGCTTGAATTAAGGCATCTGGCGGGAGAATTTTCCAATGAAGATTTTGGTCCCCGGAAGGAAGATATCAAATCGCAGGTAGAGAAGATCAAGTCCCGTATTGCCGGTATGGACGCAGTGATTAAGCTGTATCAGGAAAACATCAGTTCCGTGGAGCCGCTTGAGAAGGAAATGGGCGTTGATCTTTCTGCTGACATCGAACAGGCGGTTGAGAACTTGACGGAGGGGCTTGAGGAGACGGAAGAAGAAGAAGAAGAGGAAGAGGAAGAGCTTGAGGAGGAATCGGCTGAATATGAGGTATCCGGCGCCCGAGATGTTGGAAAGCAGCAAAAAAGTTCCAGGAGTGACGTGGCGGCGATTGAGGAATTAGTGGAATCGGAACAGGAGGAAGAGGCGGCAGAAAAGGCGGAAGAAGAACATGAAGAAGCGTCAGAGGTTGAGGCGGTTGAGGAAGATGAGAGTCTGTCTGATTTCGAATTGGATGACGAGGATTTTGAAGAATATCTGGAAGATTTGGATGACGACTCTTTTGACGACGAGTCGCCGACGATAAGAAGAGACCTTTCTGAGGATCTGGAAGAATCGTTGGAGGAGGAAGAGGAGCAGAAGAAGGCGGCAGGGCCTATTCCAATATTGGAAATAATTGAGGGGGAGCATAAAGGTCAGTCTTATCCAATCACCACGCCGCTGGTTAAAATCGGCAGAGGTATGGATAACGATATTCAATTATCGGAAGATACCAGCGTATCCAGACATCACGCTCAGGTCGTGTATAAAAGTCATCAATATGCGCTCATTGATGTGGACAGTTCTAACGGAAGTTTCATCAACGGAGTAAGAGTAAAAGAACAGGTGCTCAAACCAGGCGATGACATCATGATCGGCCAGTCCCGTCTTATTTTTAAGATTCCCGATATGGAGAATTAATTCCTGTTGGAATTAAAAACGCGACGGCAACGAGCGGAAATTTTGATATTAACGCGGCGGACGAGATGCGTTTACCTGCAGGAATGTTTGTCCAATGTTTGGAATAAAAGTATTATGACGATTTTAGCGTGGGGGATTTAAAGCGAATGGGCGCATTTTTTTTTACTACCAGGAAGTTGACTGAAGATGAAAAGCTTCAGATACGAATTAGCAATAAATTGCGTGCTCCTGACGGCATGAAGTGGTTTGATTGCGATGGGGGCGCAGCCGGCGCCGGCGTTTATGATAGACTGAATTCAAAGCCTTTCGAGCAGGATTCCCACAGAGGTCTTTTAGCTGTATGGGACGGTTTTTTTTCCTGTCCTGGAGAGGCCGGTTCCGTCCTTGATTTTTATAAGAAGGAAGGAGCCGGAGGATTAAGCAGGCTGGAGGGATTTTTTTCTCTCGTCATTATAGATGAAAAGTCGGGAAAAATTATCCTTTATCGTGATCCATCAGGTTCCCGACCGTTATATTACAGCGATCAGGAAGGTCTTTTTTCATGTGCTTCGAGAATTTGTTCTTTGACCATGACCGGACTTGCCGGCCGCCGCACAGAAACGGTTTCGACAGACTTATATTTAGCGATGATAACATTACCGGACCCTTATACCTATTTTTCGGACGTCAGACAGCTCAGGGCCGGCGGGATCATGGTCAAGGATTTAAACTCAGGTTCTTGCGAGACGGATATTGCGTTCAATATGTTTTCTTCGACGCTGAGCTGTGGCGAGGGTGATCGAAAGCCGGATGACGCGTTAATAGATGATGTCAGAAAGGCGGTGAAAGGGGCGGTTTCAAGATGTCTGCGGACGGATGACCCTGGGGCGTTCTTGAGCGGCGGTTTTGATACGACGGCTGTTGTAGGACTGGCGTCACGCATGAGGGACAAACCTTTAAAAACTTTCACCATCGGTTATACCGGCGACGACGAATACGGCAAATTCAACGAATTCGATTATGCGAAGGCGATCGCCGGTAAGTTTGGAACGGAGCATTACGAATTTGGATTTAAGGCGCATGATGTCTATGATGAAATGCCGATGATCGTCCGTTCTATGGAGCAGCCCAGCGGAGATGCCATAAACAGCTACCTGGTGTCGAAATTCGCTTCGCAGGAGTGCGATGCAGCCTTGACCGGCACCGGCGGCGATGAGATATTCGTGGGCAGTCACTGGTATTACCAGCTTTTTCGATTGAATAAATTTGAGCGTTTCGTAGAGCATCTTTCACCCTCATTCCGCAGAAAATTACTGGAAATTTTCAAAAGCGAAGGAGGGAAGGTTTCAGAAAACAGGTTGCTGAGAAGGATAAATCGTTTATTGACTTATTCGCTTGGTACCGCCGAAAAATACGAACACCTTAAATTTGTCTTTAAAAATGATGAGAGACCAGCGCTTTACAGAGAAGATTTCTTCAAAAGTCTTCCGGAGCCGGAAATATCCGATAAAGTAATCAGGCGTTTGCTTTCAGAAATCGACGGTATCTCTGAGTTTGATCAATTTTTTTATCTTTTCGTGCAGCATGAAGTGATAAATTTGCAGATTCGCGATCTGGATCAGATGTCTTTCGCTCATTCGCTGGAAGCCAGAAGTCCTCTTATGGACAAGAATGTGCTTCGAGCCGCTGCGGTTCTGCCTTTTAGACTCAAATACGGCGATATGGGATTAAGAACTTCTATGATAAAGGCGCTGGGTGATTTTTTGCCTGAAGTGACGCGTAAACGAAAAAAAATGAGTTTTATCGTACCGATGTCAGTTTGGGCGAGGGGCTGTTTGAAATCGGCGATACAGCGCCTTTTATCTCCAGCTTCCATGGAGCGTAGAGGAAGATTTAAAGCCGATGAGGTTCGGAGGATCGTCGATGATTTTTATTCAGGCAAAGAAAAAGCTCCTTTTAAACTTTGGAATTTGGCCTTGCTGGAGTTATGGGAAAGAATCCATATCGATAGAAATCACGGCGAAGGCATTATGCCTGAAACAGACCTTATGGAGCTGATTGAAGATACGGACCCTTGATATTTCAGCAAGGATTACTGTGACAGGCAGGTTTTGAACTTGGAGAATATTAAAGTATACAGTGAGAAGAGTCCTTAAAAAATGATGAGAGCTTTACTGGTCTGCCTATATCCTCATTGGAACAAACCCTTCCCTTCTCCCCTGCCTGCCGGATTGGCAAGCGTTGCGGCTGTGGCTAGACAATGCGGATGGGATGTGAAAATAAAACATGGCATGGACGCCGACAACCTGATAAAAGAATATGATAGGTCATGGAACACCTTTCAATTAATCGGATTCGACACATATATCCTCAACCGCTCGCAAACTCTCAAAACCGCCCAAGTCATCAAAGACCAGTTTCCTGAACTTCCGATAGTCTTTGGGGGCATTCAGGCTACGAATTTTCCCGAAGAATTTTTGCGGCATAAAGATGCGGAACTGGTTATCAGGGGAGAAGCGGAAATCGCTTTTAAGGCGCTGCTTGAAGCTATTGAACAAAAGAGGGACTGGCGAAGCATTCGAGGCGTTTCCGTATTGTCGGATGGAAAAGTCGTACATAATCCTCCGGCTGATATGATCGATTCGCTCGACGACTGGCCTGACCCCGCCTGGGATTTGTTCCCGGGGGGAAGCGGCCCGGAAGGCAAACTGGGTCATATCCTGACATTTAGAGGTTGTCCTTTTCGATGCGCACAGTGTCCTCATCAGAAATTCGGGCCGGGACCCGTCAGAGAATACAGCATCGAAAGGGTTATTAACCAGATTATTAAATTAAAAGAAAACTCAGGCATTGAAAAAATCGAATTTTACGATGAAACTTTTACTCTGAACAGAAAACGTGCCATTGAACTCAGCAGGGCTCTGATTGACATCAGCGCGGGTCTCCCTTGGATATGTTATACGAGGATTGGTTTCATCGATCCCGAGTTGGTTGAAATTATGAAAAAAGCTGGTTGCGAGGAAATTTTCTTTGGCCTGGGCGCCGGCTGCGCGAGACTTCTAAAAGTTTTAAACACTGACGTAGACCTTGGAAAAGTCCATGAAGACATTTTGATGGTTAGAAAAGCGGGTATCAAATCTACAGCTTCTTTTTCACTCGGTATTCCGACGGAAACAAAAAAAGAATCCTGGGAAACGATAAAATTCGGCTTAAAATTGCCGGCCGATAGATTGATCTTTCAGCCCAGCATGCCATTCCCCGGCTCAAAACTCTATCTTACCGCCAGGGAAAATGGGCGATTCATCATTTCTGACTGGGAAGAAGCCCTCGACTATTCCAGGATCATTTATCTCGATCGCAGGAGAAAGCTGAGCGAACTGAAAAGTAAATTTCTTGCAGTCCGTTTACTCAAAAAATGTAAAAAGATCCTTCGCGTTTAATGCTCATTTCTGAAACAAAACCGGGTGAGTTTTCATTTTGGTGTGGTTTTTTTTTCGGAAATGTTGTATTAATAGCTTGCGTCAGATCGCTGGTCGTGTGAAATCGACGTTAATGCGGATCGCGTCAGACTATACGGAAAGGATGTGAAAACATGGCATCGAACACAAAGAAAACCAAGAGAAGAAGACACCACAGAAGGGTTAAGAGCGGCAAGGCCAGAAAAGCCAGGTTGCGCAACAAAGGTACGACGATATCGTTTCCGATTCATCCTGAGAAAGAAGAAAAGGAAGAAAAACAATCATAACAAAGAAGAGGAAAGCCGGTGGAAAATCCATAGTTATGGATTAGCTTCCATGAAGGCATTTCATCTCGTTTGGCCGGAAAGCGGCAAGGGCTGGATGGGTAAATAATTGGATGGTTGCAAGGATGTTTTTCATTACAGGAACTGTCGGCGCATTCTTGCAGGACTGCTCCGTAATTAGTCGCTTAAACTTATGAATAGGGACTATTGTTCTCAGACGCCATGATCGTGCCGTCAGTTCATTATTTTCATAGGAACATATATGACAGAATCAATATTAATGATACGAAACGGTACTGTAATTTCGTATGATTCAAAGAAAGGATCGGGAGTTTTTTCTGAAGCTTTGAGGCATCCTATAGTACAGGAAAAGACGACCGTAATAATAGAGGGAGATCGAATAGTCTGGTTAGGCTCTGAAACTGAATTACCGGAGGAATATGCGAAGCACAATGCTGCAGACATTATAGATGCATCGGGAAAATTGGTAACAGCGGGGCTGATTGACTGCCATACTCATACCATTTTTGCAGGAACGCGTCAGGACGAATTTGAAAAAAAACTTCAAGGCGTGCCTTATATGAAAATAGCTGCGGAAGGCGGCGGAATAAAAAGAACTGTAGGAGATACGCGAAAGGCTTCAGAGGATGAATTGATAGACAGCGGTGTCGAGCGATTGGATAAGGCTTTGAATTTCGGTATAACCACCGTGGAAGTGAAATCGGGATACGGGTTGAATCTTGAAACGGAAGTAAAGATGTTGAGAGCGGCTGCGAAGTTGCAGGAGGTGCATGTTGTAGATGTCATTCCCACATTTCTGGGCGCTCATGAAATGCCCCCTGAAGTATCGAGCAAGCAGGATTACCTGGATACGGTTCTGGAAGAGATGATTCCGCATGTCGGAGAGTCGGGATTGGCTGAGTTCTGCGACGTTTTTTGCGAGGAAGGGGTATTTACTGTAGATGAGTCCAGGAGAGTTTTACAAAAGGGATGTCAATATGGTATGAAGCCCAAAATTCATGCGGAACAACTGACCGATTCAGGCGGAGCTGAATTGGCGGGTGAAGTCAAAGCGATATCGGCGGACCATCTGGAGTATATTTCGTCAAGGGGAATAGAGGCGCTGAAAAAAAATCAGGTGATACCCGTACTGCTGCCGGGTTGCGATTTTTTCATGGGCATGGATAAGTACCCGGATGCAAGGCGTTTAATCAATGCAGGACTGCCGGTAGCTTTAGCGACCGATTTTAATCCCGGTTCATGCATGACGCAGAATTTGCCGCTCATAATGACGAAGGCCTGCACGCAAATGAAAATGACGCCTGATGAAGTCCTTGGAGCGGCAACGGTCAACGCGGCTTACGCTGTCGCCCGGGGAGAGGACAGAGGGAACATCTGCGTGGGTCAACGGGCGGACCTTTTGATAGTCGATGTTCCGGACATCGCTTACTGGATGTATCATTTCGGGGAAAACCATGTCCATGTGGTCATCAAAGACGGCATTCCGGTCTGGTTGCGCGACTAGCGCGTTGAAGAAACAGAAACGCGCTGAACCTGACCGTCGAGTGATATGCCGGTTAAAAGGTCTATACGGAAAGGCGATGATTCATTCGACCGATTGAGTGCATGACGAGAGAAAACAGATATAACACGCGATTTACCACTCTACTGATCGTTTACTTCATCTTTGCTTTTACGATCGGAGAGTTCAGCTTTTTTCGGAGCCTGCCTTTGTGGATGCCGGGAGTTCTTCTTTTACCTGCGGCAATAATCCTTTTTCAAACAAAGGAGGGAAAGGATTATAAAAAAGAATTGCGGAGCCTTTCGATTTTTACTGTTTTCGGAATTATTGCAGGATTGCTCATCAAGCTCTACATGTTTCTGTGGTCGCCGCCGGACGGCCTGGATACGAGTCATTTCAGTTATGGGATGATAGGAATGATATGTTTTTTCAGCATACTCGCTTTTACCCTTTGGCCGGCGTTCAGTATTCAGAAAATACTGAATAAGAGAAAGGAAGTGGACTGAAAATCAGGCGTTGTTTTTGGGATGCCTGAAAAAGCCGTTAAAAACTGAGAATTCATCTGTGTCAATCAAATGAGGTCTGCCGGAGTATAACTTTTTTCGAGATTTTCGGACGCTGACTGAGTTATGCTGATCATGCTTGATACTGAAGCCCGATTATTACTATAATAAGAAGACGTTTCTTTGGGGAGCGAAAAAAGTGAAAGAGGAAAAAGAAAATATATATCTGGGAATAGACGTCGGATCGGTCAGCACGAATACGTCGATCATAAATGAGCGCGGAAACATTTTGCATGTTACTTATAAAAGAACGAAGGGGACTCCTTTAACGGCCATACAGGGGACCTTTACGGAATTAAACGATAAACTGAACGGACAATTTTTCGTCAACGGAGTCGGCGCGACAGGAAGCGGAAGAAAACTGACCGGTCTGGTCGTTGGAGCGGATGTAATAAAGAATGAGATAACGGCTCACGCTATGAGCGCCATGAGAGAGTGTCCGGATGTGCAAACAGTAATAGAGATAGGCGGTCAGGATTCCAAGATTATTCTGATAAGGGAAGGCGTCGTTGTCGATTTTTCCATGAACACTGTCTGTGCAGCAGGAACAGGGTCTTTTCTCGATCAGACTGCAGCGAGGCTGGATATCCCAGTGGAGGAATTCGGGGACCTGGCGTTAAAATCCAGGCATCCGACTCACATAGCAGGACGATGTACGGTGTTTTCTGAATCGGATATGATCCATAAGCAGCAACTGGGGCATCCTGTTGAAGATATAGTTGCAGGATTATGTGAAGCTTTGGTGAGAAATTTCATCAACAACGTCGCTCGCGGAAAGGAAATACGGGGACCGATTCTTTTTCAGGGAGGCGTAGCTGCAAATGAAGGCATACGGAGAGCTTTCGAAAAATACCTGAAGCAAAGTATAATCGTCCCTGAAAACTGCACTGTCATGGGCGCTGTCGGCGCTGCCTTTCTGGCGCAGGAAGCCAGAAAAAACGGACTTAACGGCACTCGGTTCAGAGGTTTTGATGGAGTGGACATACAAAAAATAGCGACTAAGAGTTTTGAATGCGAAGAGTGTCCTAATCATTGCGAGATACTCAGAATTTTCGTCGACGGTGAACAGGCGGCGTGCTGGGGGTCTCGATGCGGAAAATGGAGTTGAAAATTTCATGGTTATTTTTATGACTCTCCTGCGGGAGGAATAAATATGTTTGGAATAGGTATACCGGAATTGCTTATAATTTTGATCGTTGCATTGATTATTTTCGGTCCCAAGCGGTTGCCGGAATTAGGAAAGGCTTTGGGGCGAGGCATGGCTGAATTCAGAAAAGCATCCAGCGAACTGCAGGATGCCATGCATAAATTAGAGGCGGAAAGCCGGCAAAAGAAAGAGGAACCTGATACGGATCACCAGGAGAACAACGAGCAAGAAGATTCTTCAGAGAATGAGCGACAGACCTGATAAAGAAAAATACGACACGGCGTCTGAATCTACCAAAACCATGTCTTTCATAGAACATCTGGAAGAACTGAGGTCTATCCTCATTAAGGCGTTTTTGGGTACGGGCGTTTTTGTCATCATCAGTCTTTTTTTCTCGAAAAAGCTTTTCGAGCTTCTGGCGGCTCCTTTAAGAAAGGCGCTTCCGGAGGGGACTCCGCTGGTTTTTACCTCAGTTCCCGAACCTTTTTTCACATATCTTCATGTCGCGGTCATCGCTGGAATAATATGCGCTTCTCCCTACATTTTTTATCAGATATGGCGATTCATTGCTCCCGGTTTGTACGGGCATGAAAAGAAGTACGCCATTCCCTTTGTGGGAATATCGTCTGTTCTGTTCATAACTGGTGCGTTATTCGGTTATTCGCAGGTTTTTCCGCTGGGTTTCAAGTTTTTCATCAACCTGACGCCGGACTACATCCAGCCAATGATACAGATCAAAGATTACCTTAAATTCAGCACTCGTCTGCTGCTGGCATTCGGAATAGTCTTTGAACTGCCGCTGGTCATTATATTTCTGACCAGAATAGGTATAGTCACGCCGGATGCTCTGGCAAAAAAAAGAAAATATGTACTGTTGATCACGGTTATTGCCGGAGCTTTTTTGACTCCCCCGGACGTCATAACGCAATTAATGATGGCCGGTCCTATTTTTGTTTTATTTGAGATCAGCCTCATCGTTTCAAGATTTTTAGCGAAAAAGAAGAAGGAAAAGGATTAGCCCGGTTTTCTCATAAAAAAACTGTTACGAAAGTCCATATCACTGCGTCTCCAAACGCTGCTCCCTGGGGCCTTGCTCAACAAAGCGCAGCTATTATTCCGCGGTCCTCCGGTCCGCCACGCTCGAATCTGCGGGAACTGGAGTTTTTGACGATTTGTACTTGACAAGCCGCATGCGGCTATATAATAATCGATGCGGATTTCTGCTGGGATACGCCGAAGTGGTGGAATTGGCAGACACGCTAGGTTCAGGGTCTAGTGGGAGAAATCCTGTGGGGGTTCGAATCCCCCCTTCGGCATTCAGGCTATTCCAGACTTAAGCATTAAGAAATAAATGCCATTTCATGAATTCATCAGTTTGTTTGTGATCTGTTTTCCTCGGTTGGGAAATTAAAACCGAAGAAGAGCGCGCCCGAATTGAGTCGTCCTGAATCCTGTTTGAGATAATCGTCAAAATTTTCCTGGATAACTTTTTTAGAAACGGATGAAGCATGAACAAGGATTTTGCCTTGTACCAGGAATCCTTCATGTCCGACGGCCAGTCCTTTGGAGAAGTAATTTTCTCTGATGAAAGCAATTCCGCATACTCTGGGCAATTCATTCAGCAGGTTTTGATTGATGGAACCTGTCGGGGTGTATTGAATGAGTTGCTCAAGGCTCCAATCAATATCCAGGAGGTAACCGCCGTTCTCTTTTTGATTCAGAGTTAACCCTATTTTTTTAATGCTCTCCTTTGGGAAGCGTTTTTCATTCAGGGGAAAGAAATGGGGAGAATGATAAATGCGGTGGGAAGTGAAATGATAGCGGGACTCGAAAGAAGGCCTCGGATATTTTTCCCGTTTCCAATAGCCGGTTTCGATCATAAGTTCATCGGCTTGAGATAGATCGGGCGTTCTGGCCAGGATGTAATCGACCAGGGTTTCCACTGTACCGTCCGTTTTATCGAGCCGAAAGAGAGGATCGGGATCGATGCCTGTTCCCTCGCCAAGGGAGGCGCTTTCATAGGGGGTTCCGAGTCTCCATTTCAGTATAACCATCAGTCGGTCAAGCGGATGAGGATATTCCCCGTGAATAGTTTTCAACGTTTCGTTTATTTCTTCTTGAGATTGCTCGACCATGAAAGGAACTGAGTCGTCTTCAAGCAAAGCCTCCCATGTCAGCGGCGGGCCGGGAGCAGGTTTTACGTTTTCAATAAAATTCTTTATTCGCTTTATGGAAGGTTTCACGGTTGGTTGTGCGATATGCGGAGACGGAGAGGGCAAAACGGGTGCGGGTTCGCGAGTACCTTCGGGTAGAATAATTACTGCAATCACAATACCGAAAATGATGGGAAGGAGATAGATTATCCGATACAGCGTAGGGCTGTCGTTTTCTTTTTTTGAAATGAGCGCGTCGGGTAAGGATTTAAATTTCCGCTTTCCATTATTTTTAAAAGGAAGAGCCGGCTGTTTTTTATCTTTTTTCTGGTTTTTTTCCGTTTTTCGATCAAATATCTTCTCTTTTGCTTTTTTCATTTCGTCTTCTTGTTTTTCTGTCTTGATGCTCTTGCCTGGTTTCAGGGCCGGTTTTTCTGTTTGTTTCTTTCTATTGACGGGAACCTTCAGGTTTTTCGACTTGTCTTTTTTGGGAGAGCCGGAAGGGGCGCTTTCAGGTTCGGTCGTCGGTTTTCCGGATGATTTTTGTTCTGTCGATATATAGCGGTACAAATCTTTATGTCGATTCTCTTTAGCGAGTCGCGCAGGAATTTTGCCCTCAGAATTTTTCAGATTCAGAGGAGCGCCGGATTTTATCAGGTTTTCGGCGGCTGGGAAGGCGCCTTGAGCAGCGGCCAGATGCAGAGGAGAATTTCCGTGGTTGTCTTGAGCTGCTATAAGTGATTTATTATCAAGGAGAAAATTTATCATTCCGGGGTCATCTTTCATGGCGGCGAGGTGAAGAGGCGAGTATCCGGAAGCGGTTGTAACATTTACGTCGGCTCCTTCTCGCAGCAGGGTTTGCACAACGTTTAATTTTTGTTCTATAACCGCAACATGCAGTGGCGTCTGGCCCTCGCTGTTCTGAACATTAACATCGATTCCGCCTTTCGCCAGTTCCTTTATCCAGCCTGTATCTCCTAATTCAACGGCATAGAAAAGGGACTCTTCATCTTCCTGATTTCTGTCGATTCTGGAAGCCAGAAAAACGGCATGTTCAAACTGATTGAAATTATCATCCAGAGGGCACTTCAGGGGCGACATATTTTTATGGAAATAGGAAAGAATGTCTATTTTATCCAGTCTGCCGGATAATTCATAACGATGAAGACAATTAAGGAGCCGGCGCCAGTCTTTGATATTGAGTCCCCAGGTTGTGAGACTTTCTTTTGGAAGAGGTTGGAAAAGATTCAACAGATTGTCGGTCACTTCCTGGATCAGGAATGTCCAGCCTATGGTTTCATAATGATCGACCAGGTTCTGATCTGATGTGTTTTTAAGCAATTGCAGCGCTTCATCGGCGGCGGTATCGCGCATTTTTTGTCTTTGATCGGGAGGGAATGTTTTTTTGAGAAAAGAATAATCAATGTAGGCCAGCTCGTAAGCCAGAACGAAAGCCGCTATGCATTTGTCCCGGTCGAAATGATCCTGAATGGCTTTGAAGTAATTCACATCGGGAATGAAGGTTTTCAGTCGACCCTTTTCGTCGCGTTCAAGCATGGCTTTGGCGCGATAAGAACGAAACCATTCAATATCTGAATCGGTAAACTTTTTGTCATACTGTTTCAGTAATTTCAGATAATCGGTGGACTGATTAATAAAAAATGAAAACAGGGCTTCAGGCGCCATCTCAAACATCACATTATTCCGTTCATCATCGGAAAGCGCTTTCGCCTCAGGACGCCTTTCTAAAAACAGGACGGAAGCTTTTTCCTTTATCTCTTTTTTCAATTTTGCATTCATTTCTTCAACCTTCCCGTAACCTTAACGCTTTTAATCAACAGTTTCTTTCTCCGAAAATTATTCGGGGAAAAAGCTGAATTAGATTCAAAATAAATAAGACCATGGCACAAGTCAAGAATGCAGTGATCATCCCGTACGTTCGATAAGGATTTCGATGAAGATCATGGCCGGCGCTGCTGAATTACTGGCTTACGGAACTGCTGTCGTCATCGAAGAGGACAAGAAGGAGACCGGGAAGTAACTTTGGTAACTTTAGAGAAGATTAGAAAAAACGGCTATGATTACAATGCCCCGATTTCTAGAAGCAATTCGCATCTCGACGAAATTACGGATAGCTCGTATCATCGCAGATAAAAGATTGACTTATAAGCAAAAATCGTAACCTCTATTTGATCAGGCGCCGGAAAAATTTCAACCAGCATTTGATCAGACCCAATAAATTCGGTACGGAAAGCGTTCTCAAAAGCGCTTTATAATTCATGAAAAAACATGAATTATCCGTCAGGACGGCGAATTTGTTCAGGGCATTTCGCTTCCCGGCGCTTTCCTGAAATGAGCGGCTGATTTCGACGTCAGCTTGTCGAAAAGTTCCAGGGCATTGACGGACCTTTCAACCAGTCCGATTTTTTCTTCTAATTGCTCCCGCCTCTCTGTCGACGCATGGCCGGAATTTTCCATCATGTTTTTTAATAATTCCGGTTTATCTTGAATAAGCTTTGAAAATTCCTTAATTCTGCTTTTAGTATTTTCGGTTATGCCGGATGTCGGCTTACGGGAATCGAAGTCGGCGAGAGTTTCAGATGAAGGCGCCGGGATTTTAAAATTTCGTGAGGCGTCATTAAAAAGCGCTGAATCGAAATGGTTGTTCTGTTCGCTTATTTTTTCGGGGTTTTTCAATGAAAAGAAAAAATCGCGAGTTTCCGAAGAAATTGTGTCGATATTCCTGGCGGCTTCTTTAACGCCTGATTTAATATCATTAATACCTGCGGCGTTATTTTCGTTTATTCGGCCCATTCGATCGTTTCCGATTTTGATGTCGCTCATGATCATCTCCTTCCGTCAAGAACGCTCTCAATATGTTATCGGTCGAGACTGCCGGCAAGTTGCGCGATAATCAGTTTTTTTTCGGAGATTTTTCATTTTGGGCATATGCATCGACTATGGCGGCCAATTCTTTGTGAGTGACGATGGGACATGGGCCGTTTTGAGCGGACATAAGACTGAAAATGTCCCATTGATATGTTTTGTAGGTTTGCTTTTCGAAATCATACACATCGCGGTAATAGTCGCGGAACCCGATGTTATGACCGAATTCATGGGCTGCTGTTTCTTCGTCCAGATTATAGGGCAATTCAGTATCAGACGGCCAAATTTCATCATCGTTTTCTGCTCCTATACGTATTTGAACTCTTTGTTCGGAAGGAGAATCCTCGGCCTGCAAAATTCTGATATCGGCGACGGTTTTAAAAGGAACAGCATAAACGGCGCCTTTCCAGAAGCGTTCCAATCCGTTTTTCAGGATATCGGCCGTTTCTTGTCTTGCTCCCTGGCCGAAAATATCGATATGAAGCTTAAAAACATAGCCTTCTGGGGTCAATTGCAGGTCCATGCCTTTTTTCCGCTGCAGGCGGTATTCATGGTACCATTCATAAACGGTTTTTTTGTCTTCCAGGCAGGCCTTGACGAATTCCTCATCGCATTCGAAACCGGGTTGCCTTCCCTGAAAAAGTTTGTCAAGAATGACCATGGAATCCGTTTCGCCTCTGAGATAGGCTTCAAGAATGTCGATTTCTTCTTTAAGCTTTTGCGGAGGAGAGTCTTCCATGAGCCAGGGTCCTTTCCTGCACCATTTATCCCATTTGTTCGTCCTGACGATATAGTGTTTCTGAACTGAAATGAAATCTGAAATATCTTCTTCCGTATCGATTAATTTTTTTAATTCATCCGGCGGAACATTACCGTCGGGAAATTTTTTCAAAGTTTCCTCGACCTGGTTTTTGAAATCATCCAGCCAGCCGGGCAGTGTGTCATTAATTTTTTCTTTCAGGATAGGCCATCCGAATTCGTTGGTTTTGACCCATCCGTATTCCAGCCATTCCCTGACTTGTTCCAATTCGTAGGATTTTTTGTATTTTGCATGGGTGTAAGCGGGGGGTTTTTCATATCCGGGCAGTCGGGACAGTTTTTCATGTATTGTGTCGAGTTTTTCTTCGGCCAGATTCACTTTGTTCTGAAGTTCTTCGGCTAATTCATCATTATAAAAGTGTTGTTTGACGGTTTCTTCCGGGATGGGAAAAATGACGGTCTGTGCGGTAAAAGAAATTAAACTGATCATAGTCAATGCCGATGCTGAAAAGAAAGTCTTGAACATCCGCTCCTCCTCACAGACAAAGCTACCAATCTTGTGCCGGAATGTAAAGAGGGGCAGGGCAATGAACGCAAGGGGGGAGCGAACTTAGTCCGAAAGTCGAAGAGGGACATCGAAGGATCGAGTTCAGGCGGAGATGTAAGTGAAATCGAATTGAGCGTTAACGCTTGGATGAAATTTATTCGGCAAATCTCTGTCCGTAAACATATTTTTAAGCTGATGTGCCTGAGGGGGACAGGGAGCGATAAGGGATTTTGACATGATGAAATGAAAACAATATATTGAAAGTGTGAACGAGAAGCGTTGGCTGCGGCATCATGCAAGGGGAATGGGGCGCTGAGCAGTCGTCACGCCTTTTATTTAATTCAGAAAAATTTAATCTGCAGTTTGATTAGCACGCCATTCATTAAGAATAAAACATGTGAAAAAGTGTGAGCGAATATCGGGAATTTTAGTTATGGAAAAAAGAAAAAAGATAGGCGAATTGCTTATAGAAAAGGGAATTATAACTCAGGAACAACTGGAGACGGCATTAAGGATTCAGCAGGAGGTAGGGGGACGATTGGGGTCAATATTATTGAAGCAGAATTTCATTGACCCCGATGAACTTCTTGATTTACTGGAAAGTCAGAAAGGAATACGTTCACGAGAACTGGGAGTTCAGGATATCGATCCTGCTGCCGTGAAAATGTTGCGCGCGGATACGGCGGTAAAGTGTAAAGCGGTGCCGATCAGTTTTAAGGACAACGTGTTGTACGTGGGTATGGCGGACCCGAACAATTTTGCCGCATTGGATGAGATAAGATTTGCATCGGGCGTATCGAGGGTAAAGGCTGTATTGGCATTTGAATCCAACATTCAGAAACTGATTGATTATTTTTACAAGCCCGACCAGGTCCAGGAAAGCATCCTGCATGACGGAACGATTTTTATGAAGGCGCTCCAGCATCTTCAGATAGGGGAAAGCGAGAAGAGGGAGGAGAGCGAGGAAGAAGAGGTTTCGGTAATTGACTTGAAAGAGGAAGCAGAGGAAAAGCCGATCGTAAATTCCGTCAATTTTATCATACTTCAGGCAATCAGGATGAAAGCCGGTGATATACACATAGAGCCGCATCAGGATTCTTTGCGTGTAAGATACCGTATCGACGGCATGCTTCACGACGTTTTTTTTCCGCCTGTTCGTTTACACAGGGCGCTCATTTCCAGGATAAAAGTCATATCAAACATGGACATATCTGTCAGAAGGAAGCCGCAGGACGGCCATTTAAAGGCGAGGTACGAAGATGAAACGATTGATTTCCGGGTTTCGACTTTGCCGACTGTTTTCGGTGAAAAAGCGGTATTGCGTATATTGAAGAAGGACGTCGAATTATTGTCATTGGAACGATTAGGTTTCAACGATAAGCACCTTGGGACTTTGAAGGAGATAGCGAAGCTGCCGCAGGGAATGATACTGGTGACGGGGCCGACAGGCAGCGGAAAGACTTCGACGATCCATGCCTGTTTGAATTACCTGAATAACCCGATGATGAACATAGTCACTCTGGAAGACCCCGTGGAATACACTTTTAAAGGCATAAACCACGTCAACATACGTTCAGCGGGCGGAGTGACTTTTGCTGACGGATTAAGGTCAATTTTGCGCCAGGACCCGGACATAATCGTCGTGGGTGAAATCAGGGATGCGGAAACGGCTGATATAGCCATGCGCGCCTCAATTACGGGGCACCTCGTCATCAGTACGGTTCATACTCTCGGCGCGCCTGAAACGATCGTACGACTCAGGGATATGGGGATCGACGATTATTTGATTTCATCTTCAATCGCGGCTATCATCGCTCAGCGTCTGGTGAGGGTCATCTGTCCTGAATGCAAGCAGGAATCGGTACCGGACCCGGAATTGTTGAGACGTCTTTCGATTGACGGGAATCAGAGGAAAAACATGCGGTTTTACAAAGGATTGGGGTGTGACAACTGTAAATTCACGGGATACAAGGGCCGAACAGCGCTGTATGAGATTTTAGTTCTGAATAAAAAAATGCAGCGGGCCATCGCTGAGAGGAGGCCAATAGAAACCATTGAGGAGCTGGCATTTAGAAATGGATTTGAGCGGCTTATAAATAGAGGTTTTGAAAGAATATTGCAAGGCGTAACGACTCTTGAAGAGGTCGTGCGCGTAACGTCTTATCAGCATGACGATTTTAAAAAGGGGGATCGCTTGTCGTCGAGTGAAACTCCTCCTGGAGACGAATTGCAGGCGACTAATTTTCCTTGACAGACTGAGGCGGGTTGCCTATAAAGGTTGCCGGTTGGAGGTATGATTTACTGTGCGATTTTTCAAAAAGACCTTAAGAATTCAGGTGTTATGTCCGGTTATAATTGCGTTGATCGTCGCCGTCGCTCAGCATGATCTGTCGGCAGCGGACAAGAATTTGAATCTAGAACAGACAGTAGCGCTGGGACTGGAGCAGAACCCGCAGGTTTTAATAGCGCGAGAAGCTCTTTTTGAGTTTGCTCAGTATTATCGTGAAGCGCGAGCGGATGCCTTGCCGGCATTGACGTTAAATGCTTCGGCATTACGTTACAGGGACCCGAGCGTGCTGAACAGCGATGCATTTGAGGATTTCCAGGATATGCCGGGATTTGAATTTTCAATTGACCCGCAGAATTTATATCAGACTACTTTAGGGTTATCTCAGACATTGTTTTCCTGGGGACGGGTGGGAAATGCGATTGAAGCGGCGAAGATACAAAAGAGAAGGGTTTCCCATCAGTTGAACAGGACAGAGCATGAAACGGCATTATCCATAACCAGGGCGTATTTATCAGTGGGACTGGCAGAGGAGACGCTGCGGGTCAACAAGGCAGTGTTGGCTCGGCAGGAGGAATTTTACAGCAAGACGCAAAAAAGTTATGAGCTGGGGGCGGCAACCAGATTGGAATTGCTGAGCGCCAGGACTGCCCTGGAATCGATGAAACCGGAGCTGATAGCGGCCAGGAATTCAGTTTCGCTGACGCAGGCGAATTTGAACGCGCTGCTGTCGTTGCCGCTGGAGACCACCTGGGAAACGGCTCCTGTTGAATTGGACACTACTGAATCACACTTGCAGTTGAATTTTTGCGATTGCAGGAAATTCGCCTTCGAGAACAGACCTGAATTAAAGGATCAGGAGCTGATTCTGGCATTGCTGGAGCTGGACCGTGCTGTTAAAAAATCAGTTTTGAGGCCCTCTGTATATTTAAACAGCGAATATGGTTACGTAGCGGCTGATGAGACTAATCTGGGGGATCCGGATTATCGTTCCTGGAGCGCGGCCATAAATATGAGTTTTCCTTTATTTAACGGATTTCGCACTTCAGGTCGGGTTAAACAGGTCGAGTCGCGATACAGGCAACAGGAATTGGGAATTAACCGCTTGAAAGATGGAATAGAGCTTGAAGTCAAAACTGCGATTGATGAGCGAATAAAGTCGGACCAGAGCGTTGAAGCGGCCCGGACTGCGGTCAGGACGGCCAGGGAGGCCAGGCGTATTGCGGACGAGATGTTCAACCTGGGCGCTGCGACCTATCTTGAAGTTCTGGAAGCCATCAGGGGCGAAAGAAGTGCGGAATTGGGATATGCAAAAGCGATGTTCGATCTGCAGCTCGCAACGGCTGAGTTGGCTGTTGCCCTGGGATTAGGGCCTTTGGAATCTTTGGATACGGCTGCATTTCCTCAAAAAATTTCCAACGAGGAGAATAATCTGAATGAGAGCGAGAAATAGAATACTGTTTGAAATATTTAGTCTGACATTGACGTGTTGTATTCTGACGATGATGGGCGGATGCGGCTCCAAGCCCGTTTCCTCAGAAAAACCTTCGCCCGTAACCTTCAAAAAACCGAATGTAAAGACGATTGTTCTGGGACCGCGAACGATAAATGATTATCTTGAATTAACAGGAAATTCGGAGCCATGGAAGCATGTGACCGTTGCCGCTCAATCTGGAGGAGTAGTAGAAAAGATATATTTTGAAAAGGGAGACGATGTCCAAAAAGGCGACAGATTGGCGGACATCGATTCCGAGCTGCAGGATGCGCAATATTCCGAGGCGAAAGCGAACTATGATCTCCAGGAATCGAATTATCAGAGGGCTCAAAAGCTTTATGCCGCTAATGCGATAACCGAACGGGATTACAATTCGGCTGTAGCTGCATTCGAATCGGCCAGGGCTCGCCTGAAACAGGCAAAAGTAGCGTTGGATCGTTCCCGCGTGGATGCCCCTATTTCGGGTATCATTGTAGAGAAGTATTTTGAATTGGGAGAATTTGCTCCACCCGGAGCCGGAATAGCTGATATCGAGCAAATGGATAAAATTAAAATTTCTGTAGGTATTCCTGAAAAGGACATTATTTATTTTGAAGAAGGCGAGAAAGTGGAAATCATCTTTGATATGCTTGAGGAAGGCGTTTTTGAGGGGGAGATCACATATGTTTCGCCGAGTGCGGATGAAAGAAGCCATACTTTTCCTCTGGAATTGAAGTTGGATAATCCCGATGGCGTAATTCGAACGGGTTTGATAGCCCGGGTTAAATTATTGCGGAAACAATATGAGGATGCGGTGGTTATTCCTCAGACGTCTATTGTGGAAAGGGCCGACAAGAACGTGGTTTTCATTGTGGAAGAGGGCAAAGCGAAATTACGTGAAATCAAGATTGAAGTTACGGCCGATGGACAGGCTTTGATAGCTGAGGGATTGGAATTCGGTGACAGGCTTATCGTTTCGGGGCAACGGGACCTGGTTGACGAAGAATCGATCAATGTCGCATCGGAAATTCAGCAGAAAACGGAGGAATAATCGTGCATTTGCCTCGATTAGCCGTCAATCACTCGCTGACAGTACTGGTATCGGTCGTTATTCTTGTAGTATTCGGACTTATTACATATATGGAACTCCCGCGGGAAGCCGCTCCCGATATTGAAATTCCGTATATCACTATAGCCGTGCCTTATCTGGGGGTTTCTCCGGCGGATATCGAGAGCCTGATTACGGATAAAATCGAACGGGAGCTCAAAGGATTGGAAAATGTGAAAGAGCTCACTTCGAATTCCAGTGAGGGCATGAGTTCGGTCATGGTTGAGTTTGAGCCGAATACGGATATCGATACGGCCCTGCAGAAAGTAAGGGATAAAGTCAATCTGGTGAAGCCGGAATTGCCTCCCGATGCTGAAGAACCCATCATATCGGAAATTAATTTTACTGATTTTCCCATTATGATCGTCAGTTTAAGCGGAGAGCAGGGTTTGATCCGACTCAAGGAAATCGCTGAAGACCTGGAAGATCAGATAAAAATGATAACGGGCGTCCTGGACGTCAATATTTCGGGAGGCCTGGAAAGGGAAGTCCAGGTCAATGTAGACCCCGCTAAACTTTCCCATTATAACCTCTCGCTTCAGGACGTCATTCAATGCATTCAGACGGAAAACATCAACATTCCCGGCGGTAAAATCGATATTGGCGAATACAAATATCTGATCAGAATACCGGGGGAAGCCGAAACTCCCTATGAAATCGGCGATTGGGTCATTGAATCCTTCGGCGGCTCCAACATTCATATCAGGGACGTCGCCGAGGTCAAGTTCGGATTTAAGGAAAGAACTACAATCGCCAGGACGGAAGGGTCCGAATCCGTTACTCTGTCTGTTACGAAACGGAGCGGGGAGAACCTGATACGCATTTCCGACGAAATCAAAGCTTTGTTGAATGATTTAAGAATGCAATTCGGCGATAAGCTGCGGATTAAGATAATCCAGGATAACTCGAAGTTTGTCCGGGATATGGTGCATCAGTTGGAAAATAACATTATTACTGGACTTATCCTGGTTGTAATCGTTCTATTTCTGTTTTTAGGATTCCGCAATGCTATCCTGGTCGGCGCCGCCATCCCGCTTTGTATGTTGATAACATTCATTGTCCTGGGAATTTTCGGCATAACCCTGAATATGGTCGTGCTGTTCAGCCTGATCCTGGCGCTGGGCATGCTCGTGGACAATTCCATCGTTCTGATCGAAAATACCTTCAGGCATGTCAAAGGGGGAGAACGACGGGAAAAAGCTGCTGCTGAAGCGGCCCAGGAAGTGGTAAAACCTATTGCCGCATCGACCTTGACCACTATATGCGCCTTCGCTCCCATGCTGTTCTGGCCGGGAATCATGGGCGAGTTTATGGGATATCTTCCCAAGACGATCATCATTACGCTTCTTTCCAGCCTGGCGGTAGCGGTTTTCATCAATCCGGTTTTTTGCGCCAGGTTTTTGAAGGTTAAAGGACAGGCCGGCGAGGAGGCGATTAAGCGGTATCACCAGCATCCGATAATAAAAACGTATAATCGATTCCTTTGCTGGGCCATGGTGCATCGAGTAATTACGATATTGATCGCAGTCGCTGTTTTTATTTTAACGGTAATGCTCTATTTCGTCTTCAATCTGCAAAGATTAGGCGTGGAGTTTTTCCCTTCCGTTGATCCGGAAAAAGCTTTCGTGCTTATTAAAGCGCCGGTCGGCACTAATCTGGAGACATCCAATGAACTGGCCAGGCAGATAGAAGAGGATGTTAAAGAAGTTCCTGATCTGGAAACTTATGTGACAAATGTGGGTTCCGGGGGAGGAACAAATGTACTGAGCGCTGCAGGCGGTACGACGACTCATCTTGCACGTATTACGTTAGACTTCGTAGACTTCCATGAACGTTCCATTTCGACCATGGAACACATCGCCAGGCTCAGAAATCAATTGGACTATTTAACCGGCGCTGATATTGAAGTGGTTCGGGAGGAATTCGGTCCGCCGACGGGAGCGCCCATTAATCTGGAAATATCTGGACCGGATTTGGGTACATTGAATAACTTGGCTCAGAAAGCCAGGGAGCTTATAAAAACAATTCCCGGTACTGCAAATTTAAGTGATGATTTTGAAAGCGGACAACCCGAACTGAGGATACTGGTGGACAGGGAGCGGGCCATGCGGTTAGGCATCAATTCCAGTTTGCTGGCTTCCACGGTAAGGACGGCAGTCAACGGAACGGAAGCGTCCAATTATCGAGTCGGGGATGAAGAGCACGACATAACGGTAAGGTTAGGCGAAGGATACCGGTCCAGCGTCGAAGATATTTCCACGTTGGAGATTGCCGCCAAAGGCAAACTTATCCCGTTGAAAAACATAGCTGAGATTGAACTGGCCGGCGGTCCGGGAACCATAAGGCATATTGATCGCAGGCGTACCATTACCGTATCTGCTGATGCTGAGGAAGGCGTGAACCCCAAAATGTTGCTGGGCAAAGCCAGGGAAAAAATCAGGAAGATGGAGTTGCCGGCTGGATACAGGATGGAATTCACGGGACAGAATGAGGAAGAGGAGATAACAAAAGATTTTCTGTCAAAGGCATTCCTGGTGGCTTTGTTTCTTATAGCGCTTGTTCTGATCACTGAGTTTGATTCACTGACGAAGCCTTTCATAATCATCTTTTCAGTCGTGCTTTCCTTGATAGGCGTATTGCTGGGATTGACGATCGTGCAAATTCCTTTCGGCATCCTAATGACCGGTATAGGAGCTATTTCATTGGCTGGCGTTGTGGTGAACAACACCATTGTGCTGATCGATTTTATTGAGCAACTGAGGGAAAGAGGGTATCCCAAGGTTCAAGCTATTATAGAAGCCGGCACTATTCGTTTAAGACCGGTTATGCTGACCGCAGCCACCACGATTCTCGGCCTCATTCCGTTAAGCACAGGTTTATCATTCGACTTTCAGCAATTCAAATTCGTCATAGGCGGCGAAAATTCACAATGGTGGGGTCCCATGGGAGTAGCCGTCATATTCGGGCTGGCCATCGCAACAATATTGACCTTGATTATTGTGCCCGTCATGTATTACTACCTGGACAGAAAACCAGACAATATCCCGCCCGGTGAAGAAAAAACATGCACAACTCTGGGTGTAGAAGGCATCGAATGATCCGGACCCTCTGCGATGCAGCGACAAACTGTTGATGGTGATGAGGAGCACAGCCGGAAAAAATAATACCGTAAATATACGAGACGACTCTTCCGCAAGAACACGTCATAACACCGAATTCGACGCCAAAGTTAACGCCTTAGGGGAATCCTTCGAATACGCCGACAAACCGCACGGGGGTCAGAGCCCTCCGCAGAGCCTCGTAACACCGATCCCGCTTCGAAGGTCCAAGGTCTCGTACGGGGGTCAGAGCCTTCCGCAGAGCCTCGTAACACCGATCCCGCTTCGAAGGTCCAAGGTCTCGCACGGGGGTCAGAGCCCTCCGCAGAGCCCCGTAACACCGATCCCGCTTCGAAGGTCCAAGGTCTCGCACGGGGGTCAGAGCCTTCCGCAGAGCCCCGTAACACCGATCCCGCTTCGAAGGTCCAAGGTCTCGCAGGGGGTCAGAGCCCTCCGTAGAGCCCCGTAACACCGATCCCGTTTCGAAGGTCCAAGGTCTCGCACGGGGGGGGGCAGAGCCCTCCGCAGAGCCCCGTAACACCGATCCCGTTTCGAAGGTCCAAGGTCTCGCAGGGGGTCAGAGCCCTCCGTAGAGCCCCGTAACACCGATCCCGCTTCGAAGGTCCAAGGTCTCGCACGGGGGGGGCAGAGCCCTCCGCAGAGCCCATTCTGATCGTCACCCCGCCGTATACGCGGACGCCGGTCCTTCAACTGGGAGTTACGCTGCAGATGCCTGATGAACGTTTTTCGCCGGGTGATGAATGCGAATTGAAAGCTTTCCTTCACAATTACACGGGTACGCCCTGCCCGCCATACCTTATTCGTCATCCTGGACATCAACTCAGAATGACGGCTCTGGGACGGCTGGTCCCGCGAACCGGCATTCAAAACGGTTGACGTTCCCTGTGGCACGATCGTCATTTCCGTCGTAGAACACTTTGTCTGGCCCGATACTGGAAACCAGACCATGGGAGTTTACAATTTTCGCAGCCTTGAATAATTAAGAAGCTTTGAAAATATGATAAGGACAACACATTTCGACTTGTAATTATTTTGTTGCGACCCCGACCCCGATTAATGAATCAATCTGTCAAACGTGTCGAAAGAAGTGAAACCACGGTTTGATCAGTCCCTGTTTTTTTGTGAAACCCTCTCACGGTTAAAATTTTCATATTCTTATACTTTCCTTGTGTTATGTGTGTGAATAACTGAGGCTTCTGAGGGGGATTTCATAGCGCCGATTTTTTAAGACAACTATAACCTGTGTTTGCTCAGTCCCCATTTTTATTTTGAATAGAAGTGACTCATCCGATCATTTGACATCCTGTCCTCATTATTTTTTAATAGTGCCGAATTTTCCGGACGGGGAAAATGGTGAAAAACTCAGATAAAAAATTGCGATTGGGTGAATTGAAAGAGATGGCGAACGGCCATTGCAGCTTTTCGATGATTTTTTCGCCGGTCGCGATGAATGAAGGCTGATACGTTCGAGAGGTGTACATGCTTCATCAATTCAAGGATGATAAGGAAAAAATCAAGGCGGAAGTCAAGGCGCGAGTATGCGAGAAAGTCTTTACCGGTTCAAAATCGCAAACCGGTGTGCAGGAGATTGTCGACGGCGTTGTTTTTCATGAACGGGAGAGGCTGCGCAAGCACGGTAAGATTTATAAGAACAGCGCTGCGGAAAAGGACTTTTATAAAGAATTGTCCCGTGATGCGGCGAAAAGTTCAGGAGGTGAGTTGAAAAGCGTACTGGAGCGGAGCATTGAGCATTACATGGATGAGATTACGGGTAATTTCAATCCGCTGGTTTATTCTATAGCCACGATCCTGGTTCCCCGAGGATTGACGCTTCTGCTGAATACCATGTCGCCATTGGGAATACTGCGTAAATTTCCTCGCATTCCATCCATCGAGAACACTATGATCGTGGACGGAAGCGTAGATAAGCTCCGGCGATTGAAGGAACAGGGCGGCGTATTGATTTATGTGCCGGAGCATTTAAGCAATCTGGATTCTCCGGTTATGGGATTCTCGCTGTATAAAAATGATTTGCCTCCCGTGCTTTACGGTGCGGGATTGAACCTTTTTCAAATGCCCTTGTTTCACCTTTTCATGAACAATCTGGGGGCTTACAAGGTTGACCGGTTAAAAAAATCTGAGCTTTACAAGTCGCTGCTGAAAGAATTTGCGGAAACGACCCTGGAACGCGGATATGACCACCTGTTTTTTCCGGGCGGAACGCGAAGCCGCTCGGGGGCAATTGAGCAGGGATTGAAAAAGGGATTATTGGGAACGCCGCTGAAAGCATTCATTTCCAGCAGGTTAAAAAGAGAAAAGAAGAAGTATTTCGTTGTGCCGGTAACTTTGTCTTATCACCTTGTGCTTGAGGCGTATACCCTCATAGAGGACCATCTGAAAGAAACGGGGAAGTCCCGTTACATCATACTGGACGACGAATCTTCGAATCCTTACGTCATATATAAATTCATTGAGCATCTGCTGAACATGGAGGGAAAACTCTATCTTCACTTTTGCGAACCGCTGGACCCTTTCGGGAATGCGGTGGACAAACACGGCGCTTCTATCGACTGCAGGGGTCGAAAAATAGACATCGAAGGTTACGTCAAGAGAAGAGGTAAAATAACCGAAGACGATCAGCGCGACCGGATTTATACGGGTGAACTGGAAAAAAAGGTAATAGCCTCGTTTTACGCCAATACTTATATTCTTTGCACTCATGCCGTGGCTTACGTTTTCTTCAAACTGCTTTTTCGTCAGTCAGCTTCGGGGGAACTGTTTGAATTTCTGAAGGAGGAGGCTTATGATCTCAGCGTCTCTTTTAAGGATTTGAAGGAGCAATATGAGAGACTGGCGCAACGAATGATCAGACTGGAGAAGCAGAACAGGATAAGGCTGGAACCGATTATCAGGACTGAAACGAGCGATTTCGTTATAAACCAGGCATTGCGTTACTTCCGAATATTTCATCGAAAACCCGTAATTTATCGTAAAAAAGACCGGCTTTATACCCGGTACGCCAATGTGCTTTTTTATTACCGGAATCGATTGACCGGTTATGAGCTGGAGTAATTCATGAAAAAAAAGCCGATAGGAATAATGGGCAGGGAAGGCATAGCTCCCGTAGTAACCGGCTTGCTTATAAGCAGAGATAATGATGTTCTGGTCTGGGGGGATCGAAAAGTTGATATTGATGATGTAATTCAGGTCGCCTGCGGCATGAATGACGTTTCTGAAAAATCATTGAAATCCCGCCTTCGCTCTACGGGATCGCTCCGCAAATTAGGGGAAACCTGTGACATAATTTTTTACGGCATTAATGCAGATGATTTAAGGAAAACGCTTCAGAATGAAGTGGGTTTTTTGTCGCCGCACCATATCATGGTCAGCAGTACAAAAGGGATGGAAGGTGAAACGTTGAAACGCATGTCGCAGATCGTCAAAGAAGAGACGCCGGTAAAAAAGACCGGAGCATTGGCTGGACCGTGTTTTACTGAAGAAATTTGTCGAGGCGTTCCCACCGCATCAGTGATAGCTTCAGAATTCAATGAAGTCATTGAAGAGGTCAGGGAATTGTTGAACGGAACCACTTTCAAAGTATATGGAAGTTATGATCTGACAGGCGTGGAAATCTGCGGCGCTTTAAAAAACATTTACGCCGTCGCCTGCGGCATATCGGCAGGATTGGGTTACGGCATCGGAACCACGGCTTTTCTGCTTTCCTGGGCGCTCAAGGAAATATGCAATTTTGCGATCAGATTCCAGGCTAAAAAAGGAACCTTCGCTGACACGGCCTGCCTGGGTGACCTTATGACCGCTTCAATGGCCAAATATTCCAGGGATTATGCTTTCGGATACCTGATCGGAAAAGGGAAAAAGGTGAAGACCGCCGTGAAGGAAATCGAAGGATCGGCAGAGGGAATAAGGACCGTCAAGGCCGTTTGCCGTTATGCTGCAAAACATAAGATAACAATGCCGATCGCTTCGACCGTCAACAAAATCATCAGCGGAAAAAGCAAGGCCGAGAGAGCAGTGAATAAACTGCTCCAGTTTGACGGAATGATCATTGAAGATGATTTCTGGGATTCGATTTAGAAAATTTAAATGTTTGCAGCTCACGAGTAGATTCATCTTGAAATGTCAATGATAAACATCAGCGCTCTATTTGCATGGCGGCATTGAAAAAAACTTTTTTGATTATTCTTGGTTCTGTGAAGGAAAGTCGGGAATTATCAGCAGGAACTGTGCTGATCGATTTTCCTCTCATATTTATGTCATTTTTCAGCGCCTGAGAGTATTTGATGATGGCTATTACATAAGGTTTCACGAGGAAGATGAAGAAGCAAAAAACTTGATAGATTTGCTGGATTTGAATAATGATAGTCTGGCTCGAGACAGGAAAAACGATATAAAACGTTTAAAGGATCTGGAGATAGAATTAGGAAGAGAGAGATTATTGAATCACCTTGAAAATCATCCCGAACAAATTTATTTCAGGCGAGCCTTGGAAAATGAATTTGAGATATCCTTTAGTAAAGAGGGCAATATAATATTTTAAGATCGTTGTTTTCCAGGACTAAAAGCAAATTCCGTAATCGATTTTCAACTATTCTCTTTTCCCTTATAAACAGCCTGAGCGAAATTAATTCTTCTCATGGGGGGTTGGGTTGTAATTTCTTCGTAGTAGTGTGCGGAGAGTCCTGCGATTCTGCCGTAGATGAATATTATTTTTGCCAGTCTGGGATCGAGGTTCATGTCTGAGACAACAGCGCCGATGACTCCGTCTACGTTTATGGGAAGGTTCAGACCTCGTATCTGATCGAAGAGTTCTCCGATCATTTTGGAAATTTTTATGGCCGGTCCGTCGACGCCGGCTTTTTCGGCCATGCTCCAGATGACGTCTCTTCTGGGGTCTTGCGTATGAATTCTGTGTCCCATTCCTTCGATTCTTTTGCCAGAGTCTGCGGCTTTTGTTATTTGCTTTTTGACAGCGTTTTTCAGCGTGAGGCCTTCCGTTCTGGATTTTTCTACTGCATTCTTAAAGAAAAGGGCTGCTTTAGCTCCTGCCCCGCCGTGAACATCGGTGATAGCGCCGACTCCGTGGGCGATAGCGGTCTCGTAAGATGCCCTGACGGAAGCGGCGATGACGGCAGCCTGTGCCGAAGGAGGCGTGACGCCGTGATCGACGCTGGCGACTATCATGGATTCGAATAACCTGGCGTTCCTGATGTCGGTGGTTTGTTTTCCGGTTAGGAGGCGATAAATAATTTCATTGAAGGCCAGTCTGCCGCCAAGGACTTCAGTTTCGACCTCTTTTATTCCATTCAGTTTTCCCAGGAATGCGGCAGTCCTCGCCAGGCACAGGACCGTTTTATTCAATGCCCCGTTTTCAGTTTGAGGATTGAATTCGATTAATTGCGGATCGGTCAGCAGAAAACGGGATAGGGTCTGCGATATGTCCTCCTGGTCGAAAATTTCAATATCAGGGATTTCATATTTAAGAGATTCAATGAACAGGGATTCCATTTCCGTCTGTTTTTCCTGCGCGGGCAGTTTTCCTTCGATAAGCAGATGAACGACACTCATGAGCGATTCGTCCGCAACGAGATTTTTCAGGGGATAACCGCGAATCACCAGGTCATTGGGGGCTACTCTGGTGATGAGGGTGCCCCAGGTGGGTTCGGGAGGTTTTGCTTCCCACATTTTTTTCATTTTCTGGTAGTAACGTTCGGCTTGAAAGTATTTTTTACCGTTCAAGGCTTTTTTGACCAGGGATATCAGGTCCAGTTGGCTGTTGGCGACCGGAATGCCGACTTCTTCCAGCGCTTTCTTCTTGGCCTGGAATGTGCCGTATTCCTGCCCTGGGGCAACGATGGCGCCGGCATGCCCCATGGTTTTGCCTTCGGGAGCGTTGGCGCCGGAGATGAGGGCGACGATTTTCTTGGGGAAGAGTTCAGGATGCTCTTTTTTACGTTGAGCCAGCATTTCTTCGGCGCATCCGCCTATTTCGCCTGCTATGACGACCAGGTCGGTATTTTTATGTCCCATAACCAGGGGCACGATATCTTTGAAGGGCGTTCCGATAGCTCCGTCGCCGCCGATGCCCAGCACAGCGTTCTGAGCAACGCCGACGCTGGCCAGGGCATCAGACATGTGATAAAGAATGGCCCCGCTGCGGGAAATAATGGTGACTCCATGCGGACCGAAAACATTTTCCCTGATTTCTTCGGGATAGAAAACATCAGGCAGCATGCCGATCTTTATGCCTTCAGGCGGAAAGATTACTCCCGGCGTATTGCCGCCCAGCAGCAATGTATTGTGTCTCCTCGCCGCCGTTAATATATGCCGGACGTCCTTGAGAGGAATGCCTTCGGTTATAAGAACGACGAAAGGGATGCCCGATTCGATGACTTCCAGGGCGGCTTCTTTGGCCATGGAATAATGACGCCAGATGCTCACTGCTGCAATGTCAGGATGTTCTTGCAGGCAGTCTTTCACACTGTCGTAAACCGGAATGGTTTCATGAATCTTTTGACCGCCTTTGCCGGGAGCTATGCCGGCGGATATACAGGTCCCGAAGTCCTTCATAATGCCGGCATGTCTGACTCCCTGACGTCCGAGTCCTACGATGGCAGTTTCCACTTCATTTTTTTCGGCTATTTTATTGGCCAGTTCAGGCCTGATTTTCGATATGAGATAAAACAGAAGTCCGTCTTTGACGTTTATTTTTTGTGGAGTCGTCATACTGCGTCTCCTTTCAGAGAGAATCCTCGTTCCAGGGCTTCTTTGATCACTTCCGCCATAATTTTTCTGTTGCCCACTATGATTTTCATTTCTGAGAGAGCTTCAGGGGTTTCGGCAAGGGCTTTTTCCAGGAATGCGCCGGCGCTGGGAAGGTCGGTACCGACCATGCGTCCGTAAACGGGAACCAGGCGCCGACCCTGTGAATAGCGATCCCGGATGCACTGTATCAAGCCTCTGATGAACACATCGCAACTGGAAATGCCGCCGAAACGTGATGTAATGATGAGATCGACGATGTCATAGTCCATCAGCAGATGAAACATCTCTTCGACTGCAGCCTGCGAGGGACCTCCGCCGCTGTCCATAAAATTAACGGGAACTGCGTTTCCGTCGAAGAAACGATTACCTACGTTTACGACTTCATCAATAGAGAATATGCCGTAACCTGCGCCTCCGGGGACCAGTCCCACGTAAAGCTTTGTTTTGTCCTTTTCAAAATCTTCAGGCAGAAGGTCTACGTAAGGAAAACCTGCTTTGAGCGCCCTGATTTCACGAGAAGTTGATTCGGAAACGTCATGTCGCTTTTTTTCGATTCCGAGCGATTCGAGCAACTCCTGATTGCGGAATAGAGCATTATCGTCGATGACAATTTTAGCATCAGCAGCCGAAGGAGCTGATTTGCTTATAATTAAAGGATTAATTTCAGCCGTTTTACAGTCATATTTCTGGAAAAGATTATAGAGTTGCGTAACAGTCAGCGCCAGACCTTCGATTAATCGATCGTCTGCATACTGTTTCGACGTTAAAAATTCTGCAGCCTGTTGCGCCTTTTCCTGCGGCAATTCTTCCGCATTATCCTGAATCTCTATCCTCAGTATATCCTCCGGCCTTTCTCTCGCCACAGTTTCAATATCTACTCCGCCGGAAGGACTGACCATCAGCGCCAGGTTGTAAGAGGCGGGGTCCATGGTTACGCCAACATAGCATGCCGCGACCTCCTCGACGGCTTCCTCGACCAACAGACTATTCACTTCGTAGCCGCGAATGCGCGCCCCCAATATTTGAGCTGCAGCATTTCGCGCTTCTTGGGGATTCTCGACCTTCTTGATGCCGCCGGCCTTGCCCCTGCCGCCGATCAACACCAATGCCTTCAACATCATAGGATAACCGGCCTCAACCAGTAAGGGGGCCTCCGGCGAATTTATCACCCCGTAACTTTTCGGGCATGACATTCCCATCATTCTGAAAACTTTTTTTGCTTCATTTTCATATAATCTCATCTGAACCTCGCAGCCTTATTTTGCTTTGGGTTAATCGTCAACGTAAGAACATTAATTCCATTAAAAACCGGCGTCAACCGGATAAACAAATATAATAAAATGAAATTTAAGGTCAAGGAAAATCTGAAAACAGCCGCATGCCAACCAGCAATTCAATTGATTCCTATTAAGACTGACCAAAAATTCAATGCCTTGTTCCGACTTTTTTTCACTCATACGGTTTACTTCTGTTCAAAAGGCATATTAGAATAGACGACCGGATTCTCCGGTAAACGCGATGTTGAAGATAAACAGGGAGATTCAGATGAAAAAAGGAAATCTTTTGATTATGTCATTAGCGGTTGCATCTGCGATTTTGATTGGTCCTCCGGGATATAATGCGGCTGCAACGGAAAAAAGCGCGGATGAGATACGCATGGAATTAATGGAAGCGATGCGGGAGAAAGATACGGACGAGAAGATCGAAGCGCTCGAAAAATTCATTGAAGATCACTCGGATTCGGTATTCACGGGATCGGCTTATATACAGTTGGGCGTGACATATGAGGAGGCCGGCGAGCAGGAGAAGGCGAAGAAAATTTGGGAAAAGGCAGCGGAATTGGAAATGGAGAACAGGAGTCCCGATTTTTTGAATATACTGGCTTACAAACTGGCGGAAACCGAAATCAGGCTGGACAGGGCTGAAAAGATGGCGAAAAAAGCCGTTGAGATGATCGGGAATCTGCAGTCTTCCGGCGGAGCGGGTATGGACGCCGGTCAGTTTGAAGCCATAAAAGCTCAGAGACTGGCCCAGATAAAAGACACTCTGTCGCTTGTCTATATGAAGCAGGGAGAAAATCAGAAAGCGCTCGAAATTCTGGAAGAATTAATGGAGGATTTCTCGCATATTCCTGAATTGCGAATGAAGCTGGCCAGGCTTTATCATGAGATGGACCGTTATGAAGACGCCTGGAAGACAGGCAAGTTGTTGCTCGCTCCGAAGGAAGATTTAACGGAAGAAAGAGAAGCTTTTTTAAGGGAAGTTTATAAATCGGCGCACGGGGGAAATGAAGCAGGATTTGACGAAGCGGTAAGTGATGCGGAGAAGGCGCTGGAAGAGCAGAAGCTCCAGGTTTTAAAAGATAGTCTTATTGATGAGGAACCTCCGCGTGTGACGCTGGACATGCTTGACGGCAAAACGAAAAAGAAATTGAGTGATTACAAGGGCAAAGTGCTCTTTTTGAATATGTGGGCGACCTGGTGCAAACCCTGTCATATAGAGTTGCCCAAGTTTGAAGAGGCTTATGAGAAGTTGAAATCGAAGGGTGATATAGAATTTCTGGCGTTGAGCGTAGACCGGGAGAGCGTGAAGCTTAAGATAAAAGATTTTATGAGTAAGAAATCGCTTGATCTGCCTTTGGCTCACAGTTCAGAAGCTATGGTGAAGTTTCAGTTGCAGGGAATTCCGAGCATGATAGTACTGGATAAGAAGGGTAGAGTTCGATATAAAGGAACGGGATTCGATCCTCGGGAAGATTTTACGGAAAAGATTAAATCTTTGTATAATCTTGTTAAGTAAGGATGCGAAGGAAGGTTGCGAAATGGAAAAGAAGATCGGTAGTACCGTCGTGAAGCTGGTGCAGGGTGATATCACGGATCAGAAGACCGACGCTATAGTCACTGCCGCCAATTCCGGTTTGCGGGGCGGCGGCGGCGTAGACGGAGCGATACACAAAAAAGCCGGTCCCAGGTTGCTGGATGAGTGCCGGGAGATAGGCATGTGTCCGACGGGAAGCGCCGTTATAACGGGAGCGGGTAATTTACCGGCCAGGCATGTGATACACGCTGTCGGTCCGGTATGGAGCGGAGGGACGCGTGAGGAGGAAGAAAAGCTGGCCGGGGCTTACAGGACAAGCCTGGAACTGGCGGATAAACATGATTGTAAATCGATAGCGTTTCCGAGCATCAGCACGGGAATATACGGATACCCGGCGGATAAAGCGGCGGAGACGGCGATGAAAACCGTTACGGCATATATAAAAGGCGTTGAGACGAAATTGAAAGAAATTGTGTTCGTGCTCTTTGATGATAAAACATTTGATCACTACAGGAAAGCGTTGATACGAATTACCTCGCAAAACCGCGAACAGGAGAGCTAGCGGACGGTTTTGCGCTGACGCCGGGGAAGATTCAAAGACGAAAGAGATGATGAGGACGAATGGAAAACAAAATAGCGAAGTTTTTCGTAATTTTACAGAATTTACGCTATTAGGTGAACTTACAGGTCACAAAATTACAGGAGGATTTTAAAAGATGTCGTTGGTCAATATCTTGCGTTTTGATCGGGATAAGGGAGCGATTATTGCCGATGAGGAGTACTGGACTGTTTTTTTTCGCAGAAGATATCACGCCGACAGTTTAAGTATAATAACGGACGAGAAGATGAGCGAAGCCTGGAATCTGGAGATCATTTACGGCGGCGTGGGATATCCTTCAATTCATCATGAGACGGTCAGGGATACGCGGGAAGAACTGGGACGAATATTGAGAGGTGAGAACGGGGAGACGCCGGCGCCGTCGACGATCGAGGATGTGGCGCGGATAGCTTTCGATAAGCTGCAGGAAGCGGTAAGGCGACGCGTCGATCAGAAGTTGAAATTTTATTATGGATTCGACACGGACGAACTGAACCAGGGATACTTCGACCACAAGGGCAAAAAGGTTTCGATTAATACTCAAAAGATCAAAGATGAAGCCAGACAGATAGCTTCGGTAAAGACTAAAGATGCTTTGTTGAAGGCTGTGTATGACAGCAAGGCGGTCATATTCGGGCATGATTCTCGTGACGGGATAGGCTGTTATCATCTGTCGATTGAAAATTCGATCCGGGGTTATGTGCATGAGGGTTTCGAAAGCATTGGAGCGGGCAAATATGCGGTAGGCATGTCTTTCGGCATGGACTTCAACCAGAAGCATCTGCCCCTGAGGAAAAAGGGCTATTCGACGATAGAGGGGTTGGTGGAGCTGATAAAGGCAAGCATATTGGCATCGCAGCATTTCAAAGAAATTGGAGGTAATTTTCCTTTTATTCTGCTGGACGGAGGCGCCGGGACGCATGATTTGCGCTGCAGAGAATATATTGATTCCCGTTCCAGGCTTTGCGTCGAAATAGTCAGAGCCCAGATGGCGGGTATGATCGCTGAGGATAAGATGATCAAGCTTCTGGAGGAATTAGTTTTAAAAATGGCGGATGTGGAAAAGACTGAAGCGAAATTCTTTGATTCGGCAAAGGATTCGATGGCATTGGATTTACTGTTGAGAAATTACAAGGAAAAAGAAATTCCTGAGATAATGGAGGAGATGGACGCAAAAGGCACGGAAACGAAAAAGCAGGGAAAGGGGAGGAAATCCGAATGACTTCGATAAATGCATTAAGATTGAATCATGATGAAGGTTTGATGATATGTGATGAAGTTCGGTATTGGAATCCCGAATGGGTGGTATTTTTTACGCCCGAAAAAATCAGACAGGTCACGAACCGCGAACTCGGCGAAGAACAACAGACCTGGATGTTTATGGGGCAGACCGGAAGCTCCAGTGTCGGCGATGAATTCATCGTTCAGGTGGAAAAGGAATACACTCGGCTTTATTCTGCGGAAAAGAAAAAGCTGTGTGCGGTCCCTGAAAAATTTAAAACCCTGGCCGAACTCGCTCAGATAGCTCAGGACGTTTGCACCAGGATAAAAAGAGAACACATAGACGATTATCTCGTCGGCCAGTTCGGATTCAGGGCGAATGACCTGGTGGAAGGAAAATATTCCAGCAAAGATCGGGAAATAACTATAAAAGACGACAAAGTGATCGAAGAAGCCGTCAATCTGATTACGAATAAAGGAGCTCCCCAGGAAGTTAAAGGAATATACGGGAATTCCCAGGTTCTGGCGGGATACAGACCGGAATGCGGCTTTAAGATATTTTATATGACGGAACGTTGGCCCGTTTGTGAAGAAGTTCATGAAATTTTTCTGGCGCAGGGTTCAGGACGCGATACATGCGAACTGCAGTTCAGCCGTTTCGCCGATACCAGATCAATTATGGAGCGTCGGGATTCCGTAGATCGCGTCGACGGGCTCATCGCACTGCTCAAAGGGTTGAACTTTGCCTTCAGACAAACTGCAGGCGTTTGCGGTTATCCCAAAATAATTTATTTTAACGGCAAGGAAAAAAACGTCAGCAACAGAGTCAGAGAAATATGCGATCGCCGTTCGAAGCTGGCCGCTGAAATCGCATCCGCGAACATGGACAATTTGATTACCGACGAGAAGACTTACGAACTGATCGATCAACTGATCTTTAAGGGAAAAAATTTCACCGACGTCAATCGCGATTTCTTCAAATACGCCGAACCCAAAACCCTTTCCAGATTCCTGAGAGGTTATCAGAGAGGTTTGATAAGTTAACTCGACGGCTCTTGTGAAGCGATTTTTGATCATGGATACAAAAACCGCCAAAACTTAATCGAAGTTTATATGGAGGAGAAATAAATTATGACGCAGGAGTTGACAAAAGCCAGAAGACACCAGGCGATACTCTGGATAGGTATCATTATGACCCTTATCGCTGTCGCCGGTCTCATAACATCCATCGTTTTATTCGCTCAGGGCGCTGAATGGAAACTCATGCTCGCCTTTTTCCTGGCTTCATTTTTCTTCTTTAACGCTTTTGGGATAAACAATACAACGTCGCTGAGCTATTACGGACGCGTTTACGAAAGTAAACCAGAGCTTCTGACGGATAAAGAAAAGGAAGAAATAGAAGCGGAAGAAAAGAAAAATAATCCGGCGCTGAAAGCTGAACCTACAACGAAGACGGCTTATGTCGTAACGTTGATCAGCTTCCTGCTTTTCACCCTGGCGGTATATAAATTGCTCCAGGTTTTAGGCTAGCGACTGTCCGCGAAAATTTCGGCAACTCGAAACGCCTGTCCAGCGTCCCGTTGTCCATATAAAACGTGATGCTGGACAGGCGCTGAGCATAAGATGCTTCCATCGTAAGTTCATTGAGATCAATTTTTGGCATTGATCAAAAGTGCGTCTTTTAAGGTTACAATTCGACAGAATTACCATCATTTTGTTTCGATTGCGATCCCGATCCCGACCCCGATTACTGAAATAAACTGTAAAAAGTTATGGAAGAAGTGTTCCCCCGGTTTGACCAGTCCCGCGATTTCATTAGGATAGATGCCTGATATTGTTTGAAGGGGCAGCGGCATTTGCATTTATATTGATCGTTAATATAATGATTATTACGAAAGTGAGGTCTCCTCACAAAGGGATGGTTGAGAAGATCATTCGCATTTTTAATATATAAAAATTTAAAATATTAGAAAAACGGGAGAAGAAGCTTCAAGATGAGAGATCATGCGTTTTTTCGGAGAGTCCTGAAACAAAGCTTTCGGACAATTGCAGGGAGAAAGGATGAGAATCGCTCTTTTGCATTCTCATGCACCGGTAAAAAGAAATTTTGGATCATCATGGCCGCGTTTTTGTCTATGGTAATCACAGGGAGTCTTAAGGGCGGCATAAGGGAACCGATACGGAGTTTCGGGAATGACCGTGACGGTTATTGGTGGAATTCGAGCTGGGGATATTACAAGAGTTGCAATATAAGCAATTCGGTGAATGATTATCAGATGAAAATCGTGGTGGGCTATGATTCGAATGGATCGAGTTATGATGTTCATTGTCATGGACACTGCAACACTGATTTTTCGGATATTCGTTTTGTGGACGTGGACAATTCTACGACTTTGGATTATTGGATTGAGGAGAAAACGAACGGGGATAATGCGGAGATATGGGTTGAAGTTTCATCTGACGCGGAGAGCGACGATGAGATATTGATGTATTACGGGAATTCTGGGGCGAGCAGCGCGAGTGATGCTTCGGAGACATTTTTATGGTTTGATGATTTTTCTTCGAATTTAGGCGTTTACACAGGGAATCACAATTATGATTCATCAAACGAGTGGGGTTATTTGAACGCGTCGAGCGACAACCAGGTGAGATACATGTATTTTCCGGAGAATGCTTTTAATGATACAGGATTATATTTTCATTATACTTACAATGTTTACAGTTCTGTAGTGGAAGGAGCTACGTTCAATACGATTTTATGGGAAACGAACGGAGATGATGACGAATATTTTTATGGAGGAAATTATTATACTACTTCGGGCGACAGTGAGGTGATGAGGAAGAGAGTCCAGGGTACAACGACGGATTCTGTTTTTAAAGACAAACCGACGGGAACGACTAACCATTGGTATACTCTGGATTTTTATATGGATGATGAGTATATGAAGATTGTGCGGGACGGCAGCACATATGGAGAGATATCGCCGACCAGCGACACGACGACGTTGACGTTGAAAACGGTTCGTTTTCGTATCAGGCAGGGAGCGATCAGATATGATGATTTCAGGATATCGCGTTACAGGAATCCGGAACCGTCCTGGAGCAGTTTCGGGAGTGAAACGGGCTATTCGACTCCGACAGCGGCGCCGACAGAGACTTTTTCGCCGACGATAACGCCGACCGAAACACCTACAGAAACGCCGACCTTAAGCCCGACCTTGACGCCGACGAAAACGCCGACGCTGAGTCCGACGTTAAGTCCGACCTTGAGTCCGACCGACAGTCCGACGGAGACGCCGACGCAGTCCCCGACGTTGACGCTTTCGCCGACCTTGAGCCCGACCCACAGTCCGACTGAAACGCCGACATTGTCCCCGACGTTGACGCTTTCGCCGACCTTGAGCCCGACCTACAGTCCGACGGAGACGCCGACGCAGTCCCCGACGTTGACGCTTTCGCCGACCTTGAGCCCGACCCACA
>CAZUFC010000053.1:0-54364 GCA_964619725.1 uncultured bacterium | reverse complement strand
TGTTGGACAGCCACTTGGGTTTTTGATCCATAAACGGGTGAATTTTTCTTAAGGCAAGGAAGGCAAGGATTTGCGAGGCAGGGGTAATGCATATACGTTGACTGAGTAAATCCGCAGCCTGACGCAGTGCTGGGGAAAATTCGCCGTTTATGGACAAAAACTAAGTAGCCTTGAAAATATTATAAAGACAAAACAAATTTCCTTGCAATCACCTATTCCGATTGCGATACCGCTACCGACCCCCGATCACCGAAACAAATTGTCAAAAGTCTTGAAAGAAGTGTAACCCCGGCTTGACCAGTCCCCAATTCAATAAGGTGATATTGAACTCTTGACCCGTAACGGCGCCGCCAACCTTAAAATCTAATCTTTATGCTCTTCTCTTTTCGCGTAAATTGGCGTGAATTTGCGGATAATGATTTTCAGGAAACGTTTTAATGATTTGCCGATGCAGGAGCGGATTTTTTTGATCCGCGAAATTTCACGAATTCACGCGAAAAAAGAGGGGTCGTCGGAAAGGTCAGGGCGGGCGATAAACTTCGCTGTAGTATTTGACGGATGAACTTGAATAATTATTTGTCTCCTTTGACATGTTTTGTGGTTTCCGGGTTCGTACCGGCGCCCTCACTATGGATAAACTCTTTCCCGGATATTCGTTCTGTATAAAACCCGGACGAAGTGCGATTTACGTCAATATCGTCCCTCTTATTCGTGTGATTCAGGTGATTCGTGGTTGATTTCTGATGAAAAATCGTAAATGAAACGAAGGGAAAAATGCAAGACGGTTGTCGAATCGGTAATGATTTATTTTTTTGTCATTGATCAGAAATGCATCTTTTGAGGTTAAAATTCTACAGAATATCCCATCATTTTGTTTCGATTGCGATTCCGATACCGACCTCGACCCCGATTACTGAAGCAAACAGCTAAAAGTTATGAAAGAAGTGTAACCCCGGGTTGATCAGTCCCATTTTTTTCAGTTTTTATTGACCCAGCGCAATAATTGATATTAAACTGGAAGATGTAAAAATCATACGATCATCGGTTCTGTAAGGAGGCGAGCGGATGAGGGGAGTCATTGTGAATTTAAGGTCATGCCTTTTATTTTTCATACTGTGTTTTTTAATGTGTTCGATAGAGTCATTCTCGCCTGCAGTTCAAGGAACTGTTGATCACGCACCTCATATTTTCAATACGAAATCCAATCGAGCGACAGTTACGCCGTCGCACACACCGGCGCATTCTCCTACGCCTGCTGCGAATCCTCTTCCCTGTTCTCTTCTTGCGGAGGCGGCTTTTGCGTCGCATAACGAGTCGCTTGACTGCGATGAGGTCAGAGTATTTATGATTTGCAACACATATTATTGCGAACCGGAGCAGGATGGACGATGGCAGACTCCGGGAAGACTGCTGCTTTCCGGCGAGGCTCAACCTGCCCCTGTGTTGTCTCCGCCCTGCTTCGGCCGAATCGTTCAACTCGCGACTGCGCCCTTGATGGATAACGCTTCCGATCCTTATCATCTCGACCTCATCGTCGCCACAGATGAATCCGATCCGGGCACGGCTCAAGAACCTCATTACAATTTATACCTGTTTGAACGTCGGGATGCTTCGGCTGAAGAAGGTTTAATATACGTCAACAACCATCAGGAATTAAACAGGGCCGCCTTCATCACCTCTCACATCCCTGATGACGACGTTCCGGGAGAATTTACTCCGGCCTCAATCGTTTCCATTGCAGCCGGGGACGTCGACGGACCATCCGATCCTGACGGAAACGGAAAAAAAGAACTTATCCTGGCTATGAATCCCGTTGATCCGCAGGATTACCGATGCGCTATCGTTACCTATGACATTGAACTCATGCCCCCCGATCCCGAAGAATCCGCTTCTTTCGCCCTCGGGGAAAAAATGGAGGATTACTCTTTCGTCATCGAAGACTGTCGCCTGATCCAGATCGCTTGTGAAAACTTTTTTAATCCCTGGTTCGGTCAAAATACGGACGATTTGATGGCCGCATTTGAGTCTGATGCTTCACTGCCTCCGGAAGAACATAAAAACATTCGATTTTATTATTCGCTCCAGCATGTTGGAAGAAATTCGAATAAAAACGCCGGTTTCATCGAGTTGGAAAACGCCGCCATATCACTTCACGATCTCCCAGTCTATGAAATGGGGCATCAGATCACTGAAATAGCGCTCGGTCCCCTCTACAATTATTCATATTACACCGATTTTATAGCAGCATCAGACGAGGTTATTTATTTTTTTCGCAATACCGGCGATTTTTCCGCTCCACCTCTGTTACACGGCTATGCCGATTTGGGATTCAGAACCCTAGACATCCAAGTGGCGCCGTTCTTCATACCGGTTTTCGATCCTGCTTTCGACGTTTTTATACTGACGGAGACCGATGACCCGGAATTAAAGAATTTTTATGCGTTTTTCAATCTTGCGGGAATAACGATACTTCCTCAATTCCGTTATCTGCTGCCGAATTCACCCTCATGTTTCGAAATCGGTTTTCTGGATGCCATGACCGGGGATTTGCCGTCTGACATGATTGCAGGCTACGCAGGAACTTCAAGCCGGAGCGATAAGTGCAGTTCAGAAAAAAATGCCTGTCGCGTCTCATTGCATAAAGGCATCATGGACGAACGCCTGCAATAAGCTATTAATCCCATTCCCTTTGATGATTTATACCTGGCGACCCAGGATATCATTATCGACTCCGTGATAGTTCAACAGCAGATCAAAAGTAAACCTCCCGGAGATTACCCGGCTGTAGGTCCGCCCCCGCCCACTCCCACCAGGACTCCTATCCCGACCCCTTCTCCAACCCCGACCGCTGTGTCTTTACCGGTCCCCAACCTGGGATACGAAGCAATAGCGCTGGTCATTGTCCTCTTATCGACGGTGATATTTTTAAACCTGAGCGTTCTTCGCCCTCTTCATTCTGAAAATGATGAGCGCCACGGTTGAACGGAAGAGATAGGAAATAGTTCTCCGCAACATCTGAATATCGTCTCTTCGCCAGTCCATACTCATCCCCTGAAGCTGCAATCAAAGATTCAGATTCCCGTTTAAAGCCCTGCACCAAAGTCATAAATATTCCAGCGCAATCCGTCGTCCGGCGATCAGCATCCGCCGCACGGCATCAGGCATCGGAAAGGGATCAGCGTCCGTCGCAAACCCAACAGGGCAGGATATCCGGCATCCGGAAGCAACTTGATATTCGTCAGACTGGAAAAGTGGTAAGCGGCATTTGATTAATTCTTCATTTTTCTGTAAACTGGGCCGGATTAAAAGTCCGTAATGCTGGAAAGCCGGAATAGAGTGTATTCCCAAAATTCCAGAGTTACACAGAAGGCACAAAGAGGAAAAAGGAGGTTTGAATGATAGGAATTGTCGGATACGGAACTCATATTCCCCGGTACCGGATCAAGGTAGAAGAGATAGCGAAAGTCTGGGGGACTGATGCGCCGGCCTATAAGCGCGGATTGAATCTGATTGAGAAATCGGTACCTGCGCCGGATGAAGATTGTCTGACATTGTCGGTCAATGCCGCTCGCAATGCGGTAAGGCGCGCCGGTATTGATGCTGCGAAGATAGGGGCCGTATATGTGGGCAGCGAATCGCATCCTTATGCGGTCAAACCGACCGGCACAGTAGTATCAGAGGCCCTGGGCGCTTGTCCTTACGTTCACACGGCGGATTTGGAATTCGCCTGCAAGGCAGGGACGGAAGGGATGTTCATCGCTCTTAATCTGGTCAAAGCAGGCACAGTCGAGTACGCGCTGGGCATCGGAGCGGACACGTCTCAGGGAGCGCCGGGAGATGCACTGGAGTATTCTGCTGCAGCAGGAGCGGCGGCTTTCATAATGGGCCGCGAGAATGTGATCGCCGAACTGATTGATACTCATTGCTATATGACTGATACTCCGGATTTCTGGCGCCGCGAGCATGCGCATTATCCTGAGCATGGAGGGCGTTTCACGGGCAAACCGGCTTATGAGAAGCACATTGACGGAGCGACGAAAGGCATGTTGGAGAAGGTAGGAATGAAGCCGGAAGATTTTGATTATGTGATATTTCATCAGCCCAACGGCAAATTTCCTGCGAATGCCGCCAAACGTTTAGGATTCAAAGAACCGCAATATAAATACGGATTATTATGTCCTTACTTAGGCAACACCTATTCAGGCTCGTCGCCCATGGGGCTGGCGGCCACTCTGGACGAAGCCCAGCCCGGTCAGATGATATTGTTGTGTTCTTACGGATCGGGAGCCGGCAGCGATGCTTTTGTATTTCGAACGACAGACCGTTTGACGAAGGTGCGCGATGCGGCTCCGAGGACGCGGAAGCAGTTGGATGAGCATAAGATTTACATTCAATATGGAACCTACGCCAAATTCAGGCGCAAAATACGGAAACCGGAATAGGAGGTGAATCTCATGCAAGATGTAGCAGTAATCGGCATAGGAATTATGAAGTGGGGAGAGTTATGGGAAAAATCTCTGCGTGATTTGGCGGTAGAAGCGGCCCTGAAGTGTCTGGATGATGCTGAAGCGGACAAGTTGGATGCGATCACGGTCGGTTGCATGTCAAGCGGGTTATTTAACGCTCAGGAGCATCTGGCTTCAATGGTGGCGGACTATATGGGGCAGCGATTCGTGCCTTCGACGAGAGTTGAATCAGCATGCGCATCCGGTGGTCTTGCGGTAAAAACGGCATACATGGAGATAGCTTCCGGCCTGGCGGAAACTGTCCTGGCAGTCGGGGTGGAAAAGATGACGGATGTTGACGGCGGTGAAGCCACATTCGGTTTGGCCTCCGCATCCGATCAGGATTACGAAGCCTTTCACGGCGTCACCTTCCCGGGACTCTACGCCATGATGGCCAACGCTCATATGCATCAATACGGCACTACCCTGGAACAAATGTCTCAGGTAGCGGTCAAAAATCATCATAACGGCAGCATGAATCCTAATGCTCAATATCCTTTCAAGGTAACGCTGGAAAACGTCATGAATTCCACAATGATAGCGGACCCCGTACGCCTTTTTCACTGCTCGCCGATCACAGACGGCGCTGCAGCAGTGTTGCTCACGACAGAGGAACAGGCGAAAAAACTGAACAAACCTTATGCGGTCATTACGGGAATAGGCAATGCGACCGATACCATAGCTTTATGCCAGAGGAAGAACCTGGCTCAGTTGGAATCGGTTAAGGTTTCTGTTGAGAGGGCGTTGCAGATGGCCGACAAATCGATTAAGGATGTTGACTTTGCCGAGGTTCATGATTGCTTTACGATTGCCGAGATAATGATCATGGAAGCTTTGGGAATAGTTGAACCCGGTCAGGGAGGCCCTGCAGTTATGGACGGCCTGACGGCGTTGGACGGTGATTTTCCTGTGAATCCTTCCGGGGGTCTGAAAGCCAAGGGGCATCCCGTAGGCGCCACGGGCGTGGCGCAGGTGGTTGAAGCCGTCAACCAGTTGCGGGGTGAAGCGGGACAACGACAAATCAAAAACGCCGGCATAGCCCTGACGCAAAATATGGGCGGCTCCGGCGCCAGTTCAATCACTCACATCCTGGAGGCGCGATAATGGGACATCATGTAGCGAGGCACTGGAGGGAAACCCCTGAACGTTATAGAATGGAAGCGGGCAAATGCGTCAAATGCGGTAATATCCATCTTCCGGCGCGGCTTGTATGCCCGGAATGTCGGTCCCGTGAGTTCGATACCGTCAAACTGTCGGGCAAAGGTCATCTGGCCACGTATACCATCATTCGAGTAGCGCCCATGGGGTTCGGCGATCTGGCGCCCTTTGCCGTCGGCATCGTTGAACTGGATGAAGGCATCCGAGTGATGGCTCAAATAACCGACTGCGATCCGGAAGATTTGAAAATTGGGGACCGTATGACGGCCCAATTCCGTCGCATCAATGAAGAAGGCACAAGCGGAATGATTATGTACGGATTCAAATTTGTGCCGGACGTGGGACTCTGAATTGAGCCCCGGCCCTGAAATGAACGTTTTTATTCTGTAAAGCGCTCGCCGCGGAGAACGTTGAGTTTTTCATGCAGCAGGCTGTAAGGGAGGACTCTGCGGACTCTGCGGTGACTCTTTTTTAAACGAGGTATAGCCAAAATGTTCAAACGAATATTAATCGCCAATCGCGGCGAGGTGGCGCTGCGCATCATCGACGCGTGCAGAAAGTTGGGAATAGAAACTGCTGCTGTTTACTCCACCGCGGATAAAGACTCTCCTCACCTTAACGAAGCGGACCGCAAAGTATGGATAGGTCCGGGACCCAGCAGTCGCAGTTACCTTAACAAAGAAGCCATTCTTCAGGCCGGAATCAATCATGAATGTCAGGCGGTGCATCCCGGTTTCGGCTTCATGGCTGAAGACCCTTTATTCGCCTATATGTGCCGGCAGCAGAAATTGACATTCATCGGCCCTCCTTCCGGCGCCATCCGGCTTATGGGCAACAAATCGGAAGCAAAACAGACCGTAAAACAGGCGGGATTGCCGACTATTCCGGGATCGGAAGGCAATATCAAAAGTGTGGAGCAGGCGCTGGAGCTGGCGAATCGACTGAACTATCCGGTATTGCTGAAAGCGACGGCCGGCGGCGGCGGTAAAGGAATAAGGCCCTGCTATAATGACGACGAACTGAAAACTTTTTACGATCAGGCTAAAATTGAAGCGGAAAAAGCCTTCGGAAGCGGCGACCTTTACCTGGAAAAATTGATTTTGAAAGGCAGGCATATCGAATTCCAGGTTCTATCGGATGATTACGGCAATTCCATACACCTGGGCGAAAGAGAATGCTCTATCCAAAGAAAAAATCAAAAACTGATCGAAGAATCGCCTTCTCCAGCAGTGGACGCGGAACAGCGACACTCAATGGGAAACCTGGTTGCTGAAGCCGTAAATAAAATCGGTTATCGCAACGCCGGCACGGTCGAATTCCTCATGGATCAGGACAAAAACCTTTACTTTATGGAAATGAACACACGCCTGCAGGTGGAACATCCGGTGACGGAAATGATTACCGGCTTCGACATCGTTGCTGAACAGATAAAAATTGCTGCAGGACATCCTCTTTCGATAAAACAGGAAGAAGTTGGTTTCAGCGGTCATGCCATTGAATGCCGCATTAATGCCGAGGACCCGGAGAATAATTTCGCTCCGTCGCCCGGCGTTATAGAAACCTTTAATCCTCCGTTGCAGGAGGGACCAGGTAAAATAAGACTCGATACGCATGTCAAAGCGGGTTATGAAATACCCACATTCTACGATTCAATGATATGCAAAATTATTGCGCATGGTGAAGACAGGACCCACGCCATCAGGACCATGATCAACGCATTGAATCGCTTTAAGATCACAGGAATCAAAACCACCATACCGCTCCACCTGGAGATACTCAATTCAAAAATTTTCAGAGAAGGCGAATACCATAATAATTCTCTCAGCGACATCATAGAATAAACTGCGGAAATGGAGGATTAATAAATGGCCAAAGTGTTGTTGGAACGTATCGGTTCTCCTGTAGAGAACTTTATGGATACGCGGGAATTCACTAAAAACATGGACCATATGAAGAAATTGAATGAGGGATATCTGGAGAAACGAGCTGAAGTGAGGGCCGGCTGGGGACAAAAATATGTCGACCGCGTGCATAAAAAGGGCAAACTCACCACCTGGGAACGGATAGAATTATTAAAGGATGCCGGCAGCAGGGTCTTCCCCATAGGCACGTTCGTCAATTTCGGCATCGAATTCGGCGAAGGAAGCGCCAGACGCAAGGCGCCGGGCGCCGGCGTGATCACGGCATTCGTTAAGATTCAGAACAGGTACGTAGTCGTCATAGCTAACGATAATACAGTCGCTTCCGGTTCCTGGTGGCCGCTTACCCCGGAAAAAATTGAAAGAGCGCAGGAAATTGCGCTGCGTCTGCGAATTCCCGTCGTCTATCTTATCGATTGCAGCGGACTTTACCTTCCGGAACAATCCAGGACTTTCGCCGGGAAAACGGGAGCGGGTTATATTTTTAAAATGAACGCGTTGCTGAGCGCTCAACAGGTACCCCAAATAGCCGGCGTTTTCGGAGACTGCATTGCCGGCGGCGGTTATATGCCGATCATAAGCGATGTGGTCTATATGACCGAACAGGCCTACATGGTGATCGCCGGAGCGGCTCTCGTCAAAGGAGGAAAAAGTCAGAAAATAACCTCGCTGACGATCGGAGGACCCGACATCCACGTTAATATTTCCAATTGCGCCGACCACAGGGCTCCTGACGACGAAACCTGCCTGACGAAAATTCGTGAAGAAATCGCCAAACTGCCCTCTTCAGGGATCGAGTATTACTGCTACGGACAGGAACCGGCTCCGCCACTTTATGATCCGGAAGAGATAGAGGGTATATTCCCTTCGGATTACAGGGTCACCTATGATTCCAGGCAGGTCATCGCCAGGCTGACGGACAATTCGCTTTTCTGGGAATTGTTTCCGGACAGGGGCAAGGAAATTATCACCGGCATAGGAAAAATCAACGGACTTTACGCCGGTTTTATAACGAACAACCAGAATTTGACCGAACACACCATCCATCGGGGCGAAAAACGGTCCGGTGGATTGCTTTACAGGGACGGCATCGCCAAGATAACCACTTTCGCCAGGGCTTGCAACAGCGACGGCGTTCCCATTATCTGGCTTCAGGATATTGCCGGTTTCGACATCGGTCCCGAAGCTGAAAAAACCGGCCTCCTCGGTTGGGGCTCCAATCTCCTTTACACCAATTCCACCAATACCGTGCCGGTCATTACCGTCCTCCTTCGAAAAGCTTCAGGAGCCGGATATTACGCCATGAACGGCAGACCATACGAACCCATCGTCCAACTCTCCACACCCCTTTCACGACTCGCCGTCATGGAAGGAAGAACGCTCGCTATCGGCGCTTACAGAACGAGACTCGACGACGATTTTAATATTATTGCTGAAAACGAACAGGAGCGACAGGCCGTTAAAAAGGGTATGGAAGAAGTCGAAAGGCGCATAACCAAGGATATGGACCCCATTCTTTCAGCTCGGCAGTTGGACAGCGATGAAATTATTTTGCTGCACGAGCTGCGCCCTTACCTGGAAACGATGATCGAAATGTCTTATCAGGCGACAGGTTACCGCAGGGTCAAAAACCCGCGTATTTGGTCCCTGCATGATATTGAGGCTTTATCCGGAAGCCAGGGAGGTTGATATGACTGCTGAACGCAAAATGGAAGTTCTTTTGGATAAAAATGAAGAGAGGCATATTGTTTTAGCGCCCGGCGTCGGATACTATTCTGAAAGACCCGGAAATCATTCGTTCCTCACCGGCGGCGCTTTCGCCGGAAAAATTAAAATTCTTAACACGTACTATGACCTGCACCTGCCTTCCAATATCTCCGGCGAAGTTAACGCCAATGAAAAGGCCGATCTGGTCATTCCCGTTGAATACGGCCAGGAACTTTTCCGGCTTAACACGGAAAAAGCCCTGCTCCGCAAGGGAGAAACCTTTCAGGATGCAGAAATCGATAGTCAAGAGACGGAATCCGACATTCATGAAGAAGGGTTCGTGGTGACGGCTTTCACCACTGGCGTTTTCTACGCCAAACCCTCTCCTGATGCTCCCCCTTTCGTTTCGGTCGGACAGGAAATAGAAAAAGGAAAGGCGCTCGGCTTGATCGAAGTGATGAAAACATTCAACCATATCATTTTTCAGGGAACGGATAATTCAGAGAGAGGCAAAATAAAGAAAATCTTTGTGGAAGATTCACAGGAAGTTAAATTAGGCGAACCGTTATTCGTTATTGAATAACACTTTTAATATTCTCGCAAAGCGACGTTTAATCCGTCTCATTTGCGGGCGATTATCGACTGACGACTTGCAGCATGCTGAAACGAGGAGGAAATAATGGCTTTGAATTTTGATTTGTCGGAAGATGCATTAATTATGAGGGAAACAGTCAGAAAATTCGCTGAAGAGGTCATAAGACCCAAAGCGCGGGAACTGGATGAAAAGGAGGAATTTTCTCCGGAAATCACCAGGCAGATGGGCGAATTGGGACTGTTCGGATTCGGCGTTACGGAGGAATACGGCGGATGCGGTTTCGGTTATATTCCTTATATGGTTGCGGTGGAAGAATTGGCCCGCGTAGACAGTTCTCAGGCAGCCACGGTTGCCGCACATAATTCCTTAGGTATTGGCCCATTATATTATTTCGGCAATGAAGAGCAGAAAAAGAAATACCTGCCGCCGTTATGCACCGGCGAATATGTCTGGGGATTCGGCCTGACAGAAGCGGACGCAGGCTCCGACGCAGGCGGTACCAAAACAAAGGCCGTCAAAGACGGTAACGAATGGGTCATCAACGGCTCCAAAATGTTCATCACCAACGCCTCCACCGATGCCTGCCTCGGCGTCACAGTTCAAGCTGTTACAGGAACAAGGCCCGACGGCAGAAAAGAATATACCTGCTTTATCGTGGATAACGGCACAAAAGGATTCACCGCCAATACCCTGCACGATAAAATGCTCTGGAGGTCCTCCATTACTTCCGAACTCTTCTTTGACGATGTGCGCGTGCCCGAAAAAAATATGCTGGGCAAACAGGGCGAAGGCTTCCATCAAATGCTGGATACTCTCGACAGAGGAAGGCTATCCATCGCCGCCATGGGCCTGGGATGCGCTCAAGGCGCTTTTGAACTGGGCCTGAACTACGCTAAAGAACGAAAACAGTTCAATAAACACATCTCCACTTTCCAGATCAACTCGTTCAAATTAGCAGATATGCACGTCGAAATTGAAGCCGCCAGAATGCTCCTCTACAAAGCCGCCTGGCTCTGCGACCAGGGTCGAAAAGAATATAAAAAATTCGCATCCATGGCCAAACTTTACTGCTCAGAAGTCGCTTACCGATGCGTCAATGCCGGCGTTCAACTGCACGGCGGCTACGGACTTATGAAAGAATACGACATAGAAAGATTCTACCGCGACCAGAAAATCCTGGAAATCGGCGAAGGCACTTCGGAAATCCTGCGACTCGTCATATCCAGACACATCGGATGCTACGACGTTAAATAAATAATGTCGTTCAAGCGCCTATGCAAGAGATTCTCTTAACAAAGCCGCCGGCGAAATCGGAAAATGTTGCTGCGATCTGCGGATACTTGTCCATAACGTGACTTGGAAAAAACGCTTTTTGTTCGTCCCGGCTACCGCTTCAATGTGTTCGAGCACAAAAACCCAGTAAAGAAATGCTGACTTTGAAATAGCAGGCGGCTCTCCACAAACTCATTTTTACTCGGCATGCCGGAACGGAGTGGCGCTGCGACTTTTTGATCAACGCCGTGCTCTCACTTTTTAGCAATAATCGATAAAATCCGGAACAAAGAGAGGTAAATAATGAATAAAACATATGAAACTCTGAAATATGAACTGAAGGATCATATCATCACCATCTGGCTGAATCGTCCCGATGTCCACAACGCCTTCAATGACGCCATGTTGTCCGAACTGGTCGACATACTCGACGCCGTTAATGATGCCGGCGATGATGACATCCGCGTCGTCGTTTTCACGGGTCAAGGCAAATCCTTTTCCGCCGGCGCCGACCTTAACTGGATGAAAAAAATGGTGGACTACTCCTACGAAGAAAACCTCAAAGATTCCCTCATGATCTCAAAGATATTTCATAAAATCTACACCTTGAAAAAACCTGTAATAGCTGCTGTAAACGGCGCTGCCATTGGAGGAGGAATGGGTTTCGTTGGAGCCTCCGACATAGTGATAGCATCGGAAAAAGCCCGGTTCAGTCTTTCCGAAGTCAGAATAGGCCTGGTTCCCGCTTGCATATCGCCCTATTTGATGAAAAAAGTGGGCCAGGGCGCATTGAAGGAGCTGTTCATAACCGGCATGCGCTTTAAACCGGATAAAGCGTTGAAAATAAACCTGATAAATTACATAGTGACTCATAACGAATTATTGGAATTCACGCATGAAAAAGCAAAGGAGCTGTGTTTATGCGGTCCACGGGCTATAGCGGTATGCAAGGAGCTTTTCATCAAAGTCCCTGAAATGGACCTCAAAACAGCCTATGATCATACCGCTGACGTCATAGCCCGCATGCGCATTTCTGATGAAGCGCAGGAAGGAATGAAAGCTTTTCTTGAAAAACGTTCGCCTAAATGGCGGTTGGATATGAGTCAATAAGGCGACAAAGCAAGTTGAATTAGGCTGAGACAAAAGCAATCCGATAGGGATTGAACTCTAACGCAGGCATAATGCAGTTCGGCAGAGGCGAACAGAGAAAGACATTGAAGATCGGAATACTGACTATTATAATAAAAAGAGTTGATTGCTGAGGTAATCGAATTGAGAAAAGCAATGTGCTCTGAAGCTGAATTTGACGAAAGGCAAACTAAATCAAGCGCCAGGGGCATTGTTGTGAAAGCGGCCGGACTGATATCAATCATTGAATAGTATTTTTTGTCACAGGAGTATCTCAATGAATGGTGACGGAGCGGAAGGCAATTTAATCAGAAACAGCGAAAAAGAGAATAAAACGGACAAAGAACCGATACAGGAAAATACAGTCTTGCTTCAGAACATCTTCGATGCGATCCAGGACGGCCTCAGCGTGCTTGATTCAGACCTGAATATAGTACGCGTGAACAAGTGGATGGAAGAGATGTATGCTCATAAATGTCCGCTGGAAGGGAAAAAATGTTATCAGGCATATCAGGACAGAGAAACCGTATGTCCATGGTGTCCTTCTGTTTACACTCTTGAAACGGGAGAAAAAAGAGCTTCTGAGGTTCCCTATCCGGATGAAAAGAATCCTCAGGGTTGGATTTATCTGACGTCTTATCCCATGAGGAATGCCGTCGGAAAGATAACCGGGGTGATCGAATCGGTAAGGGACATTACCGAGCATAAAAGAGCTGAAATGTCGCTGAGAGAAAAAGAAGAGAATCTCCGCACGACCCTGGCATCAATCGGAGACGCGGTAATCTCGACAGATATAGAGGGAAAAATAGCACGTATAAATCCTGTTGCATCGAGACTTACTGGCTGGGATATCGAGAGCGCTCGGGGAAAGGAGCTGGACGAAGTTTTCAAAATCGTTAACTCCAAGACAGGCGAAACGTTGGAATCCCCGTTCAAAAAGGTCCTGGAAACCGGAAAAATTGTCGGCCTGGCGAATCACACTATGCTCATCGCCAGGGACGGAGCAGAATATCAGATAGCGGATTCCGGCGCTCCGATAATAGACGACGACGGTTCTTTGACAGGCATAGTTCTGGTATTCAGGGATGTGACGAATGAATATGAAATACGGGAAGCGCTGAAAAGAAGCCAGGAGATGATGCGCAACATATTACAGGCTTCTTCTGTGGGACTGGCTCATGCGGTGGACCGTAAAATAGTCTGGGCGAACGATGCGATGGTAAAGATGTTCGGATTCACAGATGAGAGTCATTATGTGGGCAAAGACACAGCGATGTTGTATGCGGATGAGGCTGAGTACCGCCGCATCGGCCTGATCACATATCAGAGGCAAAAGGCTTCTCAGCCTATTGAATTTGATGCGCGGTTTCGCACTCAGCACGGTTCATTTTTCGAGGGGTTTACCCGGGTAAACTTATTGGACCCAGAAGAGCCGTCCCGTGGAATCATCGTAAGCATCGTCGATATAACTGAACGCAAAAGAGCGTATGAACAAATACGGCGGATGCAAAAAATTGAGGAGCTGGGTACGGTCACGGGAGGCATCGCGCACGATTTCAATAACTTGTTGACGGCTATTTTCGGGAACCTGGAACTGGCACAGATGGAAATGCCCGGAGATTCGCAGGCCGGATACTACCTTCGTAAAGCGCACGAAACGATTGCGGATGCACGCCGGTTGACTGGACAACTACTCACCTTCTCAAAAGGCGGCGCTCCTGTGCTGGATACGGTCAATACTGACAAGCTTGTGCGCGATACCGTCGAATTCAATCTTCGCGGCAGCAATGTCATGGCTGAATTCAATCTGCAGGATGGATTGTGGTCCATTATTGCGGATAAAGGACAAATCGGTCAGGTGCTTGCGAATCTGACGGTCAACGCGAAACAGGCTATGCCCGGCGGTGGAATATTGCAGGTCGAAGGCCAAAATTTATCCGGGACGGAGGAGGCCGCAACGATTGATCCGACCGGGGATTTTGTTCGAATCGCTATCCGCGATCAAGGGACCGGTATTGCGCCTAAGCATATTGATCGAATTTTCGACCCCTATTTCAGTACGAAAGATACGGGTCACGGATTAGGCCTGGCCGTTGTTAACAGCATCATAGACCAGCACAACGGCAAAATTGAAGTCCAATCCAAGCCGGAAGAAGGCTCTGTTTTTACGATATATCTCCCTGCTGCCCGCAAAACAGAAACGAAAAAAATTCATGAAACGCCCGATACCGATGGAAAGACGAATCTTTCTTCTAATCTTCATATACTCCTGATGGATGATGAAGAAATTATCAGAAACATAGGCTCGGAAATGCTTGAATTCCTGGGTCATACTGTAGACGTTGCGGCTGAAGGCTCCGAAGCCCTGAAGAAATACGATGGCGCAAGAGAGTCCGGCGATGCCTATGATCTGGTGATCATGGACCTGACGGTTCCGGGAGGCAAAGGAGGCGCTGAAACTGTCAAGGAGCTTCTCGAAAAGGACCCTGCAGCGCGAGTGATCGTCTCCAGCGGATATGCTTCAGGTCCGGTACTGGCTAATTATACCGAATACGGTTTTACGGGCAAACTGACGAAACCTTTTACAATAAATGAATTGAAAAGGGAAATAGTCCGACTCATGCAAGAAGTCGATTGACGGTCATTGTTTTCTGGGAAGCATTGACCGGCGAGATGAAGAGCGAAATTCTCGGAAGTCAGAAAGGGACAGGAGCGGGGAAATTCGGATACGGTCATTAATTTATAGCAACAGCTACATTAACGCTTCCGATTTTTTCAAATCTTCCTAATGATCCTGCTGCTTAGTTCCGTCGAAGCCCTTGCCGTTCAACATTCTATGCCCTTCCTGGCTTTGACTTTCCGGCGATAATAATGCTTTACCTCCTTCATTTCCGTGACCAGATCGGCGGCTTCAATGAGTTCCGGCGGGGCTTTCCTTCCAGTTACCACCACTTCGCATTCTTTTTTCCTTTTTGAAATAACCCGAAGCAATTCCCGGGCATTGAACAAATCGTAATGAACGGCTATGGATGCTTCATCCAGAATAACCAGATCATACATTCCATTTACTAATGCCGCTTCAACTTCATGCAGGCCTGAACGGGCGGCTTCCACGTCTTCTTTCTCAGCCTTCCTGTAAATAAAACATTCCCGACCATACTGTTTCACTGTGATGAGATCGTCAAGCCGCTCCAGCAAACTGATCTCACTGTATTTCATCCCCTTGACGAATTGCGCCAACAGCACCCTCATACCGGCCCCGGCAGCTCGTATCGCCAATCCGATTGCTGCTGTAGTCTTGCCTTTACCATCACCTGTGTAAACCTGAAGATAACCCTCTCTTGTGACTTCTTCTCTGCCTATGTGATCTTTCATCGTTTTTCAACCTCTCATGCAATCGGGACCCGTAATGTTAACAATGAAACGTTTTTCTGTAAAGAAGCGGCGGATTACGGCAACTAAGCTTGACATTCGGCGTTTTTTCATTAATCTTGGGATTGATTATTCACTAATGCAAATGAGGATGTCTTCAGGCTCGATCCTCATTAATTAATCACCACAGGAAAGAGGGAGGGATGGTGAGATGAAATTTAAGGCATTGTCTTCTGGTGTTGGGAGAAGCGGCATCATGAAATTTTCTTATCCGGTTTTAATCATTTGCGTCTCTGCGCTGATTCCGCTTAGCGGTTTCACGCCGTGGTCTGCGGCATCCGCCGGGGATACTGCAGAAAGGTTGGAGGAATTGATGGAACAGACGAAGCAGGGCAATTCCGTTTCCATTGATATCCGGAATATAGTCGATAAAGCTTCTACGGACCTGGAGGTCCTGGAGTCACTTGGGCCTTACCTGGATGATCCTTCCGAAAAAGTTCGCTGGACTGCAATCGGAGTTGCCTGGACAGCGGCGAAGGATGCGGATGATTTAACAATGAGACGGAAAGCGGTTGAGATACTGACTGATGCATGCGCCGACGAGAGCCTTCTGGTTTGGCAGAATGCAGCAGAGTATCTTCATTCATTCAGGGAAGTCGATTTTACGGAGTCTGCCAAAGAAGCCATACGGGGGCTCTTGTCGAATTCAATGCGTTCCGAATTTATTCTGCTGGCTGGAATTGCTCAAATGACGGATCAGATTGAGCTCTTCCGGGGTCTTATTCACGAAGACGGTCCGGGAGCGGTGAGTCCTGATGCGGGCAGATGGTACGGCAGTTTATCGTGGAGTGCGGGTTTAGCGAATGCGCGTATGGGGGTTGAAAAACGCATTACTCAGTGTATCGAACGAGTACAGGCCGAACCAGACGATATATTACGCGTTTCCCGGTTGTTAAGGGACCTGGCGTATATTCGGCGTCCCGCGATCATTCCGGTTCTCCAGGAATATCTGAACAGCGGAAAGCGTTTGCCGCCGGTAAAGGAGACAGACAAGGGCATCAGATACTGCCAGTATGCCCTGGACCTTCTTGCTCAGTGTATTGAAGATTTTCCGATAGAGAGCGTCGGCCCGGGTTATTCTGATGCAGAGATCGACCAGGCGCGCCGGTGGATGTCGGAACAGACCGAGTTCACATTGATCCGATAAAAGGAGGGATTAGGATGAGTATGAGACAATTGAAAAACGCGCATAAGGCATTGAACCGCATTGTATTTCCCGGATTCCTGGTTTTCCTGATGATGTTATTCGCTTTCAAGGTTGACGTAGCTGCTGAAAAGGCGACGAGCAAATCGATAGACGGCGCTCTGGTCAAAACCGAATACAAGGAGGATACGAGCCAGGATTACGGTTATGACGATTTTACTAATCCCGACGTACCGTGGAAATCAGTCAAAACAGGCGGTAATGATCCTGTGACGGCGGAAATCAAGCCTGCCGCCGTAGCCAATAAAATCTTTTTTAAATCGACTGCCACGGGTAAAATCACGGTTTCTCCCACCCAGGCCGGAGGCTCTCCGCAAACAGTCACTTTGACGGGGGTAGCCAAAGGAACTTCAGAAATACAGGCCAACGGCGGCAAAGAATCAGGGCCGACAACCGGTAAAATGAAAGGCGCGGCCTATGACGAGCTGACCGAAACGCTTGCTGTGCGGCTGGTGCATGAAGATAACGACGACACTCAGGTTATTCCGGTAGGACAGGGCAAACCGAACCAGACCGCCATAACTGCGGGCACGAATGGAACACTGGATACCACGCCGGCCGGTGATGATGCCGTTTCCGGCACTACTATTCACACCGGAGCAGATGGAATCTGCAATACGACAAAATCCGGAGATGACGTTCAGGTAATCGCTTCCGGCAAAGGTAAATCGGGCGAAAAATGCGTCGGAAAAGGCACGAACGGAAAACGGGATACCAAGACCAGCGGCGACGACTCCGTTAGCGGAGAAGATATAGATACCGGAGCGGACGGAATTTGCAATACCGCCGCCAACTCAACGGACATTATGAGTACGAACCTCGGCGATGCCGCCATTACGGCCAAACTGGAAAAAGTCTATGGACAGGCGGTCTGGTCCTGGACATTGACCCGATTACCGGCCAAAACCGTCAATTTCGATCTGGACCTCGACGGCAAGATTGACGTGAACACCTGGATGTCGGTAGAAATGCAGGTTGTAAGAGATGAGTGCAAAGACGATACTAAAGACCATAATATCTTCTTCGTCGACAACCCCAGCGACGGCTCCTGCGGATTCATGAACTTCAACCAGCGTTACGGCTATGTCCACGTGGGTCAATGCACCGGCACATGCAATATGTCCCAGGTCGTCTGCCACGAACTCGGCCACGGCAACGGACTCCATCATAAACCTGCAGACAGCGATAATCTGATGTATAATTACTGCAACGGCGACCCCTGGCGGCTGCGCAAAGACCAATGGGACCAGCTTAATCCATAGCAGAAATGCTTCATGTATTCATGCAGCCAAGTTCATTGATTCCTTAATAAAATTTTAATACGGGACAGGCGCTGAGAGTTTCTATACAGAAACGAGTCAAATCTATTTTTCACATTCGCATTTGATTTTACCCTCGAGAATCTCCTTCCAGTCTCCGATAACATCTTGTGTCCAGCAATCATCAGCCCCGGCGGCTTCCCGCATAACGAGCGCCAGGATATAAGCTAACTCCTTTACTGTGGCTCCTGCCTCCAGCGCTCCCTGGAAATGTTTCAGTACGCATGGCTTGGATCGGGATTTTATCGAAAGAGCATAGCAAATAAATTGATATGTCTTTTCATCTATCATTCGTTTTGCGGCATAAAGCTCATCCATTGAGTCGAGCATATCGGTAAACTCCGGGAAAAACTCTGCCAACATTCTCATATTCTTTTCCTCCTCACAAAATTCATCTGAGTCAAAAGATATAGACAAAACAAAAATATATCCCGACACAAATAAATATGATGCCTGTTATTCGTCTTGCCCATTTTTCTATCTGGGTGATTTTGTTGAACACATTTCCAATGCTGCGGGCGCCCAGAGCGATCAATACAGCAAAAGCAAACACCGGCAATGCCGTACCGATACCGTACAAAGAAGGTATGATTATTCCTGAACCGTTCTTCAAAGCAAGCGGCAGCAAGCTGCCGAAGAACAGGGCCGCAGAAACCGGGCAGAATGCCAAAGCAAAGAGAATGCCCAGCGGCAGAGCTCCCCAGATACCCCATTTATCAGCTTTTTCGTGCATTCGCGTACCGACGTTCAATCCCGGCAGCGATAATTTCAGAACCTCCAGAAGAAACAAGCCGGTAATAATCAATACCGGACCAAGGATTTTATTCATGTATTGCTGCACAAACCTCGCCAGCACAGGTGTCGACAAAACGCTTGATACAAGCAATACGCTCAGACCAAGATATGCTGCAGTCCGTCCGGCAGTATACAAAAGACCGGTTAAAAACACGAGGGCAGGACTTTGAATTCGCTTTCCTATATAGGATATCCCCGCGATGTTTGTCGCCATCGGGCAGGGGCTGACAGAAGTCAGTATCCCAAGCCATAAAGCCGAAGATGCGGATACGATCAATTCGTCCATTTAATTCTCCAGATAGGCCTTCATCTCTTTTTGCACATATTCCTCAAAAGCGGATTCATCCCGGACTAATTGCCAGACTTTGTGCAAATTTTTCCACTCAACCTGTTTATCTCCTTTATATTTCGCAAAAATCAGAGAACTGAACATCAAATCATACTCCTTCTCGAAATGCTTATTCTCCTTCTGATCGGTATTGACAGCCTGCCAGGCTATAATTCTCTGGTCCATTTCTTCGGGAAAAAAGGTTTCCAGCGCTTTCTTCGCATTTGATTCGAGAGCGAGGCAAGTTTTACATCGACGGGCTCCATGAAAATAATAGGCTTTTACTGATATCGTTGATGAATTGTCTATCTTTGCGGGCTTATCAGCTTCGGATTTCGTAATCGTCTCATCAGCGTAAAGCTGAAAAGGCACAATAATCATTACAGCAAATATCAACAGGATTAAAAAATTCTGATTTTTCACGGCATTCCTCCATTATTTGATCATGTTTTTAAGTTCTTCGTACTTCGGTACTTTGCCGGCAACTTTTACCTCGCCGTCTACAACCAGTGCAGGCGTCATCATAACGCCAAACGACATTATGTCGGTGATGTCAGTCACCTTCTGAAGTTCGTATTCGATGCCTAATTCCTTTGCAGCCTGATCCGCCGCCTCTTCCATTTTTTTACACTTGGGACAACCTGTTCCCAGAATCTGGATTTTCTTCATACTAATTTCCTCCTATTTAATGATTGATCCAAATATTAATCCGCTTATCGTCGCCATAATGACCACTAAGAATACAAATACAACGGTTTTCTTTGTCCCCATCACACTATGAATGACCAGCATGTTTGGAAGTGATAATGCAGGTCCGGCAAGCAGCAGTGCCAGAGCGGGACCATTTCCCATGCCGTTGCCGATTAAACCTTCAAGAATGGGAACTTCTGTCAGAGTGGCAAAATACATGAATGCTCCTGCAAAGGATGCAAACAGGTTGGCTGCCGCAGAATTTCCGCCGACAGCTCTGCTCACCCATTCCGAAGGAATAAGCCCCTCTGTTCCCGGTCTGCCTAACAGCACTCCAGCAACCAGAACACCCCAGAATAAGAGAGGTAAAATTTGTTTGGCAAATTCCCACGAAGATGAAAACCATTCTTTAGATTCACCTTCGTTCAAATTTGTAATTATGGATAACGCAATAATCCCCGCGACAAAGGCAATCATTGGATTCTCAGGGAAAATTATTGCCGACAATACAGGAGGAACTGCTGCGGCTAAAACATGATGCAGCTTGAACTGAAACCATAACACGAGCACTAGCGCCAGCGCCGCTGAAAAAAATGACGTGATGAACCATTTTGAGGCATATATTGCATACCATATTCCCGTTGATTGATCAGGCTTCCCCCAGTTGGCAAATACTAGAATACCGATCATTACAGCGAAAAAAAACGCATTTTGCCAGAGAGGTCGGCTTACTTCAGGTTCCGGCATGGCTGCCTGATGAACGGCTTTTTCCACTTCCTCTTTCCGGAAAATGAAGTGCATCATCAATCCTATTACAATACTGAATAATATCGCCCCGACTGCTCTTCCTATCCCAAGAGCCGGACCCAGCACGCGGGCCGTCAGAAGAATTGCCAGAACGTTTATGGCCGGACCGCAATACAGAAAAGCCGTTGCAGGCCCCAATCCGGCGCCCATCTTGTATATCCCCGCAAACAGCGGCAAAACGGTGCAGGAGCAGACCGCCAGAATGCTGCCGGATACCGATGCCGTGCCGTACGCTAGAACCTTGCTTGCTGAAGCTCCAAGATACTTCATCACTGAAGACTGACTGATGAATACTGCTATGGCTCCTGCTATAAAAAATGCTGGTATCAGACATAACAGCACATGTTCCTGAGCATACCATTTGACGAGTTGAAGCGATTCCAGAACGGCATTATCAAAACGGTCTTTCCCAACCGGCAGATAAAAACAAATTAAAAAAACTGATACCATAAACAAAAGTTTTTTCCATTCCTTTCTCTTGTCCATCTGACTCTCCTTTTTCACTACTTATTCAATTCATGCTTTTTTGGTAAAATAGCCAATTGTTCCTGCAAAAAATTATTCCATTAATTCCATCTGTTTTTCCAGCCCTGCTTTCAACACTGATTCAACGCAATCAAAAAAATTGAGAACACAAGGAACTGTCAGCTTATAAAACACCTGTGATCCGCGTTTTTCATTCTGAACAATTCCGGCATTTTTAAGAACGGAGAGATGTTTGGAAACCGTGGACACATCAGCTCCGATCATTTCCGTCAGTTCGCAAACGCAACGCTCGCTCCTGGACAGTTGATCAACGATGAAAAGACGGGTCGGATGCCCCATGGCTTTAATTATTCTGGCTCTTGATTCAAACTTTTCTCTGGTTTTGCTATCCATAGTTCCTCCAGACTCATTTGGCAATTTAACCAAAAAGGCAAGCGTTGTCAAGAAAAAATAAAGTTTTTGCTCATAAGTAATACTTTTCTCTCATTAAACAACTTCGTTTCATTGACATGAATCACACAAATCCCCTCCTCTGCAGCGCTTTCACCGTAAATGATCTTGCCGTCTGACTCATCGACATTTAAACTGAATGCAGAAGGGCGCTGACTTTTTTATTGACTTCTTTTATCCCCTTTCTGTTTGAATGCTCTGCTATTATCTGTTAAATTTTTTTCAGGCTTTTTTTCTTCGTCCTGCGTCGCGCGCTCATGTTTTCCAAGCTTTTGGGGAAGGAAATTTTGGTGATCCGGGTCAAGTTATTTCTAAGTTATTTGCTGCGAATTCTTCTGTGTTCTCTGATCTTCGCATCCGGACTGGTTATTAGCCGGCTGTTGTTTCATTCAATCGGCGTGGTCCCGCCTCGCATGCCTCGGCAGGCTGATGAATCCGCGGCAGCGTACTATCTGCTGGTCGGCAGCTTCCTGTTGACCGCGGGCGTATTTCCTTTGTTTATGAAAATCGGCGGGAGATTCATTACTCGTTTTTCAACAATATTCGGCTTTCTTTACGCCTGTTTCGGCATAAGCGTTTCCGTCGAAAGCGCGATTTATTCCAGCTACGAGGGATATGATTTGATGATCATGATTTTCGTTTTTCCTGTTTTACTGGTATCCCTTTTAGCGGCATCCTTGATCAAATCTCCGTATGAAAATTCCGTATTGGAGCAAAAAGCACTGATTTCTTTCAGATTGCACCGTTAAAAGAATGGTACTGGATATTGCCGGCTGCATTACTCTCATTTCCTCTTGTTTATTTCTTTTTCGGACTGCTCGTCTCCCCTTTCGTTGCAGATATTTACAGCGAAGGCGCTCACGGGTTGTCTCTTCCGGGGCCGGGAATGATTGTCACCGTTCAGTTATTGCGAAGCTCGCTTTTTTTGATATTCACTATTCCGATCTTCATTCTATGGAAGGGAAGCCGCCGCCGGTTGATTCTCTCTCTGACCGCCGCTCACTTCGTCATGGTTTACGCATACGACATCATTCTCGCATATCAATTGCCGGCCGAACTTCTTATCATCCACGGCATTGAAATTCTTCTCGACTCCTTGGCATACTCACTGATCCTGGTGAAATTAGTCTATTCAGCGAATATTCACTGCTTCAATAATGAATGAATCTTTCAAGAGTCAATCAGTGTTGGCAATTCATCGCATTTAATTTCTTTCGAAAGTCATTCAACTTATTGTTCATCCTTTTACTTCTGTCTCTGATTAAAATCATCAGGATGAAAAACTTTCTGCAAAAAAAACGCAGCGATAAGGAGAAATAATACATATGTCGCCCGATTATAAAAGTCTCGGAAACGAAAAAGTCCAAATAAAATTCATCAAAGGAGATCGGCAATTCGCTCAATTTTCATTATTTCCCTGAGTTCGTTTTTCCCGGAAATCCATACTTCCGTTTTTTGTCGGGAGTCAGGATTTCGCGCCCTTTTGAAGATTGAGAATCAGTCGCTTCAGCGGATCAAACATCATAAAGTTTGATCGGCTGAAGCGCTGTTTAACTGATTTTATACAGGCGTATTATTCTGCTTTTTTATAAACGACGGCAACGACGGTTTTATCGTTTCCGCCCATGTTGATGGACAATCCGTAAGGTCTGTCCGGGGGTATATCTATTTGCCATTCTCCGGCATTTCCGGTCAGTTGCTCCCAGATAGTGACGGCCTGTCTTACGCCTGTGCCTCCTGTGGGATGTCCCCAACCTATCAGGCCTCCGGAGGTATTGAACGGGACTTCGCCGTCCCTGGCTGTATTTCCTGCTGAGACGTAATCCGGCCCCTGGCCTTGTTCAGCTAATCCAATGGCTTCGGTGGAAAGGATACCTGATATCGTGAAACAATCGTGGCATTCAACGGTACCCAGATCATTTTTGGTAATGCCGGCCATCTCCAGCGCTTTTTGTACGGCTCTTCTGGTTGTTTCCAGTTGAGTCAAGTCGTCGGGAGGATGAGTGATATCGGCTTCAACCTGTCCCCATCCGCACACTTCGATGGCCTGGTCCTTGGGAACGCCAATTCGGGCCAGACCTTCTTCAGATACAATAGCGATGGCTGAACCGGCATCGGAAACTTTTGAGCAGTCGAAAACGTTTAAATTGTCCACGAAAACTTTGGGATTGGGTTCCATCATGGCTGTTTTTTCAAGATCAGGAATACGGTTGTGGTGTTCCTGGGCCGTTTCACAAAGCCTGGCGTTTTCTACAGCGTTGCGATACCATCGAGCAAAAGCTTTCCGTGATCTGTCGCGGCCGAATTTCTCGAAATACGCTCCGGCCCTGTCGCTGAATTGAGAAGGGAAGAAATAGGCGTGACCCTTTTTTCTTTCACCCATGTACCAGCCGGCGCCGGCCAGAATATCAGCGCCGTAAATCGCTTTGACCGTGTTCTGAACTTCAACGCCTATCGTAAGGACAACCTCTGCGGTTTCTGCCAGGATCGATTTCATGGAAGCAGTAAGAGCTAATCCGCCGGAAGCGCAGGCGCCTTCCACACGGGTACAGGGCTTCCATTTCAAGCCTTCATCAATAGCGGGAATAAAAGCGGCCAGGTTACCCTGCCGGTTGAAACGGGCCGCCATAAAGTTTCCTATCACTCCTTCATCAACTTTTTCCGCGCCGCCGATTTTTTCAAGGACTGCTTTTCCTGATTCGTTAATATACTTTTCCAGTCCTGGCCTGGGGTCTTTCGGACGAAATTCCTTTCTGCCGGAACCAAGCGAAATGGTGTTGTATCCGGCAGTCATGTAAATTTTACGCTTCTTCATTTTTACACCTCTTATGAGAAGTAATGATTGATCGGGCCATATACATGATAGAAGCCCGTCAGTAATACTTTGTTTACGTCTTCCTTATTGGCCGCCACATTGTCCGCTACCAGCTTTTTGCCTATTTCGCATGACCTTCTGCCGTATTTCATCGCCAGCTTAGCTCCCAAGGTGTCCATTTCTTTCATCTGAGCGAAATGTTTCTCCAGGACTTCATTCTTGTCAGGGTTCATCAGCATAAGCTTCCAGGGTAAAGCCGCTTCCGGCAGCGGCCCCAATACCTTATCACATTTCGGCGCCAGATCGGAAAAAGCTGCATATTCTCCCTTCTCCAGGTCATACACTCCCTGCGGTCTTCCCTTCTCATATTTCAGAAAACCGTCCTTCTGAGCGCCGCTCGAATATTGACCGCCTTTGATACCCATTTCCATCATTTTGTCGATAAGCGAACTGTGAAGGTCCTCATCATGTATTCTTTCATTCATTACTTCGAGGATACACTGACAAACGTCCACGCCCACATAATCCGTCAGTTGGAATATGCCCATCGGACGAATTAAAAACTCCTGACTTACCTTGTTGATCATATAAACGGCTTCCGGGAATGAATACTCCCCTGATAGTCGCTCCACTTCCGAAACCGCATGCAGAATGTCCCTCATAAAATGACCGTTGCCTATGAAACCCGCCACGTCGTTGGCCGGCACTATGGTCTTACGGAGTTTCTTCGCGTAAGTCTCGGCAAAATCTATCAGGTCCTGCCTGGTCTTATGACCCGATATCAGTTCGACAAGCTTCTGCACCGCAGGAGGATTATAAAAATGAACGCCCAGCGCCCTGCCGTCCAATCCGACCTTATCGTCAAGCTCCGTTATGGGTATGGAAGAAGTATTCGTAAAGACCCATATCTCCTTGTCAGAGTTTTCATTTATCTTGGAAAGAAGCTTTACTTTAAGGTCCAGGTTCTCATTTATGGCCTCGAAAACCAGCCCCGACTGAAAAGCGTTTTCAAGTCGCGTCGACGGCCTTACTATCGCCAATACGTCGTTTATGTACTGGTCGATCATCTCATGGTTCTCAACCAGATCGTCCCTGTTCTCGTATAATTTCCTTAACCATACCGTCTTTTTCTCTGCGGCTCTTTTAACTTGAGCATGCAGGTATTTCATCAAACCTGTGAGCGCACTTTCCGAAACGTCGATAGCGTTCACAGCGAATTCCCTGGATTCGTTTTCAGGCTGGTAGCTTAAATCAGTCAGCTCCATGGCGGTAAGCAGAACGATACCGCTGCCCATTTTTCCGGCGGCTCCCAGCACCGCCACATTCTCCAATTTTTCTGCATAATTCATAGAAGTTTCTCCTTTTACCCATGAAAGTAATTGCAATTATGATTTACCAGTTGGGTTTCCGTTTTTCCAAAAACGCGCGCATGCCTTCAATGCCCTCATCTTTAAAAAGGGAACCGAATTTTTCAGATTCCATCTCGCACCCTTTTTGGAAATCAGACATCAGCCCCTGTCGCGCCAGCAGCTTGACATGCTGGACAGCTTTCGGTCCTTTGGAAGCGATGGTTTTAGCCGTTTTTTGCGCAGCCGGCAATAATTCCTCCGGTTCGACGACCTTCTGAACCAGGCCTATTCTGAGCGCTTCCTCAGCCCCTATCATGTCGCCGGTCAACAGCATATGCAAAGCATCGCCGAGGCCGACGAGTCTCGGCAGGCGTTGCGTTCCGGCATAACCGGGCGTCAGTCCCAGATTGACTTCAGGTTGTCCGAATTTGGCCTTTGAACTCGCTATGCGCATATCGCAGGCCATCGACAACTCACAACCGCCGCCCAACGCAAAACCGTTCACCGCAGCTATTACAGGTATTCTCAATGCTTCAAACCTGTCCAACGTTTTCTGCCCCTTACGCGAAAATTCAGCAGCCTTCTCCGGCGTCATTTCCGACATTTCCGCTATATCCGCTCCTGCTACAAAGGCTTTACCCGCGCCGGTAATTATCATCGCCTTAAGATCGTCACGACCTTCCACTTCCGACAGAAGGGCATCCATCTCGCGAAAAAACTGAGTATTCAAAGCGTTCATCGCTTTCGGACGATTAATGGTAACCGTCAGGATTCCCTCTGTCTCTTCGGTCAGTAATATTTCATATTCCATGATTGTATCTCCATTCACTCAATTTTTTTACTCATTACTTTCCAACTCTTCTTCGACTGCTCTATATCTCAACCCTTTCTGACAGCCGAATCCCCTCCTTCTCCAATCTCTTTTACATAAATCGCCCTCCCTTATCTTAAAATCGATTCTCCTGTTCCGCAATCACCCATACCGTTTGATCAATGAATAGAACTTTCGATGGAAAATACCCGTCGGAACGACCGTTTATTAAATTCCCCGGAACAGGACAAAATTTTATCCAGCCTGCGTTTCTAAACTATAAAATAATGCCTCGCTTGCATTGCTTTCCTGTAATTCCAGGCCTGTAATATTTTCCCCTTCCACCGCACCTGTTTCCTCCGTGATTTCCGTATGCATGCCTGTCAACCTACGTCGTCTGGAAGCAGAATCCTTCATCAATACAGATCATTCAGCCAGAATGCTCCTTGCTATAACGAACCGTTGTATTTCCGAGGTGCCTTCGTAAATTTCAGTAATTCGCTGGTCCCTGTAGAGGTGTTCGACCTTGTAATCTTTCATGTATCCGTAACCGCCGTGAATTTGAACGGCTTTATGACAGACCCTGTGGGCCATTTCCGAAGCGAACAGTTTCAACATGGCCGATTCCTTGGTAAACCGTTTAATTCCGGCATCTTTCATCCAGGCTACTTTAAAAAGCATGGTTTTCGCTACTTCAACTTCCGTAGCCATGTCAGCGAGCATGAATTGCAGGGCCTGGAACTGAGACAGAGTTTTCCCGAACTGAACCCGTTCCTTGGAATATTTTATAGCTTCGTTAAGGGCACCCTCGGCGATACCGACGGCCTGAGCGGCTATGCCTATTCTTCCTCCGTCCAGAGTGGCCAGGGCGATTTTCAATCCTTTGTCGATTTCTCCCAGCAGGTATTTTTCGGGTATCCGGCAATCCGTAAAAACCATCTCAGTTGTGCTGGACCCGCGTATACCCATCTTGTTTTCATGCTTTCCCACCTCAAAACCGGGAGTATTCTTGGGAATGATGAACGCTGAGATCCCTTTGGACCCCTTGGACTTGTCTGTGTTGAAAAATGCAATCATAAGGTCGGCGAATCCGCCGTTCGTCGTGAAATTCTTCACGCCGTTAAGCACGTAATGATCGCCGTCTTTCACGGCGTGTGCGATAAGAGAACCGGGATCGCTTCCCGCTCCTGGTTCGGTTAAAGAGAAACATCCGATCCATTCGCCGGTAGCCAGCCTGGGCAAAAATTCGTTTTTTACTTCCTCTGACCCGAATTTGATGACGGCATCGTTGACCAGGGAATTCTGGACTGAAACAGCAACCGATGTGCTGGGGTCTATTTTGCTGAATTCGACCATGGCTCCGGCATAAGCCACGCAGCCCAGATCAGAACCGTTGTATTCTTCCGGTACCGTCATGCCGAGATACCCCAGTTCGCCCAATTCCTTTATCGCCTCAATGTTCGGTTCCTGCTTTTCATCCAGCTCCTCTACTTTCGGCGCTAATTTTACCTCAGAAAACTTCCTCGCTTCCTCAAAAATCATTTCCTGTTCTTCCGAGAATTTGAAATCCATGATTCATCCACCTTCCGTGATTATTATTATTGTTTCGTCGAACTCCAGTTACGAATGTAATCAACAATTTCAGAAATTTCGTCGCCGGGGCCGAACAGACGCTCGATGCCTTTTTCGGCAAGTTTTTTCTGATCTTTCGTAGGAATAATTCCTCCGCCCGTCAATAATCTGTCGCCGATCCCGTTTTTCTCCATCAACTCGCGAACTCGCTGAAAATGCGTCAAATGAGCCCCCGATAAAACAGATAATCCTATGACGTCCGCATCTTCTTCCACTGCAGCATCCACAATAGATTCCGGCGTCTGCCTCAATCCAAGATAAACGACTTCCATTCCCGCTTCCACCAGGCCGCGAGCCACAATTTTGGCTCCCCGGTCATGCCCGTCCAGACCCGGTTTGGCGATTATTACCTTTATTTTCTTCTCTTTCATACCCCTTCTCCTGATTAATAAATAGCCGGTTCCCGGTACTCTCCGAAAACCTGCTTCAATGTATCCGTTATCTCTCCCAATGTTGCATATTCACGAGCGCAATCAAGAAGATGAGGCATCAAATTGTCGGAAGCGCCGGCGGCTTTCTGCAGGCGTTCCAGCTTACTTTTTACTGCAACATTGTTTCTGTCCTGTTTTACCTTGTTCAGTATTTTCAGTTGGTCCGCTGCCGTTTTTTCATCTATTTCAATGATCGGTATATGCAGCTCCTCGTCTTCATTGACGAAATCATTGACTCCCACATGAATTTTCCGCCGTTGCGCCAGCGCCTTCTGATATTCATAGGCCGCACGCGTTATTTCCTTCTGGAAAAAACCTTTTTCAATCGCCGGAACCACGCCGCCAATTTCATTGATTTTACGGAAATATTCTTCAGCTTCCTCCTCAATATCATCCGTCAACTTTTCAATGTAATAAGAACCGCCCAAAGGATCAATAACATTAGCGGCGCCGCTTTCGAAAGCGATGACCTGCTGAGTTCGCAGGGCCAGTTCCACGGCATTTTCCGAAGGCAGCGCCAGCGCTTCGTCCATTGAATTGGTATGGAGACTCTGACAACCGCCCAATACCCCGGATAACGCTTCCAGGGCCGTGCGAATGAGGTTTACTTCAGGCTGCTGTGCAGTCAGGCTGCATCCCGCTGTTTGCACGTGAAATCGACAAAGCCAGGACCTTGGATTCTTTGCGTGATACTTTTCTTTCATATGCCGCGCCCATATACGCCGGGCAGCCCGCAATTTGGCAATTTCCTCAAAGAAGTCCAAATGGGCGTTGAAAAAGAACGAAAGGCGAGGTGCGAAGTCATCGACTTTCATTCCCGCATTCAGAGCACGCTCGACGTATTCGAATCCGTCAGCCAGAGTGAAAGCCAGCTCCTGCGCCGCTGTGGAACCGGCCTCTCTGATATGATATCCGCTGATGGAAATTGTGTTCCACCTGGGAACGTTCTGCGTGCAAAATTCCATAATATCCGTTATCAGTCGCAGATGCGGTTCGGGAGGAAATATCCATTCCTTCTGCGCTATATACTCCTTCAGGATATCGTTTTGCAGCGTTCCTCCGAGCTGATCGAAACGGACTCCCTGTTTTTCCGCATTCGCCAGAAACATGGCGAATATCCAGGCTGCTGATGCATTGATAGTCATGGATGTGGAAACCTTCTCCAAAGGTATCTGATCGAAAATGATCTCCATGTCCTTCAACGTATCCACCGCTACGCCGGTTTTGCCGATCTCGCCCTCGGACAGGGGATGATCCGAGTCATACCCGTAAAGCGTTGGATTATCAAACGCAGTCGACAAACCCGTTTGTCCTTTTTTCAGTAAAAATAAAAACCGTTCGTTGGTCTGCCTGGGAGTACCCATTCCCGCAAATTGACGCATAGTCCATAATTTTCCGCGATACATCGTGCAATGCACGCCCCGGGTGTAAGGATACTCGCCCGGATATCCCAGCCGGCCGGCATCGGTGTCCGACCAGTCCTCTTGCGTATACAGAGGCTTTAACTCGCGTCCCGATATTGAACTGAAATCTGCCTCGCGCTTCCGGCTCTCCCGGTATTTCTTTTCCCACTCGTTCCATTTACTGGAATTCATTTACTCTCCACCCTTTTGCTTAAAATTATCTCAACTCTTGACATTAATTCTTCAATAAAAGGATAAGGCGATTTTCCCTTTTCCGCCAGCTCCGCTGCAGCTTTCCGAATATCCGCTTCAGAAGATGTTACGTCGATAAATCTTTTCCATAAAGACTTCCTGATGTTGTTTCTGACTTCCGCATCTATCCTGGCTATTCTTTTCTCCAGCAACCGGTCGGATATTTTCAACTCCCTAACCTTTTCTGATAAATGCCTGTAAACGTCCTCCATCCCCTCTTCCCTGTCCGCCGAAGATGTGAGAATAGGAGGTCTTTCATGCTCATGACAGCCCAGTCCGGCATCAAACATGAAATTCAAAGAATCCATCAGGTTGTCCGCACCATGCAGGTCCGCCTTGTTGATCAGGAACATATCGCCAGTCTCTAAAATGCCGGTTTTCAAAGCCTGAATTACGTCCCCTGCCCCGGGCTGCAACACAAGAATAACGAAGTCCGCACAATTCAATACGTCCAGTTCAGCCTGCCCCACTCCCAAAGTCTCAATCAGTATCCATTCCATGCCGAAAGCATCGAAAATATCGGCCGCATAAGGAGCCGCAGGCGATAATCCTCCCGTGCCGTCCCGGGAAGCCAGCGACCGTATGAAAACATTCTTCATACCAATAAGGTTTTGCATGCGTACCCGATCGCCTAAAAATGCCCCGCCGGTAAAAGGACTGGTCGGATCAACCGCTATTACCCCTACAGATTTGCCCTCAATCGCAGCGCGCCGCGCCAGCGATGAAGTCACCGTACTTTTGCCGACGCCCGGCGGACCCGTTATCCCGATACGTACAGCATGCTTCTGGTGCGGAATCAGCTTGTGCCTTATCTGCGGAATCGCTTCCGGATAATTGTCCGCCAGCGTAATCAACCGGGAACACGCCAGACGCTCGCCGGCAAAAAAACTGTTCCACAATTCCTCCTTAATTTCTACAGCCTCATCCTTGCCTGTACTCAATCAGAACTCCTTTTCCTCCTGATAAATTCAGCTCCTTATTTCGCCGGATATTCTTCTTCGTATCCTATCGTCATCCCGTCCGAAATGAACTGCGTAGATATTACTGTTTCCGGCCTCGCCTCCCTTTGGTCAATCCCGAACATTAACATGCCCGGAAAAAAAAGTAAAGAGTCCTCCGCCTTTTCCATCCGGTTTCATTAAAAGCTATTGCCCATCAAGATGCAGCGAAAACCATGATACTTGATGATTATAAACGCAGGATCAGGCCGGCTTTCTCATACAAAAGCTGTTACGAACGTCCATATCGCCGGCGATAATTCTTCAACGTTCATTATGAATTGACTTTCCATTTGCATTACCCGGACAGTATGACCGCTTAATCAGTTTTTGTCGATAAACCGCAGTGACTGTCCGGCATTAAATTTTGAATCGAAAATCGAGTTTTTTGACAGTCGCTAATTATACCGCCCGGAGTCAATTCATTATTCCCTGAGCTCGAATTCCCAAATGCAGGCGTAGTTTTGATCGGTTATCTCCGGCGGGCATGAAATACATTCGGTTTCGAATCTTTGATCGATCGTCCTGGCGAAACCGCCGTATTCCACGATACCGACTGACTTGCAGGGAAAATCGGGTAACTTTTTCCTTCTTCTGGCGCTTTGAACTCGGCAGGTTTTAACGTAATACCTCAGAGTCTTATCGTCGAGTATTTCCACACGATCTTCATTCAGAGTGGAATAAAGCCTGAATTTCAAGGCTTCGCCGAGTCCGCTGACGCCCGAATCTTTGCCCAAATTCAGGAACCTGATGAGGCGTCCGGCTTCCACTACGGTGAACTTGCGCCAGGCTTCCGTATCCATGGCGATTGCCGTATCCATGTCGAATTCATCCTCAACGGATAAAAACCAGCATCCGTCATGCGCCAGCCAGTTTTTAGCATAAATGTTCAGCAATTCGATCAATTTCTCCCGTGATAACTCCTGTATTTTTTCTGTACTCATAATATCAACATCAACCTCCTGCACGAAAAATCATGAAAATCATCTCGCCTTAAACGATCAAGAGGAGCGATTAGCCTGAAAGGGGTCGAAAAAACCATCGCTTCCCGCAGATGAGACCGCCCGTCATAACCCTAATGGATTAAAACCTCTCGAACATCCGAAATCATAACTACAATACAACATGAACCGAAGATTTACAACAGCCCAACCAGATCAGGCCCGCCGAATGAGATGAAAAGAGGCCGTTTGCCCAGGGGTCAGAGCCCTGCGGCAGAGCCTAATATTCGGACTATTCTGTTGAAGGGGCGGGGTTTTTCAGAACGTGTTTTTTCAGTTTGTTGCCCGGGCGGTTTCGGTTAACAATACTTGCCTGGTTTTATCGTTTATTTTCAGGAGGTTTTTATAATCACTTTTTCGGATTCATCTTTTTTTTGTTCTTCGGATTCTTCCAGGCCCTGGTATTCCTTCGGTTGTTCTTTACCCATCAGTACGCGCAGGGCGCCTTCTCTCAAGGCAACCATCTCATTTTCACCCGGGTAGACGGTAAGGCCCACGTTCATTCCGGCTATTCTTGATTTAATAAGCTCAACCAGGGGTTCAGAGCGTGCGAGCCCGCCGGTCAGGAGCACCTGATCTACGGGTTCGCCTTCGAAGGCCGGGATAAGGGAACATATCCATCGTGCGACCTGGTAACCCAGAGCGACGAACACCTGTTCAGCATCTTTACGGCCTTCCTGGACCCATTTTTCTACTTTACGGAAATCCGAAGTGCCCAGCAGGTCTACTAAACCGCCTTTTCCCTTATTCTTCAGTTTCATCTCAGCCAGGGAATATTTTCCTGAGTAGCACATATCTATGAGCTGGCCGACGGGGAGGGTTCCGGACCTTTCCGGAGTAAAAGGACCTTCGCCGTTCAGGGCATTATTGACGTCCACGTATTTGCCTTTATGGTGGGCGCCGATGCTTATTCCTCCGCCCATGTGAGCGACGATCACCCTGATTTCCCAATAAAACTTGCCATGTTCTTCGCCATATCTTTTTGCTGTGGCGATCTGGCTGAGAGCATGAGAAATGATTTTACGTTTCATTTCTTTCAATCCGACGATTTTGTATTCCTCAGGAACTTCATCAACCACCACGGGGTCGATTATATATGATGGAATATGCAGTTTTTCAGCAATTTCTGCGGCGATCAGCCCTCCTAAATTGGATGCATGGCTGCCCTGTACGCAATTACTCAAGTCTTCTTTCATTCTGTCGTTCACGGTATAAGCGCCGCTGCTGACGGGCCATATGACGCCGCCTCTTCCCACTACAGCATCCAGCTTCCTGATGTCGATTTTCGCTTTTTTGAGCTCGCCCAGTATTTTATCCTTGCGGAATTCATACTGTTCCGTAATAACATTGAAGGGCGCCAGTTCCTCGGAAGAATGTTGTATTTCTTTCGTGAACACCTCGATATCGCCTTCACTGTAAGCGAATTTCGTTGATGTGGAACCCGGATTCAAAGCCAATATTTTGTATCGCGGGAAAAAATAATCATTGGGCGTTCCTTTCCAGCGTTTTGATTTGAGAAGCATGAAAATATTGGCTTTGGTTCCCAGTCTTACGTCATCTTCAGTGGATTCCTTGGAAAAATCGACGACCTGGTTGAATATGCCGCCGGACACGGGGAATTTTTTGGAATTGGGATACCGCACCGCATAGCTGTTGTAGAGAAAATTGCCGAGATCGAGATTAGGAGCGATGACCACATTGCATTTGCCGATGGGGGACTCGGACCGATAAGCCAGCCCCAGCTTCATTACGGCAGCCTCTCTGGAAATAGCGCAACTTATCTGAACTTCAGCATCTATGCGGATGGTTTTGTTTTGTTCGTTCTGCTCAATCAATTTTTCCAGGCGCTCCGGCACCAGATCAGCCGCTTTCCGCACCAGGTCGACGGACGGCCCCTCGTCCAACCCCTTGGTCGAATAGGAAACGATGGCCGCATTTATATGGGGAAGGACATCTTCGGGAATTAAAGCTCGAGTTATCTTACACGTTCCGACGGCAATATCGGCCAGCCGTGCCGGAGTCATCCTCGCATTTACCGCGACATCGCTGAATACTGCAATGTTCTGTTCGTAGCTCTCCTCCGTGTGATCTTCCGGGAGCAAAAATATGCCGGCCTCAAAAGGCGTCCCGTCTTTTTTCAAGATATTGAGCGCCGGCCTGAAAAACTCGCGAGGTCCGTACATAATGCCGCCGAATGTCATGTCGGCATATCCCAACCTGGTCGCCATCACAGCGAACATGGCAGGACTTTTCATTTTTTCGCGGGCTTCATCCGGCGATAATTCCCACTTCTTACCCTTGCTGATTTTTACATACTCCCGTGCGAATTTTTCCCTTAGCTCCTCTTCCTCAGAAATATCAACCGCTTTTATGTGAGACAGCAGGTAATCACGTTCCGTATCGCTGAGTTCCGGACAGTGGAGATGTACGAATTGATCGATATCTTTTTCAGGAGCCAGCAGGACGATCTTGGCGAATCGAACGAGTTGAGAAGCAGCCAATATTATCCGGCGATCCAGGATACCGGCGAAAATGGCCGTAGGTTTAAGTTTTTTCAACTGAAGAATTTTATCGTCCAGGTGTTTCTCTATGTCAAACATTTTTACCGCCTTGTTGGTTCAGTTCATAATAGTTTTTTGGGACTGATCAGACCGGGGTTACACTTCTTTCAAAACTTTTTACGGTTTGTTTCAGTAATCGGGTTCGGTATCGGGGTCGGGGTCGCAATCGCTATCGAAACAAAATGATGAGCTGTTCTTTCGAATTGTAACCTTAAAAGACGCATTTTTGATCAATGCCTATTTTTTCTTTCGCTCCCGACCGGCTTACTTCCCGGTCCAAAACGGCCAAACCCTAACATACGGCTTATTAAAAGTAAAGAAAAGATTCTCGGAGAGATCATCGGCATTAGTCCGCTTTCTTCGGCAACAAGCGTTAATTCGAGCCGGTATCTTGAAATGTCAGACGAACCTCCGCTTTTACGGATGCCGTACCTTCAATTATCAGCATGTTGTCCCGCTGGAAGCTCTTTTCCTCATTAAATGCTGAACTCTCCGACGATTTATACCGGCATGAGTCAGGAACAGCGACAAACAGCTTTCCCTTGCTATCAAAGGGCAGCGACAGGTTAATCTGCAGTACAATCTGACCATTTTCACAAGTGACCCTTTCATCGATATGATCGATTCCTGCATCGGTCAGAAAAGTCGAAGCCGCAGTGAACGGCCTGTCACGCTCAGGCGTTATTCTATAAGTGATGCATTCTCCTGCTCCTATTTTTTGCGGCTCAAGCCTGTCTCTGTTTCGACCTGTCGCTGTTTCATTCTGCAGGTCGAATATCAAACACTTCTGATGTATTCCAAGATCATCGAATTTAATGCAAGGTGTGAATCCCTTTTCTACTCCTGCGAACACCAGGAGTCCCGCATCCCGGTCGTTTTTCCGCCATAAAGTCATGGGATTTTCTTTCTTAAAAAGGTCCGGACAGCCCGATTTTCCAGCCTTAATCGGATGGACCGCATTAAAAAACGACGAGTCGGTAATTTTATGACCAATAAGATCACTGAAAAAGAAAAAATCAGAAGTCATCATGGCCGCGGCCGCTGTGGCGGATAACCTGTCATGCGATAAGGGTTGCAGATACAGGCAATCCGGATCGTTTTTCCACCATCTGCCGTCAAGGAAAAAACGAGTCATCGTTCCTTTGAGATTATTGTATAATGACGGCATAACCGGCAAACCCATCAACCTGTCGATCCATGGATATCTCCATCGCCGGCCCGTGTCCGTCCCAATGCGCATAACATCGACCAATCCGATCGCCGGACCCAAAGGGCAGCCGCATCCGATGAGCGGTATGTTTCCGGCCGACTCTCTTATTGCCTCCAATCCCTTGCGCAACGCCCGGGCGCCGCAAATATCACTTTCGGATCGATATCCATCCAGCACCGCAGCGTAAAGAAAATCGAGCTTCAACAATTCAACTCCCCATTTTTCAACTGCAGTTTCAATGACGTGACGCAACCAGGAGAGAAAATCTTCATTAGAGGCATCCAGCGCATAAACGCGTGATTTCCATATGACATTGAATCCCGCGTAACGGGCTCGCCCTTTCCCATCCCTGATGAACCAGTCGGGATGATGCTTGAAAAGTTCCGACCTCCTTGCCGCCAGAAAAGGAGCTATCCATAATGCCGGTTTGAATCCCAACTCCCTTATGGAACCGCATAATGTTTCCATTCCTCCTTCCATGGACGCCTTATGATTCATCCAATCGCCGACTTCACTCTGCCAGCCGTCATCAACGAGGATATACTCCAATCCGTGATCGCAATTCAACTCCGCTATTCTCCGCGTATTTTCAAGAATGTTCCGGGAGCTGATTCGATCATGATAGGCGTACCATGAACACCAGCCCTTCATTGTCTTATCTTTTAATTCGATTTCATTTCGTGACGCCGCATAATCGATATAATCATTCAACAGCTTCTCCGGCCAATGACCGGCCAGGATAATCAGTTCCTGCCCATCAATCTTTTCACCTTTCCGTAATATGCGTTTTTCAGCATAATCCCATGCTTCAGCGCTTTCCAAACCAGACTTTTGCTTCTTCAAAACGATATCCACGCCGCATATCCGTTTCGTCATATCGGAAAAACCTATCAACATGCTCCGGCCTTCAGAAGCATCCAGGAACATCGCCATCCATTCCTCCCGATGCGAATCGCTGAGCTTTAGGTTCCATAAAGAACTTCCCCTGGACATAATTCCAACCGTACTGAACAGAGAGCGTTCCGGCAACGATTTAAAAAAAATCGTTCCCGAAGGACTCCACGACTGATAGCCCAGTCGGAATAACCTGTCGAAAACTCCGAGCTCCGGATATCGTTCGCACTCAACGATTAAGGGGACCATTTTGTTCAACGTCAAATCTGAAGCCGTATCATTGTCTACGTTCATTGACAGTCGAAAACCGTTCGATCCAGGCATGCAGGAAACGGCTAACCTGACCTGCGGATAATCGTCGCTTTCAAATTTAATTTCTGGAATTCTTTTATCGGTTTCCCCGTTTTTCTTTCCTTCTGAATAAGTTATTCTCTGATAATTTTTCTTTGTGCATTCTACCCTGAAATTTTTTCCTTTTGCATCGACTAATTCTAATGCACATGCCGCTTTCTTCAGAACGCAAACATCATCAAGATATAAACTGAAAAAGCCATCATCGTCTATCTTCATCCCGCTTTTTTCAGAAATTTTATATCCTTCTGCCATGAGCCCCTTACACCAGTCCTTCCTTAAACTTCAGCTTATTATAACGGATTCCGCTTTTTTTCCTACCCGGAATTGCCGGCGACGACAAGTTTTTAATATTCTACAGATGAATTGATGCCCGGAAACCTGCAGCGTCTGTCCGCCCGGGCATGCGGGTTCACGACTGTCCGTAAACTGAAGTCCAGTTAAAAATTCCGCTGCTGGACAAGCGCCGGGTCAGGACAAGGACCGTTTGATATAAAGCGTCAGTGATAAAAGAATCAAACTCAACGCTGTTTTTCCGGCGGCGGGCAGTTGAATCTTATTCTGGTTCACTTTTTTCCTGGTCGCCTGAGGCATCGAGTTATTATAACCGTAGAAGAAGCATTTTTGATTGTAATCCCCCAGAATCCAGTTTTTATATGAATCGTTGTTCATATCCCAGCCTGAAATTTTCATCGTGGTGATAGTTCCTGTATCGGATTGCTGATCGAAAGTCCAGGTCGACTGAAAGCCGTCATTGATTTTTTCATAGAGCCGGCATTCAGGATAGAAAGAAAGCAGAAGTTCCTGTTTTCCGTCGTTATCGGCATCCAGGCAACCGCCGCAATTGTTGCCGATCCATTCCGATGTTCCGGTAAAAACTTCTTCCAGAATGAAATTATCATCTTGAGGACTCCTGAATACCTCGTATCGCCAGTTATTTTGTCCCGCTCCCAGGCATGTGCCCAGAATCAGCCGCCGGTCGTCCGCTCCTTCCGCATTCCAGGCTAAAGCCAGATCAGAAGAGCAGATCATCTGCCCTAAAGGTCCTTTGTGAACATAAGCTCCGTTATCGAATTCGTATCTGTGATAAGTTTCATCTCCGCCGACCACGAATTCTCCCCGGCCGTCCCTGTCGAAATCCGCGGCAGCGATAACGCCGTATGCTTCCTGCTGCTGGATAGAGGAGATAATTTCCATTTCCTGAGTATCATTATTCCATTCCAGAATCCTTACATACGAATCTGAAGAAAAAGTAGTCATCGTCGTAAAGATTATTTCCGGCAAACCATTTCCGTTCAAATCGAAAACTTCGGGATGGTAAACCATCTTCATACCCGGAAAAGTAAAACGCTGCATCAACTGAAATCCCGCATCATTCCACGTATGAATATCCAGATAACCTTTACCGCCCATTCCCGTATCGCCTCGCTGAACGATCAATTCCATTTTGCCGTCGCCGTTCATATCGCATGCCGACCACGGTATCCCGTAGTCCATAACGGCCGTCCTCTCATAACTCAAGTTCTCATCAAACTCATAACGAAATATCGACGAATCGCTCCATTCACCGACATACATCTCCGATAATGCATCACCGTCAGCATCGCAAATCGCCGATGAGATCATCATCTCATTCAGCGTCAATTCCGCCATTTGAATGTAAAGTTGCGATTCCTCCTCCATGCATTTCAGTTTTTCCGTGACAAGAGCATTTGTCCTTATCCACCCGGCTCCATTGTCCTTCGATATGTAACTCCTGCCATGAATCTCGACCTTCAGTACATCCACTTCCGACAGGCAAGGCTGCGCGCCGGTTACGAATAATATAAAAAAAATAATCCCGAAACGGATTTCCATGGCTAAGCTTTTTGTTTTTTCAATGATCAATTTTATTCTATCCGATGTTACTCACAAAAAAACTAAATCCCAATCCCCTAAAAGATCCTTTTATCCTTTATCGAAAGAGTCGTTCTTCTATTTCTCCAAACAAAAGCCCACTGTTTTCAGAATATGAATCCAGCGAAAAAAAGCAAATTTTCGGACTGATCAATTGCGATTCTAAACTAATTCACCTGGCCGATACAGGTCAAAACGAAATGGAGGGACTGAAATTCAGGGCGCCATGCTGAACGAAGAGGTGAACGACGGCAAGGGGGATTACTCCTTGATTGGATTTGGGTGCGGGCTTGATGCTAAAGGACAAAGGGACAAAGGGACCTAAGGGACCTAAGGGACAGAAGGGACGGCTGGAATATGAAATCATTTTTAGGGCCTGAGCAAACCGGGGTTGCACTTCTTTCAAAACTTTCGACAGTTCGGTTTAGTAATTGGGGTCGGTATCTCAATCCAAATCCAAATCGAAACAAAATTATGGGATATTCCGCAGAATTGTTAACCTCAAAAGGCGCATTTTTGTTCAATGCCTGAGAACCGGATAATCCGCTTTTTTTGACAATGCTGTTTCATTTTCAGTAAATGTGACTTGGAGAGGTTTCTGTTTCTGGAGGCAAGAATGGCTGGATATTTATCCCCTACCGTATTGATTCTGTGTTTTATAAGCGTTGCCTGCGAAGGAGCTGTAATCAGAGTCCCCGAACATTACGACCGGATACAGCAGGCTGTGGATGCTGCCGGTTCAGGGGATACGGTTTTAATCGCTTCAGGAACCTATACCGGTTTCGGCAATCGCGACATCAACTTTTCCGGCAAAGCGATTACGGTAAAGTCTGAGACAGGACCCGAATCCGTAGTAATCGATTGTGCGGGAAATCATGATGATCCTCATCGCGGCTTCATCTTTCAGAACGGAGAAGGTCCCGATTCGCGACTGGAAGGCATTACGGTTAAAAACGGTTACGCTTTCGGTTTTACCTGGCCGGATAATTACGGTGGAGGCATCTACATCTCATCCGCATCCCCGTTAATAAACGACTGCATACTGCACTCCAATGAAGCCGCTTATTTCGGAGGCGGGGTTTATTGCACTCATAACTGTTCGCCGACTCTCAATCGCTGCATAATAACCGAAAATACTTCCGGGTACCATTCAGGCGGAGGCGGTATCTATTGTGATAACGGCACGGAACTCGTCGCTTCAAATTGCATTATTTCCGGTAACTCTTCCGATTGGGACGGCGGGGGAATATGCGTCGTCAATTCATCCCCCTCATTCATCAACTGCGTAATTCAGGAGAATTATGCGGATTATCACGGCGGAGCGGCTCACTGTTACGCATCCGATCCAACCTTCTTTAACTGCCTTGTAACAGAAAACGTCGCCGCATATTACGGGGCCGGAATATCATGCTTTGAATCCTCACCCTTCATCATGCAATGCACCTTTTCACTGAACGCATCCCCCTACGGCAGCGGTATCGAATGCCAGATGTATTCAAATCCCGTCGTTAAAAACAGCATTCTCTGGGAAGATATTCCCGATGAAATATTCTGCGATGCCGTGTCTTCTCCCTCAGTAACCTTTTCGGATATTCAAGACGGATACCAGGGACAGGGAAATATTAACTCAGACCCTTTGTTCACTCAGGGTGCACTGGGAAATTATTACCTCAGTCAAATAATATGCAGCCAGTATCAGGAAAGCCCCTGCATTGACGGAGGCCATAATTCTGCTGAAAATGTTTGTATGAATACGATAGAGGGCATTTCGTGCATGGATGAAAAGAGTACCGGATGTCTCTACGATGAGGGCCCGGCAGATATGGGATATCACTATAATTATGTAGAGCAACCCATAGTTCCGGCGCTGCACGGTCCGGGGAAGGCGTTGATTTTAATCTTTTTCGGCTGTTGTATTGCTTTTTTCCGGAATAGGATGCGCGTCCCCGATTCAGATTCTATTTAAAAAAAACGGGACTGAGCAAACCGGGGTTACACTTCTTTCAAAACTTTTGACGGTTTGTTCCAGTAATCGGGGTCGGTATCGGGATCGAAATCGAAACAAAATGAGGGGATACTCGGAAAAATTGTAACCTTAACAGACGCATTTTTGATCAATGCCAAAAAAAAACACACCGACTTATTCCTCATCGGGAAACATATCTGACGGATATTCCGGCAATTCGCCGACAGGCTCATCCTTCCCCGGCTCCGCTTTATTAAACGTCTCGATCAATAAATCCAGACATTCCTCCAGGAAGGGAAATAACTCCTCCGGCACCTCCGTCTTATCGTCATAATGAGGTCTGAGCGCCTCAGACATAACCTCCGCAACAGGCATTAAAGATTTCTCAAAACCATAGGAACCTGCTCCGCCTTCCAGAGAATGAGCCGCTCTAAAAGCTTCCTTGACCAAAGCAGGATCGGACGGGTTCTTTTTTAAAGCTTCAAGAGCATCTTTGACTTCCCCAATTTTTTCATCCTTAGAATCCAGATACTTCTTTTGCATCTCCAGCATAAAATCGTCGTGCGACAGATTCATATAGTTCTCAGAATCGTTCTCTTCTTCCCAATTCAATCTTTTGCCTCCCTTCTCCATTCTAATATCTCTCAGCGTCCGGCATACGGTCGCGACGGAATTTAAACACCGCTGAAGAGCAAAGTCAAGAATGCAACATTTCCGCATATACGGTCCGTTTTTTTGACAAGCTTAATTTCCCGCTGCAAGTATCTGATAACACAACCGTCCCTTCTGTCCCATAGGTCCCTTACGTCCCTTTGTCCCTTTGTCCCTTTGTCCCTTTGTCCCTTTGTCCCTTTGTCCTTAAAACCCGAACCCAAATTCAATCAAGACGTATTCGTCACTGATATCGTTAGTTTTTGTCCATAAACGGCGAATTTCCCTAATACTGCGTCAGGCTGCGGATTTGCTCAGTCAACGTATAAGCAATACCCCTACCTCGCAAATCATTGCCTTCCTTGCCTTAAGAAAAATTCGCCCGTTTATGGATCAAAAACCCAAGTGGCTGTCCAGCATTAAATTTTGAATCGAGATTCAAGTTTATGGACAGGCACTCGTTAACTTCTTCGTTGAGCATGGCGCCCAAGAATTTCATTTTTCGGCTCTGATCAAACCGGGATTGCACTTTTTTAAAATATTCGCCAGTTTCTTTCGGTAATCGGGGTCGATATCGGTATCGCAATCGTAATCGTAATCGAAACAAAACGGTAATATTCGTAAGAATAGTAACCTCAAATGCCGAATTTTTGATCATTGTCCAAGATTTCGGTTTAGAATCCAGGCCGATGCGAGTTTACTCCATAATTTGACAAGACAATGAATTTTCAGCATAATGGAGATGATTTAGTCCTTAATTTCATTAAGAGGGATATGTTTTTTGGCTGAGATTTCAAGTTCATTTGGAAAAAATTCATGGAGGAGGACGGGAAGTGAAGCCTGCCCGAATCTTTTTTTTATTTTTCGTGATTTTGATTGAGGCTTAAATTTGCCGAAATTGAAGAGGGGAGTCGTGTAATGATGAAATATGCCGTTCTATGTGTAGTATCGATTTATTTAATTTTGTTCGGGAGCATTTCTGTTTCAGGCTCTGTTTTGCATGTCCCGGGAGATTATTCAACGCTTCAGGCGGGCATCAATGCAGCCTGGACGGGCGACACGGTTTTGGCGGCAGACGGAACCTATTATGGATCAGGCAACAAGAACCTGGATTTCCAGGGAAAGAACATACGCCTGATGTCGGAAAACGGCCCGGAATATTGCGTGATAGATTGTGAAAATTCTGGAAGAGGATTCTATTTTCATTCAGGAGAATCACAGTCGGCGCTGGTCAAGGGTTTTACCATTCAGAGGGCAATGAGCGGCAGTCAGCATGGAGCGGGCATTTACATAGAAAATTCATCGCCGACGATACAGCGTTGCATTTTGAAGTGGAACAAGACCGGCGACTATCGAAACGGCGGCGGGATATATTGCACCTCTTCCACGTCAAAGATTTACCACTGTTCAATAATAAGAAACACCGCCTCGTATGCATCGGGAGGCGGGGTCTACTGCACCGGTTCCGTGATATCATTATACAATTGCACGATAGCCGAAAATTCATGTCGCAACGAGGGCGCCGGCCTGTATGCGGCTGACATGTCGCCGGATATAAAAAATTGCACTTTCGTAAGGAACACGACGCGAACAAGTGAGGACGGAGGCGGGATATACTGCGTCGATTGTTCTCCGACGGTAATGGATTCCATAATTTGGGGTAACGTGCCGGACCAGATATATCTTGACGGAACAGCTACCATCAGCGTGACTTATTCCGATGTGGAGGGCGGTTACGCGGGAACGGGAAATATAAATGTTGATCCATTATTTGTACGCGGGATGTTGAGTTCGTATTATATCAGTCAAACGGCTGCAGGACAGTCATCCGACAGTCCGTGTCTGGATGCGGGCAGCGGAACGGCAGCGAGCATCTGTTTCACGACCGTCAACGGAACGGTTTGTTTGAGCGATTTAACGACCGGGACCGACCATGCTGCAGATTCAGGACAGGCGGATATGGGTTCTCATCTGTTTCCTCCGGCGTCGCCCCCTACGCCCACGCCCCTGCCGACCCTGATACCCGGCTCGACGATAAACGTTCCGGCCGATTATACAACGATACAGGATGCACTCAATGCAGCTTTTGATGGAGATACCATTTTCGTCAGCGACGGGACCTATTATGGGTCCGGGAACAAGAATCTGGATTTTACGGGAAAATCCGTACGGCTTCAATCATTGAACGGTCCTGAGGTTACGGTTATTGACTGCGAGGATAGCGGGCGCGGATTCTATTTTCATTCAGGAGAAGATCGAAATGCAATCGTGGAAGGATTCAAAATACAGCGAGGCTTAGCCGTCAATCAGAATGGTTGCGGCATTTATATCGACGGTTCGTCGCCTTCTTTCCGCAATTGTATAATCGACAGCAACAGAACATCGGATTACCGGGACGGAGCAGGAATATACTGTAATCTCTCCGAAGCATCATTCGCCAACTGCACCGTTACCAGGAATACGTCGTACAGAGGAAAAGGCGGCGGCATTTATTGTTCCTACTCCTCGCCGGAAATAATCAATTGCACCATAACCCGTAACTCTGCGGATAACGGAGCCGGAACCTATTTCGTGAGCTACTCTCCTGTGCTGGTCAATTGCGATATAACGGAAAACAATGCCCGCCTTCAGGGCGGCGGCATATATTCGGAGGCATCTGAATTTTCGATGACCGGCACAGCCGTCATGGATAATTATTCCGAAAATAACGGGGGCGGAGGCGTTTACATCACATATTCCGAGTGCGAAGCAGTCAACTGTATCTTTTCCGGCAATTATGCGGGAGGAAACGATCCCGGCGGCGGCATTTATTGTCTTTTATCCTCACCCGCTCTACGAAACGTAACGATTGTCGACGGAACGGCATCACAGGGCGGAGCTGTATATTGCGATGATTCTTCCCCGGCGATAACCGGCAGCATTTTGTGGAACAACAGCCCGAACGAGATTCAAACCTACGGATACTGCTACCCTGTAGTAACATATTCAGATGTTGAAGGAGGTTACGCAGGAACGGGAAACATTAATGCTGATCCTCTCTTCGTAGACGGATTTTACGGTGATGACTACCTGTCGCACGCAGCGGCGGGCCAGGCGGCGGACAGTCCCTGCATTGATGCGGGAAGCGCCCTGGCTTCAGAATTGTGTTTCGCATCGGAGGAAGGCGGCACGGTCTGCCTGGATGATTTGACCACTAGAACCGACAGCGTGACTGATTCGGGACAGGCTGATATGGGTTATCATTTCAAGGCGGAGGCTCAAGCCACCCCGACGCCGACGCCGACGGTCACTCCGACCGACTTGCCGGCATCCCCGACTCCGGCGACGGTTATTCACGTACCCGCTGATTACACGAACATACAGGCGGCTATTGATGCAGCATACAGCGGCGATCAGGTGCTGGTCGCAGACGGAACTTATTTCGGCGCCGGCAACAAGAATCTTGATTTCAGCGGCAAGAACATTTTACTGGCTTCGGTAAACGGACCTGAATACTGCATTATAGATTGTGAAGACAGCGGACGCGGCTTCCATTTTCATTCCGGAGAGACCTCATCGGCAGTGGTTCGGGGATTCACCGTTCAAAGAGGATACCTGGCGAACCAGGACGGCGGCGGCTTATACTGCGTAAATTCTTCTCCCACTTTCAAAGAGTGTATTTTCGACAGCAGCAGGGTCAGCGATTATCGTCACGGCGGCGGTATCTATTGCGAATACGCTGACGCCTCATTCATCAACTGCACCATAACCAGAAACACCGCCAATTACGGCCAGGGCGGCGGCGTTTATACCGCCTACTCTTCCCCGCTCTTCATCGAATGCACCATATCGGTTAATTACGCTGATTACGGCGGAGGAATAAATTTCTACGGACATTCGCCGACAATTCATGCTTCGACTGTCATAAACAACACTTCACGGCGGGAAGGAGCCGGCATATATTGCGATGCGACAGATTTAGCCATGACGGACTGTAAAATAACTGAAAATTTATGTCAGGACAGGGGCGGCGGCGGAATTTACTGTTACTTTACGCCGATAGAAATCGTCAACTGCCTCTTCACGGATAATTACACGGCAAGCAGCGATGACGGAGCCGGCATATACTGCGATTATTCCGATTCTATCATCAGGAATACTACCTTTATCGAAAACACCGCTTCGGGCCAGGGCGGCGCCCTCTATTCAGACAATGCAGCCCCCATCGTCACTAATTGCATATTCTGGAACGACTATCCGAACGAAATTCATGTTACCGGCGATTATGCTCCGGAAATTTCTTATTGCGACGTTCAAGGCGGGTATTCAGGAACAGGCAATATCGACTCTGCTCCTCTTTTCTGTTCGGGATTCTTTGGTGATTATTACCTGAGTCAGACTGCCGCCGGCCAGAGTCAGGACAGCCCCTGTCTTAATGCGGGTTCAGCCGATGCTTCGTCGGTCTGCTACGACTCGCAGTCCGGATTCGTATGCCTGGATCAGTTGACCACTCGCTCCGACAACGGCGCTGATGCAGGAACCGTCGACATGGGTTTCCACTACTCCCTTCCCGGTTCGCCCACCGCCACCCCGACGCCTACGTTTACTCCCACTCAAACCTCTCCCACTTCCACTCCAGTGAACGTCATTCATGTTCCTGATGATTATGCGACTATTCAAGCGGCCATTGATGCTGCTTATAACTGGGATATGATAATCGTATCTGAAGGCACTTATACGGGCACAGGCAACAAGAACCTGGATTTCAACGGAAAAGACATTTTTCTCACTTCGGAAAGCGGACCTGAAAAATGCGTCATTGATTGCGAAAACAGCGGCAGGGGCTTCTATTTCCATATGGGCGAATCGGCCAATGCCGTCGTAAACGGTTTCTGCATTCAGCGAGGATATAACGCCAATCAGGACGGAGGAGGCATTCATTGCGATAATTCTTCGCCCACGATCATGAATTGCGTCTTACGAGGCAACAGCGTCAATGATTATCGAAACGGAGGCGGAATATACTGTTATGAGTCTGATGCCGTGGTGAAGAACTGCACCGTTACTCGAAATACGGCGACATACGGCAAGGGCGCCGGTATTTACACGGAATATTCCTCACCCAGGATCATCGACTGCATTTTAAACCTGAACTATTGCGATTACGGGGCCGGCATGTATTTTTACAGCTATTCTCCGGTGGTGGAAAACTGCACGGTTACCGGGAACACCTCCCGCCAGGAGGGAGCGGGCGTTTATTCTGACGCATCATCTCTGCTGATCGTCGATTCAGATATTTCCGGAAATTATTGTCAGGATAGAGGCGGCGGCGGTTTATACAGTTTTTTCACCCCAGCAGAGGTCATCAACTGCATTTTTACGGACAATTACGTCAGCGGCAACGATGAAGGAGCCGGCATTTACTGCGATTATTCCGATGCCGTCATAGTGAATTGCACCTTCACGATAAATACTGCAGCCAGGACCGGAGGCGCGATTTACTGCGACCTGTCATCTCCGCTCATACTTAATTCTGTTCTGTGGGGAAATTATCCTGATGAATTGACGACCGATGCGGCTTTGGAGCCCATAGTGATGTATTCCGACATCCAGGGCGGTTACAGCGGTTCGGGCAATATAAACGAGAATCCCTCCTTCGCTTCCGGTACTTACGGACCTCACTATTTAAGCCAGACCGCTGCGGGTCAGACGGTCGACAGCGCATGCGTCGACGCGGGTGCGGAGCTTGCCGGAGATATATGTTATTTCAACGGCAGTGACCAACTGGTCTGTCTGGATGAATCGACCACCAGGACCGATTCTGTTCCCGACTCAGGCATAGCGGATATGGGTTTCCACTACGCCACGGACGATCCAACGGAAACGCCGACGCCTGAACCCACCTATACTGAAGCCCCGCCGACTTCGACTCCCTCCCGGGTCATCCATGTTCCTGCAGACTACGACACCATACAGGCAGCCATTGACGCGGCTTATTTCGGCGATATGGTCCTCGTCGCTGACGGAACCTACGTCGGCGCAGGAAACAAGAATCTCGATTTCACAGGAAAAGAGATCATTCTCGCCTCAGAAAACGGATACGAACATTGCATTATAGATTGCGAGGACAGCGGCCGGGGAATTCATTTTCATAACGGTGAAACCAACAATGCCGTCGTTAAAGGTTTCACTATTCAAAGAGGTTATTTAAACAACGGATCGGGCGCCGGCATTTGCTGTGAATACTCCTCTCCCGCTATCCTCGATTGCCGGATCAAAGGCAACAGGGTCAGCGACTACCGTTACGGAGCCGGCATATACTGCAGCAACTCCGAAGCCTTGATCAAAAATTGCCTTATATCGGACAATTCCGCTCAATATGGATTCGGCGGGGGAATATACACGGGGTATTCCTCGGTGTCGATCGTAGACTGCACCATCAGAAACAACTATTGCGATTACGGAGGCGGCTTAAACTTTTACAATCATTCTCCGACGGTTTCAGGATGCACGATCACCGAAAACACAACCCGTTACAACGGCGCCGGCATTTATTCCTTCGTCGCTTCGCTGAACCTGACGAACAGCGTCATATCGTCCAATATCAGTCAGGACAGAGGCGGCGCCGGCATGTTCTGTTATTTCAATCCCATAAACATAACAAACTGCATCTTCCATGATAATTATGCCGGGGGCAACGACGAGGGAGCTGCGATTTTCTGCAGTCATGCCGACCCGGTGATCATGAACTGCACCTTCTACGACAATGGGGCTTCCAGGGTGGGAGGAGCGCTTTATTGCGAGCGGTCATCTCCCTGGATCATCAATTGCATAATGTGGGGAAATACGCCCAATGAAATTTCCGACGACAATTCGCTAGAGCCGAACGTGATATATTCCGACGTTGAAAACGGCTATTCGGGACCAGGCAACATCGATTCCAATCCGCTGTTCTATGACGGAATATATGGTGATTTTTATCTGAGTCAAAATGCTGCCGGTCAACCCGGAGACAGTCCCTGCGTGGATGCCGGAAACGATCAGGCCGATGCCGTTTGTTTCAAAACGACAGTGGGTCGGAGAGACTGTCTCAGCGAATTGACGACAAGAAGCGATGCCGTTTTCGATTCGGGAATTGCGGATATGGGCTTCCACTACTTCAGCGGCGATCCGACTTTCACGCCATCTCCCACGCCGACCGCCACCCTGCCGCCTCCCACGTCCACGCCCCTTTCCGTCATTTATGTCCCGGACGATTACGCTACAATCCAGGATGCCATCGATGCCGCTTATCCAGGCGGCATGGTGCTTGTTGCAGATGGAACCTATACCGGAACCGGCAACAAGGACCTGGATTTTAACGGTAAAAACATCATCCTCGCTTCGGAAAACGGCGCCGAACACTGCGTTATTGACTGCGAAGACAGCGGGCGAGGCTTCAATTTTCATTCCGGAGAAAACAAAACCTCGGTCGTTCGAGGTTTCAGGGTGCAAAGAGGCAACGTCAATGCCGAAGGCGGCGGCATATACTGCTCCGGCTCTTCTCCCACATTTATCCATTGCACTGTTACAGGCAATTCCGTTTCTGATTATCAGAAAGGCGCGGGAATCTACTGCACGGAATCCTCTTCTCTTTTTGAAAACTGCACCATCAGCAGAAATGAAGTTACCAACGGCAAAGGAGGCGGTCTGTGCTCCGAATATGCCTCACCTGTCATCAGAAATTGCACCATCCTTCAAAACACTGCAGAAAACGGAGCAGGTTTATACTTCTACAGCGAATCTCCGCAAGTCATTGATTCCGTCATTACTCGAAACCGCAGTGAGGATGAAGGCGCAGGCATCTACTGCAATGTCGCTTCATTGAGTTTAGTCAATACGACCTTGAGTTTTAATACATCCAATGATCGAGGCGGAGGAGGAATTTACTGTTACTTTACTGAACCCGACATCATCAATTGCCTGTTTCACGATAATTACGCCGGCGGCAGCGATGAAGGCGCAGCCGTTTACTGCAGCTATGTAGATGCTGACATAGTAAACTGCACTTTCACGCAGAATACGGCTTCTCGATCAGGCGGGGCGCTCCATTGCGAACAGTCTTCTCCTGTCGTCACTAATTGCATAATGTGGGGAAACGTTCCCGACGAAATATCCGACGACGGCGCCAGAGAAGCGCGGGTATCTTTCAGCGACATTCAAAGCGGTTATTCGGGATACGGCAATATTGAAGCGAATCCGCTGTTTTATCCGGGTTTTTACGGTGAGTATTACCTCAGCCAGACTGCAGCCGGTCAATCCTCCGACAGTCCGTGCGCCGATACCGGCGGCGCATACGCTGAAAGCATCTGCTATTCATTGGGCGACGGAACTTCAAGATGCCTGGGCGACCAGACGACGAGAAGCGACCATGAAACGGATGCCGATACGGTGGACATGGGCTATCACTATCTGGCCGTTTCTCCCTCCCCTACGCCCAGTCCGACGCCGGCGCCGACCATTGTCCCGCTGTCGCCGACTCCCATAACCGTTCTGCATGTTCCGTCTCAATACGCCACAATTCAGGCGGCCATTGATGCGGCAAGCGATGGAGATATGGTTCTGGTCGCTGACGGAACCTGGCAGGGCCCCGGCAACAGGGACCTGGATTTTCTTGGGAAACGCATAATAGTCAAATCTGAAAACGGCCCAGACGACTGCATCATAGATTGCGAATTATCAGCGCGAGGATTCTATTTCCATAACGGTGAAGATCTCGATTCAGTCGTTAATGGATTCTCAATCATCAACGGTTATAAGGCGGGTGAGGACGGAGGAGGCATCTATTGCACATCCAGTTCTCCGACCATCAAGGATTGTCTGATCAAAAACAACACCGCAGGCCAATATAGAAAAGGCGGCGGCGTTTACTGCTTTGATTCTCACATAAACATAACTCATTGCACCGTCACGGAAAACAGCGCTCATTCCAACGGTTACGGAGGAGGGATATATTCGGAATATTCCTCGCCTCTTATAAGCAGCACGGCCATATCCAGAAACACGTCGGAGTATCCGGGCGGCGGCGCCTATCTCTACCTGGGTTCGCCATCGATAACACACTGCACGATAGCTGAAAACTCCGCCTACGACCACGGCGCCGGCCTCTATTCCGAATATGTAAAATTAAACCTCATGGATTGTTTCGTAATGGATAATGCCGTAACCAGAACCTCCCGGGACGGAGCCGGCCTTTTTGTCGAATTCACCCCCGTTAAAATCTTGAACTGCGTCTTCTCAGGCAATCATGCCACACGCTACGGCGGAGGCATATACCTGATGTCATGCGATTGCCCGATACTCAACTGCACCTTTACATCCAATACGGCTGACTCAAACGGCGGCGCCGTATATCTGAACGATTCATCACCGTCTATAGTCAACTGCATAATGTGGAATGACGTTTCTAATGAAATTTATGCCTACGACTCATGCTATCCGCTCATAACCTATTGCAACATTCAAAACGGCTACACCGGTGAAGGCAACATATCCGCCAATCCCTTATTTTATCCGGGTCCCCTGGGGAACTTCTACCTGTGTCAGATAGCTGCGGGACAGGGCGCCGACAGTCCCTGCGTCAACGCCGGGGCCGATTCGGCCGAAAACGTATGCTTCTATGAAGGACCCGACATGCTGTGCATGGATGATTCATACACCAGAACGGACCATGTGCCGGACAGCGGCCTGGTCGACATGGGCTATCATTACAATATTCCGCAAAGTCCCATCCCAACGTTGACTCCAACAATCACGCCCACCCAGGGCTCGCCTTCCCCCTCACCGACTCAACCCACATTTTCGCCGACGCCCACAGAACCGACACCGCCCACTACTACGCCCACGGGAATTCATTCTCCAGAACCCACCTCGACATTAACCCCGATAACCACCGGCACTCCCATCCCCCAGACTAACTGCGGAGAAAGCAATGATTTCACAGATTACGGATGCGGCATAACAGGATTGGAAGGCGACGACGTTTCCGCCATGTTCATCCTTCAACAGGTCTGCGACTTCACAATCTCCATCAGCAACGTCACTCCAGCCCAATACGATCCCATACTCCTGATCTCAACCAGTCCCGATCCCGCTGATTGCATTGATTACGCTGACGACAACGGCCCAGGACTGGGAGAAACCATCGCCATGACCCAAATGCCCCCCGGATACTACTACGCCGTCATAGATTCCGTCGAAGAATGCGGCTACTACGACTTAACCCTGAACGTGGGAAACTGCGCCGACCCAACACCCGCTGCTATCCCGGCCTCCAGGACATCCCTATCCCTGGCCCTGGTTCTCCTGCTGAGCCTGCTTATCACCGGCGCCGGTTTCAGGTTTAAGGAGTAAAAAGGTTGTACCTGCACTGAAATTAATTCAAAAAGCCCTGGCTTATACGCCGGGGCTTCTCTGTCGGTGACCGACCGGTCCTCAAGGTTTAACTGGTCCGACGGGACCGAGCGGACCTCAAGGCATTGTCGGACCTGAGGGGCCGAGCGGTCCGACAGGTCCCTCGGGAACGCAGGGCCCGCAGGGACCCGTTGGTCCGAGCGGCCATCGAGGCCTAATCGGGCCGTCAGGTCCGATGGGACCCACGGGATCAAGGGGGCCATCCGGGCCGACGGGATCACGCGGACCTTCAGGACCCGGCATGACATGCGGATTCAGTTTGTCGTGCGCTTCAAATTCAGAACTCTTGACATACCCTAGTCAACCAATTGATTTTAATAGATTTTTACTCTCACTAAATCGGCAAAATTATTGTGAAATATTTTTGGATTTCACGACAAGCAATATTGATATGATTTGAACCGTGATCCGTTTTCATCAAAAAAATTCACAATTCTTTTCAGGCACATTGTCAGGAGCTCAGAAATTACGGAATTCATATAGACAACAGTAACGGGACGGCCTACAGCGCCGTCTCCTCAAGAAATTCCCAGATTTACGGCCTGCTCACCGGATACGCCTATGACACCGCCAGCGGCGTTTACGTGGAAGCTCAGAACGGGTACGGCGTAAGAGGTTATTCAAGGGATAATTACGGATTGTATGGGATAAGCTTGTACGCTGTCGGCATCCGGGGCAGCGCAACCTATGCCACAGGCGTCTACGGTTCATCCTATTCCTGGCGCGGCATAATGGGTTTAGGCAATACATATTGCGGCATATGGGGCAGCAACGGCGACTCCGGCTACTATTCCGCTGAATTCTACAATCCAGACGATGCAGCGGGAGCTATCTGGGCTCAAGGATATGTGCACGCCACCAATTTTTATACTCACAAAAAAATGGGTAAGGAAACCATCACCCTGGGCAACGTCTCCTCCCTTAACAATCTTGATCTGATCGATTTCGGAACTGCAGAATTGACGAACGGAGCTGCGATAGTCGAATTGAAACCTGAACTTACGGGAGTACTTCCCGGTAAAGCCGATTACGTCGTCATCGTCACCCCCGGACAGGACTGCAACGGCCTGGCGGTCGTCGATAAAACGGTTGACTCCTTTAGAATCATTGAAACCGGAAACGGCGACGGCCAGGGATTCTGCGACTATATCGTCATCATGAACGACCCTGCAACCCTCAGGCATGAAACAAAATCCACGGGAAGCTCAGTTATTTCAAAACCCGGCATATCAGAAGAAAAATACCTCCATGATCTCCAGATAAAAGAAGAAGAAGAACGGGCCGCCGATAAACTGAAAAAAAAGGAGATGTTAAGCCGTTTTACAGGAGCGACCTTTTAACCCTTACTAGTGCCTGTCCATAAACTCGATTGTCGATTCAAAATTTAATGCTGGACAGTCACTGCGGTTTTTGATCCAAAAACAAGTTAAACTTGACTTTTTGCATTGTCTCCTTTAGCTTAATTTTTCATGGGAGGTCGGGAAATTCAAATGAAAATGCTTTGAAGATGTCTAGAAGGCGGTAAGGAGTTTTGGAGATGAAACATATCATAGTTTTATTCCTGATTTTTCATTCGATTTTATTATACGCTGATGAAAAAAATGAAAGATTCCTAAATAAAAAAAATACAGCAATCGAAAATGAAATTTCACTCACACACGGACCTCGGATAGGGTATCCATCTCCGAACGGGTTCAAGGTCTGGCTTAAAACTGACGGTTATGCTTCAGCGACGCTTGAAACTCGGGAATTCGGAAGCAAGGTATGGATAATACAGGAAAGGAAGAATGTAGAAACCGAAAAATATAATACTGTGGTCCTTGAGGCGACGGGTCTTAATGAAGCGACAAAATACGAATATCGCAGGGCTACGTCAAAGTATTTTTTAATCCATTATGATTGAAAAAAAATTAAAAA
>CAZUFC010000052.1:16300-54472 GCA_964619725.1 uncultured bacterium | reverse complement strand
ATACCGGACCGATGGGACCCCAGGGCCACACCGGACCTATGGGGCCGCAAGGCCATACCGGACTGATGGGACCCCAAGGTCATACGGGACCGATGGGGCTGCAAGGCCACACCGGACCTGTCGGACCTCAAGGCGATACTGGACTGGAAGGGCCCATGGGACCGACAGGTGACACCGGAACAATGGGACCGACCGGACCGCAAGGCGATACCGGTCTGCAGGGTGATACGGGAATTCAAGGACCGCAGGGACACACAGGCCTTGCCGGACCCCAGGGAGACACAGGTCCTGCAGGCCCGACAGGCCCTCAAGGCGATACCGGTCTCACAGGACCGACGGGTCCTCAAGGCGATACCGGACCGGTCGCCGGTTCAAACAAGCAGTTTATTTTCAACGATGAGGGTAACGCGGCCGGCGCTCCTGTTTACTATGACAAAACCACCGGCAATGTCGGCATAGGCACGGACAGTCCTGCTTCGCTTTTTGAGGTGAACGGAAGCAGAATGAGCGTAATCGCCGGAGGCTACAATTATGAAATGAAAAATGCCGGTCATGACCAGAGATGGAGATTAGGCGTCGACACTGACGGCGTTTTTCGGGTAACTCAGGTTACGGACGGCTATGGAAGCGGCGAACATTTAGCCATAGACAAATCAGGAAGAATAGGCATAGGAACGACGGCTCCAAGTCCTGCCGGCACGAACGGGATGCACATAAAAGCAGCATCTCATGCCGCTCTGGAAATTGAAACCGGCAATGGTTTCGACGGACTCATAGCCTTTGATGAAGGCGGGACAAATAAATTCAACATTGGCTATGTGGGATCATCCGATGTTTTCAAGTTATCGCATGGGGGAAGTTTTGCAAACACAGCCCTGGCGATAGATAACTCAGGAAAAGTCGGCATAGGCACAGCCAGTCCAGACGCCAGACTGACGGTCATCGGCTCTTCCAATACCATCGCAAAATTCTCCGCACCAATTGACCCTTCGCTTAGAATTTTCGATACGAATTATACCAGCGGCAATCAATCCGTCGGATTCGGAAGCGATAACGGGGATGCCCTTATAGCTGCAGGAAGACATCTGTACTTCATAGGCAACGTCTCGGACGCTACAGATATTAACGGCTATTTATATTCATCATCCCAAATGTTTATCAACGGCTCCAACGGATACGTCGGCGTCGGCACCACAACGCCCATCGAAAAATTCGACGTCAGAGGAAACATCAATCTGACCGGCGACATCAAACACGGCGATCATCTCGATATGATCATCGACGGAAACGTTGTAGTCCGCATCGACCAGAACAGCAATCAAAGCGACGGATACTTCGGCGTTGAACATGATTCAGGCTCTGAATTGTTCAGGATTCAGGAAAACGGTCGCGTCGGCATCGGCACGACGAATCCTTCACAAAAACTTCACGTCATAGGCGACGTACAGGCAGACGATTATCTCTTTAACTCCTCAAGAAAACTTAAAGATCATATCCTGCCGCTTGATGCTGAACAAGCCCTCCAAGCCTTCAAAAAACTCAATCCCGTTTCTTACGCATACAAAAATTCTCCCCATGAAAAACGCCTGGGATTCATCGCTGAAGACGTCCCGGAACTCGTAGCGCTCAATGATCGAAAAGGCATAAGTCCCATGGATATCATAGCTGTGCTGACTAAAGTCGTACAGGGACAGCATGAACAGCTTCAGCAACAACAAATCCAATTCCAGCAGCAAATAGAGGAACTAAAACGACAGATCGACCAACTCAAGTAAAATTCATCAGCTTCTGGTCCATCATTGACAAACATCTCCACCATTCATGCCTGTTTATACAAAAGAGACAAGTCATGATGTAAACTAAATTTACCTCTTGAAATATCCGATTTAAATTTTTAATATAGTTTTTGTCCATAAACGGCGAATTTCCCCCCAATACTACGTCAGGCTGCGGATTTGCTCAGTCAACGTATATGCATTACCCCTGCCTCGCAAATCCCTGTCTTAATTGCTTTAAGTTAAATTCGCCCGTTTATGGATCAAAAACCCAAGCGGCTGTCCAGCATTAAATTTTGAATCGAGATTCGAGTTTATCGACAGGCACTAATATAGTTTGATTATCAGTTCTGATACAGTAGAAGCTTTTTTTCCTGTTGTAAAACTTGACATTCAATCGTTTTATCCGTAATATTTATTTTTGTGTTGTGAGAGATTTTTTGGAGCTTTCGATGAAACCTCTATTTTTCGGTCAATACCTGCTTGACAAGGAAGTAATAACAGAACAACAACTCAATGATGCAGTTGAATATCAACGCAATCATGTAGAGAGGATCGGCGAAATAGCCGTAAAAGAGGGTTATTTGACGCGCGATCAGGCTAGAAAGGTCAATTTTGAGCAAAGACTGACGGACAAGATGTTCGGAGAACTTGCAGTATCGATGGGATATCTTAATGAGGAACAACTGGAAAGAATTTTAACGGAACAGAAGAACAATCATGTACACATCGGGGAAGCGCTGGTAAAGAAGGGAGCGCTGACTGAACAGGACTTGAAGAGATATCTCATTGATTATAATGAGGAGCAGAAGCCGATATCATCCTATTGGGATATTATTCCAAGACATCTGGATATCCGCAATGAAGTTTATGCGCTTATAGACGCCAGCGTCAAGATTTTCCGAAGAATGGCCAATCTCCAGCTAAAATTAGGCACAGGAGAATTCACCTCAGCGAAGACCGAGAATCTTTATGTAATCAGTTCGGTTGATTTTAAGGGCGACCTGGAGTTTAAAAACGTGCTGAATTTTACGCAGGATGCTGCATGTGCTCTGGTAAGGAATCTGTTCGACGATATGGAAATGGAGTGTGACGAGGAAACCGTGTCCGATTGCGTAGGAGAATTAAGCAATGTGATAAGCGGAAATCTTCGCTCCCGAATCGTGGACATGGGTAAAAACGTCGAATTTTCACTTCCGGAACTTTTTTTAAAAGGCGGTCCGACAGCGCTTGACGTAAAAACCGACCATCAAGCCTTGGTATTTGAGGGTTCGGTAACTTCGGGCTATGTTGAGTTATGCGTGATATGGACGCCGAAGGGGACCTGACGGGAAGATTCCATTTCAAAATTGGAACCCAAAAACATTCGCCATCTTTTGTTTTTTCCTAATTTTTTAATAATAGGTCGAGGTCCCTAAGCAGAATTCTCACATTATTGAGCCACCTGACAGACAAGCGAGCGAACTGAAAAAAATCTGCATAAATACAAGGTGACATCCCAAAAAGATAAGCAAATCAAAGTCCGCTGTCCTAAAGTCCTTTCGTCCTTTTGGTCCCTTTGGTCCTTTTCGTCCCTTTGTCCTTTTGTCCTTTAAGATTCCATTCCACCGCCCCTGAAAGAACCTAATCGTCGGCGCCGTAACCGAATTCCCAGATTCCAAGTTTTCCAATCAAGTCAGAAAGGTTCGGCAAGACCAGGGCGCCGTAAAAGTGCAAGCCTTCCGCAGAGTCTGTAATTTCGGGCCATTGGAAAGGCGAGATAAGGTTCATATCGGTCTGACCGGGCGGCAGGGTATCCAGCAGAACGCCGTCCAGGCCGGCAGACCAAGAGGGATAAAACCAGTAAGCGCCGTAAACATCAAGCAGGCAGAAAAAGATGCAGTTTTCCAGGGTTTGGCCTTCCATATTGCAAATAAATGCATCCAGCCGGCAATCGTCTCCGGGACTGAAATATTCGGCGGGCATGGACAGCGTAACGCCCGTTTCAGTGCAATTCGGACCTCCCGTAACCAGGATGCTCCCCGGCCCGATGTGAGCCGAAGGAATGGGATTCCCGTTCGGGCCATACATAACGGTTTCTCCGTCGAGTATAAATTCCGTCCCCGGAATAGCATCTGTCGGAACAGCCCATTGCATATGGAACCAGTCTTGTTGTTCCCCGTCCGTAGGGGAATGAACGAACTGCGCTACGGAAAGGGCGGCAGGTTCAGGGGTATTGCAGTTTCTATCCGGCGGACAGGGATCGATGCCGGAAGCGCCGACAGCTTCCGTCAAAGTTTCACCCGGCAGCCAAGAAACCGGTTCGATATCCGCCGGCGAAGCCTCAATTTGAACGACTCCGCCGGCAACGCCTGCGGAATCCAATGTCACAATAACGGTAACAGTTTCACCGGGCATCGCCTGGACATCGTTCATCATTAATTCAACATTTTCCGGGGCTGTACCAGCCGGCTCATATTTTTCAATGATATCGGCAATATCAGCCTCGCCCGAGACGTTATAATCCCCGCGACAGTTTTCCGTTTCTTCAAGCTCGAACAAGCCGCAAACCTGCTGCAGGATCAGCATATCATCTTTATCGTCAACCGCTCCGTCATCGTTTACGTCGCCCCCCCATTCGCAGAGTTCATTGATATCCATGACCTGCACCCCGTTTTCGGGCAATTGGAAATAATAAGAGTTGAATTCTTGGCCCAGGACGTAATCTTTTTCCAGAGTAAATATATCCTGCAGCGAGTATACAATGCCGGTTTCGAGATTGAATTGTTCGGGAATCTGGACGTTTCCTGAACGGGGCAAACCGTTAGAGACGTCCAGGTTGCATCCGACAAGCACGCTTTTATTCTGGAACCTGCGCAGCAGGGCGAAAATGTGATTCGATGATGACGGCAACAGGTATTCTTCACCTCGTCTCAGGGCAGGATTCCCGTTTCTGAAATGGATAAGCGTTTTCATCCATTCGGTAAAGTCCGGATCGTTTTCAAAATCAAGGTAGGGATAAAGTTCCACGTCGTTCCATCCCCTGAATAACGGAATTCTTTCCGTTAATGCCGCTTCCTGGCCGGAGTAGAGCATGGGAGCGCCCCTCATGGTCATGATCAAGGCGGTAACCGGCTTGTTGGCGTCTCCGAAGGCGGCTGCTGCCCTTTCTTCGTCGTGATTATCGATATATCGGAAGGGGAGGAATCCCCGGGCGTGATTATCGACCATATTCAAGAGTCTGCTTCTTAAACCATCGGCATCCATGGAACCGTTTCGCAACTCGTGAAACACTGAGCGGTAGAAAGTATGATCGTATACCGCTCCGAAACCGGCTCTTTCCAGATCGTATTCCAGATCATAGGCTTCAGCCAGAAAGGCAAAATCGGGTCTGTTTTCCCGCAAGGTTTCGAAAGCATCGGTCCAGAAATCCAGGGGTTGAAAATAGGCCATATCGCAGCGATAACCGTCTATATCGAATTCATCCAGCCAATGAGCCAGCGCGGAAACCACAAATGCCCTCATATTCTCCTGATCATTGCAATCATAATTTAACGCTACCGTATCCGACCATTCGGGCAGGTCGGGACGGGGGTCGCCGAATTCATCCTGCTCGAACCACTCCGGATGATAACCGCCGTTTTCCGGCGGATTGAAGGGATTAAGAAGAACATTGTCAGGCGAAAGGTGATTGGGAACGAAACCTGTGAAAACTTTCATCTCGCGTGCATGCGCAGCATCCACGAGCTCATGCAAATCCTCTTCTGTGCCGTAATCCGGATTCACGGCCAGGTAATCTTTCGGCGCATAGGGACTGCCGAACATCCCGTCCGTGCTTTTAATGTGTTCGGGATTCGTGCTCAAAGGATGAATGGGCATAAGCCATAAAACGCCGACACCCAGTTCCTCCAACCGGTCCAGGTCGTTCAGAACGTTTTTGAAACCGCCGAACTCATCATTGGAAAGATATCCGTCGCCGTTTACATCCTCTGCGTTATGCACCCGCGGAAACACTTCATAAAAAACCTTGTCTTTGAGCCAGACAGGATTGACGATAAGGCGACACATGGATAATTCATTATCGGGATCGCCCTGGTACTGCCATTCACCCAGGTCCAGCCGATATCGGACCAGGTATTTAAAAATGCCTGCGGTACCGGGCGTCAGTTCAACCGAATATCTTTCGGATTCCCCCACATCCTCGCAATAGGACATCTGAATCCCGCGCCAGTCCGTCACGCCCTCCTCGCCGTAATTCGTCCATATCTCCACATCAAGTCCGGCGGCAGGTCCCGGCTCGTCCGTTACTCCCTCAATATAAACCGTTCCCTCTATAATGACCTCTTCTTCCGTCAAAGCTTGCTGAACTTCTCCGCATATTCTGAAGGAAAACACGTCTGCTTCGTATGAATTATCCGCATAATTGTCCGCAAATCTTTCCGCTCCCCCTCCGCTGTGCCAGGCGCCTATTTTATAATTGACTGCCGTTCCGATTTCATGACCGGCAGCAGCGGGGACTATGCCGCTCCACCAGTCAGCCCATAACTCTGCATCCTGATCCCACTCCGTATAATCCCAGCTCATCGGTATCACCTCTCCGATAAAAGGTTCCCCGTAAGCGCCCTGGGGTTCTGTGCCGTCGTAAGTCAGGTAAATCGCGACATTATCTATAAAATACTGATAACCGATCTTTACTCGTATCAACGTATCATGAGACTGCGTGGGATAACGGGGATCAATATTGCCGCCGTGCCATAACCAGGCTGCCTCACCGAAACATTCCGGGACCGCTGCCGATAAAATCAGCACGGGTATCGCCGCCAGTATTATCTTCTTGTATTTCATTAACATGGATGCAGCTCCTTTCCGCCTCCTTGATTTTATTTCATGGAAGGTTTGAAGTAAAGGACCAATTGACATGAGCATCATATTCCGATAAAAATTAGAAGGATACAATCGGGAGGTCATGCTTCATGAAAATAATTGTTTTTGCAAATAAAACGTTTCTTTTGCGGTTCCTTTTGCCGGCGATTTTCATAGCGGGAATGCTGCAGCCTGCAGCCGCTGAGGTTAATTATGAAACGGATTTTTTCTGGGAGAGTCCTGGAGCGATGTGGTCGGTATCGGCCTTCTGGGCAGACTTTGACGGTGACTGGGACCTGGACCTGGCTGTAGGCGCTTATGAAGGAACGGACATCGTTTTTGAAAACATCGGCGGCGTATTTTCGCCTACGTGGGTAACTGACCTGCCGCTGGCGACGCATGATGTGGCGGCTGCGGACCTGGACGGAGACGGGGACGGCGATCTGGTCGTCTGCAATTATACGGGAGCCAACGTCATTTACTGGAACAAGGATGGGGTCTTGTGCAGTTTTACCGAACCGGGAGATTGCTGGGTATCGGAAACTTTCAACGAAACGACTTCGACAGCTCTCGGCGATGTGGACAATGACGGCGACCTGGACATTGTCTTTGGGAATGAAAATGCTCGTAACTCTCTTTTCATCAATAACGGCGGTACATTTGAAACGACGCCTCAATGGCAGTGCATTCAGAACGTCCCAACGACGGATGTAGCGTGGTGTGATTTCGATAACGACGGTTGGCTCGACCTGATCACGGTCAATGACGGTTCTCCTGATTTAATTTACTACAATAACGGGCAGGGGGCATTGAACGTCAATTACAGTTGGAGCTCAGGGATTGACGATCAATCCAATGAAGTGACCGCAGGCGATTTTGACGGCGACGGTTACACGGACTTCGCCATAGCCGGAACAAGCGTCAATCCGACTCGCGTGATAAAAAACCAGGATGGCGTTCCCACGCTTTTCTGGTCGGAACCTGCAGCGGAAGACACTATGTCGGTAGATTTAGCGGACATCGACAGCGACGGTGACCTGGACCTTATTACGGGAACAGAAGACGGCGTAGTGAAATTTTATCTGTTCGACGGTACAGACTTCAGCGATACGCCTGACTGGCAAACATTCTTTTCCGGATCAACATGCATCGCTGCCGCGGACGCTGACGGGGATGCGGACCTGGACTTGGCCGTTGGGGTATACGGTTACAAGGCCGGCTGTCTGCGCAACGTTATGGACTTATTGTCGGCTGAGCCGGTCTGGCAATCGGATTATTTTAATTTAACGATGGATGCGACGGCTGCCGATCTTTTTCTGGACGGATATCCCGAACCGGTATTCGCCAATAACGATCAACGGCATACCGCTTATTTCAATTTTGAGGGTATCGAATACCTGCCGTCCTGGAGTTCCGCGGTTCCCTTCAACACGGCATCGCCGTCTGTCGCTGCCGCCGATCTGTTCAGGGACGGATACCCGGAGCTTCTTTTTACAGGAATCGAAGGAATGCTCAGCATATACGGAAACGATGAAGGCTCGCTTTCAGCGCTTCCCGTGTGGTGGGACGAAGTCGACTACCCTGCTGAAGACATATGCCTGTTCGACATAGATTCTGATCGTTATCCCGATATCGTGCTGGCCGGAAAAGATCGTGAGCTTCGCTACAACTTCAATATTATAGGCGATTTCGGACGTTGGCGCTGGGAAACGATCGGCCAGGAAAAACATTACAAGAGCCTGTCATTCGGCGATATAAACAATGACGGTCATCCCGATCTGACGGCGGGTTCGATCACTGAAACGGACGAACCCGGAGCGGTAAGCGTTTTTCTTAATTACGAAGGCAAACTCAACAGCGATACGGATTGGTTCTGCGACGAATCAGGAGTGACCAGGGCCGTCGGGACAGCAGATTTTGACGGTGACGGATGGGAAGATGTCATTTGGGCCGGGGCCGCCGAAGGGGTCCGGTTGTACCGGAACATCAACGGAGTCCTGGAGACCGAGGCGTCTGTCGCTTTTAATCCTGAATCCGACATACGCGATATTTGTCTTAAAGACGTCAACAACGACGGATATATAGACATGTTTTTAGGCGCTTATGAATCGGAAAACCTGTTTTATCTGAATCACAACGGTACATTTTATGACGAACCGGACTGGATAAGCGCTGAAGATTACAAAACTACCGCACTGACCGCAGCGGATACAGACGGCGACGGCGACTTCGATCTTATCGAAGGGAGTTACAACACTAAAAACGCGGTCTATGAAAATCGTTATATGCCGGCGCCTTTGCTGGTTTCCAATCCTCCATATGCTTTAATTACGACGCCCGAACTGGACCAGCATCAGCCTTTTTATCTGGAGTATTATCTTTTCGGCGAACCAGGACAGACATGCACAATAGAAATTGAGCATTCGACCTCGCTGGGAGGATATTGGCATCCCTGCACCTGGACCGGTACGGGCGAAGGATTCACGGGTTTAGCAGCATCGCCTCAAGGAACGGTACATTATTTCCATTGGGACATCGATGCGGATGCGGCCACGGCTTCAAGCGACAAGATGCTCGTCCGCATCACAGCGTATCCGGAAAACGTCAGAACTGCAGCGGATTTCCAACGCCTGCCCATAAGCGTTCAAACAGATACCTTCAGCGTCAGGTCTCTACCCCGCATCAGGTGGTTGAAACCCGCCAATGATTCATGTTCAGGCCAGTACATCGATTTAATGTACATCTTAAGCGAACCGTGCGATAATCCTCTTATGATAATGCAAAGAACGGGAGGGAATGAGGACCCCAATTCGCCCCATGAACTTACGGAAGTGATCTCTGCAGACCAGGGCATGAACATTCATTCATTGAACGGGTTGGACCTGAACAACGACGGCGATACGACGACGGACGACGTTCTCGCAGACGGCGCTTATTACAGTATATATTTTTCCGCGCAAGACATGTCGGGCAATATCGCTGAAAAAACCGTCGACGACTGGCTGTTCGACATGAGCGCTCCCTCGTCTGAAATAACTTTCCCTGAAGACGGGTCTTATATACCGCCGGGAGCGCTCACGATTCAGGGAACTTTCGAAGACGGTCAGTACGGATGTGGGGTTTACAGAGTATTCGTCGACATAAATCAGGACACATATGTTGCAGAAACAGATGAGGATGAGGGTACCTGGAGTTATGAATGGCCGGGCGCTTCAGCCGGGACATTCACCTTTACGTCGAGAGCGGAAGATTATGCGGAGAATCTGGAGGATGAAGGTTTTTCCATTACAGTAACCATTGACGACGAAGGACCGGCGACAGAAATTACTGTTCCTGAAGACGAAGGATGTCTGGACGGAGAATCGCATACGTTTGAAGGCGTTTCCGCAGATGAAGGGATCGGCGTCGAGCTGGTCGAGGTTTCCCTGGACAACGGCGAGACCTGGATGCCCGCCCAGGGAACAGAAGAATGGACCTTTGACTGGACTGAACCGACCATAGGACTTAAAACGTTGAAAGTCAGAGCATTCGATGCTTTCGACCATCAGGGCAATACCGCTTCAGTAAATTTCTTCAGCAATACGCAACTGCCTTATGTCGATATAACCTCACCCGTACCCGATGCCGTTTATAGCGGTACCGAACTCGTCGCAGCCGGCGTAGCCGCTTCCAACGGACCTGAACTGATAAAAGTGGAAGGTCGGCTGGACGGCGGCGATTGGCTTACCGCTGAAGGAACAGTACAATGGTCCCTGACCCTGGAAGACCTGGACGAAGGCGTTCATCAACTGGACGTAAGGGCCCAAGACCAATGCGAACGCTATTCTCAACCGCTGGAATCCGTTACCTTCCACATCGACAATAAAGGCCCTTCCATCTGGCTGGGAGGTTATCTCACCACACGGGCCTTCTCGGATGATGCCATTGATATCACTCTCGCCGGATATACCGAAGACCCCGGAGTTACCGGCATGGAATTATACTATAACGGCGAGCCTACAGGATTGAAAATGAACGATTCGGGCTCAGGCGTATATGAATTGAACTTTTCCATACCCGACTCATCCTGTTTTCCCGGAGATGCCTATCTGATTCAGATCGGAGCAGAGGATTCCTGGGGAAATGTGGGAGACTTATGGCCCGCATTCCATATTGGAAAAGAAACAGAAGAATTCAGTCAATATGAGGGCGCCGGCGAAATAGGCGCAGGACCTGAAGATGTAACGCAAAACAGTCCCTATATTCTTGCTGCAGGACAATGGGACACCGAACTGGACGATGAAGGAGAGGGAACGCTGAAAATCTGGGCCATCGTCGGCGACCCGCAGGGAGCATCAGATGTGCAAAATGTAGAGCTGTTTTTCAACCGGGAACCCACCGGTACCTATCTTCCTAAGATCAGCGATTCGACTTATGTGATGGAAGTACCGCTTGAAGCGGGCATGGTTCCTCCTGATGACTACGTTCTTGAACTGAGAGCTGCCGACCAGGACGGCAACGTCAGTGAAATCTGGCCCTATCTGAATGTTATTCAACATCCCCTGACGGTATCCTGTCAGGCATCGCCGCCCAGCGTGGACGTCGGTCAGTCGGTTCATTTTTCCCGAACCGTTCAAGGTGGAGTATCGCCTTTCAACACCGTCTGGAATTTCGGAGACGGAACTTCGGCTCAAGGAACGTCCGTCAATCATTCATACGCTCAATACGGTTCGTACCAGGTTCAGGTTATCGTCACTGACTGCCTGGGCGTCGCAGCATCAAGTTCCGTTACGGTTAATGTGACTCCCTGCACAGGGGGAATGGAGGTATATTGCTATGGGGAACCTCGTAGCGGAGATGCGCCGCTTGAAGTTGATTTTTCCGCTTCCGTAAGTTGCGGAACGCCTCCTTATTCCTACTCCTGGAACTTCGGAGACGGCAGCGCAGGAAGCTCTGAGCCTAATCCTTCGCATACATACACCGATGGAGGCAGTTTCCAGGCTTGCGTGACTGTCGACGATTCCACGGGCGCATCTAAAGTATGCTGCCTGACCGTTACCGTCGGAGTCGTCGAACTCGTGGTGGTCGCTTCAGCCGATCCCACCCACGGACTTCCCGGCTCAGAAATATGCTTCGATGCCGAGGTTACCGGAGGAGTCCCCCCGTACGATTATTCCTGGGACTTCAATACGGCCGACGGAATCGATACCGATTCAACGCAAAAAAACCCCTGTCATACCTATAATTCAATGGGCGTCTATACGGCACGCATTACCGTGCATGATGCCAACGGGACGTCAGCTTACGATGAAATAAACATCAGTATCGAAGAATCTCATATCACAGACCACCAACTGGAACCTGAAAACGATACAGGCGGATTCAAATCCACGGTTTTCCTCAGCGCCCCGAATGACGGAGATCGACTTCTGGTGGTATGGAGCGTCAACGGAGAAGTTTGCCGCGAAGTGCCTTTCAACCTGACGCCCAGCTCTGAAAAAGTGGTCACGAAACTTATACCCATTGCCGATTGCGGCGCTTCTGTCGGCGATCCGGGTATCGTTAAGCTGTATTATAACGATGTGCATTATCCTGAATTCGATCGTTCCTTCGAAGTCTATTGATATGACCCGACGTCTCGATCCCGTCAGAAATCAAAATCGACCTGTCGTCTGCATGAACGATCCCCCGAAATCAAGTGTTACAGACACGAAACTTCCGACAAATTCAGATGCCGGACGGCAACGACAGTAATAATCAGATCGCTAATCAAGGAATTCCGGAAGCCCCTTTAATGAGTGAACATACTTATTCTCCATCCCTGGCGCTTATCCTTCTGATAACTCTTTTTCTCAATATCGCCTGCGGTGATCGCATTTTCGATAATCCCGTCGATCCTGATTTTGACGACGAAGCCGGCTCCGTGCTGCGCTCCTTCCCCTCTCCCGGTCCCCGTCCCTGGGGCCTGGCCTGGGGCGATGACTTCCTCTGGAATTCCGATACGGTCACACGCCTTATCTACAGACTCGATCCCCAAAGCGGTTACGAATTTTCCAGCCGAAGTTCTCCCGCAATCCAATCCGCAGACATAACCTGGGACGACGGGTATCTCTGGTTGGCCGATGCGGGCGACGACAGAATCATCAGGGTCGATGCCTATAACGGTCACGTCTCCAATGTCTTCGATTTTCCGGGTTTCGAACCCTCCGGCCTGGCATTTGACGGTGAACTTCTCTGGGCTGCAGATTCAAAAGACGATAAACTCATCGCCATGAATCCCAAAACCAGAAACGTCATCAAACGCCTGTCCCTGGATATTTCACAACCGCAAGGACTGGCATGGGACGGTCAAAACCTCTGGATCGCCGACGGAGCCGCAGGAAAAATACTGCAATTATCACCCTCCAATGCTGAAATTCTTCATAGCTTCAATTCCCCTGGACCTGATCCTTCGGGACTGACCTGGGACGGCGCCTTCCTCTGGGTGGCCGACTTCTCCGGTATGATATACTCCGTTAACGCCGGTAATGCCGCCTCATCAAAATCCTATGCTCAGTTAAAAACCCACGCTCCCCTGCGGATGCAAACCCGGAAACTCCTCGACAGGAAAAGCATGCTCCATCCATGAGAATTACTCTATGAATCCTAAGCCGACCATGAAATTACTGCTTCTCCTTTCACTTATGTCCCCCGGTCTTCTGCACCTTGCCACTGATTGCCGCTCCTTCAATACGACAATACCCGTGATAAACGTCAGCGCAGATTTTCTCGCCTACGACATGACGAACCCTTTCATCGTCGCCGCCGGTAACGTCGTCATTCAATTCGGCGATGTCACAATCGAATCTGAACGTCTCAATGTCGATCTGATTGATTGGAAACTCCGTGCCTGCGAAAATAAAATTCTTTATCGCAATAAAATCTGGAAAAACGTCAGTCTGCTCATTCTGTCAATCAAGGATATGATCGGTTATTATGAGTCATTCGATCAAACAATTGAAAAAGCATTCATCGACTTTGGCGATATGAATATTACCGATGAAAAAATAACGCTTCCCGATGCACCCTTCCAATCAAAATACGATATCCGGAAATCAAACATGTACGTCATCGCCCAACAGGCCGCATTTCATCCCTATCTTAAAATAAAACTCCATTACGCCAGAATCATTATTGAAGGAAGCGAATCTCCGCTTCTTAATAAAATTTCCCTTCGCATCGGCAACCAGGAACCTAGAAAAGGATTTCTCTTCAATTCAATCAGATTAAGCGACTCAGGATATGGAAACGCCTCTCTTTCATACCGTTATATGCTGTCTGACCGCTTTTTCGGCGGTATAACGTCAAGCTATATTCGCGGCAAATCAGACTATCCCTATGAAAAAAAACATGCCGGACATTTCGCATTATTTTCTAATTATCAGTTCGATGAAAACAGGCTGACAAAAATAGAAACCGCCTACGGAACCTATGATGAAGCATTAATCTCCGCAACCTATCGATGTTCTTCCCGCCAACGGGAAAACGACCTTTCCTTGAAAGCATCCTGGCAAAAAGACAGATACGGCGTGCAGACGAAAAAATTTTCCTGTTACCACGACCGAAGCCTTTCCGATAAAAATCATCTGGATTGGGGCGGCGATTACTCTTTTGATCGAGGTTATAAGGCCGGAATCCGGTTTAAACGGCAATGGAACCGTCGTCTTTCCAGCAGCCTGGCATTTGAATACATCCTTCAAAAAGAACCGGAACTGACTGAAAAATACAAAACAGGAACGACCAGCCTCGATTTCATATGGCGTCCGGAAGGCCTTAGTTTTGAACTGGAATATTTTTACGAACGCGTTTTTAATATGCATTTCGCACGCCATGCCCCTTCATTCTCCCTTATCCGACCGCCAAGAAAAATAGGCGATACCTTTATCCATTATTCCTGGCGCAATAATTTTTTCTATTCCCATGAAAAAAATGAAAACTCCGTAAGCAGCTATCACGACACATCATTATTTATGCTGGAACATACTCCCATCGCTCTTACAGAACGTTTGAAATGCGCCGTCGCCGTCGTGGGAGGACTCCTCCTTAGAACGGGATCAGCCGATTACGCAACGTTGGAATACAGAAGTGAACTTGAACACGATTTATTCTGCAAATTCAAGGGAAGCCTCATATATTACTACTACACCCGAAGATTGACCGAAAGCCCCGGTCTCACGGCAGGAAACGCAGACCAGGAAGCGGCCCTGAATCTGAACCGCAATACCTCCGGCAATTCCTTCGAATCATTCCTGTTCTGGGACCCTCAAGAAAACAGGTTAAAAACTGGCGCCGCCTCTTTTTCCCTTAAATGGAAAAAATTCTGGAAAACAACAGTCAAGGCCGGCTATGATTTCATCTCAGAAGAAGTCATCGACATTGAAGCCGTCATTGTTAGAGACCTGCACATAAACGAATTGCGTCTGAAATGGAGACAGGCCGACAATGAATTTATGATAGAACTGATCGGCAGAACCTTTTAGTTTCTGTTCACAGACGGCGATTTTCTCAAAAAAGAAAGCGGAATATAGTATTTCAAGTATCGTTTGCCGTCCGTATATTTATCTCCGTCGGGATGTTCACACAATACCGTCGCTCTTTTCGTAATCCTGTTGATTCTACCGGTCAGCTTTTTCCCCCGGTAATCGAATTCGACCATATCGCCAGGCTGAACGTCATACAACGCTACAGCCCTTTCGATTTGCGTTATCAGATTATGAGTCGTTTCCTTATGACAGAAAAAATTTCCGGCTAATCTTCTGAATCGTGATCTTCTGCACGAAGAATCGTCCCACAGGAACAATTCAATCAGGTGAATCAGTTCGTGTTCAAAAACGCACTGCAGAGCTTCAAGCCGATCCCGGCATTCGATGCCGTTCACCGTCACTGGGCGTTTCAGGTCGCTGAATGTCTGACCGAGCAAATCGGCTGAAAAGGATAGAACAAAAACAGAAACGGCCCTGAGAACGTTTCCTTTCAACGCTTTTCTGTATCGGGTGGAACCAGCGCTACGCGTCATATTCCGCGACATACGCAATCTGACGCTGTAATTGTTTTTTTTGAGCGTCGAAATGAGTAAATTTTCAAAAAAATATTTGTCGTACAGGCACAGAAGAAGTTCCAAGTCTATCATGCTGATCTTATTAAAATTTCCACTGGTGACCATGCCCGGACCGTTTATTATACCATTGTATACGGCTCTCCTTTTTTGAGCTGCTTCCTGTTTCCGGTAACGGACGTTTCGAATGTATTTTTCAAGTCTCATTTTCTTTCCTGTTCTTTCGCAAGGTTCCCGTGAGCATTAAAAGGCTTGTGAGCAGTATTAGTATGCTGAATCCAGGGATTTTGAGCGACGGAATAGGAAAAGGAGTGGGCGTAATCGTGGGTGTGGAAGTCGGCTCCGGCGTGCTGGTGACGGTCCAGGTGGGGGTGGCGCTAGGCAGAGGCGTTTCCGGGGCCTGGCATAACCAGAACAGGGTATTTTTGAGAAGTTGAATCTGGTCGGGCTGAGTTCCGGAATTGGTCCAATCCTTTAATTCGTAATTCCCGTTCCAGTAGACTACTTTACCGCCGAGACTGATTGAGTCCGTCGCCATTATTTTTGAGGTCCCGTCGCTGAAATCCGCTACTGATACGGCGCCTTCAGCAATGTCCGGGACCGCCTTATCATGGTCGGAATGTCCGGCTCTCAGCTCCGTTGAAACCGACCACTGACCGTAGGGCCCGTTAATGATGGGATGAGTTGATGTAATAACCGTATAAGCCAGATCAAACGGACCGTCGCCTGTTTCCTCAGACCTTACGATTTGCGCCATCAAGAGATCATCCGGACTTCCCAGACTGTCGAAACCCGTAACCAGCAAACGTCCGCCGTTCATGACCCAGGCGTCCATGACGTTTTTTTCATCCGTTGATATTCCGCGGTCATACTGATACCAGATACATACTTCATAATTCGACATCACATCAGGTTGGGCCGTAAATGTCTCATTGCCATTATCATTATATCGGTCGTAAGTAATCCCCATATTGTCCAGCAAAGGCTCCAACGTGTTCAACTGATCTTCATCGGAAACAAGCGCTATGTCGCAACCTCCGCCTGTGTTCAAACACGACAACGAATTCTTCAGAACCTGCTTTAAAATATCCCGGTCCTCCTCATTTTCCCAATAATAACTCAAAGGCGAATTGACGAACCAGACAAAATCGCCGCCTCCGGAGAATCCCAACTGATAATATAAACAAATCTCGTTATGTCCGTTTCTGGCAGCCTCCTGAACATTATATTGCCTGATTCTTATTTGATACATACCGGCGAAGGAATTTTCGAAATTATATATGTTCGGAAGGTCCACCGATAAAAAATGGGAAGCATTCGTCAGACGGAATTGATCTGCAGGCGGCAGGCTCCAGCTATAATTCTGAGTATCCACGAGCGTTAAATATTCGTTCACCCCCAATACGAAACTTTCGACAGACGTCCCGCCGATAAAAATAAGCCGCTTTCCCTGTTCTATCACATCCTCTCTTACCGCCTGAACGCTTGCTTCACTGATTTCCCCTCCATCCATGGCCGCAATCACTACCTCGTACTCCTCAAAATCCGTCAACGTCCAATCCTCTGCGAAAACTTTCGTGTAAACGAATCCTAAATTCTGCAAGCCGTCTTCGACTGATTCTTCTAAAGAAGTAGTCGTCAGCAGCAATAGAGGAGCCTGATTCCCGAATTGCAGGCTGTTGCCGATAAGCCTTTTCAATACGTCGAAATCCTGCTGGTTCTCCCATACGATTTCATCAGGATCGTTCGTGATCCAGATCAGATCGCCTCCCGTTCCATAGTCCCCTTTGTATATCAGAACAGGAGCCCCTTCACCGTTCTCCGCCGCCTGAATCAGCTCCGGTTCCGTTATACGTATGCAATATGACGAGGCCCAGGCATTGTTGAAGGTGCGGGGCGATTCGAGACCCGAAACCAGGGGATGATCCTGATTCGTTATGATGAAATGAGGCGCCGGCGAAGCATGCCAGTCATAGCTGATCGTGCTGACTCCAAGCAATGACGTATTGACGGCGTTTACGAAATCCTGAGTGGAACATCCCCCGATGAAAATGACTCTTTTGCCCGCATCAATCACTTCGTTTCGAATTGACGAAATGTCATCCTGGTCTATCCCGCCATCATGCATTGCGATTAATACGACGTCAAATGATGAAAAATCCAATCCCGTCCAGTCGTCAGGCTCATAATGCTCCTCGTAAGCATAACCGGCCTCGTCCAATGCGCGGATGACCGATTCTTCCGCTTCCGTCGTTCTTATCACCATTAAATTGATCTGATCACGCAGCATTCGCTTGCCGTATCGACGCAATTCTCCAGAATCCTCAGCCCATTGCGGCGCCCGCTCCGCAAGCGCATCGAATCCTCCGCTGCCGCCCCTCCAGACAGAACCGGCAACCGCTCTGGTCATTAAAACATTCGATCCGTTGAACAATACTATCAGCAAAAACAGATAAATCGTTTCTTTTCTCTCCATAGGCTATTTCTTCCTTCTTTGATTAATCAATCCGCCTCTTAAATTTTATAAGGCTTTTAATATGAAAATCAAGCCGGCCAGACGAAAGTCTTCCATGATCCGCCCTTCCCGGAAAACTCACACCGCCTCTCCGCCTCGGCAGGACCGGGGCGGACTGGCGCTGCCATAGTTTTTAAACGAAAGCATTCCTTAAATAATTCCTTGACTCATTTTTCTTTAATTATTAAAATTTTTATGTCGGTTTTTTGATTTTTTTCTCTGTTCCTTCCATTACAATTTATTCAGGAGGTATCATGGAAAATGAAGCCGTACTTAAATAATACAATCAAAAAATGCCCCGTTGTTCTCTTCGTTCTAGCGGCAATGCTTTTCGCATGCGCTAAACCTATACCCGAATTGGCTTCTCCCGAATCGACCATTGAGGAATTCATTGCTAGAGCCCGTCCCATCCTGAGGGGAGACTTCTCTCAGCAGGTCATCTGGGAATGTTTCACGAAAGCTGATGAAAAATGGTTCGGCGATCATTACAAGGAATTCTTTGATAAAACTTCGGCTTCAAAGGGTGAACAACACGGAATATATTATACCTACAGCCCTATCGAAAAGGCGGCCCTCGGTTTATCCTGGGTTCTGGAACAGTGGCTGCCTGACGATGTGGATTATGATATCCGGGTCCGCAAAGAAGAAGAAAAAACTGCCTGGGTGGATATCTTTTATCCCGGAACAGGCAGAACAGCAGGAAGATGGGGATTGGACTTCTCAGAAAACCGCGATGACGATGGCGTCCCCGATGAACTCGTCTTCAAACTCGTAAAAAAAGGCCCCAATTGGAAAATAGACGGCTTCTTCGGATACCGGACTCCCTGGAATCCGCCGACCGCGCCCGAACCCGCTCGCCCACGTTCTTCCTACTATGACGAATACTAAACCCGCTATCCGCTTCAGACGAAAACCTATTCCGTTAGTTTATAACTTAATCGCCTCTCCCCTTATCCTCTTCACTCTCGGACAGCAGTCTCTCGGTCTCCTCCACACGCTTCCTCACTTTTGGCTTCTTCCATCGCAATCTCGATCTGATCTTTTCCTTTAATCGACTCGTGAACCTCTTCACGGCAGGAAATTCCGCTCCCAATAATCCCAAACCTATAAAAACAAATAAAAATCCCTGAAGAATAGGAAGAACAAAGCCGACTATTCCCAATAATATGAACAAACCTGCTACGAACAGACGAAAAGGCCTGAGTCCCGGTTTGTCCCTGATGGTTCTCCACCACCTAACGATTCTTTGTTTCACAGGATTCTCTCATTGCTTGCATTTGTTTTCCCCTTAATTTTTTATAAAAAATTCGAAACCTTTAATATCGATTAAAATATAATTTTGACAAGAAAATAAGAGTTACTTCTTTTTAGGAAAAATTCCGAAAATTCTCTTAATGCTGCGTCTGTCGTCGTCATCCCTTCTCTCGTCGTCAACAGTATCAGAGAAATCCTCGAATTCGTCATCTTCATCATCTACTTTAATATAGTCAGTAGAGGATAAATCCGAATCGAATTTTTTTATGGGAGATTCGTCGATTTTTCCGCCTTCCATGTGTATTTCAAGTCCCGTGGCGCCTTTCTCCTTTACCTTTTTCAATTTCGTCCCCTTCAACACTCCGCCTGTAATGGAGGCTCCTTTCATATCTGCATGCTCCAGCAAAGTGCCTTCGAAATTGACCTTGTTGAGATGCGCTCCTCTGAAGATCGCATTATCGACCAGGCAGGAAGATAAATTAACGTTTTTCAATTTTGAATCGGTAAAATCCGACCCTTTTAACGTTGAGCCTTCCATCTGGACAGATTCAAGCGTTGATCCGCTGACGTCCGCCGACGTTAAATCAACGCGCCTGCAATCAGAATTGCGGATGAAAATACCGCTCATGTGCGCCTTGTTGAAAGTGCATCCGGAACATTTCAGTTCAATGAAATGACTCCCGTCCAATGTGACTTCGCTGAACTTCGAACCGGAACATAACGCCCCTCGCCAATAAGAACCTTTTAAATTAGCCCCGGAAAAATCAACATCCGTCAGCTTCGCTTCCTCCAGGTTCACCCCTTTTAAATTAGCGCCTCTCAGGTTGGTTCCCTTCAACTCCAATCCTTTAAAAACAGCTCCGCTCAAATTCGCCTTTGACAAATCTAAATTCCCTATATGACAATAACTTAGATCAATATAATCCAGGTTCACCTTGTTTGTAAGCAGCGCTTTTATGAAAATAAATCTCCCCTTGACATCATATTTCGATGAAGGCTGCAACGACTTCAACTCTTTGTAACATTCCACCATCTTGTTCAACTGACGCCCTTCCGCCCAGCATATCATGGCGTTTAATGCGTGCTTCGGCGCCGTCTCCACACCGTCTTCAGATTCGATCTGAAATATCCTGTGCTCCAAATCTCCGCCTTCATTAAACCGCGCGCGGGACTCCAAAAACTTGCCCTCTTTTTTCAACTTTCTGGCGAGATTGATCACTTTTGTCTTTTTTTCTCTTATCGCCTGCAAAGACTCCAATTTTACCTCCGTAATCAGCCGATTAATTCTCTTCCCAAGTCAATTATTCTATATTTCCAGAGCAAAACTGTCAAGAATCAAACAATATGCCGAATCCGCCTTTTGTTTCTGGCAAAGTGCGTTGAGGAGCGGCAAGGATGCAAAAAATGAGCGATGATTAAAACAGCCGGATTCTTGGAAACGCTTGCAGAGATTCCTCAACCGCGTAATAGCCAGTGACTGTCCACTAACTCGTTTTTGTCCATAAACGGCGAATTTTGCCCCAATACTGCGTCAGTCTTCGGATTTGCTCAGTCAAAGTATAAGCGCCGCCCCTGCCTCGCAAATCATTACCATCCTCATCTTAAGAAAAATTCGCTCGTTTATGGATCAAAAACCGCAGTGACTGTCCAGGATTATTACGAATAAGAGAAGAAGCGATTCGCAAGAGTTTTAATCCCCATTTGATCAGTCCCCGGAAATGAAACTTCTTTAGCGGCCTGGCTGTGAAACCTTCGAAAGTATAATCGTGAGGTAAATTGGATTCCGTTCCCGGGTTTATTCGCCTGAAATGACCGAGTTTGTTTGACATTGCAGTTCAGTAAATTCATAATAAGGACGTAAGGAGCGGAGTTGGGCGAGTGTGGAATCAATACTGCCGAAGCCATAGTCGATAGTCGAATGCAGCTCCTTCGCAAATATTTCTTTGATTTTTGAAAATCTTATTCGGTTACGCTTATGCAGCAACTCGTTTCTTTGGTCTGCCGTTTAATTGCAGGGCAGTTATTCTAAACATATTGAAAGCGGGGTCCGCGGTTTATTTCCCCAAATTTCCGAAAGCGGGCCTGAGCTGTTCAGCCTTATTCAGTTGAAGGGAGAGATGGATATGAATCGAAAAAGAAAACTCTTATTGAAAAGCGCGGTTATAACTTGCGTCGCGGCATCGGTCCTGCTGATCTTATTCGCCTGCAGCGGACCACAAGAAGATAAACCCGCAGCAGTCACTGAATCTGAAAATAAAAGCGAACATCAGAATGAACAGGAAAAACTGCCGCCTGCCGAAACGGAACCGAAAACTGAGCATGAAAAACCGGCAAAAAATGAAAAGACGGAGATGACTCAATCGGATTTGGAATACCTGAATGAGCTGAAACAGGAGCATCAGCAGAACCCGGAAAGCGTCAAGACGATCAAAAAATTGATGGAATTTTACGAAAAAAAGGGCGATTATGATTCAGCCGTTCACTTCGCTTCAACGTGGATGAAAAATGAACCCCGTGAAGAAGAACCGCTGCAGAAACTGATAGAATATTTTGACCTTAAGGAGATGCCGGAATATGTCATTCATTATTCCGAAGAACTTCTTAAGATAAATCCCGACTCTGAAATCGGCCGGAAATACAAAAAAGAAGCGCAAAAAAAATTGGGTCAGGATTAACAGCGCGCAGGCCTCAGTCAGAATTTTTCCCGAAATAATAAGTTTTAACCGCCTCAGTAAATTCGATCAGATCAGACATATCTTTCTCAATGACTGAAATGACGATATTGATGTCTGTATCTTGATAAGAGTGGACTATAATATTTCGAAAGCCGGTCATTTTTTCTAGCTTTCCAGAAAGTTCAGGCGTTATGACTCCTCCTTCTGCGATACGTGAAAATGCTTCCTTGCTCTCATTCGGAATGCCTGCCTTCAGCATTCTGATGATGTGATTGGCAAGATCGATGGCCTGTTCGCAAGCTCGAACAACGTTCAAAATGGCGGCATCCTGTCTCGTATCGTCTTCCCGGAAATTTTTACCTGCAGCTTTGTATTCCTCGCGAGCGCGTTTGACGCATCGTTGTATGCTCTGAATTTTGTTGACAATGATATCGTTCATACGTCGTAAGCTTTGCCCGACTCATAAAAAGCCTGCAATATTTCCCGTCGTTCTTCATTCAATTTCTGGTAAAGCGATGCCGTTATCATTTCGAATTCTTCTGCAGCGTATTCATCAGCACAGTAGATTCGACGTCCTGTCTGAATCACTTCTTTCTTAAAAACCGTGGAAGCTTGTCGCAGATTAATGAGATCAACTTTTTCGATCCCGGTCGCCTTCACAATTTTCAAAGAAATATCAATCCATTTCCGAGGATCGATTTTTTTTACGGCAATCGGATTCAACAGGACGGCGACATCAAGATCGCTCTCCGCATGCTGGGCTTCGGCGCCGTAAGAACCGAAAACATAAACAGCTTGTGCTTTCGGAAAATAACCAAGAATAATCTCCAGTGCAAGCGACAAAATGTGATTATTCTTCATCACCAGGGACGCCTGTCCGACCCTCGGTTCTTATGTCCGATTCAACTGTTTGACTGAAAATTCCGGTTCTGATGTCAGAGCATCAGGTCCTTTTCTTCGAATCTGTCGATGACGGCCTGAATTCTGGGGTTCTGTCCGGGTTGATCCACGGGATTGATTATGCTGGGGGTGATGAACAGAACGCCGTCATGCCTGTTTTTCGTATATTCTTTGGCGCCGAAAAGGAAACCGAGAAGAGGAATCTTGCTGAAACCGGGTATGCCGTCTGATTTTCTTGAAGAACCCGTACTGAAGACTCCGCCCATCAACAGGGTTTGTCCTGATTTCATATTGACCACAGTGTCGCTGCGGTTCAATTTAATGGCCGGATATCCGCTGACCGCATTAGCCCAATCCAACTGACTGGATTCGACTGAAATAGTCAGGATTATATTGTTGATCCGGTCAATTTCAGGTTGTGCATTGATTATGGTCCCGTATTGTTTCCATTCCACATAACCTGCAGAGCCGGCCGTACCCTCTACCGCGATAGGCACTTCGCCGCCCGCTACGAAATAAACCTTTTCGCCGCTTCTGGTCACAGCCTGATGTTCCTCCATCAGCCTTATTTTATCGTCTTCCGAGTCGATCCTGAGAGGATTGAAGTCATTGGTTACGCTTACGTTCAGACTGGTTGTGTCGGTTTCGGTATCCATGTTGTTGTCGGAATTCAAATTGTCGGTCATTTCATTGGACTGGGAATTGATGGAATACTGAGCGCTGATCAGAGGAGATTGAGGATTCAGAAGGTCGGACATATTGATGCCGAAACGGGTGGCTTTGTTCTTATCAATTTCATAAAACTTGAATTCCACCTGGATCATTCTTTTCATTTCAAGATAAGCCTTGTTGTATTCCAACAGAGAAACCAACTGGGGTTCATACATCTGAACGACTTTGTCAGCCCTGTCCAAGTCCTTCTGTCTGAAGACTTCTCCGTCCAGAACGACCTTTTCCCCCACTACCACGATCGAGATGCCTTCCACGTCGCCCAGCAGTTCTCTAACTTCACGGGCCACTTCCTTGGGGTCCCTGGCGATGACTTTTATCTGCAACGTGGTCTTCTCGTTGCGATTGTTCCACATAGTTAGGGTGGTGGTCCCGGAACTGATTCCCGTTATAAGCAATTCCCGGCCCCCGGCTATCACTTTCACGTCCGCTATGTTGGGGTCGCCTACGGCTACTCTTACTGTGTCGCGGGCATCAAGAGTCTGCTGTTCGCCGACTATCAGAGTGATCATTTCCTGCGCCGATGCCGTAAAACAGCAGAAAACGATTCCCATGACGGCTATGGCCGTCGCTGTTAATGCAGTTCTTCTCACAGAAGTCCCCTTTCCAACCATGTCTTTAACCTCCCGACGAAAATAGTTTATTAATCCTCTGTTCATTCGCCTGTAAGCTTCTTCATGAAATAATGACTTATCTTCTTCTCTTCTTTTGACCCGGACCCTTGTAAATCTCAATGGTTCGCTCAGTCCTCTTCTGCTGAATCTCTTCCACAAATTCGGACTTCACTACGTCAGTGAACTTGATGTTGGGCAGTTTGAGTTCGGTCATCAGGTCCTCAGGATTACGAAGAGCAAGAGTAATTTCTCCCGTAAGCATGGCATGCACGAGCAATTCGGCCTCTAACGGCGTAACCAGCACAGTGACTGTTCGATACGACATTTTGTCCTGCAGACGTTTGGCCGCGGTTTGAGCTGCCGCGTCCATGCCTAATGAACCTCTCATTCCCGATGCGGCAGGAAACATCGCTCCCGGACCGAAATCTTCCGTACCTATATACTTTCCCACCGCCAGCACCGTCACGTTTTGAAGCAAAGTTACCGTCACCTGCTCAAATTGATAAGAAAAGTCGCCTTGAAATTTTCTCAGATCGCCGGCGTCTATCTTTACCTCTTTCGGAACCTGGAAAGTTCCGATTATGTCCACGTGATCGTTCGGCTTCAATAATCCGGATACTCCCGTACGATCGTTCACGTCCAAAGTCAACGCCCGTTCGCCTTCCTTTATCACCGTCGCCAGTCCCGTCTCCTTTTCAGAAACGAAATCCGTCCATAATATCTGTTGACCCTTCTGAAGATCAATAGACGTCGTCTGATTCAATATCAATTCCAGCTCCTTCGGCAATACCGCATTGGGATTTAAAAACTGGCGAGGCACCTTCTCCGTCGTTATCTGCGTCCCTGTCACCGCTGTTCCGGCCGGTATGTTCTTCGCCGCAACCAGAACCGATACCGTATCCTCAACCTCGTGCTTCTTCTCAATGTCTCGAATGTATACCTGTACAAGTATGACTGCAATGACGCCCAATGCAAGCGCCAATATCAATATGCCCTTTTGCTTCATCGCCGCTCCCTCCCCTCATCGACGGCTTAAAAAGCTTCGTCACCACGAACCGCCGGTATGAGTCCATCAGAGTGTTCGATAGAACATATACCTTTTTTGCATGAATTGCAAGAGAAGAATTATATCCTGTTCCGTCGCACATCACCCGCCTGCTTTTCCTCTCCTGCGAAGGAAAGGGCCGGGCGTGAGGTCCCTATCCCCCTTTAATCAAATCCAGGGTCTCATTCGTGTCTACAATATGTCCGAAACCATAGGCGATATTACAGAGCGTCGCCTGATGCAAAGTGTCGTCCGCCGTGGCCGTGGCATCGCTTACAAAAAATATCTGGAAGTCCCGGTTGAAGGCGTCCCTGGCTGTGGTTTCGCAGCACAAATTCGTCATCACGCCGGTTATTATCAAATCTTCGACATTTCTCTCTTTCAGTTCCTTTTCCAGGTTATTTCCCCAAAAAGCGCTGTATCTTTTTTTCCTGAAGACCAGGGCATTTTCAGTTACATTCAATTCGGGGAGCAGCTCCCAATCCGGAGTATTTTCCATAATGAGACCGCCCCACCATTTTCCCAGGGTTCCGCCGTCTGTCGAGGCATCAGCGTGTCCGTGCTGAGTAAATATCACCGGCATTGAGGCGTCTGTTGCCGCCCGGATCAAATTGATCGTATTAGGAATAATTTTGTCGGCTATGCCCCTGAAGTATTCCTGCATATCGATCACGAGCAGCGACCCGTTTTTCCTCCTCAACCAGGGAGTTCTGATGTTGTATCGTTTGTACTCGTCGTTTTTCATGATATTCCCCCTATTTCATTTGATTGGCGTTCAGCGCTGCCGGGTCCCGGATAATAATAGCCTGGTTATTTTGATCATTGCCAAAAGTTTTTTGTATTTTCAATCGACGATTTTAAAGCAGTAATTTTTCAAATATTCATTGAGTTCCGTGAAGTATTCAAAAGAATTGTAATATTTTTTCAGTGGTTGAGAGATGGGAAGAATCTGAGTCTTCCCCTGCCATTGAAAGACTTTTTTCGTCACGTCATCGATCACTTTTGCGTTTTCAAGCAGCCATGCCAGTTCATGAAGGGTATAGCCTGCCGTATCTCTTTTAAGGGCCTGAACCCAGGCTTCATATTTCGGGTGCAGAAACTTGAATCGGGAACCGAAAAGTATCGCATTGTGGAAATGATCGGGTACGGCTATGAGCGCATCCTTTTCCAGCCTTTCGGCCATAATCATGAGAAGCACGAATATTTCTTTTCCGATACCCAGTCCGCCCACGTTCTGGCCCGGCAGGAGGTTTTGCGGGCTCCTGCAGAGCTGCGCATGGTCACGCGTCAAAAGCCATTCGATTTGAACGTATTGAATTACTTTTTGCGGGAGCGAGTCAGGCAAATCATCTCGATCAGTCAAAACGCCGGGCTTCAAAACCAGGTCTAACAGAAGCTTCTCTTCGTCATATTTTCCGTCGCTGTAGACTCTAAGCCTCTGGCGATAAGGGTCGCTGCAGTTCAATCGCATGACGAAATCGTGATATCCTTTTTTTTCAATGAGCTGAAAAATACCGTATCGAGTCAAGGCTTCGCGTAAACCTTTTTCGCCGTAGTAGCCCATAAAGAACTTGTCCGCCGGTTCCTTACGGCCAAGAGGTTCAGAGAGCGGGGACTCTTCATTTTGAAGCGCTCCTGTTTTCTGTAATGAAAGGTCCGATATTTTTTCAGAAACTGATTTGAATTTATTTTCCACTTTTTCCAGTTTATCAGCGCCCCTCACGATCAAAACAGGCACATCAGTATTCCTTAGAACGTTTTTTATTACTCCTCCGGGCAACAATATTCTCCAGCCGGCAATGTGCCTGCTGCCCAGTACGATCAGACGATTTTGAGTATGCAGGCAATTAAGAATCTCTTTAGTTTCCGAACCTTTCTTTATGAATATACGGGGCATTTTTCTGTTTCCGCATGGCACGAGATGCTCTACATATTTCCTTATCCTGTAGCGGACAGCGCTTCTCGTCATGCCGGTTATATCCACAGGCACATATCCGGGATGGATGACTTCAGGTTTGTCGGAATCTCCTTCTTCTCGAACATACAAAAGATTCAAACCTGCTTTTAACCGCCGGCTGACGTTGATCAACCTCAAGAAAAGTTTCTGAAAGGCCCTGGGAAACGTCGTAGCCAGAACCAGTTGATCCGGAAGAACAGGTTTCCAGGTCGTCATATTAGCCTTAGGTACGCATAATACCCAACAGGCCACTCCTTCGATCACTCGACGCGCCGTCCCCCCCACAATAGCCTCTTTTAAACCTTTTCCTACAGACCCCATCACGATCATATCGGCAGAGACTTCCTCGGCGGTTTCGATGATTTTTTGAGTCGCTGCGCCGTATTGCAAATATAGCGACGTATCCGGCAGCGGATCGTATTCTTCTAACAGACGCCCTATTTCAGAAGGCAGCTCATCTACAAGCGTTTTCCAGCATCCTGCCTTCGAAGCGCCGCCACTTCCAGATTTCGCCGCAGACCTCGGCAAAACGTGCAACAGTATCAGTCGCGCTTCGAATATCCGCTTCATCTGTTCAGCGTATCTTAAAGCGTTTAATGAGTCTTCCGAACCGTCAAAAGCGATTAATATTGTTCGTAAATCTATCATGGTTTATAACCTGGCTGCATTAATCCTCAAAAGACAAAACGAGTTAACGATGAAGAGAATATTGCAGGGTTCATTGTATTTAAGCCTTTGTTAATCAATCCTGTATGGCTGTATCCTTCTGCAGAGCCTCCAGCGCTTCCATCAGTTCCTCAAAAGTCTGAAAACGCTGGTCGCGTTTGCGACGTATGCTCTTTTTTATGATGCCTGCCAGCTCGTCAGGAATGGACGGATTAACGTTCTGCGGGTCTTCCGCTTTTGAAAAGCCGAAGTCGAAGATCAGATAATCCTTTTTCGGGTTGTCCGCTTTTTTCGGAAACCGACCGGCAAACAATCGGTACATGATTAACCCCAGAGAATATATCTCGCTCCATTCGCCAAAAACATTCTCTCCTGAAATGTGTTCGGGAGCCATATATCGAGGCGTTCCGGTAACCTGTATCCGTTGACCGTCGTTTTCCGATTTCAAGCGGAAAAGCTCGAAATCAAACAGCATGGGCACATGCTCATGATTGACGAACACGTTTTCAGGCTTCAGATCGCCGTGAAAAATGTTTCTGTTTCTCAGAACTATTAACGCTCGTAAAACACTTATGAGCATATCCAGACGGCGATACAGCGGCATCTCATCAAAATGCCCTTTTTCAACGAATTTTTCGAGACTGATTCCTTCAATATATTTCATGAGAATTCCCGCAATTGCGCCTTCAGAGATCACATCTACAGTGGTTACGATGTTCGGATGCGAAAAACCCAGCGTACGTCGCCCGGATTCCAGGAACCTCTCGCGTGTCGTTTCATCTCGTTCATACTCAGGTTTGAGTATCTTTAAAGCAAAAACCTTTCCTGTTTTTTTCTCTCGTACCTTATAAACATATCCGAAACCGCCGCCGCCTATTTTAAACAGTACCTGGTAACGATCACTGATCATAAAGCCCGGAGGCAATCGGTCCAGAAGAATCGTCGAACGGCGTTTGACCTTCAACGCCTGCCCTCCCGATGCTATATTAAAACCCAATAACGCCGCTCCCATGGCTGACATTTCTTTCGCGGTTCCGCCCGTATAAGGCTGCTTCTTGAAAAAATTCTCGATGCTCGCCTGCAGAACCGGCATCCGACTCTGTCCGCCCGTCATTAACACAGTCTCAATGTCCTTCTTGATGAGCTGCCCTTCGCCTAATCCTCGTTGTATCGTCTTCAAAGCCTCGGCTGTCAGTTTCTTTATCAGTAATTCAAAATCAAGTTTGGTTAATGACTTCTGAAAATGCAAGAAATGCTTCTTTACGGGAAAAAGATAAGGAAGATTTATCTCCGCTTTATTTACTGATGACAGCTCCCTCTTAGTTTCTTCCGCTGCCTCCCGCATTCGCAGTAAAGCATCAGCCGGCAATCCTCCCGGCTCTTCTTTGTATTCCTTGATATTGTCCAGCATCCACTTTATGACATAATCGTCAATGTCATCACCGCCCAATGCATCATTGCCGGCCGCTGCAATAAACTCCACCGCATTTCCCTTCTCCAGAGAAAAACTGCCTACGCTAGTATTGCCCGCACCCATATCAAAAACGATGATCGTCTGCGGTTCGGGTTTATTATGACAATACGCCAGCCCCGCAGCATACGGACTCTCAATATACTCTACTATTTTAAACCCTGCCTTCTCCGCACACTCCTTGATCAATATCTTCTTGTTGAAATCTATTCCTGCCGGAATGGATAAAACTGCTTCTCCTTCATATTCGCCGACGTCATTTTCAATTTTTTTATAAACTTCTTCCAACAAACGCTCCATCAGATATGTCAGAGCCACCCATTTCTTTTCCGCTCCGGCAGCTTCCACGCGATTTTCATCAGGATTGTATCTAAGTTTGTAATTAATTAGCCTTTCATGGGCGCAGGCATTCAATTTTTTCTCGTCCAGGGCTAAAAAACGGAGAAAATTGACGATGGAGTATTCAGCATTCATCAAAAGCTGCTTTTTAGCCTTGTTGCCCAGGACGAACCGTCCGTTTTTCTCAAAGGCGGCCGCCATAGGAAAAGAGTTTTCTCCTCCCTCATCTGGAATAACCTTGAGTCGTCCGTTCCGGTATACTGCTGCACTGATTTTGCTTGTACCGATGTCTAATCCTATTATAGGCTTCATAATCAAATGCGACGTTCTGTTTCACTGTTTTCAGCGAGCGTACGCATTCCCCCGATCCATTCAAGTATGGGCAAAATCGAACGTTAAGTCAAATGAGATTTAACGAGGGTTTATGAAACAATGCCGTCCTGCAAAATATTCCGTCGGATGACCGAGTTTTTAGAAAAACGCCTGGTCGGAAAATTTTCTCCGGATGATACAGCAGAAAATTAATGATCTTTATGATCGGTATATGATACTACTGAAGAGGAATCTTTGTTCGTCCGACGGACCGATATGGAGAAATGAGGCAAAAATCACGGAAGAAAAAGGAATTCGGCGATTTTCAGACGCCGGTTGAGCTTTGCCATGAGGTATGCCGTATGCTGTCGGATCAGGATATTTCTCCCCGGTCGGTCGTGGAGCCTTCATGCGGTCATGGTAATTTTCTTTTTGCGGCCTTAGAAGCATTTCCGTCGATTGAAAAGGCTTATGGTTACGATATCAACGGCGAATACACCGCGGCTCTGGCCAATAGCCTTAAGCGGCATATCCTGGGGGAAAAGGTGCGAGTCATTCACCGGGATTTTTTTGTGACCGATTGGAAGGCCGAGTTAAAAGAAGCGCCCGATTCTTTATTGATATTAGGTAATCCGCCTTGGGCGACCAGCGCTGAATTAGGTAAATTAGGAGCGAAAAACCTTCCCTTTAAATGTAATAAACAGAAGTTTGAGGGTTTGGATGCGCTCACGGGTAAAAGTAATTTTGATATTTCCGAATGGATGATTATCCGGATGCTGGAACAGGTATCATCTCGCAAAGCCGTTTTAGCCATGCTGTGCAAAACGCCTGTAGCCAGGAAGGTCCTACGGCATGTGTGGACGAATGGATACGCCTTCGAACAGGCTGACATTTATCTGATAGATGCGAAAAGACATTTCAACGTTAATGCCGATGCCTGCCTGTTGACAGTCTCAACATCGGAAAAACCGCCCCGTCCTGAGTGTCGCATCTACAATAACCTCGATGCCTCTGAGAAGCCTTTGCAAACGTTCGGATTTCGCGACGGAAAACTCATATCCGATGCGGAGGAATACGAAAAATGGAAGCATCTCCAGGGGCAGGAACGGTATAAATGGCGATCAGGCATAAAGCATGACTGCTGCCGGGTTATGGAGTTAAGGCGTGACGGCGAGCGTTATTTCAACGGTTTCGGCGATATGGTCGAACTGGAACCGGACTGCCTTTTCCCTATGCTTAAAAGTTCAGACCTGTCCGGAGCTGCAGTAAAGGCTCCTGCCCCGACCCGGTGGATGATCGTGACTCAAAAAAGGACCGGAGAATCGACTGCTCAATTGAAAGACAAAGTTCCGCGAACCTGGGAATACCTGATGAGATATGCAGAACTGCTGGATAATCGCAAAAGCTCGATCTACAGAAATCGATCCCGCTTCTCGATTTTTGGAGTAGGGGAGTACTCTTTCAAACCCTGGAAAATAGCAATATCCGGTTTGTATAAAAAACTCCATTTCAAAATCGTCGGTCCTTATGATAAAAAACCGACTATGATGGATGATACCTGCTGTTTCATTTCCTGCGAACGGCAAAAAGATGCCCGATTCCTGGCTTCGCTGCTCAATTCGAAGGCTGCGCGCCGCTTTTATGAATCCCAGATATTCTGGGACAATAAACGCCCCATAACTATAGATATTCTGCGAAGATTGGACCTTCTTCATCTCGCCCGCGAACTTCAGGCTGAAAAAGCTTTTGCTGCGCTGATTAAACGCTGATAACAATAACCTGGTTTTTGTCCAAAAACAGCAGCGGCTTTACATTACATCGCATAAAGGGTAATAATGTACGGTGAAATTTTTCAGCGACAAAAAGGGGGCACGGAATATGAACATATTAAGATACTTTGGAATCGCAGCAGCCTTATTTTTCTTGACGGCCGGTTGGTTGAATGCAGCGATCATTCGAGTGCCGACCGATGAAGTTACTATACAGGCTGCTGTGGAAATAGCCGAAAACGGCGATACCGTACTTGTTGAGGACGGAACATATACGGGAACGGGAAACCGTGCGGTAAGTTTCGGGGGTAAAGAGATATTGCTGATTTCCGACAATGGGCCCGGAGCCTGCATAATCGACTGTGAAGGCGAATCGACAGGTTTTATTTGCGACAGTAATGAAAACGAAAATACGGAGATCATCGGTTTCACGATCATAAATGCAGCGGCGCAATTCAACGGAGGCGCCATAAATTGTTTCGAATCATCGCCGACAATTTCCAATTGCATTATACACAACAATTCAGCGGTGTATTCAGGCGGCGGCGCTTATTTTCATAAATCTTCCTCAGTGATGACCAATTGTCAGATAACGAATAATTTTGCGATGGACGGCGGGGGGATATATTGCTCGGAATGCTCTCCCACGATACAATCCTGCACGATAGCCGATAATTCAGCGAATAGCGGCAACGGCGGAGGCATATCTTTTTATCTGTCATCGCCGGTCCTAACGGACGTCATCGTTTGGGAAAATACGCCCCAAAACCTGAAACTGGAAGATTCGGACCCGCAGATAACCTACTCGGATATCCAGGGCGGTTATGCCGGCGCCGGCAATATAGACGGCAATCCCAGGTTCGTCGAAGGCGCCTTCGGCGACTACTATCTGAGTCAGACGGCATCAGGACAGGACGAGGACAGCCCCTGTGCGGATGCAGGCAGCGGAAACGCTGCGGGAATCTGCTTTACGGCAGGCGACGTCACGATCTGCCTGGATGATCTGTCGACGAGGACCGACGGAGGCGTCGATACAGGCGTTGTGGATATGGGTTTTCATTATGAACCCGATACAGCTCCTACCCATACGCCGGAATACACTTATACGCCTACGCCGGAAAATTCCGCTACCCCCGCTCCAAACCCGCTCGGCGTCAAACTCGATCTGTCGGAAAACAGCTTTCAGCCCGGCGACCTTTTCCTGCTTTCCGCCACACTTTCCAATCCCGGTCCTGCAATATACGCCGATCAACCCTTCGTAGTCCTGTTAGACGCCTACGGCATCTATTTCTGGCATCCCGACTGGACACAGGATTTCAGCTACGAACCCGTCTTCCTGGGCATCGATTCATACCAAATGGAAATACTTCGATTCCAGTGGCCCGACGAACCCAGCGCCGGCTCAGGCATACTCTTCTACAGCGCTCTGCTGGAAAAAAACCTTTCCCAAATTCTGGGCGCCTGGGACTCTGTATCATTCGGCTGGTCATCAGACTGATTAAAAAATCACGGCAATTCAGATACAGCCCTCTTCCATGAAATCATTTCTGACCGTTTGTATGAAAAATGGGAAGGATTGGACGGGCAGAGGGATATTTCTCATTGCCGGACCGGTCTGCGCTTTTACAGGACTGCAAAATGATTACGCCAAAGCAGCAATTGCCGTCGAACTCTTGTTGCCCCATCCCTTTTCCGCTTCGTTGAGCGCTTACAGCGGCAAACCTTCGCCGAATAATCCAATATTTTATATGAATCCTCATTGTTTATTTTGGATCATACAAAAGGGACCGTTAACTTAACGGAGGTATCTAAAATGAAAAATGCAATCCTTCTCTTGAGCCTTCTTTTAATGTTCTCAGGTTTCAATATATCGTCAGCAGGAAAGGACATTGACATGAATGACAATAAAAAAACGGAAACTTCCGGTAAAACGGAGAAAGCCTACTTTGCCGGAGGATGTTTCTGGGGAACGGAATATTATTTTCAGCAGTCTGAAGGCGTGCTTTCAACCACTGTCGGATACATGGGGGGAGAAAAAGATGATCCTTCCTACCGGGAAGTCACCACGGGACGGACAGGGCATGCTGAAACGGTTGAAGTCGTTTACGATCCTGAAAAAACATCGTTTGAAACCCTGGCGCGGCTCTTTTTTGAGATACATGATCCGACTCAGGTAAACCGGCAGGGTCCTGACATAGGCAATCAATACAGATCGGAAATTTTTTACGTTGATGAAGAGCAGAAAAAAACTGCAGAGAAATTGATCGACATACTGAAGGAAAAGGGTTACAAAGTGGCCACCAAATTAAGCAAGGCCGATAAATTCTGGAAGGGTGAAGATTACCATCAGGACTATTATATGAACAAGCAGAGCAAGCCTTACTGCCATTTCTATACGGAAAGGTTCTGAAGCGCTGTCAGCCTGGATTTCTCCTACAAAACCTGTTACTAACATCCCTGCCTAGCGTCTGTCCATAAACTCGATTGTCGATTCAAATTTTGTTTTCGGATATGCACTATTTAACTTCATTCACGCGTTCGGGCGCGATCGGGGGAAATCTGAACACTCTCAATACTATTTTTTATGAGAAATCCGGGTTAAGGACCGTGTCTTCTGTTGATTCGTGCGAATTGCTTCAATAATTCAGCGGTATCTTCGAATCCCCGTTTTTCGGACCTGTCGATCGACGTTTCTCCCTGATTATTTTTTTGCAAGGGATCAGCGCCTCTCTTCAGCAGGATTTGAACCACATTATGCCTTCCTTCTGCATAGCGGCCGGAGGCAGAATGAAGAGGCGTATCTCCATATTTATTGACCGTAAAAATATTGGCGCCGTGATCGACCAGGAATTCAACGGTTCTCAGGGGCCTTCGGTAAACGGCATGCATAAAAGGAGTCGTTCCGAGCATATTTTTTAAATTAACGTCTGCTCCTTTCCTGACGATCGATTTAATCAGGTTATGCACTCTTTTTTCGTCTTCGGAGTCGTAAATGAAGGGTCTGTCGAAAACCTCCTTTTGCGTTTCCGCTCCGCCGCAGAGGTAGCCCAGAGGAGATTCTCCGTTTTCATCGAAAATATTAAAATCAGGATTTTTCACCAGAATAATCCCCGCCAGTTCAAAGTCAGGGGGTAAACGTGTAACTGCCGGAAAGATGAGAGGATTATCCGGCGTGCCGTCAGGAGACAGTCCGTTGTCCAGCAGTAAGCGGCATATATCCCGAGACGAGCGGTCTTTTGCCTTGTAAAAGGCCTGGGTCAGCGTTTCCTGTGAATATACGTCATTTTGAAGCGCGTCAGCACATTCCTGGTAAGTTCCTGATCTGCAAAGCTTGATGAGTCTGGCGGCTGATTTGTCGTTTGACTTTTTTGGTGATTGGGCGTAACGGTCGAAAATGACTACTAATTCAGGACGCCCTGAGGTTACAGCCAGTTCATAGGCCGATTTGCCGCTGCTGTCCGTGACGAAAGGGTCCTGGTCCTTTTTGAGCAACATTTCAATAACTTCTGATGTTATCTTTCGGGACTTTACGGCTAAATGAAGCGCTGTTTCTCCTTTCGCGTTTGAAATTCCGGCCGAAGCGCCGTGGTCTAAAAGAAGTGAGGCGACGCCGGACTCCCCTTTCATAAGCGAAGCCTGCAAAGCCGTAATTCCCTCATAATCCGCTAAATCTGTATTCGCCTCCTTCTCAAGAAGATAAGCTGCAATTTTTTTATGTCCTCTATGAGCCGCTGCGTTCAAGGGTCTGTTCATTTTGTTTCCGTTCGGCGATGCGCCGCGCTTTAACAGGAGCGCAACGCCGGACGAATCATCCTCATAAGGTGAGGCGGCGTAATAAAGCGGCGCAGGAGAATTCTCATCCGCCGGATGAGGTGAAGCTCCCTTGTCAAGCAACAATGAAGCAGTGTCCCACATTCCCCCGGCCAGCGCATGCATCAGGGGAGTAAGCCCCTCAAAATCAGGATCGTCGATCGAGGCGGAGGCTTCAATCAATATCCGGCATATATCCGGTTCTCTGTGCATTGCGGCATGATGAAGCGCGCTTCTTCCTTCATGGTCCTGATGATTAATCGCCGCACCGCTTTGTACCAAAAGTTTTACAAGCTCAACCTTTTCCGGCTGAGAAGAACATATGACGGAAATTAAAGGCGAAACGGTCAACGATGTATATCCGGCATCAGCTCCCTGCTCTATCAGCTCTTTTACAAAATTCACTTCGCCGACGATCACTGCTCTCATCAGCAAACTCTCGTCTCCGTGCCTTACGTCAGGAGTCTCACCCTCTCTCATTAACCTCAGTATCTCGTCATATTCCCCGTTCTCCAGTAAATGGAACAGTTTCGGCATCGTCATTTCTGAATCCTTCCTCAATTAATTTCTACCCATAATATTCCTGCTTGAATTTTCCAGAACATTTTTCGATATGGCGTTAAATCGCAATAATTTTCGACGGAAGCGCTTCATTAATTTTTACTCCTTTTTTCACATTAGCAGAACGTGAAATATCAGTCAATGACCAGAGGAAAAGGCAGCGCCTGTCCAATATAAAAATTTGAATGGTGAATAGAGTTTGTGGAAAATCGCCGGGCAAATGTCGATCGTGAACATTGTAATAACGTAAACTTCACCGGCGTCTCCGGTGATTGAATTCTCTAAATTCGACCGTCCAGTGTGAAGGGCGTGAATAGGGGAGTTCTGGATTATGAAAATCAAAGGGACAGTCGAGCGAGATATTCTCCATATTTATTGTCGATCAGCAAAGCGAATTCAAATCCTACATCTCTGGCGCAGCGTGAGAGTGTTTGCCTGTCCACATGGAGCCACCTGTGCCAGGGTCCGATTAGATTTCCGTATTCCAGGCGGATTCTGATTTCTCCGAAATAACGGCCGGATTTTAACAGGTTATCCTGGTAAGACAGGTGTTTCGGATCGTCTGTCTGTCGAACGTCCAATGAGTCGCACAGTATTTGTCCCCGGTCGTTCAACAAACGATGGGATTTTTTCAAAAAACGCTCTAATCCTTCAACGGTTTCGACCATTCCAATGCTGCGCCCCAATAGCAGAAGCGTATCGAAAACAGGGCCTTCGAAACTGTAAACGTCGGCGCAACGGGCAGCCTTGACGCCCCTGTCCTTCATTACTTCTACGGCATGAGGCGAAATATCAATAGCCGTAACCTCTATGCCTCTTGCCTGCAATACCAAACTGCAGCTTCCCGCTCCCCCACCGACATCCAGCACAGGAGACCGGCAGGATTCGATCGCCAGTCGATCTATAGCCGACGACTCCTCTTCCGATCTGAAAAACATGCCCAGGGGAAGCTCCTCCTCAAGTCCGTCATCACGCCTTACGAATAACCTCGATGAAAATACGCCCCTGTGAAAGTCAAGTAAAGCTTTTCCGAAAGGCTCCATTGCTTTTTTATCCATAATTGACCTTCCTTTTTCATGACCGATCAAATAATATACACAAATTGTTTTCAACAAACAAATCGGCGTATTGAATTCCCTCTTAACAAAGCTTGCTGTTACGTACGCTTAACACAATAAGATTGTCCGCGGCCGGTTCCGCTTAAATCTATACTGAAAAAAAATCCCGTCAAATTGTCCCGGAAGAAAAAGTGGTTCATAGATTCAATGCGAATGACCGCATATCGACTGGAAACGTCTCTGGTCGAATTAATAAGTCCTCTTTATTCACGAAGCGAAAATGACGGCAGAGACCTCTTCAGAAGCATGATGAAACTCAACAGCGATCTGAAAATCAGCGGAAATAACCTTGAAGCGGCTTTGGAGCCCATGCATTATCCGCAGAGAAGGGAAATCCTAAAAAGATTGTGCGAGTTATCAAAAGTTTTCCCCGGCGCTTACCCCAGTTCAAAATTGAAACTCAGTTTTTCCGTAAGAGAAACATAATTCACAATTTTCGAGAGGACCAATGACAGGAGTTCAGAATTAAGGAAGAGTAAGGGCTCGCAAGGGAATCAGAGCCCTCCGCAAATCCCCGGAACACCTATCCCACATCGAAGGTCCAGGGGCTCGCACGGGGGTCAGAGCCCTCCGCAAATCCCCGGTACACCTATCTCACTTCGGAGATCCAAGGGTTCGCACGGGGGTCAGAGCCCTCCGCAGAGCCCTCCGCAAATCCCCGGTACACCTATCTCACTTCGGTGGTCCAAGGGTTCGCACGGGGGTCAGAGCCCTCCGCAAAACCCCGGCACACCTATCTCACTTCGG
>CAZUFC010000052.1:0-16200 GCA_964619725.1 uncultured bacterium | reverse complement strand
ACACCTATCTCACTTCGGTGGTCCAAGGGCTCGCACGGGGGTCAGAGCCCTCCGCAAAACCCCGGTACACCTATCTCACTGCGGAGGTGCTAGGGCTCGCACGGGTGTCAGAGCCCTCCGCAGAGCCCTCCGCAAAATCTGAGCTTCAATCCCTGCAAACAAAGTAATCTGCTGAATCAATGGAAGGCGTCGCCAGTAAATCAATGGACTGCTCGATAAAATTGACGTGCAAATCATCCTGCTTCATATAGAACAGCTCCCCGCTCTCCTTCTCCCAGAAAACGGGCCTGGACCCATTCCGAAAAAGAATTCTCGCAGGCTTATCCTTCACTAAATTTTTCACTTTAAACACAGCATCAGCGCCGTTTTCCGCAAAGGACGCGTATAAAATCCTGCCCCGTTCGTCCAGCGGCAGAGGATATCTGAGCCATCGGCCCTGCTCGCCGAAAAACCGGCGTTTTCCCGGGTCATCAGCATCATTGATGATTATGCACGAGCAGGAAGAGAGCTCTGAATTGCATTCTGCTAAAGTTCCATGAACCGTCAGCAATATAGCGTTCCAGGGCGTCCATGTGACGGACAGGATGTTCTCATCAGCGGCTAAAGAAACGATTTTTTCTATGTCATCATCATTTTTTTGTAAATCCACTATGAATGCCGATTTCTGATCCGCTGCCGCCATTCGATTGCCGTCCGGACTGTAATGAAGGTTTAATATACCGGTCTCCAGCTTCTTCTTGCTGATCTTCTTGGTTTTCACAGAATAAAAATATATCCCCCTGGATTCCCTCAGTTCCTTCGTCACGGGTATCGTTTCGACCGAAAAAGCGACCACTTCTCCCGAAGGACTCCATTGTGGACAGTGTATGTTGCCTTTTATCTCCGGGATTTTCAGCGGCTCGCCGTTGTTGAATAAAGCATCCGTTGTCCAAAGCTCGTAATGCCTTTTGAAATCCGACTCCAATTCATTCCCTGATTTATCGTAATCAGGCCCCATATCCAATATCCAGCGCCCCGCAGGCCGGCTTTTCCCCGGAGCGATCAAATCGACCTTGTGTGATTCATCCCCTCCTTCGATACGTATGACTTTGGAAAAATCTCTCCCGTCCGGCAGCTTTATCTCGATTCGACGCATTCCCGTCTTAATCGACAGAGTGTACGCACCCTCCGCATCAGCTGTCGCTTCGGATTGTTTCCATCGTATCACTGTTCCGGGCAACGGCTGTTGCGTTTCATAACACACAATTGTTCCTGTAAGCGTCGCTTCCTGAGAAGCGGCTTCGGCATCATTGATTGATGAGAAAATGAACGCCGATATGAATGCCGTCATCAGAATTACCAGCGACCTGATTCCTTTTGTCCTTTTCATTTTTTCCCTTTACTTGCAATATGATGTTTTTTTTGAAGTTTTCTGGATTCACGCTTCCGGTACATATTCTTCAGGGCGAAAAGCAACATTTCCCATCGCGCTGAAAGCGCCTGCTTGAAGCAACTCAGATATGAGTCTCCGTTAAACGGACAATCCTCATCCTCACCAAAGAGATCGTCCGAATCATAACGGGCAATGGCCCGGCAGCCCCTGCAGGTTAATCTTATGGGGCAATCCGAACAGTTGCCTTTTAAATTGTCGTGATTTCGTAACTTCATGAAAACAGGAGCGTCCCGCCATATATCGCGAATATTGTCGGTAAACGCATTGCCGCAGGAAAATTGCCGCTCCGTGAGATAGGGACAGGGGAATATCTCTCCGTCGGCATTTATATGAAAATAAGTCATTCCCGCATTACAGGCGTAAAGAAAACGCTGAAGCAGGAATTTCTGAGGCAACAACCCATGTACCAGGCATCCGAAAGCGCAATCCAGGCTTAGTCTCATGCTTTCTTTCCGTGCGATCCTCAACCTTAGAATCTGAAGTCTCAATAAGTCCTCTGCCGTCAGTCGCGATTCTGAAAACCACATTCCGTTTCTGTCCGGTTTGGGCCTTAACAGGTTCAAATGCATAATGCCCAGGCGCTTGAATTCACCGGCAATTTTCTCGAGCTCCCCGATATTCCGATGCGTTACGATCAGGTTGCCGGTTATTTTATGTCCTGATTCGATCAATCGCTTCACGACGGCTCTGCTGTTTTCAGTCGCTGCAGCATCTTTATCCCCTCCAGAAAAAGGGTCTAAACCCAGAAATATCATATCCGGTTCAGCTTCGCACAAACGGCTGCAGCGCTCCTCGCTAACTCCGACTCCCGTCACTGCCAGATATACTTTCATACCATAGCCCCGAATCCCCCGGATCAGTTCAAAAAGATCATCCCGCTGCAGCGGGTCCCCTCCCGAAAGCATAATCGTCTCCACATTGAGTTCGGCCAGTTTTGCAAACACTGCCTCCCATTCCTTCCCTTCCCCTTCTTTCACGGAAGACTCCGGCAGATAACAGCAACGACAATTCAAATTACACCGGTTCGTTATATGAATGTTCACAGTCTTCAAAGGACCTGGGAGATAAGGTCGCATGATTGTTTATCCAGAAAGTCGATAGGTTGAAAATTTCATGGTTCGGTCATATCAAAATACCCGGGTTTTTGGAAACAATTCCAACGTCTGCAGCGACCCCGGATATCACGGATCATCACAGATAATAAAAAATGAAATTCTCCAAAATTGCAACCTCAATTGGATCATTCTCAGAAAATCCAAACGGCGGCATCGATCCCTGATTCACGATTCTTCCTCGCACCTCGAATATGAATTACATCAGTAAAGATTGCAAGTCTATCTTTTGTTAAGCTCTCTGAAAATAAAAAAGTGGGACTGATCAAACCGAGGTAACGCTTTTTTGATCAATGCCCAAAAATGACAATCAGAGATAACAACCGCAACAAAACCAGCAAGCGCCTTTCCACAATCTTCCTTCTCTCAATCTTCCATTCTCCCCCTCTTCCCTGTATGATGAGACCCGCTGTCATGTTTCGTTCAGCAAAGGGCAATGCTTTTTTGAACGACAACACAAAAAGGAGCGACTTCATGAAAATACATCCTCCCGAAGAAATATCGGACGATCTGGCTTTTTTTGAAGAATTCCGGAAGGACCTTTATTTTCCGGAAGCTCAATATGAGGGGCTGTTCGGCAGGAAAGTCAACGTTATATATGCCGATGCGACGGCTATGGGTTCTCCGGTAAGAAGCATCGAAAAGGAAGTCCGGAAGCTTCTGAAAAAAAATGATATGGATGAATTGAACCGGGTATATAATGATTCCTTACGCCGGATCGCCTCATCATTCAACCTGGACGATTCTTATCAGATTATCCCTGTCGGCAGCGGTTGTACCGGCGCTATGAATCTCCTCTTCAGGGATATCCTCGGTTGGCGCCTGCCCGATTACCTCTCTCCAGTCGTCTCCCCTGATAAAATACCCGAGGCTGAACGCCCTGTCCTTATCACTACCCTCATGGAACACCATTCCTCTGATCTTGTCCTGAGGGAAAGCTTCGCATCAAAAGTCGTCCATCTCTGCATGGACGCTGACGGATTACCTGATTCCGATGAACTCGACAAACTCCTGCAATACTACAGAAATGAACGGAATAAAACCGTCTGGGTCGTCTGCTCCGCAGGCAGCAACATTACCGGCATTGCCCCGGATATCGAAAAAATAAGAAAAATCGTGCATAAACACCATGCCGCCCTTGCCGCCGACTACGCTGCAGCCGCTCCCTACGAATCCATTAACATGAAAAATCTCCAACTCGACGCTCTTGCTCTCTCACCTCATAAATTCCCCGGCGGGCCTCAAACATGCGGACTGCTCATTTTAAGAAAAAAACATCTGGGTCATTATCGAAAGATACTGAACAACAGAAAAGTCAGACCAGCGGAAAAAATCGAAATATTCCGCACCGCCCTGGTTCTGGATTTAAAGAAAAAAATGAATCCGGAGCGCATTCGCAATGTGATAAAGTTCTACACTAAAACAGCGCTTGATCGCCTGGCGTTAAATAAAAAAATTGAACTCCTGGGCGCCGTCGAACGCCCCCGGTTCTGCATCATTTCATTTCTGGTTAAATACGAAATCGATAAGAACTCGGAACTCCCGCAATCCCTGATGCCTTATCTGCTGAAAAGAAACCCGGCTGACGGCCTGAAAAAATATTTCGTGCATCATAACCTGATCGCTCGATTGTTAAGCGATCTTTACGGGATTCAGGTGCGCCCCGGATGCTCCTGTGCAGGTCCCTACGGTCATTGGCTGCTTGACATAGACGAGGAGATGTCTCTTTATCACAGGAACAGAATCGACCGGGGCCTCCTTGATCTGAAACCCGGCTGGGTGCGCATGACCCTTAATGAACTAATTTCTTTAGAAGAAGCAGAGCGGATACTAAACGCTGTGGATGAACTGAGTGAAGAGTGGGTGCGATATGCTGCGCATTATCGACAGAATCCTGAGACCGGAGAATTCCATCCGAAGGCCGAAAAGCGGACTCTGCCGGTTTTACGAACGGACCTGGACGGTGAAAGAGAGAACGACCAGAGATTCATGCTTACTGAAGTTGAGGACTACATAGAAACGAATATTCTGCAGTATGCAGCGAACACTCATACTGAGACTAGCTACACCGGCACCGTTATGACGAATTTTTATCGCCAGGCTCAGGATGCAATCAGAGATGCTCTGGGCGCCGATGATTCCTATGCGCTCAAATTCATTCGAACCGGTTACGATTGTTTTGATGCTCTGAGTTTTTACCTTGGGGTTCGTGTGCAGGAGGAAAAAGCCGAAAAATTCGGTTTGAAAGACAGGCTGACTCTGCAGGATAGAACCGTGTTTTTCCTTTTCGGTCAGGACTGGCGAGAAACCTTTTTTTCCCCTGTTGCTGAAATAGTCCGACACGTTAACCGGGTATCGTTGCTCAAAGCCATGGAGGAATGCCGGGGAAGGCCGGGTTACGTTATATTCAGACCCGACAAGAACGCCACAGAAGAACAATTTCTGGATATGCTTGGAAAAATGCAGGAATATGATTACGGTATTATCGTGGAAGCGACCCCTGTACTTGACGAATTTCCGCTTAAAACTGCAGAAAACCGTATTAACGGAATAATCCTTTACCCGGATGAACTGCCCGGCGGACTGTTCACGCATCCGGTCCTGCTGCTGCAGGAAGGCATGTTCAAAAATAAACTGCCCCTGGACGTCGGCGGCGGCATAGTCAACTGGACGACAGCCGGCGATCAACGTTACGTTAAAGACAGGACCATCATGGAAGATGCCGGCACTCCGGGAATCATCCAGGCCCTTCGTACCGCCATAATCATTTCCGGCACATCAAAATCGGAGGACTGACTGAAATCCTTAAAAAAGCCTCTTCCGGGCGTTATACGTAGCCGCCTGCCCAAACTGCAGAACGCTCCGGCAAACATGGAAAACCAAACTGCAATTACGACACGAAACCTCTATTAAAAGCAAAACGAACTCGAAAAACTTGAATGTCGCATGGAAATAATGATATAAGGAAGCTTAGTTTTGCGTTTCCTATGAAAAGGAAACTTAATTGAAAGTCCGAAGTCGCTTCTTAGGGCTTTCGCTTTTTATATCACTAAAAAACAACGATCCCCCTGTATGATTACAGAGGCACATTAATTGATAATAATTATTTTTTCAATCTGATGCAATTAAAACAGGCGGGAAGACTATTCTGTTTTATGTTGAGGAGGGATTTAAATATAGCGATGGAATTCAAAAAGTTCCCGCGAAGCGGTTTAGTTCAACGGCCAAGATAACCGGCGGCGATGGTTTCCTGCCGGATTTTGGTTGAGCGTTTTCACCGTCCGGTTCATCCGGTGGTTCGGCTGGTTTTCATAGGTCTTTGGGTTTCAAGCCTGTATGTTTGGCAATTCGTGCAAGCATGCGAGGACCAATTTTTTCACGGTCATGAAATGCAAAAACGTAATTCGACCATCCTTCTCGCGATAGAACACGGTGAGATGTCCCGCTTTGACGCTTTATTGTCCATCCAATTCGAAGTAAAGCTGCCAAAACGAGCCGCGCCTTGGTCGATGGCCATTTACTTATGACTGTACCGCGAAAACCTCACGGAGTTCGGGGATTACCTCGCCGTGTTCCAAGCGGTCAGCCATTACTCGCAAAGCTAAAGCTTTCACCTTAGAAATCGCTTCTTCGCGACTCCGCCCGTAGGCCATAACACCTGGCAGTTCTGGAATTTCAGAAATCCAGCGACCATCTTCTTCCCGCTCAATTTCAACCTTCATCCTCGAATCCTCCGCTGAACATATTAGAATCGTTTTGTTTGAAAATCAACCAGAACGCTCACGATATCGTCAAAGTAATTAGGATTTGTTTCGGACTTGCTTTGTCGGGGGTTAGGCTGGTGATTCCATATGCTGATTCACTGCTAGTCTGATTAGTTTTCAAATTGATGAATTCACGATCGATTTTAAAAACCTGACAATACGATACGCTTCCATGCCCGCTACAGATTTCTCCCTCAACCTAATTATCGCACAGCGAAAATCAAACTCTCGGCTCGGTCCTGGGTCTAAGCCGCTGCCTCCATGGCGTAATTCTGCAGCTTCGTCCGGTTCTTCTCAGATATGATGATTATTTTCGCTGCGACCAGATGCCTGTTCGCAGATACCCTCGCCTGCCTGACGATCCGGGATAATACCCTTATGGGTTCAGTATTGTCAGGCAAATGAAAAATAAGATAAAGGCGGGCTGCCGGGGGTAAGCGTCGTTCTGCTTCAAACAGAATTCCTCCAAGACTGAAATTCAAAACCACTGCCGGTTCTTCTATCCCTTCAAAGGATTCCTCCAGGACATATTTTAAAGATAACGTCTCGTGTATTCTGAAGTACCGGCGCTTGTCCAATCGGTTTCCTTCCGTATCGCCTTCATTCTCCGCTCTTTCAATATAACTTTTGATCCTTGTCAGATGCCGATTGGCGGCATAATGCCCAGGGTCCATCTCTAATACCTTCTCCAGCTTCTTTTTCGCCTGATCGTAGTCTCCCTTCCGGTAAAAATCTAATGACTCAGACATCAGATCGTCTATCTTCCTTTGCTCCTCCATTACCGCCTTCTCTATCTTGTCCAGCAAATCGATTCGATCCGGCGACAATTCGAATGCCTTCTCCCAGCAATGTATCGCTCTCGAGTATTTACCGGCGTTGATCAAACCCCTCGCCTTCTCATCCAGATGTCGGATCAGAGGGAATTCATTTTGATATTCAGCTTTCATCTTCAAATTCACCCTGCTGGAACATAGCGTTCCCAGTCAACACTTCTCTATATAAGGATTTAATTTTTAAAAGCAATGCCGCCGACACTTTTTTTCCGCTTTCAGTGAACAAAAAACGCCCTCCGTCCGATAACAGTTAAGGAAGCCGGCGATGATTGACCGAAACGCTTCCTGATGCTATACAAAAAATGGAGAGTGTATCATGAGACTTCCCGGACTTGGACTGCTGAAAAAAACGCTGGGACTGGCCGACCCCATTTCCGGCGCCGGCGCAAAAAAAACCGCAGAACTGAAAAAAACAGATTCCATACAATATCTCACCGGCGACGTCAAAGCCAAAGGATTGGGCACAGTCCCCGATTCATACGTGCGTCAAAGAGTTACCGTCCTGGAAGAGTTCAACGACTTTCTGGGTCACAAATATGAATTGCCCGAAAATCATTGGGACCCGCTCGAACCGCCCCAAATCCAACACGCTGAATCAACCGGGAATCATGAAGATGAAATAGACACTCAGGCCGGCAGACATTAGAGTATTCCGATCATCGCCTGAATTTCGAGTAATCATTGGAGCTGCTGAAAAACCGGCTGCCTGCGAACATGAAAATTCGCCGGTAAAAAATATAAATTCTGCCGGAAGGAAAGGGCAGGTCCGGGCGATATATGAGATAAGGGGCGGGAATCCCGGCTTGACTTTAATTTTTTATCTGTCAATGTCAGGAGATGTGTAGTTCATTAACAGTGAAAAAGTGACGCATGTTTCGGAAGATTTATTGCACATTGTCGACGCAGGGCTTTGTTCGCATCGAAAGCCTTTGTTTTTCATTCCTGGGGATTCGCTCTTGCAAAGCTTTCTTTTCATATTTAATATCATTTGTGAGTCGAAGGAGCGGGAAACTTAGTTCGCTTTTTCATTTACGAAGGTGAGGACAAATGGATATACACAATCTTGATGGTATTTTTAAACCAAAGCGCATCGCGGTAATAGGGGTAACCCGGAATCCGAAGAGCGTCGGGGGGACGGTATTGAGAAATTTAATCGGCGCCGGATTCCGCGGCGTGGTGTATCCTGTGAATCCATCCTGTGAGGCGGTGCTGGGCATATCCTGTTTTCCGGACGTCCGGAGTTTGCCGAAGACGCCGGACCTGGCCGTGGTTTGCACGCCTGCATCTCAGGTTCCTGAAGTCGTCAGGGAATGCGGCGAGGCAGGCATAATGGGGATTATCATCATATCGGCCGGATTCAAGGAGATCGGACCTGATGGGTTGGAGCTGGAGCGGCGAGTAAAAAAGGAAGCCTCGGCATTTAAAGATATGCGGATAATAGGCCCCAATTGTCTGGGCATAGTTGTTCCCGGATTAAACTTGAATGCGACGTTCGCCAATGCTGTACCCAAAAGCGGTCATGTAGCTTTTATATCGCAATCGGGAGCCCTTGGAACTTCGATCCTGGATTGGGCTCAGGGAGAGAAGATCGGTTTTTCTTATTTCGTATCGATTGGGAACAGTGTTGACGTGGATTTTGCTGATTTAATCGATTATTTTGGAGAAGACGAATCCACTGAATCGATTATTTTATATATAGAGTCGATCAAAAATGCGCGTAAATTCATGACAGCGGCCCGTGCTTTTGCTCGCACCAAACCGATTGTGGCATTCAAGGCTGGGCGTTTTCCTGAATCGGCGGAAGCGGCGGCATCACATACGGGAGCGATGGCTGCAGAGGATGCGGTATACCGTGCGGCGTTTCAGCGAGCGGGCATAGTTCGGGTTTTCAATATCGGCGAAATATTCGATGTTGCGGAACTGATCGGAAGGGGCAAACTGCCGAGAGGGGCTCGCTTGGGAATAGTGACCAATGCGGGCGGACCTGGCGTAATGGCGACGGATGCCTTGATTGCGAATGAGGGAATTCTGGCTGAATTATCGGAAGAAACGATAAAGAATTTAGACGAGTTCCTTCCGCCTTTCTGGTCGCATGGTAATCCCGTGGACGTCCTGGGGGACGCCCGTTCCAAACGGATAACCAAGGCCGTCAAGACCGTTCTGAACGACAAGGGAGTCGATGCGGTCCTGGTTATTCTGACTCCGCAGGCGATGACTAATCCTACATCAGCGGCCAAAGCGGTAAGTGAACTCGCGGAAACGACCAGAAAACCTGTTCTGGCCGCCTGGGTCGGCGGACAAAGCATGCAGGAAGGCGTCCGGATACTCAGCGATGCGGGAGCAGCAGCGTATGATACGCCGGAACAGGCCGTCAGGGCATTCATGTCGTTGGTCTCCTATTCCCGAAACCTGGAGATCATCTACGAAACGCCGAAAGAGATGCCGGTCGAATTTTCACTGGATCGAAAACAGATAAGGAAGGATTTCCAGAACATCATTTGCGGCGGTTCATCAATCCTGGACGAAAGAACATCGAAAAAGCTGCTGAACGATTACGGGATATCGGCGACAATGCCTCAACCCGCGAAAACTGCGGAAGAAGCCGTGGAGATAGCGGAAAAAATCGGATATCCCGTGGCATTGAAAATATGGTCGGAGAAAATTACTCATAAATCGGATATAGGCGGCGTTAAATTGAACATTCAGAATGAGGCGATGGTTCACAACGGTTTCCGCGATATCATGGAGCAAGCGGGAACCAGGCATCCTGAATCGGAAATTGAAGGAGTCACCGTTCAGAAAATGGTGAGGCATAAGCATTCGACGGAGCTGATACTGGGCGCCAAAAGCGATCCGGTATTCGGAGCGGTGATTATGGTGGGGCTTGGGGGCACGGGAGCGGAAGTGTTCAGAGACCGGGCGCTGGGTTTCCCGCCCTTGAACGAGCGACTGGCAATGCGCATGCTGGAATCGCTCAAAGCCTGGCCCCTGCTGAACGGATATCGCGGCCGGCCCAAAGCTGATATTGATAAGCTGCTGGAAACCATGATGAGACTGTCTTACATAGCGGCCGATTATCCTGAGATTAAAGAATTGGACATCAATCCTCTGCTGGTCTCTCCGGACGGAGTGATAGCGCTTGACGCCCGCATAATAATCGATCCCGAAATTAAATTTTCGGAAGTCAGACCTTATGCTCACCTCGCACTGAGGCCCTATCCCGAAGAATATATACGCAGCGCCGTCCTGAAGGACGGAACAGAAGTCACCCTGCGTCCCATTAAACCTGAAGATGAACCTCTGTGGATGGATATGCTGGGAAGCTGTTCCCGCGAATCTATCTATATGCGTTTCCGTTACATGTTTCATTGGGCATCGCACGAGGTAGCGGTGAGATACTGCTTCATAGATTATGATCGTGAAATGGCCATAGTGGCTGAACTGAACCGAAATGACGAACGTAAACTCTTGGGCGTAGGAAGACTGGTCGGCGCTCCCGACATGAAAACAGGAGAATACGCGGTCCTCATCACAGACGAATGGCAAAATAAAGGACTGGGCGGCATCCTTACCGACTATTGCATAGAAATCGCTAAAGATTGGGGTCTGGAACTCGTCGTGGCTCAAACCACAACAGATAATCCCCGCATGATATCCCTCTTCGAAAAAAGAAAATTCGAGCTGGACGCAGGATCAGACGACTCCCTCGTAGATGCAGATAAAAAACTCTGATCAACCTTCACCCCTATCAAAAACACCCCTGAACCGGTAACGACACCCGAAATCCTTCTGCGACGGGCTCTTGGAATGGGGTCAGAGCCCTTCGGAAACGCCTGCGGCAGAATGCACGCCCCTGGCCTGACTCCCAGGAATATTCGCCTGGTCATTTTCATCATGCTTTTCCGAAGAGTCAAACTTACCTTTGGCGCAGCGTTACACTTGTGTTAATATCAGGCAAGTTTTTCATTTTTTATCCGCAGGAAAGGAGACCAGAAATCAATGACGGAAATAATCGAAAAGATCAATGCTGATTTTAATGAACTGATTGAAGAGTTGGACAAAACGGGTTATCCGGTTCACAAGGAAACGGCTGAATTGAATGAACAGTTTCTACAGAAGGGATTAAGGATATACGATAAGCCGATACCCACATTTTTGAAACCGTTCTTTTTTTCAGCGGAACGGCGGATGTACATCAACAAGGCCAGCGCCGCCATACTGTCGTTGATGGAAAAGGTAGGCGATCTGTATTTTCAGGGGGATGAGTATAAAGACATTTATAAACTGACGCCGGAAGAAGATTTTTTAGTCAATATTCCGACCCACCTGCTGCGCAAGGTCAAACGTTGCCGGCTGGATGCCTTCGCCACTGAAACGGAACTGAAATACATCGAATTCAATTGCGATTCTCCCGGAGGAGCCGCCTACACGGATACGCAGGTCGAACTTCTGGAAAATAGAGAAGTGATGAAAAGGACCAAGCAGAAATATGATCTGGGGCGTGATATACTTTTACCTCAGGACCTGACGCTTTTAATCACGAGTTATTATGAATTCGGCGGTTCCGACGTTCCGCGCATCGCCATAGTGGGAGGCAGAGAATCATCGACGATAACGGAATTTCATATGATCGCCAGGTTTGCCAAGGAAAGGGGTTATCCGGCGATCGTATGCGACCCCAGAGACCTGGAATACAACGGAAAAGACCTGCATTACAAGGATCACAAGGTCAACACTATTCTGCGCAGGGGATGGGGAAGAGACTGGACCGATCATATGGATGAAATTAAGCCTTTGATCAAGGCGTGCCAGGACGGCAAAGTGTGCGTAGTGAACGCCATGCGCTGCAAACTCTGCGACAATAAACACCTGCTGGCCGTGATCCAGGAAGAACGTATGCAGAAACTCTTCGATGAATTTGAAAGAAAAGTGATAAGAGACCACATCCCCTGGACACGTTATCTGGAACAAAGCAAAACCGAATACAAGGGCAAACCGGTCGATCTCTATGAATTCACCAGCACCAATAAAGATACCCTCATAATGAAACCCATTGATGAACTGGGAGGAAAAGACGTCATCATCGGCGAAGATGCGACCCAGGAGGAATGGGATGCCTACCTGAAAGACACTGTAAATAAACGTTGCGTCGTTCAGGAATACTGTCCCATACCCGAAATCGATATGCCTGTGGCGGACGAAAACGGCAAACTGACCTGGCAGCCTAAAAAAGTCAACACCAATTTCTACGTATACGACGGACAGGTGGCAGGCGGTTTCGTCCGTTTGTCGGACTCCTCCGTCATCAATATCTCTGCAGGAGGAGGACTGGTGCCTATTTTTACCGTCAAAGACGGTAGATAGTGCCTGTCCATAAACTCGAATCTCTCGTCCGATCCGGCGGCATAGTGGAAGCATGCAAGGATGTGTAATACGCAGGACGCCGAGGTTGGGGATTCATGAAAAGCCCCTGCAGCCTGTCCTGATCCATCTGGGGTGTGAAGTACGGATTATACGTCAGTTCATCAGCCGGCTGTCCATCATTCCAGATTTCCATCATCTCGCAAAAAACGGACGAGCCTTTTCAATTCTCACCAGTCCCTTTGGTCGCTTAATCTTGAGCTCCGCTGCCCGATCCTTTCGGGATAGTCGGAGAAGATATTGAGTTGCCCTGTCCCAAAATATGGGATTACGAAAAAGACGGCGACCCGGACCTGGTCGTCAGCGCTCACAGCAATAACGGTTTCGTCTAAAAATTCATCAATTACGTCTCTCCGCGAGAAGCCCACCTCATCAGTGAAGGACGTCTGGAAGCCGGTTACGGATACGTGGAAGTCGAAACTCATATCAAGATCGACGGCGGCGACTGGGATGAAGAGGGCAAAACAGATATCGTTATGCGCGGACTTCCCGGCTAATATTACTACCCGAACACGCAAAATGCAGTCACCGCTCCGAATGAACCATCACAAGAGCAGGCATTTCACATCTTTTCCCGGATCGGAATCTACTGCACGTAGGAGAGCGATTTCATCTTCTCCAAAAATTCTTCCGATAATTCCGGCTCAAGTTCCGGGGGCTTTTTATCCTTCTTTTTCACCTCTTTGAAGGCAACGGGATGCGCTTTCACGTAATATTCCTGAAGCAATTCTTCCAGCACGCCGCCGTCCATATCTTTGTGCACGGGCAATCCCATCAGGTGCATGATGGTTGGAGTTACGTCGTAAATGGAACTTTCGGCGAAGCGGTATCCGGATTTAACGGGATCGCCGCTGATGGCCAGTATGCCTTCCGGCCTGTGATAAGCTTCGAAAACCATGGAAAGCGGTCCGAAAATTTCCAGGTTTTTGGTGCGGAATTCTCCGCGACAGACGAAATAACCGGGCACAGCCGTAAACGCTATGTCGGGAGCTGCATCCAGATGAGTTCCACTGAACAGTTCGTCCTTCAAAAATATATCCTGAACGACAGCTTCGCCGGTCTGCGGGTTTCTGGTTTGCTTCAGCTTGTCGGCAATTTCTCTGGTCAGACGCCGGTATTCTTCTCCCGGTTCGATAACGCCGTTGGGTTCTCGTCCTTTAAGATAAATAAAGATATTTCCGCCAACGGAAAAGAAGGGGTAGGCTTTAATCTTCCGGGGATCGATCCCCAGATAACCGTTTTCAACAAGCCAGTCGGAAACGCGAAACTCCCGGTACACAGGAGCCATTCCATGATCCGACATTATCACGAATATCGTCCCTTCCGGTAGGGCATCGCGCATCAGTCCCACCGCTTTATCCGTTTCGATCCAGAAATCATGCAGCGCGTTTTTCAACTTTTCCGGCGCATCAGGATCATATTCGGGATGCTCCGGGTCCATGTATTTCCAGTAATAATGCTCCATTACGTCCGTTCCCATGAGCGTCAGCCAGAAAAGGTCCCAATCGCCTTTTTTCAATATCGGCAGAGCGAAATCGATTCGGCTTTGTCTTACGGCACGAGCCGCATCAAGATAGGTTTCTTCCGTTCCCGGTTGAGGATGCGCATCAAACAGGTCGTTTTTGTAACCCTGATGCAGAATTTCTGATTCCATTTCCGGCGGATAGACAAAGCCTGAATCAGGTCTGGGTATGCCCGATATCTGGATGCCGTTTTTGATCGTCCGCGGCGGATAAGTCAGTGGAATATTGGCTGAAATCGTTTTTTTGCCGTAATCTCCGGCTATCTCAAAAATCGTCTTCTCGCTGTTGTTCATTGAGGTCGTCACAGCCGATTCCATAGTTCCCGGCTTCCGGTAGAAAAAATCGAAAATGCCGTGCTTGCCCGGATTCTTTCCCGTTATGGCCGACGTCCAGGCAGCAGGCGATATCGCCGGTATTGTGGACTTCAGCATCCCGGAGCTGCCTGAATCCATCACGCTCTTTAAATTCGGCAAATCCCCGTTGCGCAGCCAGGGATCAATCAAACGAAAATCCGCTCCGTCCAACCCCAGAACGAATACCTGATGTCCCTCGCGAACGCCCTTGCCGCAACCCGTCGCCGACATCAACACAGAAAACAATATTAAAAATCCAAGCATATGTTTCATCGTATGGTTCCTCTGTCAAAATTCTTGCCGTGCTCGCGTCCCGCCCCTGCAACCCTTTTAGGGGACAGCCGGAGAGGCGCTTTCCTATGATAAAGATACCAGCAGAAAGATACAAATTTCTGTCTTTCATCAGCAGGCGGAAAGTTCACCCTCAGAATCAACATCTACTTTCCAAGTTTGCTCCGAAATTCAGCATCAAAATAATCCACGGGATATTTACTGCCCTCGCATATGTAAGCTTTTCTGATCTCACCGTCAATCACATCTGTCTGATCGGTAATATACTCCCAAACGATTTCTCTGTCCGTGCCGGTTTCAAAAATTCGTCCGCCTTCGCTTTCAACGATAAACGTATTGCCGTTCCATAACCTGCAACATGAACCCGCATGCCGGGAGAAAAAATCCGTCGGAGGGTCTGAAATGTAAGTCCACGCGACCTTCTCTTCAACGGTATCAAATTCGATCACCCTGGACGCCTCCATACCCCTGGAACTTGAAAATATTAAACTGCTGTTGTCGAAAAACAGTATTCTCTTTCCCGGCAACAATGATGCTTTGTGCTGGAACGTCCCCCAATCCAGTTGTTTAGCCCACACTATCCGCTCTTCCTCCGGGTCCACAACCGCCAATGCACTCAGATTCCTCATGGAAACCAATATATTGCCCTCGCGGAAAACCGGGGCGTTTCCGGGAAAGGTCTCATCCAACGGAAAAACCGAGTTGGTATGAAGTATGTCCCTGTCCCATTCGCTGATCACAAGGTCCAAATAATGATCGTTCAGCAGGATATGCCTGTATTCCGAATTAAGAAAACAATCGATCATTGAAATACGCCTGAATTCAACTCCGTTTTCGATATCTATAAATGACAGATAATCTTCGACCACTTCACCTTCCGGGTCTAAAATCGGAATTATTTCTTTATGGGCGGTCAGCGTGAGTAAGCTGCCGTCATCATTTATCCATATATCATGATGAGACTTGTTCTCATTCCACCACATCAATTCTGATTCAGCCGTCAACCTCATTATGCCCAGATAATCGAAAATAGCGATCGCTCCTCCGTCAGGCAATAACTCTACATCACGCCAATAGAGTCTTGAAAGCGTATTCTCATCGTTGACGTCTAAATTCAGCTTTCCGTAATCCTTAAAATTCCATCTGTGCAGAATTTTTCCTGAATTATCCAGCAAAACCGTATCCCGGCTCGCTCCATATACGATCAACGTCAATCCGGGACAGACGCGATCCTTGTCGAATACAGTCAATCCGACCGCATTGTCGGTTACTACCCTTCCTACCTCGTCAGCATACCCCAAACTGGTTATCAACTCCATTTCTTCGGCGCTGAGTTCCCGGCGACCATCTTTTTTTGATATTGCGTAACCTATTATGAACAGCGTTACGATGACTGATATTCCAATTACTCCCAATACTGCTTTTTGTTTGATCATTTCAACTGCATCCCATTACTTTGCATCGATCAAAT
>CAZUFC010000051.1:0-55229 GCA_964619725.1 uncultured bacterium | reverse complement strand
TTTTTTTTGTCAAACATTTCACAATTTTTTATTAGCGAATGTCAGGAGATGTGAGGTTCGGAAGTTTATAAAGAAAGTAAAAAGAAAAAAGTTATGAATACCGATATCTGACCAAAACCAGCATCTAAAACTGCTTTATCGCATTAGAGCGAATTTTCAAGTCCCGGCTTGAAAATTACCCCTGAGTTTTTAAATCCGTTCATTTTCACTATAAGCGGGTCGGAGAAAACCAGATGGGCTGTATAGTCTCTTTTTTCCGCGGCTTCTCTTTTCAGCAGCCATGGCCAGTCGATATAGTTTTCTTCGTTGGAGGATTTGATGGTGAAGAATCCTATGTTGAAAGTGGTAATGTTCTGGAAGAAGTGGGAGCCTTGCGACGGTGATACTTTTAGGTCTTTGAATCCTGTTTCTACTATGACCCTGGCGCCGGAGATGTTGTCCCATTGGACGGGTATGCCCAGCCAGGGGTCTGCCGAACCCCATCTTCCCACGCCTATCAGGATATACGTTTTTCTCTCTTTGATCATTTTTGCGTTGAAATAATCCACTTCTCTGGCCGTTTCAACTGATTTGGCTCTATCGAATTTCGTCCTGTCAACGATAATGACGTCTCGTATGTCATCTATTTTTCCGTTGCCCAAAACCTGGGAACTTCGGCAAACCAGGCTCTCCCTGTCGACTCTGCCTATTTTCAAATCTTCTAGTTCCCGATGAATAATGAGCGGTCTCATTTGCAGAAAGCCGAACTCTTTCATTTGAGACTCTTTCGACAGATCGACGGCAAATTCTATTTCAACGGGCGCGCTGACGCCGTCGCTTACCAGCTCCAGCAATTCTTCCAGCTTTTCGGCCAGAGGAAACAAATTATGTTTCAGTACCGGGCGGAAGCTGACGAAGCGCACTCCCTTGCGGGACAGCCTGTCATACACGGCATCATTTTGCGGCGAATATACCGAACCTACCGCTGCCAGAACGCCGTCCTCATAAGCTTTATTAATTTTGTAGCGAGTCAGGTCCTTTTCCTGCTCTTCCCCATTTGCATCATTGATCGGCAGATCGAGCGCATAGAATGACTTTTGGGAATTATCGATAAGATCGTTTACGGAAGAATACTGGATGGGATGATGGGGATACTTCGGACAGAACCGGAATACGTTGCCTCCTTCCACCACCGTTTGTCCGAAACCAAGAGCTACGGCGGCTATTCCGTCGTCCACGCTCATAGGCGGTGAAGGATAATAATTATAGGAACGGGCTACGCCTGAAAAAGTCGGATAAAAACGCTTTCCGTGCTTGCTTCCTATGAGTCTCTGAATAATGACCGCCATTTTTTCTTCTTCCAGCCTGTAAGGAGTCGCCTTAAAATAAACCTTGGCCAGGTGAGAAAAAGTCGACGCATAAACCCTCTTGACGGCAGCGATCAGTTGTTTCAACCTCACTTTAACATCCGGATGATTATTGGGCAGCATGAAGGTCCGGTATATTCCCGAAAAGGGCTGGTATTGGGAATCTTCAAGGAGGCTGGAAGAGCGGACGGCCAGCGGATAGTTAACTTTTTTCAGAAAGGCGAGCAGGTCCCGTTTAACTTCCTTATCAAACCCGGTTTCCTGAAACTTCCTGTTTATTTTGTTTTCGTCCTGTTCCCTGATGGCGAACTCCATCAAATCATTTTTTTCAAGAAAGCCGTCGAAGATGTCGGTACCGAGCACGACGGATTCCGGGACAAGGATGCTGACGTCATCATATTTTTTTTTGAATTCATGAACACTGAGCATGGAACTGATAAAAGCGAGTCCGCGAGCTTTTCCGCCTAGGGAGCCGCCGCCGATACGGGAAAAGGGATTGGATCGATCGAAGGAATACCGGTCAAAATCATGAATGACGCCCCGGCTTCTACCGCTTCTGAAGTCGTGCAATGCGGAAATAACATGTCGGCGAACATCCTCAATGCTTTCAAAGTCAGAGACTTTTTGCGGACGAAGTTTTTCAGCCAACAGGAACTCCGTCCTCGCTTTCAGCCATTTCGAGTAATGATTTCGTTCAGCATGGAACCGGATGCTCTCTACGGGCACGCTGCGCAACAGCCTTTCAAGTGATTTCAAATCCTTCGCCCTACCTACTTCCCTGCCGTCGGGAGTTCTGAAGACGAAATCTCCGAAACCGAAGTTGTCGATCATAAAACCTCGTAACTGATGCAGTAACGTCGGAGAGTTCTTCAACAGAAAACTCGCCTCCACTTTTTCGGCCAGAGAAGCGTTTTCCGGATTCGTGGACTGAAGAATTATCGGAACGTCAGGATATGTTTTGCGGACCAGTTCAGCGAAAAGCATTCCGGCATGCGGGTTAAGCTTACCGTCTTTGGGGAATTCCACATCCGAAACAATACCGAGAACAGTTTCCTTGTATTGACTGAAATACTTCTCTGCTTCCTCAAAATCGCAACACAGAATAATTTTCGGCCGGGCCCGCATGCGCATGATCTTGTGCGACAGGTTTATTCCTTCGGAAATCAGGTTATGTGAGTGTTTCATCAGTTCTGAATATATCGTGGGCAAAAACGAAGAATAAAACCGTATATTGTCTTCAATGACTATGACGCAATGCACTCCGGCGATAGTCGTGTCATGCTCCAGGTTCCATTTATCCTCAATCGATTTGACTATCGCCAGCAATATGGATATATCGCCCTGCCACAGAAAAGTCCGCTCGATGTCTTTCATGCTGTATCGCTTCATTAAGTCATTCAATTCTCGATTGTCAAAAGAAAGAAGCACGATAGGAAGGTTCGGACACAGCTCTCTGACCCGAGGAACAAAATCGACGAATTTCATGTCGCGCAGCCGCGTCGTCGTAATGATCAAATCGTAACGATTCTCCTTTTCAATCATGGAAAGAGCCGCCGAACCGCTGGACACTCTGTGTATGGCAGGCACAGTGAAGAGATTAAGCTCGAGAAACTCGCTCAGTATCAACTCGTTCAATTGTCCGTCCTGAGCCAGTATGAACGAGTCATAAACGCTTGAAACCAGAAGGATGTCCCGGACGCGAAAAGGCATCAGATATTGAAAGGCATGATAATTTTTTCCGAAGTAAGGCGATTGATCGATCTGAAGTTTTTTATTTTCGCAGTTTCTTTTCTCGTTACTTTTCATAGCGGTCATAATTTTTCAAAAATTGCCGTCAATTTCACTCCAGAGAAAACTTTCGACAAGTAATTCCATGAACAGTCGGCTTGCGTTGTCAGCTTCTTCCATTGAGCGGTCCGATCAATCGTCCGCCGATTCGTCTCAATGCGTGAATCAACAAAAAGACGGAACTGATCGGCTCAGCCCCGTCTTTCCATTATATCAATATTATCAGACGATACCCATGTCAAGCATGGAGTCGGCCACTTTAATGAAGCCGGCGATGTTGGCGCCGTTTACGTAATTGCCCGGCGTTCCATATTTTTCAGCCGTTTCATGGCAGGCCGCATGTATGCTTTTCATGATTATGCGCAGTCGATTGTCGACCTCTTCCCTGGTCCATCCGTATCTCATGCTGTTCTGGGCCATTTCGAGTCCGGATACGGCTACGCCGCCGGCATTGGCGGCTTTCCCCGGAGCGTACAAAATCCGTCTGTCAAGAAACAACTCAACTCCTTCGGGAACCGTCGGCATGTTCGCTCCTTCGGAAACCACATAAACGCCGTTATTCAGCAGATTTTGAGCATCTTTTTCGCCTATTTCATTCTGAGTAGCGCTGGGGAAAGCGCAATCCGCCTTATGGTTCCAGAGAGGATTATGATCCATCATACCATCGTAAGGAGTGTAAGTCGCATCAGAATAATTCTCGGCATACTCCTTTATTCGTCCCCGGTATATGTTTTTCAATTCCAAAACGTAAGAAAGCTTCTGATCGTCCACTCCGGACGGATCATAGATGTATCCGCTGGAATCGGACAACGTTACTACTTTCGCCCCCAGCTCATTTAATTTCTGTGTGGTATATTGAGCCACATTGCCGCTGCCGGACACCAGACATATCTTTCCTTCCAGGGTTTCGTCCCGCGTATTCAACATTTCAGCAGCCATATAAACCGCCCCGTATCCCGTCGCCTCCGGTCGAATAAGAGAACCGCCCCAGTTTATGCCTTTACCCGTTAAAACGCCCGTGAATTCATTTCTTAACTTCTTGTACTGTCCGAACAGGTATCCGATCTCTCTTCCGCCTACGCCGATGTCTCCCGCCGGCACATCCGTATTCGGACCCAAATGACGGAATAATTCGTTCATGAAGCTCTGACAAAAACGCATCACCTCGTAATCGCTCTTCCCCTTGGGGTCGAAATCCGATCCCCCCTTGCCGCCGCCCATCGGCAACGTCGTCAAACTGTTCTTGAATATCTGCTCAAACGCCAAAAATTTAAGAATGCTTAAATTAACCGACGGATGAAAACGCAACCCTCCCTTATAAGGACCAATTGCAGAATTGAACTCAATCCTGAATCCCCGGTTCACATGCACCTCACCCCCGTCATCCAACCACGGCACTCTGAACATGATCACTCGCTCAGGTTCCACTACCCTCTCGATAATTTTTCCGCTTCGATATTCCGGATGCTTCTCAATTACAAGCTCCAGCGATTCCAGCACTTCTCGCACGGCCTGATGGAATTCGGGCTCATGAGGATTCTTCTCCTCCACCAGAGCCATCATGTCGTCGACAAAGTTTGACATCATGCTTCTCCTTTTGTTGAATACTTTTCTCTGTATTAATAATAAAAAAAACTGCCGGCGCAGATCAGTCGAATATTGAAAACTTTCCGCATCACTGAAGCAGTGAACGCCGGTCTTCGCTCCGCCCGGGTAAGCTCATTTCATTTCAAACAACGGAAATCAAAGCCCCTCTCATTCATTATGAAACGTATCGTCCCGCATTTGCCGCGGAACGTCTATCGTCTGCAGAGCCCCGGAATCTGATGATCGCCTGAAGAGCAGTAATTGGAAATCTAATGCGGTGATTGGCAACTGACAACCTCTATCATAAAATATTTCCCAAATGACTGTCAAGCAGACAAAAGTTGACATATAGGGGACTGATCAAATAAAGGCGCTCTTCCAGGTAGGCGTTTCCTCTTAATTGGATGAAAACTGAAAAAGGGTGGTTGGAGGGATGACTGGATGGACCTCTTTCATGCTCATTTTTGCACAACCGTCACTGCAGGACCTTCGGGAATAAAAGCGCCTAACTGATCATGCAAAATTTCCCAATATTTTCAGAAAAAATAAAAATTTTTTTTTACTTTATTTCCAAAGGGATAGCAAAAAAAGCGCTGTCCGGCAAAAAAAAATTGAATTTCAAGTGGGCATTTTGTCGAAAAAAAACGTCTATATATATGAGAAGAGCGTCAGATATGTCTGAGGCTTTCCTGGTACTTTTAAGGTGGGAAAGGGGCCGTTTTCGAAAAGAAACGGTCCCCTATTTTTTTTAAAGCCGGAGCAGCCGGCGACCCGTGTACCGTACGATCCATCAACATTTATGATTAAAGAGATAACTCTGTTTTCAGCCTGAATATTCAGCTTGAGCATCTCAAAAAATGAAATTTCCTGCTGGGAACAGCAATTTCAAAAGCGGCTTGTTTTTTCTTTTAGTCAGCGCTATTTATATTATCCGTGAATAAGTCGGTCTGGATTCACCTGGTTTTTTGACGTTGAATTTCGGCGCTAACGACGGAAATCCGGTCGACGGCGCATTAATTTGCCAGAGGAGTTCTCCTTATGAACTATTATCATTTCATAACGATTTTCATCGGGTTGGCGTTTTTAATTCCCGGTTTCAAAGCAGCGTTTGATGCGAAGAAGCCGTATGACATAATCGGAGCATTCAGTGCAATCGTAGGACTTATCATAGCCGTCATAGGCACATTATTGCTTTGCGTTCCTGATTTTTTCACGAGCGGCTGACCCGATAAAAGTTTAACTCGACATAGGTCTGAATTTACATTTGTCAAAAAACTCGACGGCCATATTCATTGATGAACAAAAGTGAATCGAAGAAATCGGCAAGGCGCAGGATAAAACGTTCTTTGAGCGCGTTGTTGTTGCTTCTGCTGATACTGGGATTCTTCATCGGCGCGTTATGGTCCGAGCGAGATTATTTACTGATGAGAACAGCCCAGTTTTTAACGGTTTCAGATACCCTGGAACCCGCCGGACTGATCGTTGTGCTGTCAGGAGAAATCAGCATGCGGCCTCCTTTGGCCGTCGAGTTATACTTAATGAATTTTGCTCCGAAAATTCTTCTGTTTGCGAAGGAATTGTCTCCGGCTGAAAAGCAGGGATTAATACCCGAACAGGCATCGGTCGTGAAGGATTATTTGATTTCCCAGGGAGTATCCGCCGACGACATAGTCATTCCGCAGGCGTACGGCAGAGTTACTTCCACCTATGATGAGGCGCTTCAATTAAAACAATACTGCCTGGGAAACCGAATCGATAAGGTTATTCTCGTGACTTCCTTCTATCACTCCCGCCGCGCCTCCTGGATATTTCAGAAAATATTAGAAGGCGATGCCGTAAAACTCATGACCGCTCCCTCTCCTTCGTGGCGATTCAACTGCTCAAACTGGTGGAAAACCGAGGCGGGGCTGATCTCCATATTTAATGAGTATGCGAAATTCTTTTATTACCTGTTAAAATACTAAAGCGAAAAGATTATCCGGAACCAGGCCCGTTCCGCTCCTGAGAATCCTATTCCGTCAATTCCGCATCAGGGTCGACTGAAACGTCAGTTGAAGCGGGGCGACTTTCTTCTTTTCGGATTGCCTCTTCCTTCTCAGATGAGAGCAAATTTCTTTCCGGATAATTATCATCCAGGATGATGGAATTAATTTCTTCCACGCGCTGATTAATTTTCTCTTCAAGCTCTCTCAGCTCTTTCGTCGTCTTCTCCGTTTCGGGAATCTCAATTCTGTTCGTTTTGATCAACCGAAAAGTTTTCATTCCCAATTCCTTGAATTTTTGATTTTTCAAGCGGGTCAGGGAAGAGATATGATACCTGGCTCTCATTATGCGGACATTTTTAAACATACCCGCGCTGAAACGTTTCAATGCATAGCCGAATTTTCCCTTCAATTTTTTTTTGCGATGATTGTCGTTCATGATTCTGCGGGGTCCTTTTTATCCGACGAAGATGGGTCTTTTGGACAGTTTAGCGGGCAGATTCAGCCTTTTCCAGGGATAATTTTGCTGCCGGCTGTCCAATAATTCGATGAAATGTTGCAGATTCATATTTTTTGAGCCCTCGCGACGACAACGGATGTTCAGCATATCACCGGAAACTTCTTTTTCCCCCAGGACCAGTATATAGGGAATCCATTCTTTTTCCGCGTCGCGAATTCTTCTTCTGACTGTTTCTTCCCGGTCATCCAGATCGCATCGATAAGGAATTTTTTGCAGTAATTGTTCGGCGAATTGAACGAATCGGTCTGAAACAGGAATCAATCTTACCTGCACAGGTGAAATCCAGAAGGGCAGTTCAGGTTTTTTGCCTTTTTTCATATTCAATGCCTGAGATTCCAGCATGGCATAGAGGACGCGATCTATGGAGCCTGAAACTGAGGTATGCATAAGCAGCGGATGTTTTCTTTGACCCTCTTTGTCAACGTAGGTTATGTCGAAGCGTTCGGTGTTTTCGACGTCGATCTGCACCGTGGAGAGGCATGAAGTTTTATCGTGAGCATCGATAAAATTCAGCTCGTATTTCGCAACGAAATAGAAGAAACGTTCATCCCATAGTTCCAGAAGGATGGGTTTCTGACTGATGGCTGCAATTTCTTTGACGAAAGGAAGGTTTTTTTCGTAAACGTCCCTGACGAAGCGCACGGCAACCTGACCGTCCACTTCAAAACCTTTCACGCATTTTTGAGCCAGTTTCACCTGATTCACAAACTCCTGTTTGGCCTGTTCCATATCTGTCGTCAGAGTATGAAGGTCAGGCATTGTAAAAGTTCTCAGTCTTTTCAAACCCGCCAGCTCGCCCGACTGCTCTCTTCTGAAGGAGTAGTGAGTCAACTCGTAAAGCCTTAAAGGCATATGGTTGTAGGACATGGTCATGTCATGCTGGATCAGGTACTGCCCGAAACATGCAGCGAACCGTAAAAAGTATTCTTTCTTGTCGCTTTTGACGATGTACTGCCGGGCGGGAAAACGATTTAAATAACTGCTCAAAAGCGGATGCTGAAAATCATACATCACCGGAGTTTCAACCTGCATGCCTCCATATTCGACCACCATATCGCTGACGTAACTTTCCAAAAGACTTTTGACCAGTTGCCCTTTCGGATACCAGCGGAAATTTCCTGCATCAGAACCCGGTTCATAATCAACCATCTCCAGTCTTCTCATCATCTCTATATGCGGCGGTGGCTCCTCCAGTTGCCTGGTTCCGTGCAACTCATATTCATACATTTTCCGAAAATCAGGGTACTTTTTCATATCCGCTTTTTCCGCTTCCACTATCTCACCGTTCGGCATGCATACCAGCCACTCGGATTCCAGTTTTTTCTCCGATTGTAAAGCCGCAGAAACGCCTGCTTCCTGAGCTTTTTCACCGCGCTTGCCCGGCAAAACGGTTTGAGCCGTCTCGGAAAGCGGATGCCCCTTGCAGGAAATATTAAAAGCTTTGTAGTATCCGAAGGGAGCCTGCATTATTTCAATTTCCGTCACTTCCGACAGCTTTTTGTATATCCTGCCCAGAACGTCAACAGCCACGCGGGGCGAACTCAATTCACTCGATAAATGCGCGTACGGATACAGCATAACGGTTTTCGCTTTCAGTTGTTCCGCTTTTTCCTTGAGCAACGCCGCAGTCTTCTCAGCCACTGATTCCACATCATCTTCATCGGTCTTCTCCGAGGCCATGAAAGCGACTAACACTTCTTCGGCCGCTCCTTTTTCCATTTTTTCGTCAATATCACCGAGAGCGCCGGCGACGGATGTTTTTTCTGTGACTCTATAATCAAAAGAATCGGCATGAATAAATAAAATGCGCATTTATATCTCCTCCTTGACGGTATTTTCGGGACTCTCCACAGCAGGCGCTTCAGTATCGAAACCTATGACATCAGACAGAATATACAGAGGCCTGTTTTTAACTTCATCATAGACTCTCCCCAAGTATTCGCCGATTATCCCGATCGTTATCAACTGAATTCCGCCTAAAAAGGTGATCAGTATGATAGTGGTCGCATATCCCGGTACCGTGGTCTGCGTGAACACCTTTTGAAAAAAAGTGCCTATCCCGTATAAAAAACTCAACGCGGAAACCGCCACACCCATTACTGAGGCTATTCTCAACGGCAATTTCGAAAAGGAAATCAATCCGTCGAACGCCAGTTTAAAAAGCTTCTTCATGGTATATTTGGGCTCGCCGGCCAGCCTCTTGTCACGCTCATACTCCATTCCTATCTGACGGTATCCCGACCAGCTCCTTATTCCGCGCACGAAACGATTACGTTCAGGCAACCTGTTGAGAATTTTCACTATTTTCCTGTCCATTATGCAGAAATCGCCCGTATCCAAAGGAATATCAATATCCGAAACCGACCTCAATAATCGGTAAAAACTCAAATACGCCAACTTTTTGAAAGCGCTCTCCTTCCTCTTCTTCCTGACCGCATAAACGACTTCATATCCCTCTTTCCATTTGTCTATGAACTTTCCCAGAATTTCTGGAGGGTCCTGCAGGTCCGCATCCATTATTATTACGGCATCCCCACGGGCGAAATTTATTCCTGCGGTAATGGCCGTCTGATGTCCGAAATTCCTGGAAAAACTCAGTACCTTGAAACGGGAATCTCTCTTGTGAAATTCCTTCAGCATGGTTAAAGATTTATCTTTACTGCCGTCGTTAATCAAAATGACTTCCCAGGAGTCATCGAGGTCTTCCAGCGATGTCTTTAAACGCGTAAAAAGGACTTCGAGCAATTCTTCTTCATTGTAAACAGGAATTACAATTGAATATTTCGGATTTGACATTCTTCACTCCTTGCTGGTGCGTCGCCTTTCAAGCCGACAATCCTACGAAACTGATATATTAGCGAAAGCCTTCAGAATGAGCAACAAAAATTTTTTCGTCGTTGCGTCGCCGGGTCAGGTAATTCAGACAGCAAATGACTTTGAAGCATACGGATTAATAAATCTTGGGGACTGACCAAACCGGGGGTACGATTTTTTCAAAACTTTGACAGTTTGTTTCAGTAATCGGCCCAGGGATCGGGATCGCAATCGAAATTTAAACAAAATGATGGGGGATTCTGTCGAATTGTAACCTCGAAAGAGGTATTTTTGATCCATGCCAATTCTTGTTTTAAAGAGCCGGCAATGTCTTGAGAAATAATCATTAATCCGGATGATCAATATCTCAGTCGACGGTTCTTCCGAGAGCTTCAAAGAACCTGTTTTTAACGGCTTCTTCGACTAATTTGTAAAGGGTTTCCTTATCCTTTGTGTCGGAAAAAACGCCCAGCGGTATTTGAGCGCCGGCCATGGTTCGATGACCTCCGGAGGAACCGACGTCATCGAAAGCATCGACAAGCACGGCGCCGATATTCGTCCTTACGTCCGTATTCCTGGCAGAGATGTAGATTTTATCGTGTGTAATGCCGAAGACAAGCGCGGTATTGATGCCTTCCATTGTGATAAGGTAATCCGCCGCCTGGGCCAGCGAATCTTTATCGTGAATTAATCCGGCGTTACTCACCAGGCAATTGCCTTTAACGACCTTGTTTTTAATGGCGTCGCCCAATACGTCCACGGTGTCTTGCGTTTTCGCAGGACTTTGTATCTGCCTTAACAGGTTTTTGTCCGCGAGTGCATACAGTGCGGAAGCGGCTTTCAAATCCAGAGGACCGGCGTTTCTTCTGAATTCATCCGTGTCGGACCTGATACCGTAAAGCAGGGCAGTCGCAAGCCTGACGTCGATTTCGAATCCCATCTCCATCAAGTAATCGGTCAATATGGTCGCATTGGCGCCTACGTCCGGACGAAGGTCGATGAAATCAGCTTTTAATTTCTGCTCATTGGTTTTGTGATGGTCTATGATGATATCGACGTGCGTTCCCGAAGGAAGTGAGTTGTTTTCCGATGGAACTCCCACGTCAACCAGTGCGAAATGACTGTATTTCTTGATTATTTCTTCCGAATAATTAATCATTCGGATATTCAGCAGGTTAACCATGGCTTTGTTGGCCTGGTGCCCGAGTCCTCCTGAAAAAATGATGTCAGAATTAATGTCGTGTTGTTGCAGAATATAGGAAAGCGCCATAGCGCTGGCGATTCCGTCGGGGTCAGGAGTGTCCTGGATGACTATGCCGATCTTTTCTCCCTTTTCATACCGGTTTATGAATTCCAGAAATTCCTTTGTCTTGGACTGTCTCTCAGAATTCATCAGTTTTTCCAGAATCTCATCGGCAAGAATACTCAACGGATTGATAAACAGGTCCGGTTTCACGTCGGCCGGCTCTTCCTCTTCTGCAGGATCGCTGATCCTGTAAATAGTCAGTATCTTCGGATCATACTCCTTTATCATCTCCAGAGCCGCTTTATTCGCCGCCTTGTCGGGACTTAAGATCAATGCGCCTTTTACACGGTACTTTTCCAGGATGTCAATGACTTGCGGACTCGATATATCAGCCTGAAAAGCTTCAAAATCCGTTTCCTGCAGCGATTTAACCTTTTCGGCATTCTTGTCGATGATGAAAAACTGATGATGAGAATCTCTTAACCTTTTTGCGACCGCAAAACCTAACGAGCCGCAACCCAGCAAAACATAAAAATTTCTGGGAAGTCTTTTTTTGTCTTCATTTTTTTCTTTTTTTTGCATATCACACCCGTGTTTCAATCGATCTAAAGGAGATGAATCAAGCTGAACGAAAGGCGGTTCAGCGGCGAATTATTGTAAAACAGTTATTTTCGTATTGCAAGGTCTCCAGAGAAGAGTCCGTTTCACCGCTGTATCGGATAGCTCTTCCGGACGCGAAACGCCGGATTCTCAGCCGGCATTGACATAAATCAACGGAATCGCTAATATCGTGCCGGCTATAAGTAACGGCGCTTGTCGGATCATGGATTTACTCTGTTATTTATTTTTGAATAATATTTCTCAATTTTTCCATGCTTCTCGCATTTGATTCTTTTAAGGTAACTCAAACCTGGAGGTGCAAAGATGAGTGAAATGACGGATGAACAACGGAATTCTGCTTTATTCGTCCAATTGATCTGGTCGTTGAACAGCGCGGCGATGATGGCAATGGGAAAGATAACCAATCCTGCCACGAACAAACTGGAACACGATCTGGAACAGGCCCGTTTCAACATCGATCTGCTGGGCATGCTGAAAGAAAAAACCAAATCAAATCTTGACGAAAACGAAAGCCGGGTGCTCGAGACTATGCTGACGAATCTGAGACTTACCTTCGTCCAGGAATCGAAAAAACCCAGGCAAGAGGAGCCTGAAGCGCCCGCTTCTGCCGGCAAAGAATCAGCGAGGGAAAGTGAGCCGGATGAGAAGGATGAGTCGCCGCATGCAGAAACTTCTGATAGCGCGACAGTTTCCGAAGAACAGACCAGGGACGAAAAGGAAACTCCTGCCGCTGAATAAGCGGATGGGTATCGTTGGGATAACCCGAGTTGCGGAGTCGTTTTTAGCTTTTTGAAACGTCGAAACGATATTTAAAGGAGTAAATGCGCCTGAGAGGGTTCGAACCTCCTGCCTTCGGATCCGGAGTCCGACGCTCTATCCAGATGAGCTACAGGCGCCCGGAAGACTTCAGGATGTTTATCCTGAAAGAAATCGCAATGATTTTATTGATGCTGGATCGTTTTGTCAAACGGAATTGAACGTTTAATAAAGATGCGTCTGAAATGAGCGGCAAAATGGAATCCGCACAGATTCAACAGAAAGAAATATGGCAGACATAATATTAGTTAATCCGCGAATTGGAATTTACAACAGGGTTTTCAAACCTTTTCTCCCTCTCGGCCTGATATCGGTATCAGTATTCGCTGACCAGGAGGGTTATGACATACAAATCATCGATCAGCACAAAGACCGCCAATGGAAAAAGACGCTCCAGGAAGCCTTGACGAAAAAGCCTCTGTTAGTAGGCATCACCAGCATGACGGGTTCCCAGCTTCTTCAGGCGCTGGAAATCAGCCGATTCGTAAAAGATCATTCCTCAACGCCGGTCGTCTGGGGCGGAGTGCACGCATCTATTTTTCCCGAAGAAACCATGCAGGAACGCTCCATTGATTATGTCATTACAGGTGAAGGCGAAACAGGTTTACGGGATTTGGTTCATTGTCTTTCCGACAAGAAAAATGTGGATAAAGTTCCTAATCTAGTATACAGAAAGTCTGAAAAAATCATACGGAACGACGCTGCGCCCTTCCTGGACCTGGATGCCATACCTACTCCCGCCTACCATCTGCTTGACGTCAGGGATTACCTGCATACCTATTACTATGAGAAGGAAGTCATTGAAATAGAGACTTCCCGCGGCTGCCCTTATGCGTGCGGCTTCTGCTACAATAAATCGTTTAATAAACGCAAGTGGCGCGCCCGCAATGTCGATACGATCATGAATATGATTCACGGTCTTATGAATGACTACAATATTCGTTCATTTCTGGCGATAGACGACAGTTTTTTTATTGACCCTGAGCGGGTGAAGCGATTCATTGATCGATACCACGGCGATAAACTGGATATTTCCATGGGTTACCAGGGACGCATAGACGGGATAACTCGAATGTCCGACCGGGAACTGGACCGTTTCATAGCAGCGGGATGCCGTTTTTTACAATTCGGCGTCGAATCGGGATCGCCCCGTATCCTTAAACTCATCAACAAAAAACTCGACATCCCCGATGTGATAGAGGTCAATCGACGTCTTGCCCGATATCCTAATACGGCAGCCTTTTATAACTTTATGGTCGGACTGCCTTCAGAAAAACGGGAAGACCTCTTCATGACGGTCGACCTGGTTTGCAAACTGCTCCGGGAGAATCCCAACGCCTACATCGGCACAATCCATATTTACAAGGAATATCCCGGAACCAAACTGTACCAGGAAGCGCTCAAAGAAGGATACCGGCCTCCGCATACCCTCCAGGAATGGGGACAATATGATTGGCAAAGCGCGGTCAAAAGGGACAAATCGCCGGAGTTGATGAAACTGATCAACGGCATTTCAGTGGCTTCCTATTGCATAGACGATAAAATAAAAATGCTGGGTGATTCAAAACTGGCGAATATTGTTTCAAGTCTTTATCGTCCTGTAGCCAGGGCGCGTTTTAAATATAAATTTTTCAAATTTATGCCGGAGAAATTGATCTTTAAATAAATTCTGCAGACGTTGATTAATGCGCGGACTTAGAAAATTTTTCAGTCCTTTTCGAGGTAACGATGAGTAAGAAAGTATGGAACTTCGTTTCGAATTAAAACCCCATGCTTTGCATGGTGATCACAACAGAACCAATTTTTTTCCTTCTTTCCGGGGAAACGTCAGGCCGGATGTTTTGGGGACGGTTGATGCCCCGGGATTCGCCGGGTTACTCCGGCAGCGCCGGAGATTTTAAAGGAGGAGGCAAAGTGAACGCCAATCATTACAAGCAAGGATCATATCTTTACCAGAGGGGCCGTTTTGAAGAAGCCCTGGAAGAACTGAAGTCAGCCAGGACAAAGGAACCGGAAAATTGGATGATGTACGATAAATTGGCTGATTGCTTTAAAATCACAGGATTATTCGATCAGGGGGAAAATTATTTCCGCAGAATTCTGTCGGAAGAGCCTTCAAACGGCTGGGCAAAAATAGGATTAGCCAAGATAAGATTCCTTAAGGGCTCTTCGGTTTCAGCCTTTCGGCATTTGGAAGAAGCCAGAAAAGATTTCACGTCGGAGTCGAACAGGACGGGGCTGAATCATGTACGATACTATGAAAATTACATCCGAGCTCTGATGGGAGAGTTGCACGACATATCAGAAGAGCTTCAGGATCAGCTTGATTGTTTTCTTTCCGATGATGATAAGCTGGGTGCGGCCAAGACGTTGACCTTTATGGGGAAGTTAAATGAAATTTTAGGCATAGGCAATAAAGCCTGCGGTTTTTATGAAAAGGCGTTGCAAATGACCGAGGCTATAGGTGATTACGATCGTTCGGGCATTCTGCATATCGATTTGACCAGATGTTGGCTGAAAGAGAAAAAAACAGAAGAAGCCGGGAGACATCTGGAAGAAGCTGAAAAAATATCAGAGGAGCACGGTTCCGCCATTATGAGGATGCTGCTGCTCCATACGCAGGGCGAGTTATCGGCGAGAGAAGAAAAAATGGAACAGGCGAAAGGTCTGCTAGAAGAGGCGATGCACATTGCCGACGAATTGGCTCTTCCCTATTCTCGAATAGAAATCCAAACGACCCTGGCCAAATGTCTTATAGACGCCGGCGACTTTAAGACCGCTGCCTATGAACTGGAGCTGATCCTGGACTCCGCAATAGACCTTAATGATAAACCGTCAATACTGGCTGCCTGCAAACAACTGGTGAGGGCTTATTACGGGTCGGGCGACAAATTGAAAGCGCTGGAATACGCCAGAAAAGGCATCCACCTCCTGGATGAATTTCTGGAAGGTTTTGACGATCAGATAGTTATTCAGGCTCTCCGATCAGACAACAGAGAACTCCATAAAAGATTCGTCGAACTGCTGGATGAACTGGACCGCGGCGAAGAAGCGGACGAATATCGACAATGGACATGAAATCACGTTTCTGACCGCCTGCCTTTATTTGCGAACGCATTCTTTAAAAAAAAGGGTTGAAATGCCGTACCCAGTATTGCGACTAAAGCGTATTCGATAACGGAAATGAGCAGCCCGGCGCTGAAAAGGATTTCCTTTTCGCCGAATTCGCGAAAAAGAAGAATAAACGCAGCTTCACGAGCGCCCAGGCCCGAAACCGTGAACGGCAGACTGCCGGCGATGATTAAAAGCGGAACCCTGACGACGATGGCCTGTATCGGTATGTTCAGACCCAGAGCTTGCGACACGAGATAAGTATTCACGAATTCCGTCATTTCAAAAAAAATCGCATACGCCAGTAAAGCGAATTTGACTTTTTTAGGCGGAATGGAAAATGTTCCCAGCAAATTCATTATCTTCGTCTTCAACTTTGAATTGGAAAAACGGTCCTTCAGGAACAGCAGCCGTTGCGAAGCGCCCAGCGCCGTCACCATGATCAGCGGGATAAGGATGATAGGTATGCGGTAAGGACGCAGGGGCTCATAAAAAACAGCCGGTATTATCGTCAAAATCGCCGCGCCCGTCAGATTAGCGTATTTGTCGAACATGATCGTCGATAAACCTGAACTCAGAGGCAACCCCCTCTGCGTTTTCAGATAAAATATCTTCAATGCCTCGCCGACCTTGCCCGGCAAAATGAATTTGGCCGGCGCCGAACCAAGTCTGATGAACACGGCTGAACGAAGCGTCAGATTGCAGCCCAAAGTACGGACTATTCGTCGATACTTGTCCGCTTCGATTATCACGTTACCGAACAAAGACACGGCCAGCATTATGACCACGTAATTAATATCGATACCGTAAAAAGCTGCCCTGACCTGAGCAAGATCAAGCTTTTTCAAAAGAAAAAATATAACGCCGGCAGAACCGACCGCTGCAACGATAAATTGAACGATTCCCTTGGAAAGGGACGGCAACGCTGTGTTTTTCGCTTTTCGATCATTGACGGCAATCATATTCTGAACGGCTCGTATGTTTTTCCTGATTTAACCCGAAACGCGACGAAAAGTATATTTTTTTTCTTATTAAAATGTCAAAAGAGGATTTTGAGAACATAGATGGTGTTTTTTTTCAAATGTCCTACGATCGCTGCTGACCTTCTTCCGGTAATATACCGCCCCGGCGTTGACTTTGAAGGGCGTTTTTCGATTACATCAATGTTTGATTTTTTACTTGTTGGTTATTTGGTTTCCGGGCGGCTTTACGCTTTTCGCCCGGGATTTTTGCCGTTTCGTTTCTTTGAGATTGTCGATGCGAAGGCAGGCTGGAAGCCTGCGCTCCCAGTATACCTCTTCGGGTTCCGGTCGATTTTTGCCACAGATCATCATGGATAAGTGACGAGATAATTCGAGAAAATTGCAAGCTCCATTTGATCAGTCCCAATTTTTTTTTTGAATTCGGTCATGGTTTTTGAGAAAATAACGATTCGGGAGGACGCAACTAATGGCGATCTGCTACTTGAACAATGCCGCTTCTTCATGGCCGAAAGCTCCAGGCGTCGGAGCAGCAGTCCGGGAAATGATCGATAATCCTTATGTCAGTAGAGGACGCGGAGTGGGCATCGACGCTTTATCTTCCGACAGAATTCTTTTTGAGGCTCGTGAATCCGTAGCCTCCTTGTTCAACATAAAGGATTCGTCGCGCATCATTTTTACGATGAATTGCACCCATGCTTTGAATATTGCAATAAAGGGAATACTTGAGTCTGGAGACGAAGTGATCCATACGAGCATGGACCACAATTCGGTTTTACGGCCTTTGACGAAATTACGCAATGAATTGAATATTGGAATAAAAACGGTTCAGGCGAGTCGAACAGGCTTTATAGACCCAGAAGCGATCATGCGTGAGGTTACTTCAAAGACAAAGATGATCATACTTGTGCATGCATCCAATGTAACGGGCTCGTTAACGCGTTTATCGGAGATAGGCAAGCGCTGCCGTGACCGTAATATAGTATTTCTGGCGGATGCGGCCCAAACAGCCGGCATATTTCCCATTGATGTCGAAAAAGATAACATTGACCTGCTGGCCTGTCCCGGCCATAAAGGACTGCTCGGTCCTTCCGGCACCGGTCTTCTCTACATTCGCAACGGCATAGAGTTGAAAACTTTCATGGAAGGCGGCACGGGGATTCGTTCTGACTCCACGGAGCAACCCGGTTTGTTGCCGGAACGCCACGAATCCGGCACAATGAACATATCAGGCATTGCCGGATTGCACAGAAGCGTGGGCTTTATCCTGGAAAAAGGCATTGAGAATCTGCGCCGGCATGAAATGCATTTGAGAGAAAAAGTGATTGAAAAACTCTCCGGTTTAAAAGGAGTGATTCTCTACGGACCGCAAACCTGCAAAGACTCGGTCGGAGTCGTCTCTTTCAATATCAAAGACAGGGACCCGGCGGTGGTTTCACAGGCCTTGGCGGATAATTACGGAATAATCGTGAGAAGCGGACTGCATTGTGCTCCTCTTGCTCATAAATCCCTGGCGACTTTTCCGGAAGGAACCGTCAGGATAGGATTAGGTCCCTTTACAACGGAAAAGGAATTGGACATACTACACGAGGCTTTAATTGAAACGATCGGATGACGATTTATCTTCGGAATATTTGATTATTTTGAATTCGACATATTGGACGATAAAGGCCGAAAGGACCCTGCTGAAAAATAATTTATACTGCAGATTGATTACTGCGCCGAGAAGCATCAGAAGCGATTGCGGCCTGGCCCTCATAATCAACCGCAAAGATAAAAAAGAAATTCTGGACCTGATGATCGAAAACTCCATAGGCCACTATGAAATCTACAGTCAGGATGATGAGGAAAACTGGAGACTGATCGAAACGATCACCAAAGGAAATGATTTATGAAAAATTGTTTGAAACTCATTCACAGCCGATTAAAAAACAGTTCCAATCCCTGGGCTGTCGGAGGCAACCTGGCTTTAATTCTGCAAGGAACGCCGGTTTCTGCCAGGAATATTGAAATCTATACCACCAGGATCGGAATATATGATTTCCCTACTCACTTCAAAAAGAATGCTGTTAAAGGAATTCAGCCGGTAAAAACCGATAAGTTTGAAGGTTTTTTAGGTTCCTTCAAAATTCTGGATACCGTCGTGCATGTCAAAGGTGACGTTTCCCTGATTTACAACTCAAAAAAGTTGTTTCTGCCCATTGACGACATCTGCGGTCAAAACGCGGTCGTTAATATTCAAGGAAGCGATATTCCCTTGATCCCGCTGCAGTGGCTCTACTTCATGGAATTGGCCGGAAACGGAGACCCCAAGACGCTTGAACTGATAGCAGAGGAATGCGAAGAAAGTTCACCGGTTTTCGACATCCTCGAATTATACGGACTTTATTCCGAACTGAAAGAAAACGTTCAACGGGATTTCGGATAGCCTCGGATTCTTAATTTGACTCACCTTTTTACAAAAAAAATTCGTTCCAGAATTATTCTTTTTACGGACGAAGCCGTTTACCTGTTTAAACGTTCAACCGCCGGCGATGAATTCAGACTTGAATCCAAAATGAAGGTCTCCTTGAATGATTTCCTGGAAAATGATTCCGCGGCCAAGGATATTATCAAGGACGAACGTATTAAAAACGGAAACTATCATTTGGTCCTGCCTGATGAAGCGATATCCGTTCGTCGCTATTGCTTCCCCTTCTCTGATAAAAAGAAAATCAAGAACAGCGTGAAGTTTAAGATAAAAAGGGATACGTTCTCCTCACCCGATACGAACTATAACTTTAAAGCTTTTCCCCTGAATGAATCGCCCGGATGTATAGTCGTCGCTTACCTGATCCATCCCGCACTGGAAGCGAAACTGATCAGTCGCATCGCTGAATGCAGCGGTAAAATCACCGGCGTAAGTCTGATTACTGAAATCAGAATGCAATATTTCTCCCGGGAATTGCCTTCTTCTGATTTGGGGCTTCTGCATTTCTCTCGGGAAAGAATATCGGCCTGCCTTATGGTCGGCCGGAGAATTGCGGATTTCCGCACCTTCCCTGTTAACCCGGATTCCAGTTATCAGGAATTGCTGCCTCAGTTGTCTCTCATATTGAGTTCCTGGCGAAAAACAATAGAAAGCAGGGGCCAGAAAGACCCAGTAAAAATTGTAAAAACGGGATCAGCCCCCATCGCCGATAACCTTGAGCGGCTGATTGAAAGCTACGGATTTGCTCTTGTCGCGTCCGATGAGGTCGATATCGAAAATCTGATGGAAAACACCTCTTTAACCAACCTCAATAACCACGGGCTCTTCAACAATATGACCTGGAACGAAAGAAGTCTCTCTAAGGCTGAACCGACATATTCAATCAGATCAAAAACTCTTGGATTGTTGACTGCTTTGGTGATCCTGGCGGCATCGCTGGTCCTTAATCTGGGTCTTAAAAATATTTCTTATCGGATTCAAAATGAACGATTAAAAAGACAAATTTTTGAAAAAAGCAACGACGCTTTTCTTATGCCCTTCCGGCAGATTGATGAGGTGAAAGAGGCAATAATCCATTACAAAAAGGACGTCTCAGTCAATAAATATTTGAAAATTTCCTCATTCCTCGATGCTCTAATACTTCTCGAGCAATCCGCTCAAAAGGTTCATTGGAGATTCAATTCTCTTCAATGTAATAATGACGAATGCACGCTTTCCGGAACAACCAAAGGTTTCAAGGAGCTGAATCAATTAAAACTTTTTCTTCAAAAGGTCTCTCCGGAAACTACAATTGTTTCTGCTGACCAGGACCCGGTGCATGACCGCCTGAGATTTCAGTTCAAATTGATTATCATGAAATAAAAATGATCTCTAAACTGTCGAAAATGTTAAATGATCCTTTTCCACGACGTCTTATGCTTCTGGCCCTGGCCGGCTTGTCGCTGATTTTATTTAGCGACTCCAACCGCTCATTGCTCAAAAATATCGCAGCCCTGGAAAAACTCAATGATGAACTAAACTCTATCAAACCTTCCGGGCATTCACTGAAAAACGAATCTCATAAAAATTCCGACCTGACTTCCTTTATGGCTGAAATGGAATCTGACGTCGATAAATTGCGACTCACTTCCCGGTTGATCGGTTTGAATCCCCTTAGCCCTGCATCATCCGATAAAAAAATGTTTGAACTGCATTTTCGAGACTTGAGTCCCCAAGAATTCCTGCAATTTCTCAAATACCTAACCAATCTCGATAATAAACTCTATATCGATCAACTAACCTTTGAAAACAGCGAACGCATCCCCGATCATTTCAATCTCTTTTTAAGGTTGAGCCTCGAATGAAATCGGCTATCTCAAGGGCATCGTCAACGAATAAACAGGTTATTTCGTAAAACTTGTTTCCTGCCTTGTCATTCTTTTTAGGACCCTGACAGATAATATATTGAATTTATTGAATTTTAAGGTTTTTTATTGACATTGCAAGTCATAGATTGTATAAGAAATGGAAATCCGGGGATGGGAGAGCATTGTCAGGGATTGTGAAGTCAGAGAACGAGAATTAAAGGAGAAACGGATGTACAGGATAAAAAGAAAACCCGTTCAAGCGAATCGCTGTCGTAAGGAAGGTTGCAGTGAGAAGGCTTTAAGTTTGACTGATCATTGCTGGCAGCATTTACAGAAGAAGGCGGAATATGTAAAGAAGTTATTTTCGAAAAAGAACTTAAAGCGAGGGGTATTTCAAAAGACGTTATTATATGATTTACGACTTCACGAGAGGGATTTCACGGAATGTCTGTTGTCGGGAAGCCGATGGATAAAGTTGGATTTAACGGCAAGCAATTTCAAGAGTGCGACGATGCTGGGAATGTTTTATGAGGATTGTATTCTGAACAAATGTTGTTTCGAGAATGTAATGGGAGATGCCTCGACGTTCACTGACTGCGAATTGAATGGAGTGGATTTCAAGTTATCGAATTTCATAAGGGCGACATTTTCCGGCTGCAGTTTGGAAGGAGCGGATTTAGCGCTGACGAATTGCAGTTATTCCCGTTTTCCTGGAACGAATTTAAGGGAGAGCAATTTAACGAAGTCATTTCTGGTATATGCGGATTTGACCAAAGTTGATCTTTCCGGTTCTGAGATGCCTTTCGTGTTATTGGGGGGCGGAATATTGCGTCATGCCGATTTATCGGATTGCATGCTGGACCGAGCGAATTTAATGGGGGCTGATTTTACGGAAGCGACATTTGTAAAGTCTTCTCTGATAAAGTCTCGAGCGAGCCGAGCGACTTTTCGGGGGGCTAATTTGACCGGTTCGAACATGCAGGGGATCATATTACGCGAGGCTGATTTGCGGGAGGCGGATTTAGAAAATGTAAACCTGCGCGGGGCAATACTGGAGAGGGCGAATTTACGAGGAGCGAATTTTCGGAACACCGATACGAGAAACGCTAATTTCGAGGGTGCGCTCGTAGATTGATTTGAAGGAGGAAGGCATGATCTTCAAACATACGCTATTGGATATTAATGATTCCAACTGTTACGTTCTGGCCTGCGAAAACACGAGAGAAGCGGTTTTGATCGATCCTGGGGAATACCACCGGGATATAGCGGATTTCATGCGTCGAAACCGTCTGGAAGTGAAATATGTGTTCATAACGCATGCCCATTACGATCATGCAAGCGGTCTGGAGGATTTTCTTCGATCTTTCGGAGGCAAGGTTCTGGCCCGTCAACCCGGATATTTTTCCCGAGCGCAGAAAGTGGAACACGGCGACAGAATTCCTTTCGGGTATTATGAAGGCATTGTGCTTTCCACGCCTGGTCATACTATGGATTCAATATCTCTTGTCGTTGAAGATATGGTCTTCTGCGGAGATATATTATTCTGCGGATCATTAGGTTCGGTAAAAGACAACAAATGCTATGAAATGCAGCTTGATTCCATCCGTCAACACCTGCTGAAGCGCAGCGATACGACCAAGATATTTCCCGGCCATGGACCTGCTACGACAGTCGGACTGGAAAGAATGTTCAATCCGTTTCTCATTTCTTGAATAAAAACCCGGAAAATCTGAAAACATATCATACTGCGTCCATTGCAGGCTTATGATAATGTTTGGGAGACAGATGCGCCGGTAAGTCGATTGCGTTAAAGATTCTGTTTCCGGGCTGCCAAGCGTTTTTCCAAAGATTCCTGCATCCAGGCCTGTTCCATCGACAACTTTATTTTAACCCCGCTGAAAATTTTCTCGAGATATTCCGCCAAAGTAAAATAAGCTCTCTGCCTTATCGGGCGAAAATAGCGATACAGGTCATCAACCCCTTTAAACAATTCGCCGCTGACCAGAGAATCTTCCTCTAATTCAGTTAAAAACCGTCTCTGTTTCGCCGACAATTTTAATGAACCCAATAAAATGTATTCCGGTTTGCCGTTCTGCAGCGTCGCTTCCATGTCGTCCGCCAGTTTTTTATACAAAGCCGCCCACTGATCGGTCAGTATTATCGGATCAATCCTGAGCGCTGTCGGAATGCCCAGCTTCAGACACTTGTCTGCTGCCTGGAGTCGTCGAAGGAGCGAAGGCGTTTTCCTTTCATAACGGGAAATGAGCGCTTGAGGATTAACGGACCAGGCGATTCGTACCGATTTCCTTTTTTGTTCAGGAAGATTGGGAATAAAGGCGCTCTTCGTTCTGAACTCAAAAGTGAAGTCTCCCGCTTTGTCCTGAATCTCAAAAAATCTCTCATACAACGGCTCGGTTATTTCGTGAAGCGCCAGGCTGTCAGCCTGGTCGCCGGTCGTTAATACTATATTCCTGTTTTCGTTATTTCTTATTAATTCACGTAATTCAGTTTCCAGATTCTTTCCCGCGTTGCAGTAAATCGTCGGACCGTGAAAGGAAAGATAAGACTGAAGATAGCAATACCGGCAATCGTAAGGGCAACCCTGAAGTATCCTGACATGATGTTCTTCCGTCCGCAAATGGTCTGCGACTGCAGGATGCGGTTTTAAAGAAACTAAAAATTCGCCGGTCTGACGGGCGAGAATCAACATGTTTTTCTGTCGTGCTGCAGCCCTCGGAGGAACCTTCTTTCGATTGAACATCATGGAAATTTTACCGGTATGCATTACACGGACTCTCCGTTGGTCCAACCGCCTTAGTATGCTCTGAGCAATCCCGGTTTCATAAATGCTCTCATCCACTATTATCGTCTTGAACAGTTTCATCCGTCTAATAATCTGAATCATCAGGAAAGTTCAGATATTTCAGCAGCCTGGATATTTGAGTAAAATTTTCCTGGTTCTGGAACCATTCGCGTAATTTTTCAAAATCTTCGCTTTGGGAAATGCGAGCCGTCAGGGTCAGCTCGTTTCTCTCGAAATTATGCGGCAGAACCAAAGAAACACGATCAGGCGTCCTGATTCTGCCGGCGGAGCGTTCCATTTTTTTTAGGAATTCTGAAGCGACCGGATAACGAAGAGCATGCAGAGCCTTTATGAAGTCACGGTTTTTTGTTTTTCTATCGCGCTTTTCGTCATGTAAAATTTCAGGGAAAGGTTCGCTTTTCATAAGGCCGCCGAACCCTTCGGTTTTCATTTCCGGCATTTCCGAAACGTATCTGAGCGCGGTTTTAAATTCCGACCAGGTCAATCCGAGTTTGTCTGTCGAAATGCGGAAAAAATCCGCGCGGCTATGTTTCGGCAGCTCCAGCAACAATTTTATCCTCTTGAAAGAACATTCTCCGGTGACCGTTTTTTTCAGAAGCGCCAGGGGAAAACTGCCGATTTTCTGCATTTGACGCAAATATTCCCTGTTTCCAGAAAACGGCGTTAATTCGCCGAGTTCCCTCGTAATGTCCGGGATGCTCCAGGAAAATACATCCTTCAGTTTAAAGAGAACATAGGCCGTTTCAGCATCCCTGAATTCGTGCAGCGAATGTGAATAAATGAGGGCTTTCCTGCACAGCGTTTTTTGATCCAAGTAGTCTGGAAGAACATAAGCAGGAACTTCTGTTCTATTTTCCGAACTTGCTGCCGCTAAAATATCGAATCCCGCTATTATTCTGCAGCTTTCCTGCAGGTCCTGAACAAGCGCAGGAGGCATCATATTCTTTTCTATCGCTTTTTTGATTCTTTCGGGCAAACCAGACAGACGAAATTGAAAGGTTCTGTCAGTGAAATTTATCCGTTCGATTCGGACCATCTTTAACATCATTTTTCCAGCATCCTCATCAACTCCAGCATTTTATCAGCCGTATTCCCCCAGGAGTAACGGTCTGCCGTCTTCAGAGCGCATCTTCGCTTGATCGCTAACAATTTCGGGTTATGGAACGACTGAATCATAATATCCGAGAGATTCTCCACAGAAGGATCGCAAACCAGGGCCTTCTCATCTTCATTGTCATATTGCGCTTCTCCTGCAGAGGCCATTGTCGAATCTATAATAAAGGAATTATTGCAATTGCAAAAATCCATATGACCGCCCCAGCCGCTTACTGCCGCAGGACAACCCGCAGCGAAAGCCTCCAATACGGCCAGGCCGAAACCTTCCGAACGAGAAGGCATCACGTAGAGGTCGCTGTCCTGATAGAGTTTGACAAGCTCCTGGTCAGGCATTTCTCCAATTTTCACTTCTATTTCCGGAGAGTCTTCGAATCCGTATGTCATCCTTTCAACCATTTTTGTCGTGCCGCCGTTTTCCCACGGGAATCTTTTCTTTCTTTCAGCATTCGAATCGAAAGGCAATTTTAAAACCAACTTCACCGGATCATCGGCAGTGAAAGCTCTTAAGTAGGCACTGAGAAGAACATCGAAACCTTTTCTTACATGAGGAGTGCCAACGGAAAGAAAAACGAATTTTTCCCTGTTCCTCTTCTTCTCAGTTGGCATAAAAACGCTCCGGTTTACGCCGTAAGGCGCCAGGGCTAATTTATCCCTGCTTATGCCGCTTTGCTCGAATATTTTAAGATTGTGACGGGATGGAGCGACCAGCAAATCTATATGACGAAGGATACTTCTGACCCACTTATCCGGCAACCGGCTGGATTCGTAAACAAGCAAGGCGATTTTTCGGCTTCCCTTCAATCTGTGATAGTTCGGGGGATAATCAAGACAGATGCTGATATCAGAATTACACTCCTTCACTATTCTTTGCTCAAGCTTCTCCGGCAATATCATGTCAGGGTCGTACCTGAATCCCCTCAGCTCCAGAATTTTCAGATCATCCCGCCTCTCGGCCAGCGCCAGGCAGACCTCCCGGTTCACCCTCGCCCAACTTACCGTTGAACGCAACATGCCTATATAAGTCACCGACGAACTCATTTTCATTTCGTAATTATTCGAATTGTTAGAAATTTTTAGAATCCGGCCCTCGCCAATGTCAATACTTCAACCCGATCAGCGCCCGATTGCTTCAGGCTCGAAGCGCATTCGCCCACAGTCGCGCCGGTCGTGAAAACGTCGTCTATCAAAAGTATGTTTTTGCCCTTTATCGCATCCGGTTTGTTCACCTCAAAACAACCCTTCACGTTCGCCCGCCTCTTTTCATAATTGCCGCTCTGAACCGACGTGGCTCTCCAACGTTTAAGCCCTCCCTTCAACAAAGGAATTTCCGCCTGCCTCGAAACGATTTCCGCTAAAAGTTCTGATTGATTATAGCCGCGCTCTCGTTCGCGCTTTGCGTGCAAAGGAACCGCCATGATCAGGTCTTGCTTTTCAGGATAAAAATGCTTATGCGCTTCTGTTAAAAATTCGCCTAACACAGGCGCAAAATCAATACGATCAGAATATTTTAACTGGAGAATTAAATTTTTTATTACCTCCCCTTCGTGATAATCCGCAAAAGCCCTCGCCTTATCGAAACCCGGTCGCCTTTCCCTGCAAAAAGCGCAAATTACCTCGCCTTCACCCGGCGGACGGTCCGGCAAATTGATGCCGCATTTAAAGCAGATTATTCCCCTTATCCGCTTTATCCGCACTCGGCAACGGTCGCATAATAATCCCCAATGACGACCCGATGCCGTCTCTCCGCAAAATATGCAATAACGGGGAAAAAACAAATCTAATACATGCTCATACCACCATCTCCAATTACCCTTCACGCCCTTCTTCTCTCTCCTCATCGCCGGATCATCTCCATCTCGGATTTCCAATGCCTGATCTCAAATCGCCCGCCCGAATAGTAAACAAACGAAAAATTGAATAACCAATCACCAGGATTGATCACCGTCAGACTCTTATCTCCGTAAGTCCTCTCCTCCTTGTAAACCTCGTGAAAGTGACCATGGATTACCACGTCGACACCCTCTTCAGCCCTGTTCCGTAAATATTCGTCATAAACCTCGGCGATCACTCGCTTACGTCGGGAAATATACTTCCGGCTCGTTTTCGATAACAACTTCGCAACCCTCCATCCTATATCAGGATGCACCCAGCGGAATGCCGCCTGTGCCAGCTTGTTCCTCACTAACTTGCAGAAAAACCGGTAACCGATGTCACGCCGGTTTATCAGATCGCCGTGCTCCATATGTACGTTCATACCGTCTATGTTCACCTTGACCGGCGCCTCGAATATCTTCGCTGACAAAAACTTCGAAAATACAGGTCCCAATGAAAAATCATGATTCCCCACCACGTAATATAATTCAATCCCCTTCTGCTTTAATTCCAATAGCTTAAAGATTATGTCCACGTAATGATAAAATATCACATACTGATAGCCGAACCAGAATTCAAATAAATCGCCCAGGATGAAAACCGCATCAACTCGATTCTGGAACGAATTCAACAACAAAAGCAGGCGGCGCGTCCGTTCCGGCTCCCTGGGATCAAGATGCGCGTCTGATATGAACAAAATCCTCTTGCCTTCAAGTTTCATCAGCGTGATTCCTTTCCGCAATTGATTATAGAACACTGATGTTAAAACTCAAACCTTTATTTCATTGCTGTAACCCTCCTAAAAAACAATCATCTATTCCTGCCTGCCTGATGAGAATGCATGCCTGATGTCCAGCATCCGGCATCCAGAAAGAGCGTACGTTCGAAAGTGTTCGAATGCGTACGGTCATGTTTGAAAAAGTGTTCGTGAAAAATTTTATAAATTTGGCAAAAATGTTAATTTTGATAATTTTTTAATTTATTGCAATTTATGATAAGAAATTTTTGATTGAGTTATTAATTTTTTTGTGGAGGATTTTTTTGATTTTTCAGGTACAAAAAAAAAGGTTCGAGGACTCCCCCGAACCCTTTTCCGGTGAAAATAAACGGTTAACAAGGGTTTATCCAAAGGTCAGGCAAAAAAGGAGAGACTTTCCGGAAGTTAATGTTCCCGAAAGTATTAATGGCGGCGAATCGAGTTTTGCTGTTGCAGCGTTTTCGATTCGGAATCGTGCGGATTGAATGTAAGGACATTTTTTGGTGAGAATTATGAAGCTCCAACCTCTGCCCTCCCCCAAAAACCGAATAAATTGCGTTTTGGATCAAGCTGTGCTTTTCATTGTCTCTATGTCGAAGTAATGCGTTCATCATGATCTCCAAACTCGCCAAACAAGAGAAGCAATTCATATGCCGAAAAAGTGTACGCTGCGAAAAAAAATCAAGAACAATTCATATAAACCGTCTGAAGCGTGGAAAGCAAGTGAAAAGTTGCAACTGAGATGATTATATGTTAGGAGTGTTGAGGGTGACTCGTTAATGAAGAAAGAATTTCCATGGAGGTTAATAAAGAGATGAAGAGGATGAGAGGATTATTGTTTACAGGCTTAGCGGTCGTTGTTTCAGTGTTTTTTATGAACGTATCGGGTATATGTTCGGTAATTGAATCGCGGTTTATCGACAGCGAATATATTGAAGGTGAGTTACTGATAAGGTTGCGTCCTGGGATCGAGATTTCGGTGCGCAAGTCATTAGGCGATCGTTTGAAGGATGTAGGGATAGAATCGGGGGCGGACAAATTTTTCAGTTTCGAGCGAGCGCTCCGGGGGAATTTTGCATCAGTTTCCGGTGAAAGCGCTTTATTGCGTTGGTACAAGTTGGAATTTGATGCCGGGCTGGATGTAATGAGCGTGCGGCGTCAGGTATTGGAATCCGGGAACGTCGAGCATGCAGAGCCCAACATTTATGTATATGCTTTAGAAACTCCGAATGATCCATGCCTGGAGAACCAGTGGGCATTGGAACAAATAATGGCGTTCCAGGGATGGGATTACGTGCACGGCGATGCATCCGTCCCGATTGCCATAATAGATACGGGCGTAGACATCAATCATCCTGACCTTCACGCGAACATGTGGCGTAACGAGGATGAACAACCGGGCAACGGAATAGATGATGACGGCAACGGTTATATAGATGATTATTATGGCTATGATTTCGTAAACAATGACGGATGTCCGATGGATGATAATTCTCACGGCACTCATGTAGGCGGCATAGCATCTGCAGTGACGAATAACGGCAAAGGGATAGCAGGAGTGGCGTGGAACTGCAGTCTAATGGCATTAAAGACTTTAAGCGCCGGCGGCGGCGGATCGGTCCAAAACTCCGCAGCCGGCATTTGTTATGCGGCGGACAACGGAGCTCGTGTGATAAACATGAGTTACGGTCATTCGGGTTCGCCGCATCAGTTGGAATCGGATGCCGTTGATTATGCTTATGCTGCCGGAGTGGTTATGGCCGGGGCATCGGGCAACGGAGGAGCGGACGGCATAGGTGATCCTGTGTGCGATTTTCCCGGAGGTTATGAAAAGGTAATAACGGTCGGTTCATCCACGCGTTTCGACACAAAATCAATGTCTTCGAACTACGGAGTCAACCTGGACGTACTGGCGCCGGGCGATCCGATATACAGCACTTATTGGGAGGATGGAGAGCACACATACAGCAACGCCAGCGGAACTTCCATGGCTTCACCTCACGTAGCGGGACTGGCCGGATTAATTTTAAGCTGTGATCCTGATTTGACGCCGGATCAGGTGAAAAGCAGGATAAAATCTTCATGCGACAATGTGGATCATTTGAACCCGGAATTTACCGGCGAGTTAGGGGCCGGCCGCATCAATCTACTTTATGCAGCGGTTCCGACTTCTTATTTAGAGATAATTGACTGGGTGGTGGAAGACGTTAATGAGAGCTGCAGTCACCGGGTAAACGGCTATCTGGACTCAGGCGAGGAGATAGAATTGAGTCTGTTTTTCAAGAATCAGTCCTGGAAAGCGGCATCTGATATTGAAGTAGAGCTTTTAGATACGAATCCTTACATCAATCTGACGAATCCGGAAACGGACGTCTGTGATCTGACTTCGAAGGCAGAGGCGGAAGCTTCCTCGGCCATCCTATTCAGCGTCAAAGATAATGTGCCGTATAATACGGAGACGGCGCTGGAATTTGAGATAACGACGCAGGATACGGTCAGGACGGTCGAATTGCCGATGTTTATAAATCATCCGTATCCCGGATTCCGCAACTGGCCGGTAAAATTCGAATCATTCGGCGTATACGGTTCAAGCGTCCTGGCCGACATCGACGATGACGGATTAAAAGAGATAATCGTGGGCGACGATTCGGGAACATTGCATGTATTGAACATAAACGGGGAAGAAAATGAAGGATGGCCGGTTCAGCTTGATCCTGAAACGGATTTTGCCGTCATATCGTCGCCGGGAGTAGGAGACATTGACGGCGACGGCGTTGATGAGATTGTATTGCCGGCTTATTACTGGGTAGGCAATGATCCTACCGGATGCATTTACGTTTTCAACGCGGACGGAACGGCACAATCTGGCTGGCCGGCATGCGTGAACGGAGAATTCAAGTCAGCGCCGGCGCTTTACGATTTAGACGACGACGGAAAACTCGAAGTTATTATCGGAAGTTACGACAATCAACTTCATATCTTCCGTCATAATGGGACATGTTATCCGGGTTGGCCGCAATCGGTCGGCAACGATATTTTCAGTTCTGCAGCCGTTGGTGACATTGACGCTGACGGCGAACCGGAAATAGTGGTAGGAGTTAAAGACGAGAGTCTGGAGAATCCTGAGATCGGCAAAGTTGAGATATTCAAACCGGACGGAACCAGGTATCCCGGCTGGCCGAAAATTGCGGAGAACCAGGTTTATTCTTCTCCTGCCCTGGCTGATCTCGACCAGGACGGCGACCTGGAAATTATCGTCGGATGCGGCGATTACAGCGCGCTCGATCCGGGCAACAGGCTTTACATCTGGCATCATGACGGCACATGCTTTCCCGGCTGGCCCGTCATTCCGCCGAATTCTTGTTATTCCTCTCCCGCAATCGGCGACCTGAACGGCGACGGAAGCCCTGAAATCGCTATCGGTTGCCTGGGGGAAGAAGGCGGAGATACAGGAGTCGTAGCGGCTTATGACTTGAACGGAAATCTGTTGGACGGCTGGCCGGTTGAAACCGGAGGCAGGGTCTATTCTTCTCCTGCAATCGCCGATATCGACGACGACGGTTATAACGAAGTCGTCATCGGCTCCTCCGGGCAATCACTCAGCGCCCTCAATTACAACGGCTCCTTCGCTCCCGGATGGCCTGTTCAATTTGAAGGCGAAGTTTTTTCCTCACCCAGCATCGATGACGTAGACGCGGACGGCGACCTGGAAATCGCCTTCTCTACAATGGACGCCCATTCCTACCTCCTGAATCTCAGTTCCAGGCAGCGAACACAGGTTATCCCCTGGAAAAAATTCAGAAATACCCTCGAAAATACAGGATTCTATTCTAAAATATCGACAGGCCCGAAACTTCTGCTCGGCGGTTACTGGGATACGAGTGTGAAATTTTCTGAGGATGGAACCTTGACGCTCCTGGCTTTCGTTACTGACGTCGACGGCGATCTGGAGTCCGTCGAATTATGCTATGACGGCATCGATACAGGTCTTGAGTTAACCGATGAGGGATTTTTCGGAGATAACGACGGTTTCTACGGCATCACCATCGACCTGCAAAAAGAAATGCTGCCGACGGCTCTTTATCGTCTGGAAATAATAGCGAAAGATGAAGCGGGTAATGAATCGAAAATGTGGCCTTATTTGAACTTAAGGTAAAAAATATCATCGTCTGATCGTTCGGCGCACCTCTTCTATCCAGGCTTCTTCAGCTCAATCTGAGGAATCAATCCTTCTGAATCGGCAGTAAGGACTTGAGTAGAGAACTCCCTGCACGTGTAAATAAACTCGATCCCCAGGACAGCAGCTCCAGTTTCATATCCATAAATGACCTGAAATTGGGTTCATACTAAGGCGTTTCATATGGTTCTCTCAATGCTTGACTTATTTCACTTCTTATGTTAGAAGACAGCGTGCCTTTTTGAGGCTCAGGAGGTTAATAATGGATTGGATTGCGGGAGTGCTTTTTAAACCGACGGAATCTATTCGCAACATTATCGCCAGGAAACCTTTAGTCGCTGCTCTCGGCGTATTTTTTCTGGCGGTCTGGAGCAACGGATTATCCGATTTGCTGTTCGGTACGAACTATGCTTACCCCACTCATCCGGGATACTTTTTATTGCATATAATCGTGAACTTCTGTTTGAGCTGTCTGCTTATAACGATATTCACGGGATTATGCCATTTCTTTGCGGATGCAATGGGCGGCGGCGGCAGCGGTAAGGCGCTCGGCAATCTCTTTTTCCTCTCTTCAGCGCCCTTGTTGTTTTTGCTCCCTCTGTCGCTGATTCATTACATTACAGGTATGGCATCAGGCGCTGAAATTACGGTCGTTAAAGTTATCCTGGGGCTCTGGACTTTCTTTCTGGTTATTCGTTCCGTTCAGGAAGTATATCGTTTTAATCTGTTGAAAGCAGTGGGAGTCGTTGCGCTTCCCATCTGTCTTCTTTTCGGCATATTACTTTTCGGCATCTTCAGTTCATTGACGATTGCCGTTCCGGGGCATGCGGCGTTTTAGCCCTGGACTGCAGGTTCTGCTTTGCAGCTCTCGCAGCGATCCAAAATATATTTGAAGGAGAAATACCCATGCTAGCTACAATGAGAAATAAATTAAAAATTTTGAGTAAATTTGCTCTTTGGCCGGTCATCATTGCTTTCGTCGGAACCATTTTTCTCGTATGGGGCCGCGGCAGCACAGGTCCGGCAAGAGAAAACGTTGTCGTCCAGATCGGCGATACTGCCGTATCTTATGAATACTTTTTAAAAGAAATCGACAGGTATAATCAGATGCTCCGCAATATGTACGGCGAACGCTACCAGGACATGATGGACCGGGACACCATCGAAAAACTGGCCGTGAAAGGCATTATTGAAGAGAATATTATGCTCAGAGAAGCGGAAAAACATGGTTTCAAAGCGAATGAAGACGAAATTTTCCAAACCATCAGATCAACGCCGGCTTTTCAGGAAAACGGAAGATTCAGCTTGGACCGATACCGCAGAATTCTCAGCATGAGCAGGCTGTCGCCTTCGGAATATGAGGAAAGCGTCAGAAATCAAATTATCGTCAACCAGATTAGAGATACCGTCACAAGCACTGTGGTGCTTTCGGAAAAGGAAATTATTAATGAGTTTCACAGAAGAAACGACAAAGCGGAAATAAAAGCGGTTCTTGTTAAAGTTTCAGATTATGAAGAAGAAATTGAAGTTACCGAGGAGGAAGTGAAGGAATTTTTTGAGGAAAACGAGGAAAATTACCGCGAACCGGATAAAATAGTCCTGAAATATATTCAAGTCGATCCAGAAAAATATGAAAAAGAGGTTGTGGTGACCGACGAGGAGATAGAAAATTATTACAAAGAAAATGAACAGGATTATGTCGTTCCGGAACAGGTCAAAGCCCGGCATATATTGATCAAGGTCCCGCAGGAGGCTCCTGAAGAAGAAAAACAGAAGGCCAAGGAAAAAATTGATGAAATAGCTGCGAAGCTGAAAGAAGAAGATGCTGATTTCGCCGAATTGGCGAAGGAATATTCCGAAGACCCCGGCTCGAAAGAAAAGGGCGGGGATTTAGGATTCTTTTCCCGAGGTCAAATGGTTGAAGAATTTGACAAGAAGGCGTTTGAGATGGAAGCCGGTGAAATATCCGAACCGATACTGACTCAATTCGGCTGGCACATAGTCAAAAAGGAAGATAAAAAAGAAGAATCAAAGAAGACATTGGATGAAGTCCGTGAGGATATAAAAATCACTTTAACGGATGAAAAAGCTGAATTAGCGGCCGAAAGGGATGTCAACCGGCTTTACGATCAATTCTTTGAATTACAGACTTTAGAAGCCGTCGCTCAAAACTCCGATTTCGTTCTCCAGGAGACGGAACCTTTTGCCGAAAAGCGTGGACCTTCAGAATTCGGTTATTCCAAAGAATTGACGGGATATTTGAAAAACGTAAAAAGCGAACCCATATCCCCAGTTCTGAAAACGAACAACGGATACTTCATTGCTGCCTTTGAGAGAGAAGTAGATTCGTATATTCCTGAATTCGAGCAGGTAAAGGAAAACGCAAGGAAGGATTTAGTCGCTGAAAAGAAAAGAGAAACCGTAGCCGAGAAAGCTCAGCAATTATTGGAAGAGTTCAAGGCTGCAGAGGATTTCGCTGCATTGGCTGAAGAGAAGGAATTTGAGCTGGTGGAACCTCAACCGTTCAATAAAATCACGAGATACATTTCGCAGGTAGGCAGTTCAGAAGAACTGATCAATGAGGCATTTGAAATGGAACCCGGCCAGATAGGAAGTTTGATCGATACAGGCCGTCATTTCGTCATTTATAAACTGGTCGACCTGATAAAAGCTGATCCCGAATCAGAAGAAAACGCTGAAACGCTGGCGCAATTACGGACCAGTCTGCTGTCGAGAAGGCAACAAAGCGTAATGAACAACTGGCTGGAAGAAAAAGCCGAAGAGTATAAAGTGACTTTCGGCGACCGTTTCTTTGATCTGGCGGATTATGCGGATGCCAGAGTCAGAATGCCTATGGGCGGCGGAGGCATGTAATCCGAAGGACACCTCTTTTTAGTTAAAGTTCTATATTAAAACCGACGATGTTCACAATTTGCTACGGCGGAATCAAAAACGAAGGGAAGTGATTCCCATAGAAAAAGAAGCCAGATACTATGAAAAACTTGATGAGGGCACGGTTCGATGTATGCTGTGTCCTCAGTACTGCGTTATAAAACCTGACCAAGCGGGAATCTGCCGGTCTCGCCGCAATGTAAACGGGGAGCTCAGGGCCGTTAATTACGGGTCTTTCGTAAGCATGGGTTTAGACCCGATTGAAAAGAAACCTTTGTATCATTTTCATCCGGGACGCCGGATACTGTCCATCGGCAACAACGGCTGCAATCTGAAATGCAAATTCTGTCAGAACTGGGAAATATCGCAAACTGAATTGCCGACAAAGGATATAACACCGGAGAAATTAGCCGAATTATGCCTGAAACATGATTCTTTCGGAACGGCTTATACGTACGCGGAACCTCTGATATGGTTCGAGTTTCTGCTTGATGCATCCTCCGCCTTGCATTCCAAAGGTTTAAAAAATGTGCTGGTGACGAATGGAATGATTAATGAAGGGCCGTTGAAGGAACTTCTTCCCCTCATAGACGCCTGGAATATTGATTTGAAATCTTCTCGCGATGAATTCTACAAGGAAAATTGTTCAGGATTCCAGAAGCCTGTTCTGAATACGATAAAATCAGCCTATGAAGCCGGCTGCCATGTTGAAGTGACGAACCTTATCATCCCGACGTTGAACGATTCGGATGAGGATATTCAGGAGCTCATCGATTTTATAGCGTCCGTGGGAACCGACATTCCGTTGCATTTTTCCCGTTATTTTCCTCATTACAAAATGAACATCAAACCTACACCCGTAAAAACTCTCACAAAAGCGCGACGGAAAGCTCTGGAAAAACTGGATTACTGTTATGTAGGCAATGTAATGGAATCGGAACTTAACAGCACATTTTGTCCGAGCTGCGGGAAAGAGGTTGTGAGTCGTTCAGGTTATTGCATAAACGACATACGGATTAAAGCTGGACGTTGTGCATACTGCGGCGAACCCGTAAACTTTCGGGGTTTATAGTGGACAGGTCGCGTCTGATTCTGGCTTCGAGTTCGCCCAGGAGAAAAGCGCTTCTTGAGCAGATCGGCATTCCTTTTAAAGTTGAGCCGAGTACTATCTCTGAGAAGGATATAAGTCATTACGATCCGGAAGAACAGGCTGCTGCGCTGGCTGAGCGGAAGGCGCGTGAAATGGCATCCATTTTTGTCGATTCGGTCGTTTTAGCTGCGGATACTCTGGTCGTTCTTGACCGAAGGGTTTTAGGAAAACCGGAAAATTTCGATGAAGCGGTCGGCATGCTGAAATCTCTAAGCGGACGGACGCATGAAGTTATGACGGGTCTTTCTCTGCAATGCATCAGTGAGGGAATACATCACTCCGATTTAAAAGTTTCCACGGTTGAATTCCGGGAACTTTCGACTCAAGCGATAAAAAATTACGTTGATTCCGGGGAATGCTATGATAAGGCCGGAGGCTATGGAATTCAGGAAAAAGCCGCCGTCTTCGTTAAATCAGTTCAGGGCTCATATACCAATGTCGTAGGATTGCCCCTGGAACTGCTGGTCGATATGCTTCTGGAAACCGGACTGGCTTTCTTTTTGGGCACGGGATGGAACTGAGCCGACAATAGACGATTCACAGGATTTTTAAGCGCAGTTATCGGTTTAAATAGCAAGCTTTATGATCTGTACATTTTATCCATCATGGAAAAAACGCCTCTTTCCAAAGCGGGATTTATCCCGTACAATATCTTGGACAAATAGACGAAAAAGAGAAATATGACGGCTTTCCAGGATGGATTGTTTCGGAAAAGATTATGATTGCCGATAACGCGCGTCCCCTTCTTGATCTCTTTTAATACACGTTTGGAAAAAGGGAAGAACCCGTCTTCCAGAAGAGCGAAATCATTGTAATATTTTCTTCTGAAGTAAGGAAAATAGCTGTTCGATCTGTATCGATGTCCGAATTTTTCGAACCGCCACCAGTTTTCGAAACCGTATTCCCTGGCATATTTCTGATAGATGGCTGTACCGGGAACGGGAACGAGAATCCCCAATGGGTTGAATTCGTTAACGTAGGGCGCAATTTTCTTAATGATGCGTATAGTATTCCTGACGTGTACCGGAGTTTCCCAGGGAAAACCGTACATAAAACCGACGATTGATCTTATGCCGGCTTCATGAGTCCATTGCAGGACCTTAACCGCCTGTTCGACGTCCAGTTTTTTGTTGACCTTTTCAAGCGTTTCTCTGTCGCCGCTTTCGAATCCAAAGAATATCCGGAAGCAACCGGCTTTTTTCATTTTGTGGAGAAGTTCTTTAGACGTAAGGTCGAGCCGGGTGGTGCATTGCCAGGTATAGGGACGATTATTCGATAAAATAAGATCGCATAATCGGTCTACCCGATCAAGGTCGACGGAAAAAGCATCATCAAGAAATTCGAATATGGTGACCCCGAATCTTTCATTAATTTCTTCCATTTCCTGGAAAACATTTTCCGCAGTGCGCATACGAACGCCTTTGCCGAAAACCCCCTTGTAGCAATAAGCGCAATTCGCAGGACAACCCCGGCCGCTGAAAATGGCGCCGTAGGGCTGATACTCCGCCGAATCCTCCACATAGTCGTCCCGGTTGAACAAATGCCTCGCCGCGAACGGCAATGCATCCAGATCATGAATAAGTTCCCGCGGCTCAGTCGTCACGATGCCTCCGGAACCTTGGTACGCTATACCGGGTATTCCCTCAAGCGGCTTTTCTCCCGCAAAATGATCGACCAGCTCGCTCATGGTTCGCTCACCCTCGCCGATCACTGCTATGTCCACTCCATTCTCCAATGATTCCTCGGCTAGCAGACTGGGATGCGGTCCTCCCGATACGATCGGCGCTTTCAATGACTTCAGCATTCCGACCAACTCATAAGCCGGTTGAATAAAAATAACATTCATGGTAATGCCGATGAAATCAGGATCGATCTCTCCAGCGCGTTCGACAATCTCACTATTGGTACAGGCCCCGTTCACGGAAGCCGCATCAATGATATGAACATCAACACCCTTCTGCTCAAGCACCGCCGCAATATGCGCCAGATTAAGCGGCGGAGCGAAATTCCGATGAACCGATGGCGGAAAAATTAAAAGCGCTTTCATCAATAAATTGCTCTGACAATTTTAAATACGCATAGACGAAAAAATTTCATCAACGGCTGTGAAGCTCAACAAAACGAGCGATAGAGCGATCATAAGTCTTCTCCACATCATCAGGAAAAAAACAGGCCGGCAATTCGCCCAGACGCTGATGATACTGGATGCACTCGCAACATTTGCCCTTTTTGCTGCAGGGATATGTGCAGTTGCAATATTCCATGTTGGCTTCCATATTTACGCATTTCTTCGCCATATTTTACTCTCCTTTCAATCCTCCTAAACAAAATCAGATGAAAAAGAAGCCGCCGAAAAGCAGCGCTATAGAATTAACAGGTTTAAACCCCACAGGTCAAGACCGGTGCGTGCGACAAATTCGATGCTTTACCTGATGAAATGGTCAGTCAATGCTAGTGTTACATCCCATAAATTTTGCTTCTCGAACTTGAAATTTTGATCGATTGTTGGATTTTCGTTATACATTTGACGATTTTTCATCAGTCAATGTCAAGAGATGTGAATTTAGTAATTCGATTTTATACGATTTCCGCCGAATCTTGCTTAACGGGTGTGATTACAACCGCTTATATCCTGCTTGTCGGAATATTTTGCTTTAAAATAATCAGAAACTGAACTTACGAAATTTCTGGAATGAGTTATTAAGTCTTCAGCGGTTTTATAATCTACTGTTTTAAAGACATGATAATCGGAAACCTGCCTTAATTCAAAGGCTTTATGAAGATGACTCGATAATTCTTTCGCAAAAATACCCGTTTTAACGAATTCAAGATCGAAAAGAGATATGGCTCCGGAGTGTTTTCTGGGTACTTTTCCGATGTCCTGGAGTAAAGCCAAAACAGAATAAAACATTGCATAATAGGCACGATTTACAGATCCCTGAGTTTTCCCGCTTGATGATAAAAGTAAATCGGCATCTTCCAAAGCTTCTTCAGCCTGTTTCAATCGAAAATCAATCAGAATTTGCTTTTCCTTGTCCTTCACACTAGTTGCCCCTCTTCCCTTACCGCCATCGCCAACAAAGATAGTCTTTCGGGTCCATTTTCCCAATCATCACGAAATACAACAACAGGCGCTATGACTATGCCGGCCTGAAAGCCGGTTACCCATGCGCATCGAGACACAATATCTCTTGTTTCTGGTGTTACAGGCTCATTAAGAATCACTAATAAATCCATATCTGAATCCGGGTCTGCATCTCCTCTGGCGCGTGAACCAAAAAGGATTAATTGATGTAAATTGACCCTCTTATCCAATATCTTTTTTAGTTTTATCAATAACTTGCGTTCTTCTTTCTTCATTTTCCCGGTTGATTTGATGTTTTTCAATTTTTGCAGTAAGCATCAATTCCTTTTTATCTAAGATATCGGATTTTATTCGATTAGAAAGAGTCTTTTTTCTTGCGTATCTGTGATTCTGCCAGTGAAATCCATAACGTTGACTTCAAACACGATTTTATTATCGTTTACTCTTTTGACTTTCCCGGCGCCAACCTGATCTCCTGCCCGGAGCAGAAACGCATGATCTGCCATATCCGCCACGATGGCTAAATTCCCCCTATCGGTTTTTATTATGCCTTTCAGCGTCAAACGATCCATGTTCGGAGGCTGTAAACCGAAATCCAAGCTGATAAGAGGAATAAAGGGGTCCCGATTTTCGTCCCCGAACTCAACCATTGAATCCACATCTTTCTCAATTTCCTGTTCATGGAGAAAAACTGAGACTTCACTCGTTTTAGTCGATATCGATTCCGCCGCAGGCATCAAACCGAACACACAAACAGTCAGTACTAAAACTGTGAAATTTTTCATGTTATTAGACTCCTTATGTAAATTGTAAAAGCCGTCAAAACATATTGAAAAATTTAATTCCCTTTCCGATTTCTGCGTTTAAATCAACCTATGCCGGAAGGTCACCCATCACTTAATAATTATATTCAAATGAGAAAATTAATTCAAATCTCAAAAATCCATTCCGCTCTGCTGTGTTTTGAAATAAGGATAAAAAGCCGTTGCCTGCTTACTATTGTGTTTGTCTCGAACAAGCATAATTCTACAAGTTCTTTCAGTCCTTTGGCTCCCTTCAGTCGCTTAAATGCCTGACAAAAAAATACAAAATCAGTCACGCATGCCGATCCGCCAAGAACGTCACACGTCAACCAGTCGGGGCGCATCCACGTCCAATCCGCCCCGTGCTCCTTTTCTGGATTCTATCAAAACCGCTGAAGCCCGTGTTTCCCTGGAATGGTGAACAAATCGCATTCTTTTAGGCTCCAGATTGTTGCGGGACAGTAGTCTCGTTAGACTCACCATCTGACCGATTGAATGAACGAGATAAAAGAAACCTTTATGTTTCAAAAGATAACCGGCTGCCTGCACAAGGTCTTCCATCGTCATCGTAATATTCTGGCGGGCTGTGGCTGATTGAACACTCGGACTGCTTCTTCCCGCATCTTTGCTTTGAAATGGAGGATTACACACAATCGCATCAAAGGATTTTTCCTGAAATATGTCCTTATAAAGCCGGATATCCCCGTTTATGATTTTCACCCTCTTCCCCATCCGGTTCATTTCCGTGTTTCTGTGGGCGATTTCGACTGAAGACTTCTGTATTTCAATTCCCGTTATGCGGATGTTATCGAATTTTCGGGCCAGCATCATGGAAATAACGCCTGTGCCCGAGCCAATATCCAGGTAACGGCCCCACTTCGGTCTTTCAATGAATTCAACCAGGAAAACGGATTCCTGGGACACGGGAAATCCTTTTTCATTCTGAATCAGTTTCAAATCGCTGTCCTTGAACTCGACTATTTTTTCCATGGTATGCCTGTCTTTACATCAGAGTCTTTCAAAATAAATCCTTCGATCACTTTTTCCCTTTCATCAGCGTTTCTCATTCCCGTCGTTCCACGGGAACTTGTTTGAACCTAAGTATATTATTGTATATGATGGAGATCAACGTGACGGAGCGAAGGCGCTTCGATTCGGAGGATGCATGCCGCAGAGCCGGAAAATATATTATTCTTTTTATGAACCGGGGGACGAGGATAAAATCGTTGCTTTGTATGAGAAGACGTTCGGGAAGAGCAGGAGTCTCCGATTCTGGCATCACCAGTTCATGAAGAACCCGCATGGCGAGCCGGTAATTGCACTGGCCTGGAACGAAACCGGAGATGTTGTGGGCGCTTATTCTTTGCTGCCCAGGCGTTTTCTTGTCGACTGCGAATACAAGACGGGATTCCAGGAGGTGGACCTCATGGTTCATCCCGATTACATGGGGAAGGGATTGTTCAAAAAACTCAGCGATATGGCTTACGGCGAGCTTCGCAAACTCAATTTTGAATTTACCTTCGGTTTCCCCAACACAGTTTCTCTACCCATCGGAAGAAAAAAGCTGGGTTGGGAAATCGTGGCGCCGATACCGTTCTACAGGCGGTATTTCGATCCCGCTTTTTATCTGACGAAAAAATACGGAATGCCGAAAACGCTGGCGGCGAGCGCTTCCAGGATTTACAGCGGCATTGAAGGTTTGGTTTTTCGTTCAAGACGTAGACATAACCGTTATTTGATCGAAGGATTTAATGATTTTACAGAGCGGTTCGACGAAATCTGGGAGAACAGGCCGCAAATGGGCAAGATTACAGGCGTCAGGGATGCCCATTACCTGGCGTGGCGGTTTTCAAACCTTGAGGATGAACGATACCGCTTCTGGAAGGCTGAAACCGACGACAAACTGTGCGGTTACATTGTTGGGTGGTCCTGCGATGAGACATCTACGGCAGGCATCGCTGACTGGTTCTGTCGTTCCGGCTGCGAAGACTGCCTGCTCCCTTTATTCGATACGGCCATAAATTATTACCGGGAACAGGGAAAATACAAATCGCTTCAATGCTGGCATATGAACCCTCTGGTCAACGACGCGTCGTTGTCCAAACTGGGATTCATGAAAAAGAAAACAGAAATATACCTGGTCATCAGGCCTTTCAACAATAAATCACTGAATGAAACGCTCAGACAGGCCGACGAATGGTTCCTGTTCCAGGGCGATTCCGATACGATCTGAACGAACCGGTTAATCCGGTCAATCCTGATTTATATTATGAACTCATTTTTTGAAACCTTGAAAAGATTAAAAGATGAAGCCTATTACCGGTCGCTTGTAAAAAGCTTCAAAACACTCGATTATTTCCGCGAAGCCAACGCTAAAAACCTGTTTCTGCCGCTGATGGAGGATATTCCTCCTGGGAAAAAAATACTCATCCTGGCACCTCACTTCGACGATGAAGTATTCGCCTGCGGCGGTACGATCGCTCTTTTAAACGGGAACGGCGCTTCGACGACATCGGTGTATTTTACCGACGGTTCGGAAGGCGGTCATCTGAATGAATCAAAAGAGGAATTGACGAACAAAAGAAAAGAAGAGGCAAAACAGGCAGCGGCAATCCTCGGCATAAAGGAGCTGATTTTCCTGGACCATCCGGACAGAAAATTAAAAGCGACTGAGTTCGCCATAAAGCAATTTTCGGAACTCTTAAAGAAACATAATCCGGATACGGTCATGCTCCCCTTCTACGTCGATTATCATCCGGACCATCAGGCCGTTTTCAAAATCGCATCCGCCGCATTGCCCGGCTTTAACGCTGTCGACTGTTACTGCTATGAAACCGCTGTGCCCATCATTCCCAACCGCATCATAGACATCGGAAAAACAGTCGAGTTGAAAAGAGACGCCATGGCCTGTTTCAAGTCACAGGCGCCGGGCAACGACTACATCAACTCCATCCTGGAAGGACTCAACAGGTTCAGAACTTACGGGCTGATGAAAGGCAGCGGGTATGCCGAAGCCTTTTTCAAATGTTCTCCTGAATTTCTTGGTCGCTTGCTTGACGTTTAGATAAGTGAAGGAAAACCGGTATGCGTATCAATATTCTCGCCGTGGATGATTTCGGACGATTCGGAGGAGCGGAAGTCGCTTTATTGAGAACTTTTAATCATATAAATCGCGATCAGTTCAATACCCATCTCATTCTGCCCTTTGACGGACCGCTTGCTGACAAATTCAGGAACGCCGGCGTGACAGTTTCATTCATTAATCTCTCTGAACTCAAAAAACATTGGCGGAATCCGCGGCGCATCATCAAAGTTTTAAAAAAACTCAAAAGATATGCCGATAGAAACGATACTCACATCATTCTTCCTCAATCCTGGTGGACGACATTGCTCTGCGCGGCCGCTTTCCGCTTTTCAAAAACTTCGGTAGTCGCATCCATGCACGCCTTCCCCATCATCAGAACTCCCTCCAAACGAATTCTCTTTCGACTTTTTAAATCATTCTTTCTTAACAGGGTGGATCAATTTATCGCTGTATCGAAAGCCCTTGAAAATTCGCTTATTGAATCAGGAATACCTGAATCCGTAATTTCCGTGATACCCAACGGACTGGACCTGGTTGAATTCTCTCCCGGAAATGATCGCGGCCGGAGAAGGCGATACGGCCTGACTGAACGACATACGGCGATCGGGGTGATAGGAAGAATCCATCCCGGCAAGGGGCTGGAAATGTTTGTTCGTGCAGCAAAATTGACTGTCGAGAAATATCCTGATACCCGATTTTTCATCATAGGAGAAGAAATTAAGGTTCCCCTGGAAAACCTGAATTTTACAGAAAAACTCCAAAAATACATCGACGAACTTCATTTATCCGATAAAATTAAACTGATTGGATTCCAGGAGCAACTCAACAACCTCATCAATGCCCTCGACATAATCGTTTCGCCTTCGCCTGAAGAAACATTCGGGTTGACCTTGCTTGAAGCCATGGCCTGCTCCAAACCCGTCATCGCCTGCAGAACAGGCGGCGTTCCTGAGTTGGTCGACCACGAAACCAATGGATTGCTGGTTCCGCCCGGTTCAGTACAAAGTCTTGCCGAAGCAATGAATAAGCTGATTTCTGTCCCCGAACTCAGAAAAAATTTCGGAAAACACGCCAGAATAAAAGCTGAAAATCATTATAATATCAAGAAAACAGTGTTTATGCTGGAAAAGCTTTTGAAATCATGCTATAAGAAAAACTGTCTGGAATGAAAGGAGGTGTAATCCATAAACGAAATTCTCTTATTTCCCTTGCAATGTATTATAAACCGACTGACTCAAATTATTTTAAGACTCAGATGCATGAAAGATTTAACGATATTTTGAGTTTCAAAAAAGAGGAAGCGAAGGATCGTTTCCGGAGATTGTTTTTTGCCTTATTGAAAACAACGACTTTAAGAAGTATTCGACACGATTTTTTTGACATTTTATTGGGATGCTCTGGAACGAAAACGTTCGGACATATCCCGATATTCATGTCTTAAAAACGACTGGACTAAAAAAGCGCTCATGAACGAATCATCGAAGCTGAAGATGAATGTGAGGACTATAAAGGAGAGGCTGCTATGTACATGAGAAAGAAAGGTTCTGCGGCAAAGAATCCCGACCAGCGGGTAGGAGTTTTCGTAGATGTGCAGAATTTATATTATTCTGCGAAAAATTTATACAAGACAAAGGTAAATTTTTCTCAGATATTGAGGGCCGCGGTAGCGAACAGAAAAATTATACGCGCGATAGCTTATGTTATAAAAGCTGATGTGAAGGAAGAACAGAGTTTCTTTGATGCTCTGGAAAAAATAGGATTTGAGGTAAGGATAAAGGTATTGCAGGTTTTTTACGGAGGCATGAAGAAGGGCGACTGGGACGTCGGCATAGCCATGGATATGATACGCATGGCCGATAAGCTTGATACCGCAGTGCTGGTCAGCGGAGACGGCGATTTCGTCGATCTGCTTCAATACATGAGGGCCAGGGGATGCCGGGTGGAAGTGCTCGCATTCGGGAAAAGCTCTTCATCCAAGCTGATAGAAGTAGCTGACGATTTCATCGACATCGACCACGATACGGACAGATTCCTGATACCCAAAAGCGACGACGATTACAACAACCGCGAGGATCACGGAAACGGGTCATAGAAGCGAAAATTCCGGTTATTTTTACGAGCGGGCGGAGATAATCAAAATAGTGACTGTCAGGCATTAAAATTCGAATCGTGAATCGAGTTTGCGGACAGGCGCTATTTACCACAATGATTTGACGCCGGGATATTCAAGAATCTTGCGGTCCTTTGTTATTAATAACGCATTATATTTTCGGGCCGTTGCCGTTATTATCCTGTCAGCCGGGTCTTTGTGAAAATTACCCGGTAAACGGCATGCTTCGATCGCTATATCTGCCGTTAATGGGAGAATTCCCAAATATCCGGCCTTTATTGTATGGGCGAACCACTCACTCGGTGATATCGCAAGACTTATTCTCCCCTTAACCGTCATCATCACGAATTCCCACAAACTGATCGATGCCGCAAAACGTTGAGACGCAGACACAACATTGATCTTCTCACGCACTCTTTCCGACAATTTATCCGGCTCGCTCACCGCCCACCACCATACATGCGTATCCAATATTATCGACATCAATTAATCCATCTCCCAATCTTCTTCAACCGGTTCCAGCAAGTCCCCTTTCGTCTCTCCAACTCCGGTTAACGATCCTACGAAAGGCCTCGGCTCCTCCTCCCTGCAAGAAACCAACTTAGCCACAGGCTTCCCGTGCTTCGTTACAATTATATCCCTATTCAGGGCATGAACTTCGTCAATCAGCCTCAGACATCTTCTGCGGAATTCTGTAACTGAGATACGCATCACGCAGGCCTCCTTCACCCAATATGTACATAAACAAATGTACATTAATTGTCAAGTCGCTTTTCTTTAAAATTTCATGGTCTTTCGATATCCGAAAAAGAATGCGCCTGTGCGCCCCGGAATAACGAGTTTTTGTCCATAAACGGCGAATTTTCCCCAATACTGAGTCAGTCTTCGGATTTGCTCAGTCAAAGTATAAGCAATACCCCTGCTTCGCAAATCCTTACCATCCTTGTCTTAAGAAAAATTCGCCCGTTTATGGATCAAAAATCGCAGTGACTGTCCAGCATTAAATTTTGAATCGACAATCGAGTTTTTGGACAGACACTAACAAGTTAAACACGGATGTGTGGATCGGCATTATTTGGCTTAATAACTCCGGTTTTCGACAGCACATATTTTGTGTACGCCATGCTCTTCCCAATTTGACAAACCTAAACGGAGAATATTAAAATCTGAACGGCAGAGACACGACAACAATTGTTTTCAATAGAAAAAAATATTCCCAGGAGGTTATCCAAATGAGTCTGTGAAGACTGCTGTTACAGTTTTTTTTATTTCTTTGTGCTCCAGTCTGGGCGGCGACATGGAATGTCCCCTGTGATTTTCCTGATATTCAGACAGCATTGCAGTCAGTTTCGGATTATGACACGATACTTGTTGAACCGGGCACATATAAGGAAAACATCATATGGCCCGACAAACAGGGCATTAAGCTCAAATCCGATGCCGGCCGGGACTCAACCGTGATCAGCGGAGACAATGACGGTAGAGTAATAACGATTGATCGGAAGGTTGAAAGAGACACACTCATCTCCGGGTTTACGATAAGAGCCGGCTTTTTCAATGCGTCAGCGCCTGTTTTTTGGGCGTATGGCGGAGGAATCCATCTGGATCAAGCATCGATAACCATCACGGATTGTAAAATCACGGAGAATCGAGCACAAGGACTATATGAATCAAGTACCGCCTATGGCGGCGGGATATTTTCCGTTTTCTGCGCGCCGGTCATTCACAATTGTGAAATAAGTGATAATTCAGTGTATGCAATCAGTGAAGCAACAGGAGGCGGGATTTGGATCGGTTTGGCTCCCGGTTTAGTACGAATAACCAATTGCATCATCCATCATAATGACGCACACAATGCTGGAGATGGTATTTATGCGGAACAAGTTACCTGGCCAACAACTATATTTATTCGAATTCCGGGGACGGCATTACGCCTTCTGGATATACGTCGAAAGAGTCATAGTCTTCAACCATAGTTGACAATTTCAACCATGACTTATAAAATGACTCAGGGAGGTTGAAATGGCCTTGAACATTAAAAACAAAAAGGTTGAAGACTTGATAAATCAGGTTGTTTCCATCACTGGTGAGAATAAAACAGAGGCCGTGCTTAAAGCCTTGGAAGAAAGGAAGCAAAGACTCTCCTTATTCATTAAGCCGGAGAGTGAGGTTCAGAGAAAAATGGAATTTCTGCAGGATGAAATCTGGTCTGTCATACCGGAGACTGAGTTGGGACGAAAGTTGAGTAAGGAAGAGAAAGAGCGGATTCTTGGATTCGGACCGGAGGGAGTATGATCATCGACAGTTCTGCGATAATTGCCGTTTTTTTTAAAGAACCCGGTTATGAAGAAATATTAATAAAGCTGTGCGAGTCAGCCTTTTCAGGAATAAGCTGTCCGACGTTGGTTGAAACGGGGATCGTGATATCAGCCCGACTTGGCTTCAATGCGAATCCTCAGTTGTCCCGGTTTCTGCAGGAATTCGGAATTACAGAAATTCCGTTCGGAGAGGGTCATTGGCGCGAAGCTATAAATGCCTATAATCGATACGGCAAGGGGAAAAATCCGGCAGCGCTTAATTTCGGCGATTGTATGACTTACGCGGTTTCCAGGTTGTCGGGAAGTCCGCTTTTGTTCACCAATGATGATTTCAGTAAAACTGATATTTCTCCTGCGTGAATTTAATTTTAAGGCATTGATTAAAAATGTGTCTATCAAGGTTACAATTTTTCCGAATATCCCATTATTTTGTATCGGAATCGAAACAAAATAATTAAAAGGAAATATGTCTTGTCCCGATCATATTTACAAAGCTTCTTAATTATTCAAGGCCGTAAAAATTGTAACCTCGAAACACGTATATTTGACGATTTCCGAACTTACAAGCAGTCGTTTGAACTTTACGCTCTTTTCAACGCGAGGCGCACTTTCACATCGTTTATTTCAATTTCCTCTGTTTTCAAAGGATCATCAATATTTTCCGACAGCGAATCCGCGAGTGTTTCTTCCTGGATGTAATCTTCGTATTTGCGGATGACGGATTGAATATTTCCGTCCTGCGCGTCGACTGCCAGGTGAATTCGTTCTTCCACGGCCAGACCGGCTTCTTTTCTTAAAACCTGGCAGTAACGAAGCAGGTCTCTTATCCACCCTTCATGCATCAGTTCTTCTGTAAGTTCAGTATTCAATGCTACGAACAGGTTGTCTTCTTTGGTGGAGATCGTATTCGGGATCATGGCGGAATTGAGTTCAAAAATGTCTTTGCTGAGGTCGTTACGCCAATCCGGCAGGCTGATCTTTTCCTGATTATGGTATTGTTCGATCAGGTTTTTCATCTGTTCATCGTCCAGGTTTTCGATTATGGACCTGACCTGGGGCAAATCTTTCTGAAGTGCGGGACCAGCTTTCGCCAAATTCAATGTAAGGTATTCCGTCATCAGTTTATTTTCATCTTCCAGGAAGTCGATATTTTTAATGTTCAATTCGCCCTGTATGGTATCTTTCATCGATTCGACGGCTTCTTTGACTGATGCGGGACCGGAATAATAAAGCACGGCCAGCGGTTGTCGTACTTTTATCTGGGCTTTATTCCTCAATTGCAGTGCCAGGTAGACCACATTTCTGACTATTTCGACCCGGGCCAGGAGTTTCTCGTCCCGCCATTCTTTGTCAATCGCGGGCCAGTCAGCATGATGCACTGATAGAGGGGCGTTTGAGTCTAAATTTCTGACTGCGTTCTGCCATATTTCTTCGGTCATGAAGGGAACGATAGGCGACATGACGATAAGTGCGGATTTAAGTGCCTGGAAAAGCGACCAGTATCCGGCCAGTTTGTCGTCGGAGGGTCCGATGCGCCAGAATCGTCTTCTGTTGGTTCTGATATACCAGTTGGAGACGTCTTCAGTGAATGATTCGAATTCTTTGACTAAGGCAGGCGTATTGTATTCCTCCATGGCATCCTGCGCTTTTTCAACGAAACGGGTCGTTTTGGCCAGCAGCCATTTGTCGTTGTCCGTCAATCCTTTCGGGAAGCCTTCCACTTTGCTTACTTCCGGATTATCTATCCGCGCATATGTTACGAAAAACGCATATATGTTCCAGAAAGCCAATAATTGCCGTCTGGCTTCATTACCCACCTTGTATCCGAACCGAATGTCGCTTGTCACGCTCTGACTCGCAAAACGATACCGCATCGTATCCACGCCCATTTTTTCCGCAGCATCCTCAAAACGGATCATAAACCCGGTTTTAGAAAACATCTCGCCTTCTTCCGATACGACTCGTTCGTAAGTCAGGACCCTCTCATAGGGCGAACGGTCATCCAGGGTTACCCCCATAAAGAGCATGGAATAAAACCATAACCTCACCTGTTCTCTCATCTCGCATATCCATTCGATGGGGTACCATTTCTTCCATTCCTCCCGGTTTTCAAAATAGCCGCGAGTACTGTAGGGGACGATGCCTGCATCAAGCCAGCAATCGCCTATTTCGGGAATCCTGGGAGTTTTTTCGCCGCAATGAGGACATTTAATGTCTATCTCATCAATCCAGGGTTTATGGAGTTCCGGCAGGTTTTCGATTTTATCCCAACTGAGTTCTTCCAGTTCCTCCAATGAACCTACGACGGTCAGTTTTTCGCATGAAGGGCATACATAGAACGGCAGGGGCAGCCCCCAGAACCTTTTCCTGGAAATGCACCAGTCTCCCATGTTGTTCAACCAGTCTTCCATCCTTTTGCCGACGTAGTCCGGCTGCCATTGTACGTCAGCCGAGGCTTTGATCATCCTGGGACGAATTTCATTGCAATTGATGAACCATTCGTCCACCAGTCTGAAAATCAACTCTTCCTTGCATCGCCAGCATACGGGATAACTGTGTTCGTGCATGTAATCGTGGTACAGTTTTCCGTTTTGTTTCAGATAGTCGATAATTTCATCGGCCACCTTCATAACCGATTTTCCCTCAAGCCATCCGTAACCGTCAACATATATACCGGAATCGTCAATGGGCGATAAAACATCCAATCCCTTTTCTTTTCCCAATTCGTGATCTTCCAAACCGCAACCCGGAGCGATATGTACCACGCCTGTTCCTTCGCTTGCGTCGACCTCCTCCCAGGCTACAATCCTGTGCTTGACCTTCTGCTGAACGGGAAGATTCGAAATGACCGGTTCGTATTTAATGCCTATAAGCTCTTTACCGCTGAAAGTCCTCAACACTTTGCACTGCTTTCCCTTGAGCGCATGCGTCGCTTCCTCGCACAGAATCAGGGGAGCATCCTCGCCTTCAACATCGACTTCGACATAGGCGAGATCAGGATGAACCGCCAAAGCCGTATTGGCCGCCAGCGTCCAGGGCGTCGTGGTCCACACCAGTATCTTCGCATCTTTTCCCTTTAATTGCAGTTCTATATATACAGAACGATGACTCATCTGCTGATACGATCCCGACATTTCATGCTCGGAAAGACTCGTGCCGCAGCGCGCGCACCAGGGCATCGGCAGTCCGGTTCGATATAACCAGCCGTTTTCATGGCACTTCTTGAGAAAATGCCATATCGCCAGAATATTGGAATCGCGATGCGTGTAATATGAATCGTCCCAATCCATCCACTGCCCTAGTCTGATCGACTGTTCCGTCTGTATTCCTGAATACTTCTCAACTCGCTTTTTGCACGCTTCGCTGAATTTGTCCAACCCGTAATCCATAATGTCGGCCTTGGTCTTGAAACCCAGCTCCTTCTCCACTTCCACTTCAACCCAGAGTCCCTGGCAGTCGAATCCGTTCTGATAATGACAGTGATGTCCGCGCAATGCCTTGTAGCGAAGAAAAATGTCTTTTAACGTCCTTCCCCACGTGTGATGCACGCCCATGGGATTATTGGCCGTTATCGGTCCGTCTAAAAACCTGAACCTCGGACCTTTCCTGTTCTTCTCCACTAACTTTTTGAAACATTCTTCCTTGTCCCAAAAATCAATTACTTTATGCTCAATTTCGATAAAATTAGGATTGGTTTCTACCGGTTTCATGAATCCACGTTCTCCTCTGTTCTCTATTCATGCGACTTGAATATTCCCGTCCCTCTTCGTCAAGCGCCGGGAAACGAGCTTATCTTTTTACCACCCGGACGGTTATAAGTCAAGCGCTCAATATTACCCCATCGATGCGCCGGTCAATTCATGCAGCGTACGGGTGAACCCCTCATCCGGAACCATAGCGGCGTCCCAGACAGCGCTCTTTAACGCCTTCAAAGGTTCTTTCGTATCCGGAAGGATCAACTCCGGAGCTAATTCGAGCAAAGGATAAGCCACAAATCGATACGACCTGACGTCAGGATGAGGAATGACTAAATTCGCCGTTTTAACGATCTCGTCTCCATAAATTACTACATCCATGTCCATAGGCCTTGATGCATGCCTGTCGGACCCTCTCTTCCTTCCCAGTTCAGTCTCTATACGGCGTAATACGGAAAATTTAAGGTCGTAAGCCGGCGCTTCACACTCTATTTCTATTACTCCGTTAAGAAATTGAGGTTGCTCCGGCCTGTTGAACGACGGATTCCAGTAAAAAGTTGAGACGGCTTTGATGAGCGCATATTTTTTAAGCATTATCAAGGATTTTATCACGTTATTTTTCGGATCAATATTGGAGCCTATTGAGACGTATATTTCACAATTGCGGGTCGTCATCAGAGCTCATCCTGATCATTTCGACGGCTACGCTGTCCGCAAACCGCAAAGCGCCCGGTTTATCAAGCGTTACTTTAACTTTTTGCACTTGAGGTCTTTCGAGACATATATCGACGATTAAAGCCGCTAAACGCTCAATAAGCGAAAATGAAGAACTTTCGACTTTACGCAAAATTTGCTTTTTCAGTTCTTTATAATCCATCGTATCCTCGATGCTGTCGGTTCGGCATGCTTTTGAAAGGTCTATCCACAAAATGATATTAAGAACAACATCCTGTTTTTCACGGCGCTCCCAATCGTTCATGCCGATGATGCAGCGGCAGTGAAGGTTCCTGATGATTATTTTGTCAGCTTTATGTTCCTCCATACATACATCCTTTCAAATGAGCGCCACCGTCGACATATATGACCTGCCCGGTGATGTAATCGCATTTCAGCAGGAACAGGATCGCTTCCGTCACGCAGGTCAAAGAGCCTGTCCGCCTGAGCGGGACCTTTCGCGCCAGGCGTTCCATGTAGGCATTATCTTCTCCTTCCGGGGGGAGGATCAATCCGGGGGCAACAGCGTTGACTGCTATGCGGGGAGCCAGTTCGACAGCCGCCAGTTTCGTCAGGTCAAAAAGCATTTTTTTACTGAGATGATAAGCGACATGCATGGAATTGTATCGGACCATTGAACTGTCAAGCATATTTATTATTTTTCCCTGTTCGGATTCGGCAGAGAACCTTCGAATCAGCAGCATGGGCGCCATGGCGTTAATGCTTATTTCTCTGTCCAACTCCTCCCTGGTGAAGTCCAAGAGTCCGCTTTTTCCGAAAACCGACGCGTTATTGATCAGAATATCGATTTTGCCGGCAAGAGTCACGGCTTCATCAAACACAGCATCAATCGACTTCTGATTATGCAAATCTCCCCGTACCGTCCAGGCTTCCACTCCCAGGCGCTTCAATTCTTCTGCGCTTTCACGGGCTTCCGTTTCTGAAGCGTTATAATGCACTAAGACGTTGACGCCATTTTGTGCCAGAGCGGCGGTCGTCGCCCTGCCGATGCGCCTGGCGCCGCCGGTGACCAGAGCGGTCCTTCCTTCTAATTCATATAATTCCATGACCTTCCGTTTTCCGTCTGTTACTTATTTGACCAAAATTTAAGCTGATTAAAATTTTTCATTGAAATTTTTTAATCGATTGTCGGGTTTGGTAAAAGAATTCACAGTTTTCATTCAAAAATGTGAAGCTTTCATACATTTCGTCTTTTCCTGTCCGCATTGATCTGTACTATTCGTGGCTTACGAAGTCAGAACCAAATCAAGTCAATTTTAATGTAATTTAATAGAATTTTCAATTATTGCGTCCTCTATCCTTAATCTTGTTGAAAGGACATTGAAAATCCGAACAAGATGGCCCTCCTACCCCCAAATTTTGCCCCCACGACTGCCATGACGCTGACGCCGGTTTTTGTATCGGGCCGATTAATTCCAATGGCGGTTGAGGCGCTTTCCAGATTCCGGGCTTCCCTGACTGATCGTTCCAAACGGCTGAAAGTTCGGTTTTCTTTTTCTCACATGGAATACCCGCGGCTTCAATCTCGGCAGCGCCCGCAAAGAAGTCCGCAATCAACACGCCGGTTGAGCCGGAGACAAAATACTTTTACGTTCCATACCGACCGTTTTGTTACGAAAATCAGCCGCCTTGCAGGGAATAATAAACGGAACGTCCTTTTCCTTTACGAACAAGTTTTCTTTCATTTGTGAGTCGTTTCAATATCCTTTGAGCGGTCGATCTTGTTATGCCTGTTTTATTCATCAATATCTGAGTGGTTAGCCGTTCTCCTTTTGAGGCTGTTTCAATGGCGGTTTCAGTGGCATGGATTGTTTTTTTATTTATTCCGGTTTTCAGGGAAGCTTTCTGCTTCTGCTTTCTTTCTCCGGCAACTACATAATATGTCGAACGACCTTTTTTTTCCTGATCTAAAATTCCCTTTTTAGTCATTTCCGAGAGACATCGATAAGCTGACGTATCGGAGATATCCAATTGTGCTGACAACATATTACGAGTAACATATCCTTCCTGGTGAACGATATTTAAGGCTGCCGTTTCTTTTCTTGAATGAGCGGAATCAATGCTGATCGATTGCAATTCTGGAATTTTTTCTTTCAACTGATTCAGAATTTCAATGTATTTATCCAATTTCATCATGCTTGCGATCGAGAAGGCTTCTATCCAATGGCATCGCACATTATCTTTTTGATCCAGTTTCATAAAAACTTTTACCATTTCTGTATGCCCCGTCATTTCCATCCTGGGCCAATCCAACTTTTTGCATAATAATAAAGACTCCTTATAATACTCAATCGTTTCATTATTTTTTCGGTTTGCTGCCGCGATTTTACCAAGTGTTATAAGCGATATGGCGATCCCGTGCTCGGAATTCAATTTTCGGTTTAAACTATGACATAAATTGGCGAATTTAAGCGCCTGTTCCAACTCGTTCTTCGCCAGAAGTATAATTGCCAGTTCGTTATAGCAGGAGGCAATCTGGTACGAGCTGCCTTCAAGCTCCCATAGAACGAGAGCTTTTCGGGCGTATTCCGCCGCTTCATCAAGTTTATTCTGCATTCGATAGGAAGTCGACAAATTCAAGTGAGCGTAAGCTATTAAATCTTTTTGTTCAGGATCGGCTTGATTAAAAATTTTCAAAAGCAGTTTTTCTGCTGAAACGGCATCGCCCTTTTCCATTGCGAGAGTGGATTTATGCAACAGGATGTAAAGGCTCTCCGGATGATCGACAGGTAAACATGCCAGCGCTTCATCGAGAAATTGCAGTCCGAGTTCTATATCGATCGACCTGTAAAGCATAGCCAACCACAATAATCCCTCTGCCTTTTCCTCCGGTTTTATGTCGCCTTTCAAGGCTCGTCGGCAAATAGCCTGCGAGGCGGCATAGTCTCCTTTAAGATAAACCGCCGCTCCCAAAGATTGCTGAATTTTAAACCACTCGGATGAAGTCAGTTTCTCTGCCGTAAACATACTGAGGACATCACACAGTTCGTCCGTCTGTTTTTCAAGCGTCAGCAAATCCCATATATGTTTCAGAATAATCTCGGCGGCTTCCCTTGTTCTGTCTGCCAGAATCAAATGTCTAGTCGATTCTATAATCATGCCGGACTTAAGATAATAATCGGCAGCGAAACTGTGCCTTTGTCGCAGAAGTTCCGTCGGCTGACATTCATAAAGTATGCGCCGTAATTTTTTAGGAACCTGAACCGTCATGACTTCTCCATCCTCAATCACGTAACCTTCACATCGAAGGTACCGAAATTCTGTTTCGAATTTATGGATGTTTTCACGCTCGGCCAATAACATCAACAATCGACGCGGAAAAGGAACAGGAAAAATCGTCGCTGCCTCTAAAAGCTTAAAAGCCTGCGGGTAAGACTTCAAAGAACTGTGTCTTTCCGGCAAGCGTGCTTAACAATCCCTGCCCGCGGTGGCTATCATTGGAATGACCATATCCTTTCAAAGGAGGCAACCAATGGATCGGT
>CAZUFC010000050.1:0-55572 GCA_964619725.1 uncultured bacterium | reverse complement strand
AAATCCGAAGACTGACGCAGTATTGGGAAAAATTCGCCGTTTATGGACAAAAACTGGAAAGATGTCTAACCGAACGGCAGAAGTGACCGGCGATGAATGAGGATGTTGGATGTTGCCGGATTTCCAATATAATGATATGGTTCAGTATGAAAATCGTGTCGTGTTTTTCTGGAAGGAGTTCCCATGACTTTTGTATACAGCAGGCCGCCTGAATTCGCCATGCAGACCCATATTTTTCCCATAAAGAAATATCAATTGCTTAAAAACGCTTTATTGGACGACGGACTGACGGAGAGTGACTTCAGGGAGCCTGAAATGGCTGATTGGGAGGAGCTGAAAATCGTATTGGATGATGAGTATCTGAAGGATTTGACGGAGGTTCGGGCGACCTGGAGAACCCTGATGTCAGAGCTGCCGGTCAGGGAGGAGATCATCGATTTTTACAGGCTGGTATCTAACGGCACGCTCCTGGCTGCCAGGGAAGCGCTGTCGAAAGGTTGGGCCTATCACATCGGGGGCGGGTTCCATCATGCGTTCAAAGATCATGCGGAGGGATTCTGTTACATCAATGATCTGGCCTATGCAATTTTGAAACTCAAACAAGAAAACAGCATTGAAAGGGCAGCAGTGATCGACTGCGATCTGCACCAGGGCAATGGAACAGCTCATATTTTTAAAGAGGACCCCAGCGTTTTTACTTTTTCCATCCATCAGCAGGAAATTTACCCGATCAAACAGAAAAGCGACCTGGACATACCGGTATACAAGGGCACGGATGACAAGACCTATACCGAGCTGCTCAGGAAAAGCCTGCCTGAGGTCCTTGACAAGGCAGAACCTGAATTAGTCCTTTATCAGGCCGGCGCAGACCCTTACGTATCCGATCAGCTCGGTCAGTTGGAATTGACTTTTAAAGGTCTGGCGGAACGTGACATGATCGTGCTGCATGAACTGAATAAAAGAAAAATTCCCTGTGCGGTAACCCTGGGCGGAGGGTATCCTGTAGATGTACGAGACGGGGTTATTATCCATTGGCAAACTGCCGCCATCATGCTTTATCTGTGGACCGGGAAACCTCTGGACGACCGCATTGTTCTGAAATGATAGAGTGTTTTTCAAAAATGCTGTAAATTTTTTCGTGAAGCAGTATTAATGACCGGACCGTCCGTTTCGTCAAGGGACGGCGACTATTTTGCTTCGGTCAGTCAAAATTTCGGAGGAGAATATTTATGAATAAAGCAATGCTTGTCATGGTCCTTGTCTGTATTTGCTGGGCAGGAACAGTCAAAGCAATCAGCGATTCTAGCCTTTCATGGATTAATATTGGAAAAGGCGAGGAAGGCGCTCCGCCTGAAATACGAATAACTGAGTCCAGTCAATATTATATCGTGCTGAAACTGTCGTTTTCCGGTTTTTTCCTGGAAGAGGAGCAGACGTCCCGGGGACGCTTCCAGAAAATAACAATGCCGAATGCCGGTGTCACTGTTGAAACCGGATATCCGCAGTTGCCGCTGCTGTTGGAGCGAATAATGGTTCCCGAAGGCGGGGAAGCTGCAATCGATATTTTAGAACTGAAGTCGGTCCGTATACCCGATTGCCGGATTTTTCCCGCTCAAGTTCCGGAAAAAGATGAGTCGACTTTTGATATTATAATGAACAGGGAAATTTATGAGCATGGAGTATATCCTGGGGAAATGATCGTTTGTTCAGAGCCGATGATTTGGCGGGACATAGGGATGGCCGAGCTTAAAATAATTCCATTCAGTTATCATGCTTCTGAAAAGGTATTGGAAGCCGTGCGCGAAGCGAGCTTAAGGATTGATTTCACGGTTAGCGGGAGCGAAATAGAATCGAGCGGCGCAACAGGACTGATTTCGCCGGCCTATGATAAGATGTATGAATCTATGGTGTTAAATTATGAATGTTGCGACCATGGTCCTGTGGGAGTCAGGGAGGATGCGGTCAGGTATTTGATCATCGCTGCGGACCATCTGTACGATTCAATTCTGCCGTTGAGGGACTGGCATACGCGAAGGGGATTCTTTGCAGAAGCTGTTCCGGCATCTCAGACGGGTTCAACGAGCCAGCAGATTAAGTCGTTCATTGAGGGATATTATGTTAATGAAGGCATCGAACAGGTATTGCTTGTAGGCGAGATAGCGGACATACCGATGTGCCAGGTCAATCAGGGGGGCGATACGGGGATCGGCGATCATGATTACACGTGCCTGGACGGTTCCGATTATTATCCGGAAATCGGCATAGGCCGGTTTTGTACAAGTTCTTCGACTGCGGTTTCTCATATGGCGGCGCGGACCCTGAACTATCTGCAGAATCCGCCTCTGGACGGCTGGCTGGACAGGAGCATGCTGTGCGCTCACGAGCAGGAATATCCCAACAAGTATACGCGCTGCAAGAATGAAATAATGAACTATCCCTACGAATACGTGATTCCCGAATTCGATACTTATTATCCTCCTGAGGGAGCGACCAGGCAGGAGGTGAAGGCAGCGATAGAGGAAGGCCGGAATTTTGTGAATTACAGGGGGCATGGGGATACTTCCGAATGGTCATGGAACATCGGGTGGTCCAATTCCGATATTTACAGTCTCAATAACGGCAATCATACTCCTGTCGTGTGGAATATCGCGTGCCTGAACGCGGCCGTCGACTATTCCGGCGAATGCCTTTGCGAAGCCTGGATGAATGCGGGAAGCACGGGAAGCGGAGGCGCTTTAGCCGCTCTGGGAGCCACCAGGTCGTCTTATACCGCGCCCAATCACGATTTCGATAAAATGTTGTACAAAACGGTATACGATTACGGCAATTTTGCTTTAGGCAATATCTTGAATGCAGCCAAGGCGGAAGTCATTCCTTCTGGGAATTACGGAATATTCAACGCCAGGATATATGTGCTTTTCGGCGACCCCGCCGTTGAAATTTATACGCGAACGCCTACGGAATTATCCGTCGAACATATCCCAACGGCGCCGCTGGGCGGTTGGGATTTTGAAGTCAGCGTGAGTCAGGCTTCGGTTCCGATACAGGGCGCTGCGGTGTGCTGTTGGAAGGAGGATGAAGCATTTTATGAGGTTGAATGGACGAATGAAGAGGGAAAGGCCGTCGTCCCGCTGGAACTGTCATCTGAAGGAGAAATGAAGCTGACCGTAACGGCTCACGACTCTCTTCCTTACAGCGCAGAGCTTCCGGTTGAACCGTCGGGTTGCGGCTCAGTCAGGCTGGACGGGAATATATATAACTGCCAGAATGAAGCTGGAGCCTCACTGTGGGACACGCATTTAAACCTGGACCCCGATTCGTCCGATACGGGCGTATGTCGCATATATTCCGGAAGCGAACCTTCCGGCGAAGATATCATTATGTATGAAACAGGTCCCGATACATCAAAATTCACGGGAACGATTCAGCTTTCAGACTCTCAGTCAGGTCCGGGGTACCTGCTGACGAGTCATGGGGAAACGATCACACTGGAATATTATGATGAAGAATGCGACGGTCAGCCGCGTACCGTCTTTGATGAAGCGGAAACCGACTGCCTGCCGCCCCAGATATTTGCGGTCGCCGTCAGCAATGTCGCTCACGACAGCGCCGAAATAAGATGGATGACTGATGAACTTGGTTCCTCACAAATACGATTCGATCCTTTTACGCCTCCGGAGACGGTTATTGAAGATTCTTTTCCGACCAACAGTCACACCATGTATTTGACTGACCTGCAGGAGGATACCTGGTATTATTTCGCCGTCGGTTCGGAAGACAGCGCCGGCAATTTCGCGGAAAACGATAATGGAGGAGCTTATTTTCAATTTCATACCAAACAGCGCATAATCGCGTTCTGCGACGATATGGAAACTCCTTCAGGATGGACTGAAACCGGCGACGGACAATGGGAATGGAATTTTCCATCGGGCCTCGGCGGCGGTATTTTCGGCGGCGCGCCTGACCCTGAACACGACCATACTTCAGGCAACGGCAAAGTCTGGGGAGTCGACCTTACCGACAACGGCAATTATACTTCCAATTCCAATTGCTCCTTGATCTCCCCGTCTGTTTTTTGCGGAAATACCGAAGAGACCGTGGTGGAATTTTACCAATGGTTGAACGTCAGCTCCATCGACCTGATATTTAAAGATTCGGTCGAACTCGAAATATCTGTCGACGGCGGAAGCTCCTGGAACAGGATTTACTATGAAGACGACGGCTATTATTCCGATGAATGGGAATATGTCTGGTTCGATATCTCCGGGTTTGCTGACGGTCAATTCAACGTCAAGTTCCGTTTCACCTTGAAATCTCACATGATGTTCAATGACAGCGGATGGAATATCGATGATTTCAAAGTCTGGGGATACAACAACAACAGCGGATTCCCCACGCCCACGCCGACCCCGACCTGGACAACGGGACCCAATACCCCCACTTATACGCCCGTACCTCCCACAAGAACTCCAACGGCAACATCCACCCATACTCCTACGAACACTCATATCTCTACAACAACTCCCACCTTTTTGCCTACTCCTGCTCCTCAACCAACCCGGACTTCGACATTCATCATTTCGCCGACTCCCTGCGACGAGGAAACCTGCTGCGAACTTTTTCTGAACAGTCACATGTTTGAAGCAAACGATCCCTTTCTTCTCAAAATCATCATGTGGAACGGTAAGGACCGGGTGAGCAGCGTTGATGTTTACATCCTTCTGGAAATCGCCGGAGAATACTGGTGTTGGCCTTCCTGGAGTAAAATTCCGGATATAGACTACGAAACGTTCAATCTTCCCGCTCAATCAACCTACGCGCGAACCGTTCTCTCCTTTAACTGGACCGCCGGCGCCGGATCATTCAACGGCGCAAAATTCTGGACTGCCATGATTTTCGCTCAAACGACCCAATTAACTTGTGCTGTAGATTTTGTAGGGTTCGGCTGGAGATAAATCACGGACTCCGTTACTACGTCTCAGGAAATCCATTGTTTTATGAAGTCTTACCTTTTGCTGCATACTTCTGTTGCTCAGGAATGACGCCCCTGACGCCTCCTTCGGGATGCTGCATATCCCCTTCTCGCCGAGGAATAAGATGAATGTGACAATGAGGAATAGTCTGTCCTGCTGCTTCGCCTACGTTAACGCCGACATTGAACCCCCTTATATCGGGATATTTTTGTAAACTCTTTTCCCGCATACGGCAAAGCAGCTCTCTCACCGCTGCCATTTCCTGTTCTTTCATATCGAAAAAATCTGAAAAATGACGTTTCGGAATGATTAAAGCGTGACCTGCCGTCACAGGATATATGTCGTAAATCACGAAAGCGAGGGAATTTTCCATTATTATTCGCCGGTTCGAAGATGGGGAACAGAAGGGGCAATTTATATCAGTCTTTTTCATTTGGAATTCCTTTCATGCTAATATGTTCAGTTATTCATGCCGCATTGCCTGAGACGCGCATTCGCGTGTTTGCGCTGGATCAATGCGGCGTTTCATCAAATGGATGTCCGTTTACATTGTTATTTTTTTTTATTGCTTATGCAAGAGATGTCGGTAAGCGAATTATTTATTCCGAAAGAACCGGATTTTTGATTGAGGGCAAGGCGTTTTTGCCTGTCGGAATAAAAAGTGATAGAAATTTTTGCGGGTTGATGACCTTTCTTGGTTTTTCAAAGAAAGGAGCAAGGGTTGACATGAAAATTCGAAGGACAGCCGTGTTTTTTTATACAATTTTTATTCTTCTGACGTCATGGGGAACAGTGAGTTCTCAATCAGACATAGCGCCTTTATGGAGCTGGGAGGAGGAAGAATCGCGGGATGTAATCGCATTGGATGTTTCGGGCAGCGGCGAATATGTAGCGGTGGGTACTCATAATACCGATAACAGGCCGGATTATGGGGCAGGCGCCTATGTATGTCTTTTTCATCGTTCAAGCAATCAGCCGGTTTTTCGGTATGAACTGACGCGTCCAAGCGAGTGGGTATACGACGTCAAATGCTCTTATAATGCTGAGACCATTGCCTTTGTATCGCATGATACGTTGTTCGTATTGGATAATGACGGAGAATTGCTTTGGAAGAGGGTTATATCCAGGTTTTATTATGATTGTCTTGCGGTTTCTTCTGACGGGGATTACATCGCAGTGGCCAATTACGATAATTTGAGTTATCTGTTCGCTCCGACGGTTTTTTATTTCCATCGTGATTCGTCTGAGGAGATATGGTCTGCGGAGTTGCCCAAGATGCGTATGGCGTATCTGGACATGTCTGCAGACGGTTCCAGGATAGCGGCGGCTACTTACGGCGCAAACTCCTACGATCCTTTTTTGACGTTTTTTGATGCTGTGACTTCTCCTGGCGTAGCGGTCTGGAATTTCACGGGCATCGGCATACCGGCGAACAAGGTGTATATCGACCTAACGAGTGACGGTAATTACGTCGCATTGGAAGCCAACAGCAATCTTTTGTTTTTCGACACTTTTCCCGAACCGGACGGCGTAAAATATCCGGTTTGGTACAAGACGACGGATGGTTTTCCCACCATGGGGCACCAGGTAAAAATAAGCGATGACGGTCAATACATTGTTTACGCCAGCGCCTTCGTGCGGTTGATGGAAGTTTATCCGGGGACTCTGGAGTTATGGGATACGAGCGGAGGCGGCAGCCGGATATGGAAGTATGAGCAGCCGTTATATGTTCCATTTTTAGACGGCAATTCAGATTTATCGGTGATTTTTTTAAGCGGCGACATCTCGGCGCCCAATTCGCCGTATGCGGGTCTTTTCGTAAACGAAAGCCAGGCGCCGGTCTGGGAACAGTCGCACATGGGCAAGCCGTCGGTATCACAAGAAGGCCGTTTCGGGGCTCTGGCTTCGGGCCGATACGTAAGCAACTTTGAAAAGCAGTTTGCACCGTTAAGCTATTTCGATTTTATCCCTAACGAACAACCTTATTGCACCATTGAATCGCCGCTTCCCGATACGCCTGTTGATGTTTCAGCGGTCATCGAAGGCTCGGCAGACGATTTTGACGGCCGGATTGCAAAAGTGCAAGTGGGCGTTCGCGGTCTTTACTGGGAAGCCGAAGATATTTCCGGGGACGACTCCTGGGACTCGTGGAGATATGAACTGGACGTTTCGTCAATACCCAACGGTCCACTGACCGTGTATGCCGAGTCGATAGACGACGGATTCAAACATTCTGAGCCTGAGGAGATTACTATCCTGGTCGACAATATGACGCCCGCTCCCACATACACGCCTCGCATGAGTCATACTCCCACACCCTGGGCTTCTCCCACGCCGACCCCGGCGTTCGGCGAAGAGGGAAATACGGGGTTATATCTGTCTATGAACGACAGCATCTATTTCCCGGGCGATGTCCTTACGCTCAGCGCCGACATATACAATAATGAAGAATCAAGATGGGCGTATCAGATCGTTATGCTGGACGTTTTCGGAAAATATTACTTCCATCCGAGCTGGACGGAAGAACTCGACCTGGTTCAGAACTTCTTAGGCGCTGATTACCATTACAGAGAACTGCTTCTCAGCGCTCAACTGCCTCAGAAACTGGACTCCCTCGGACCCCTTTACTTCATGGGCGCTTTGCTTGACGCAGATAATTCTGAACTGCTCGGCAACATTTCCGCCGTCTCTTTTTTCCTTTTCGGAAATTGACCAACAAAGGACAGGCCACTTTAGACTTTACCTTCCTCATCATGACATATCAGCGTCTGTCATAAATTCGGCGATGATAAGAATGGAATGCAGGAGAGCAGACGATAGTTCCTGATTCATAAATGTCTTTTAATGAACAGAAAAGAACCTCACGGATTATATTCTTGAGGGTTGAGATCAAAGAGAAGATACGGGCTGGTTACGGAAGATTTGAGTTAATTGAGAAATCTGGGGTACAATTAGAGAGCAATCAGTTTGATTGTTACAAAAGAAAGGAGAACAGATAAATGGAAAAGAAAACAATCAAGGCAGCGGCTTTTTGGGTCGTTGCTGCAGCATTGTTTCCCGTTATTATTTCCGCTCAAGCCGAATTCATCTATGATTGGTCCTGGGAAGAGGAAGAATCGTACGATGTAATATGTCTGGATACTTCGGGCAGCGGAGAATATGTCGCTGTTGGAACGCATGATATGGAGGGGCGGCCGAATCATCCTGGTTCTTACGTTTGCCTTTTTCACCGGAGCAGCAATCAACCGGTGTTCAAATACAAAGTGGAACGACCCAACGCCTGGATATTCGATATAAAATGCTCTTATAACGCTGAAACGATAGCGTTCGTCGATTTCAACACTCTATATGTGCTTGACATCGAAGGCGATTTGCTGTGGTCAAAGCCTATATCCCGGTTTTATTACGATTGTCTTGCCGTTTCGGACGACGGTCAATACATCGCTGTGGCCAACTACAACAATATCGATATACTGCCGATGCCGGAGGTTTTTTTCTTTGAAAAGACTTCAGTCAATGAATTATGGTCTTACGAATTGTCTCAGGTGCGCATGGCGTCGCTGGATATGTCGGGCGACGGATCGATTATCGCTGCGGCGACTTATATGGCTAATTCCGTTGATCCCAAAATCACTGCTTTTGATTCCTTCAACTTTGAAGAGGAGCCCATGTGGCAATTCGACGGCACAGGAATGAGCGCTAATAAAATATACATAGACGTGGCGAGAAACGGGGGGAATATCATAATGGAGGCCAACAGCAATCTGTTGTTCTTTGATACTGAACCGCCCGGCTCAGGACTGGACAAGGAACCGATATGGACAAACAGTACTTCCGGATTCCCTACTCTGGGACACGACGTTAAGTTAACCGACGACGGGGAATATGTGGTTTATGCCAGTTCCTACGCAAGCGTAAAAGGAGAACTGCCGGAAATTCCCATGTCGGACCGTCAGGTTTTCTCGAAAGATCGTTCGCTGTTTAAAGGAAAAGATGAATATCCCGGAGCGCTGGAGCTGTGGGATACGGCCGGCGAGGGAACAAGGTTATGGATTTACGAGCATGAGTTGTCGCTGCCCTTTGTTGATATAAACAGCGATGCATCGGTAATTTTTTTGAGCGGCAACATATCTTTTCCTTTTACGCCCTTTTCCGCGCTTTTTTTGTCCAGAAGCCAGGTTCCTCAATGGGAGCAGCCTTTTTTAGGCAGAACGAGCGTATCTTGCGAGGGCAGATATGCGGCCCTGGCAGCCGGGGTATACTTTGGAGACTATGCTGACGAGTATTTCCCGCTTTTCTTTTTTGATTTCCTGCCTAATGATCCTCCGGTCGTGACAATAACGGAACCGGAAAACGGGACCGTAGCTGAAGGTTCTATTATGATAAGAGGATCGGCTGATGATCTGGATGGGGCTATTCATTTAGTTCAGGTCGGATTCGCTGGATTATACGAAGAGGCGACAGACACGTCGGGAGACGGTTCCTGGTCGACCTGGGAATACGAAATGGACGTATCGTCCGTCCCTGACGGAGGACTCGTCGTTCATGCACAATCCGTCGACGATGATTATAAACATTCCGAATCAGATTCCGTAGCCATATTCGTGGATAATCAGACTCCTGCCCCCACCTACACGGGAGTAAACTCTCCGACCGCTACGCCTACGCCCAATCCTTCCATAACGCCCACACCATTCTCCGGCGGCGAGAGAGACACAGGGCTCTACCTGGATTTGAACGGCTCTTTTTTCTATGGCGGCGATGTTTTGAGTCTTACCGCAGAGTTGATCAACAAAGAAGAATCCAGATGGATCAATCAGATAGTGCTTCTCGACGTTTTCAGACGCTATTATTTCCATCCGCAATGGACCGAAGAAATCGTGTTTACGCACATGTTCATCAATGAAGATGATTACTACAGAGAATCGATCCTGAGCGTTCCTTTACCTTATGACATCACTTCAGCAGGACCTTTTTACTTCATGGGCGTCATCATGGATGATGAAAATTTTCAATTGCTGGGCGACATCGACGTTACCACCTTCTTTCTGGTCGGTAATTAAAGGAGCGAACAGCAAGACCCTGATTAATCGAGGAATAAAATTGCCGGAATATCCTGTCGGAAAATGAAAAACGACTCCTTATCCGCCTTAACGCGACGCTGAAGGCTGTCGACTAAAAATTAAGAGAAAAGCGGATCAGTCCTGGATTCGTTCTGCTTTGCAGCATATTAATGAATGCCAGTCGGCGATCCAGATCAGATCATCTTTTATTAAACTGTTATACGCCTTTCCAGGAGTATCTAAAACAGCCGTCAATTCAGGATCGAATGGGTCCGGGCTCAAACTGAAAAATTTGACGCCGTACAAATAATTGGATACCGCCATCATATCCTCGACTATCGTTATGCCTTTCGCTATATGCGTGTCTAAAGAGAGAACGAAACGGGGATGCTTCGGATCATCAATATCAAAAATAGCTGTTCCCAGGTTGAAGTCCGCTGCGTACATCACCTCTCCATAAAAACCCAGTCCTTCCGGGGCTGCAATTTCCTGATTGAGATGCGTTAAAACAGGTTTGCGGACGTCAGAAACGTCCAATGCGGCTAAACCGTAATTGTTTACGCAAACATACAGCATGTCCCCCCGGAATTTCAAATCGATCGCCCAGCCTGACGGCGGCGAATACTGAGAAAGTTTCACGGGTTTTTCCGGATTTGAAACGTCATAAAGCAGGGCGCCGGAAAACCAGGATGCCGCTGCTGCTATATCGCCGCGAACATCAATGCCCACTGTGCGGCCCTCTGTTAAAATTGCCGATAACTTCACAGGAGATGCCGGTTCGCTTATGTCATAAATATGGAATCCACGATGATCGCAAACATACAACCTGTCATCCGAAACGCAGATCGACTGAACCGGTTCCGCAGTCCTGATTAATCCTGCTGCCTGCGGATTTTCAGGGTCTGCAGCGTTTATTATTCGACATCCTTCGTAGCCCGCTGCCGCATAAATATGATTTCCCTTGTAAGCCACATCGGCTATTAAACGAAGAACTCCCCGTTTTTCCTGCTCCTTCAACATTCCGTTTTCTTTTATCTTGAACAGGCGATAACCCCAGTCGCCGTCCCCCGATAACAGTTCATCATCATTGATGTCCAACGAACGGAATTCGCTTTCCGCCTCTATCTTCTGCAAGCGCCGAAATCGTCCGGAAGCTTCGTCAAATTCCAGCACATGCAGTCCATTCGCCTCAGCAAAATATATTATCCCATTCTTCGACAGGACCGCCCGGCTTTCATGCTTTACACGGTATGCGCCGACCGCTTTGAAATCCCGCTCATTTGTCCGGGAAACCATCAGTAAACCTTCTTTTTTGTCCACTAAAGCCAGGAATTCTTTATGCAGCGATACCGCAGAAGCGAATCTTACTTCTTTCATTCGGCCGATTACTTCAGGCGATTCCGGAGACGCCAGGGATAAGGCGAGCATGCCGTCGCCGCCGGCACACAGATAACCCGTATCTCCCTGCTTAATAAAATAAAACGCACGGCCTGTCCCCGGAACGTTCCTAATGAAATTCAACGTTCCGTCAGCCGATGGACTGAATATCTGCAGTCCTTCCAGTACGCTGCAGGCATACAAATATTCACCGACCAGCGTTAGTTGACGAATGCTGCCTTTCGTTTTCTTCTGTTCTATCAGGACCGGAGAACTTAAGACGGAAAAATCAATGACCGATATTCCCGCATATCCGTCAGCCGCATACCCCATATCCCCACAGAATACTATATCACGGGCATCGCCGGGCGTTGCCGTGGCGCTCTTCGTTATGAATTTTTCACCCTCTCTCGACAGCGCCTCGATCCCCCAAAGATTCATTAAAAATATCGTGTTTTCATCTTTCCATCTGACTCCGAAAAAACGGCCGGAGCGCAATACCGAACTTAAATTCGTCACTCGAAGCCGGGGCTTTATATTGCCGGGCAACTCCTTTACAGGACCGTTTACTGAAGGGGCAAGCAGCATGCCGTGTTCCTGGCTGGACGAAGTCAGCTTCACCGTTTCCATTTGTACGGCATCCGACAAAGTTTCTCTTATTCCATAAGCCTCCGGCTCTTCCTTGCCCTTATCCGAAGAACAGGCGTTAAACAGGACTAAAATCAGCAACAGTAAAAATACTCTTGAACGTCGTGAAATTCTCATGGCGGCTTAAATATAATGAAACGCATGGCAAACGTCAATTTTCCTATTTGAGACCTGTCCATAAAATCGATTCACGTTTCAAACTGTAATGCCGGCAAGGCGCTGTCGAATTATTCAAGTGATTTTCGAGTCTTAGAGAAAAATAATGCAATTAAAGTGTTAATTCAGGGAATTGTATGATTTTTTGCTTGACAAATGGTGACCATTTTTGATTTTTATATAAACGACAAGGGGTACTCGGATTAGTCTTTATCGTGAAGACACAAATTTCTTTCACCCAAAAAATTAAGGAGGGGACGATGGAACGAAGCGGTCCTTTTGGGAAAACGTTTTTTTCAGCATGCATGGTTTTTTTAATTTGTCTGTATGCTGCGGGGAACGTTTTCGGAGATGTTTTAATTTCTGAATTGTATTATGACCATACGGGCGGTGACGAAGGTCACGAATTTGTTGAATTGTATAACAATGGAGTTGACCCTGTTTTGTTGGACGGATGGTCTCTTGAATGGGGAGGAACAGATTTCAGTTATGGAACGCTGATTTTTCCCAACGGACTGATAATAGAGGGTCAGTCATATTTTTTAATAGGCGAATCCGGCGTGGATGCGGATTGGGGAGTGACGCCAGATCTTGAGATAGATTTTGATCCCAGCATCCAGAATGGGGGATCGGCGACGGACGGAGTGCGCGTGAATGATAATTTAGGTTATACGGATACGGTGCTGTATGATTCGCCGAATGAGAACGCGTTGCCGGATGACGATGATGTTCCGGCGCCTGATGGGCAGTGTGCGGACGATGCGCCGGAAGGATCGAGTTTGATGCGATCTGACCCGGGGACAGACACGAACGACAGTGCGGCTGATTTCATCACGCAGTCGCCTCCAGACCCGGACAACAGCGGAATAGTAACGACGCCGACGGATACGCCGACGGCCGGAACGCCCAGTCCGACTCCTGAGCCTTCGAATACGCCGACTGCCGGTCCCACATTACCGCCGCTTGATGTGGTAATAAATGAAGTATATTATGATGATCCGAGCACCGACGATTACAGTTACGTGGAATTGTATGGGAATCCGGGAACGTCATTGGACGGAGTGGCATTACGGCCGGTAAATCAGGATTGTACGCAAACCGGTTTTTATGATCTGACGGGATATACGATTCCCGGCGACGGTTTCTTTGTAATAGGGATGAGCGGAGTTCCCAATGTTGATTTTATTGTAGAGGCGTTATCATCGAGTCTTCAGAACGGACCCTGCGACGCGGTGACGCTGATGTCGGGAGAAACGGTTTTAGATGCGGTGCAGTATGGGGAAGGTTGTGATCCTTTATGCGGAGAGGGAACGCCTGAACCTGAGCCGGGGGAGGATTACAGTATTTCCCGTATAACGGACGGCGTTGATACGGACGACAACGACAGTGATTTTTGCGAAAGTTTTTTGACGCCTGGAGAGACAAACAGTTGTTATGTAGAACCTTCGCCGAGTCCGACAATGGTTTTTACGGAAGGACCGACTGCGATTCCGACCGATACGCCTACGTTTGGTCCATCGCAGACGCCGGCGCCGACTGAAACGCCGGTTTTTTCTGATATTGTCATTAACGAAGTATACTACGATGACGATGGCGTGGACGATTACAGTTACATCGAATTATTCGGTTCGCCCGGAGTATCCCTTGACGGTTATGCTGTTCGTCCGGTGAATCAGGATTGCGATCCTCAAACGACGTACGACCTGTTCGGCTACACCATGCCCATGGACGGATATTTCGTTTTGGGCATGAGCGGCGTGCCGAATGTTGATTTTGATGCGGCCGATTTAGGTTCAACGATGCAGAACGGACCCTGCGACGGCGTCGAACTTTTATACAATAGTGTAGTAGTGGACGCTCTTCAGTATGGGACGGACTGTTTGAATGATTGCGGCGAAGGAACCCCGGAACCGGAACCGGCAGAAGAGAACAGCATTTCCAGGATTCTCTGCGGAGTGGACACCAACGACAACGATACGGATTTCTGCGAAAGTTTCCTTTCTCCCGGCGAAGCGAATGTTTGTTTTTCCACGCCGACTGCGACGATGACGATGGTTATAACGCCAACGGAAACGCCGACAGTAGGACCTTCCGTCACTCCGGAGGAAACTCCCACCACGGGACCGACAGTGATTCCGTCGCCTACGGGTACGTTTGCACCGGTGACCGTCGTGATCAATGAAGTCTATTATGACGATGAAGGAGCGGATGATTACAGTTATGTTGAAATTTACGGCGTACCCGGCACGCCTTTGGACGGCGTTTATCTCGAGCCTTACAACCAGGATTGCGCCATACAGGCTTCCATCAACTTGACCGGATATTCCATACCCATGGACGGATTCTTCTTAGTCGGAATGACCGGAGTCCCCAACCTGGATCTGGAAGATAACACCCTGGGCGACGAACTCCAGAACGGACCTTGTGACGGCGTCTGGCTCTATCAGTCAGGTAATATTCTTGATTCGGTTCAATACGGCGACGGTTGCGTCCCGCTTTGCGGCGAAGGCGCTTCTGTTCCTGAACCGGCAGAGGAATACAGTCTTTCACGCCGGATAGACGGAGTCGATACGGACAATAATCTGCTTGATTTTTGCGAGAGTTTTCTGTCGCCTGGCGAAGACAACGCCTGTTATGCCACGCCTACGGATACACCGGTGGAGCCCACGCAGACACCCACGCCGATAGTTACGGAAACGCCGGTTGAACCTACAGAAACGGCTGTGGTCACTGAAACGCCTACGATTGTGCCGGTCGATGTCGTATTGAATGAAGTCTATTATGATGATGAGAGCACTGACGACTTCAGTTACATTGAAATATACGGAGCGCCCGGAACTTCGTTAAACGGCATTACCCTGGAAACGCTGAATCAGGATTGTTCCGTTACGGCATCTTACGACTTGAGCGCCTATTCCATTCCCATGGACGGCTTTTTCGTCATAGGCATGACGGATGTGCCGAATGTGGATTATGAAGAGAACGGCCTGGGAACGGCTCTGCAGAATGGGCCATGCGACGGCCTCAGACTCGTCCAGGGTGCGGTAACTCTTGACAGTTTGCAGTATGGCGAGGCATGCGATCCGTTCTGCGGCGAAGGCGCCGCGGCCCCTGAACCGGCAGAGGAATACGGACTTTCAAGGATAATCGACGGCGCCGACAGCGACAATAATGCTGCTGATTTCTGCGAAGCTTTTCTGACTCCTGGGAGCAGCAACGAATGCATACCTCTGACCCCCACTTCCACTTTTACGTTCGGACCTACCTTTACGCCTGAACCGACGTCGACTCCTACAGGAATTACGACTCCCGTTCCTACAGACATTCCGACGGAGACTCCTACTTTAGGGCCCACGGAAATTCCAACCGTTACGCCTACTTTCGCTCAGGCTGCAGTCGTGATTAATGAAGTATATTACGATGACGACGGCGTTGATGATTACAGCTATATTGAATTGTTCGGAATTCCCGGAAGCTCGCTGGACGGAGTCCTGGTCGAACCGCTGAACCAGGCGTGTTCGGTTTCGGCTAGTTACGATTTAACAGGATATACCGTTCCCGGTGACGGGATATTCCTCATAGGAATGACAGGCGTTCCTAATATCGATCTCGAAGAGAACGACCTGGGCAGTTCACTGCAGAACGGGCCCTGCGACGCCGTCAGGTTGTATCAGAACGGCATGGTCCTCGATGCTGTTCAATACGGTGAATTGTGCGATCCATCCTGTGGCGAAGGAAACAACGTTCCTGAACCGGCAGAGGAATATAGCCTTTCACGAAAAATTGACGGAGTCGATACGGACGACAACGCTTTTGATTTCTGCGAAAGCTATCTGTCGCCGGGAGAACTCAACCAATGCGTTGGTACGCCTACGCCTACACCCACTGAAGGACCTACGGAAATACCAACGGAAGTTCCTACAGAAGCTCCCACCGAAATACCAACGGAAGTTCCTACAGAAGCTCCCACCGAAATACCTACGGAAGTTCCTACGCAAGCTCCGACCGAGATACCTACGGAAGTTCCCACGGAAGCTCCCACTGAAATACCTACGGAAGTTCCTACGGAAGCCCCCACCGAGATACCCACAGAAGTTCCGACCGTTACGCCTTCAGCGACGCCTTTCACATTCGATTGCGACATTCTGCTGGTGGACGACGACAATGACGACCCCGATTTGATTGATTTCTTCACGGCAGCCATGGACGACCTGGGGCTGACCTACGATATTTTTGATATCGGCGGAGGGCCCGGCGATGGTCCCACCTTTTCTGAAATGATGGAATACGGCGTCATTATCTGGTTCTCCGGCGACAAATTCGGCTTTGCCGGCAGCGCCGGTCCTAATGAAACCGATGAAGCGAACCTGATTCAATATCTCGATGTGGGCGGAAGGCTGTTCCTGAGTTCACAGGATTATCTCTATGATATGGGATTGACTGCATTCGGCACGAATTATCTGGGCATTTCCGACTTTGACAGCGATGAGGGTACGGAGGAGTTAACAGGAGTCGAGGGTGATCCGATAGGCGATGGCATCGGTCCGGTGGCTCTGACGTTTCCTGCTGGGCTCTCGGATTATTCGGATATAGTCAATCCGACGATTGTCGAGAATACTTGCTTCACAAACGAATTGGGAGACTCGACGAATATTCATTTCAACGAAGAGACGAATCTGTGGAAAACCGTCTTTTTCTCGACCTCCTGGGCTGCGTTGGCGAATACTGATGCGGCTTTGGGTAAAACTGTCCTGGCCAGGATTCTTCTGTGGCTCGAATGCGGTGAAATTGTAACTCCTACGCCGATCCCGACAGAGATACCGACAGAGATACCGACTGAACCGCCCCCGACAAACACCCCCACGGCATCTCCCACCACTCCTCCGACCAATACGCCTACTAACACCGCTGTTCCCACGAATACTCCGACCAATACTGCTGTTCCGACCAATACTCCTACTTTGACGCCGACCTGCACTCCTACGATGATTCCCACTGATACCCCGACAGACGTACCCACCTGTACCCCTACTTTGACTCCGACGCCGACATATACTTGCACGGAGGTACCCAGTCCTACTCCCGCTAATCCGCTGGGAGTCGAGCTGATATTGTCGGAATCCCACTTTACTCCTGGAACGCAATTCCTGCTTGAAGCCTACATCTACAATCCGGGACCCGATACGTACAATCAAATTCCTTTCGTCGTTCTTCTGGACGTCTACGGATTGTTTTTCTGGTACCCGACCTGGGGAGAGGATTTCGCGTACGAACCCGTTTCTCTCGGGATAGAAACGCTTTACAGGGAAATTCTCAGTTTCGTATGGCCGAACGAACCCAGCTCCGCTGAAGGACTCAAATTCTACGGAGCTCTTCTGACGCCGGAATTCGATAATATTCTGGGTGAATTCGACATGGAAACGTTCAGTTACGGTCCATAGCAATATAAGCAAAGCATCAGGGACCTGAAAAGCCCCTGATCGAACGATATGCCCCGGATACCGCTTCCATGAAGCATCCGGGGTTTTCTTTTATGCGCATGGGCGAACCAGCCAACAAGAAAAAGGGTATTGCCTTTCGGATAAAACCGGAAATGTTTAAAATATCGGGACTGATCAGATCGGGGTTACACTTTTTTCAATACTTTTTACGGTTTGTTTCAGTAATCGGGGTCGGGATCGGTATCGCAATCGCAATCGAAACAAAATGATGAGCAATTCTTACGAATTGTAACCTCAAAAGACGCTTTTTTGATCAATGCCAAAATATCGGCATGGTCATATTCAGAAAGGGAAATAAAGACCGGGAACCAGGGTCCAAACGAATTATTTGCATAAAAGCCGTTGCTTAAGTCTTAATTGTTTTAGGGAAAGGCTTATTTACGTTTGTTCCGGCCGTCCAGTACGAGAGTTACGCCGTTGGTGATGAAAAGCTTGGCGATTGCGGTCATCACGAACAGCAAAAGAATGAATACGCCGTAGGCCATGGAATAAAATAGAATTTCTGGAAGAATAATCCTGGTGTTTTGCACGATTATTTCCCTGACTTCGGGATTATCCGGGATAATTTCGTTGAATACGCTGATCTTTTGAGGATCATTGATTATACTGAATACTGTGCTTGCTGCCCACAAGGCTGTGAGTAGACCGAGGGCGATGAGTAAACTGCCCGCCAGTGTAGCGTAACCCGAATTGGTTTTTGATTCTCGGATCATTATTCATCCCGTCGAGGGAGCAAATGAAAAGATCAACGATACTTAAATCGAAAAGGTTCAAAGTTTTTCGAGTAAAACACAATACTTAAACCTGGAAAAAAAGACAACGTTTAATCGACCGCCGGCAGTTCGCTTGTTACAAGTTAGAATGAGATCGGAGCTCTCCGCAAAACACCGGATATCTTCAAAACACTCTAATCATCGTTATGCCGGGAGCGCCGAATCGGAAATCAACCGTGAATCTCGTGAAAAAGCGAATTATAATGACAGTAACCTGCAGATGAAATACGAGTGCAGAAAATTCAACATCGGCTGACAGCCTGCGATATTCGGCATTCCCTTCTGCAGGGGTAAAAATTATCCGGTATTCGGCAACCGGCATCCAGTATGGTTATTTTACTCCCATCCGAAAGTGAATGAGTCCATATTTCCCAATATTTCGGATAATTGCGGATTAGTCATTGCCGCCCAGAATATAATGTTTTGAGCTTCTCCGGCATTTTCAGGCCAGGTAAATGAATCGATGACGGAAAGAGTCGTGACGCCGTTTGGGATGTCGTGGAAGGCATAGCCGGGCAAATCGGTCCAATCGGGGTAGTAGAAATAAACCTGGTAGACGTCGAGAATGACGAAGAGGGGGACTGCCGTCAGCGGTGATCCGGGATTAGTGAGATCGGCTTTCAGGTAACATTCATCGCCTGCATGGTACATCTCTTTCGGCATTTCCAGCCTTACTCCCAGTTCCGTAACGGGAGTGGGGGTAGTCGGCGGCAGAGTCGGGATTTCGGTAGGCGGCGCAGTTGGCGGCCAGGTCGGAGTATCGATTTCTGTGGGTGACGGTGGGATAGTGAATGTGGGGGTTAATGTGGGGGTTACTGTGGGCGTTAATGTGGGCGTATCGGTTGGGGAGCAGGTGGGCGTTAAAGTAGGCGTAGCGGTGGGCGGCTCGCAGGGTGACGTATAGGAAACCATGACCTCATCAATGTTCCACCCGCAGTATGTCCACCCGGAATCCGTAGGGCCTATGCCCCATCTGATTTTCACGGATGACTGATAAGCGGCCCAACTTGTCAGGTCATATTCCATCAATTCCCAGGAGCCGCCGTCCAGCGTCTCATCGTTGGTCCAGACATTTGACCAGGAAGAGCCGCCGTTCGTGCTGATATCGATATATCCTTTATCGTAGTAATTCCGTTCCAGACCCAGCCATCTCTGAAAGGTCAAGCGAACTTCAACCGCTTCGGAACAGTCGATTAAAGGCGTGGTCAAGTATCTCGTCGAACTCATGTTGTTCGGGTAATCTCCGTTAAGGTTATAACCGTAGACGTTATCGCCGTCGTATCCGCTGTCGGGATCAGGCGATCCGTAAGAGCCGCCCTGACCAGTGGGCTGACCCCATTCCCAGTCTCCTTCCGTCTCCCAGTCGGGATTCGTATCCATCGATTCATAGAAGACTATATTCAGTTCATCTGTCAGGAATGTGAAATAATCGCCTCCATTGTCCTCAACGGCAAGGTTGCCTGCGGCGTCAGAACTTTCCACATAAAAAACGTAGAGCGAACAATCCGTCAGCCCTTCCAGCAAAACAGAGTGTTCTTCGGTCAATGTCTCGTTCGCTTGAATCATCAACGGCGCGCCTATTCCGTAATGGACGACGGATGTAGCGGGTTCGTCGGTAGTCCAGGCGATTTCGGCTGTCGCTTCCGTAACTTCTTCTGTTCCAACACCGGAAATGGCGGGCGCCATACCGTCCGCCATTGCGGTATCATCCATATCCAGTTCTTCATAATAACAGAAAATCTCATCATTGTGGTTAACGGACAGTATTCCGTCTCCGCTTGAAGGCGGTATATTGGAGCAATTTATTGTTCCGACGAAATTACCGGTTTCTTCTTCATTGCAAACGACCGTTTCCGGAGCGGATTCCGTCGTGCTGTAAATGATTACTTCAACCGAGCCGCTGGATTCACGGTCTAAAACTTTTATTTCAATGACGTCTTCAAGCATGTAGGCATCTTTGTCCATAGCGACTCCGGAGAGCATCTGAAAAGCTGCCCAGGCATCAAGCAGTCCCCAGCCCCAGACATGATTAGGTACCGTGTCATAGGCGTTGATTCCGTTGCAGGTCTGGTTCCAGTAGCCGGCTCCCGGATATTGTCCGTCCGGATCCGTATAGAGCGAATCAATAATGATGTTGCGCGTGGTCTCGATATCGCCTATCAGATGAGGCGCCGCTGACCACAGCAGGGCGATGACGCCGCATGTGTGAGGACCGGCCATTGACGTTCCGCCCCAGCCGCCTTCATATCCATTTCCGGGTATGCACGAACGGATATCATGTCCCGGCGCCGCCAGTTCAGGCTTGATGAAGTCTGGGGCTCCGGGAATGTTCGGATGAGACGGCCCTCGACTCGATCCCCAATACTCCCAGCTCGTGCTGACTATCCTGTCCTGTGAATCGCTGGCGCCTGTGGTCAGAACCTGGGCATAATCTCCGGGCGAACGTAAAGTCTGGCAGGAATCGCCTTCATTGCCTGCTGAAAATTCCATGAAAACTCCCGCTGCCTGCAGCGCGTCTATGTCGGGCGCATACTGATAATCTCCACCGTAGTATGGCCATCCCCAGGAATTATTCACGATATCCGGCGCCATTGCAGGCAATCCCTGTCCCGGCCCCTGACCGTAAGGATAGGGCGCCAGAAACCATTCAAAACATTCGTGAAATTCCGCTTCGCCTTCAAGGTGTCCGCAGGCGATCCATTGCGCATCCGGGGCTACGCCTATCTGGTTCGTACCGCCGTCGTCGCCTACCATGGTACCCATCGTATGCGTTCCATGCCCGTAATCATCGCATGGAACGGATGCATCAGGACATGTGTAGTTCGTGCTGCACGCGTGCCAATTGTAATCATGGTCCGCTTCGGAACCGTTCCATCCTCTATACTGATTGATTAAGGCCGGATGGTCCCATTGCACTCCCGTGTCCAGATTCGCCACAACGATTCCTTCGCCCGTGTATCCTTCATCCCATATCGCATCCGCATTTATGTGCAGTATGCTCCATTCAATGCCTTTGCCGACATTATCCCTGTAAGCGTGACGCTGTTCCTGCAATCCTTCGTATGGACGATTGCCCCTGATTTCCGCTACGTCCTTACGACGGCAAATCTCGCTTAACAGCTCATAATCCCCGTCCCTAACTAATATCATATTCTGAATGATATACGGCCTGTAATCGGCATTCCTCTCCCTCAGATATTTCCTTAATTCCTCCTGAGTCCGTTCCGATACAGACAAAAGCTTTTCATATACGAAACGTCCTTTCGCCTTTTTGTCCTTCAGGAATGCAGCGCCTGAAAAATCAGCCTGCTCCTTTAATACAATAAAAAAATCTGCCTGACCCAAAGCATCCAGTTCATCCAGAACATACTGATCTACTTTGGCCATAAATCGCCAATTCTGCCCATCATTCATCTGAATGTGATCGGTTGACGAAACGGAACCGGCAGTCAGTGCAACCGCCCATAAAAATATTACAACAGGGACAGCCTTTTTCATTTTTTCTCCTTTTATGGGATGAATAACCCTTTACCTCTGGATTAAGAGGTGAAATCGAATTTGAGCATTAAATCATTCGAATGCCCATTATTCCATTAATTACTTACTATAAAAGAACTCTGTTTTCAAGAATGGCCGCTAAATTTTCAAAGATTCAACGTAAGTAACGGTTTGTCCGCAGCGAGTTTTGAACATCCACTTCTGTTCCGCTTTTTTCATTGCATGCGAGCTGTTCAGAGGAGTTTTGCCCCGGCCTTCAGGCAAATCCAGCACGTAGGCGGGCACGCATGTTCCGGATATGTGTTCTCTCAAGCGGCTCATCAAATGCATTCCTTCTTCTATGGAAGTTCGGAAACGCCACGTTCCTTCCGCCAGGTCGCAATGATGAAGATAATAAGGCCTCGCGCCCAATGAATATAAGGCTTTCCGGAATAACTCCCGCAGAACGGCAGGATCATTATTTACGCCTTTGAGCAAAACTGATTGAGTGAAAAGAACAAATCCTGCTTCACGCATCCTGCGGCAAACTTCGATCATCTCCGGTGAAATTTCCTTCGAATGATTGCAATGTATTACAACACAAATCCTTTTATCGATCTTCAGCAATTCGATTAAATTACGGTCGATCCTCGCCGGTGCAGTCGCCGGCATGCGAGTATGTATCCGGACGGCATCTAAATTTCGTATCTCATTTAAATTCTCAACGATGTAACTAATGTCCCGGTTTGAACACATGAGCGGGTCGCCTCCCGTTAATATGACCTCCTTTATTTCATCGTCGGATGCTACATATTCAAATGCGGCCTTTAATTCCTCGCGTTTCAAATCTCCCCCGGATGAGCTGAAAGCGCTTTTCCTGAAACAAAAACGGCAACGCACGGAGCAGCGGAGCGTCGGAAGCAGCAATACCCTGTCGCTGTACCGATGTACCAACCCCCTCATAGGGCTTTTATTTGTATCGCCTACAGGGTCGGATTTCTCGCCTTCCAGTCGTTCCAGCTCCCTCTCATCAGGCACGAATTGAAGTTTCAACGGGTCATTCGGATCATTCCAGTTTATCAAATTCATCACGTGCTTCGTTATTAGAAATTCATACTTTTCGGCAGCCCTCTCAGCTCCTTGCCGTTCGTCAGGATCAAGCGGCGCCTGATTGAGTTCACGAATGATTCCATTTTCAGTGGACGTGTTTTTGATTTTCATCTTTTTAAACTCAAGCGGATTAATCGTTCCGCAAACAACAGGCAGAATAAAAAATGATCGCATTAAAAGTCAAACTGCAAAATTTCCTTTTGAATTCTTGCCGGCTTCTGCTAAATTGGCGAACCCGGAAGCGCCAGAGTCTGAATGCGGCTTGATGATGCTCCGTGAGGATCGAAAGGAATGTCAGCATAATGAAAAGAAAAGCAGAGGCTAAAACTGAAACGAAATACTCTTTCCTGTTTCTGGCCGTTGCGGCCGTGTTCATTACGAGTTTGATTACAGCCAATATAATTGCGGTAAAAATGGTTACGATTTTCGGATTAATCCTGCCTGCCGGGGTCATTATTTTTCCTGTCAGTTACATCTTCGGCGACATATTGACTGAAGTCTACGGATACGGCCAGGCGAGACGCGTCATCTGGCTGGGATTCGGGTGTAATCTGCTGGCCGTCCTGGCGATTAAGTCAGCGCAGATTATTCCCGGGGCCGGATTCTGGGATGCCCAGGCAGCCTATGAAAGAATTCTGGGCTTCACGCCGCGTCTGCTGCTGGCATCCTTTGCCGCATATCTGGCGGGAGAATTCGCCAATTCCTTCGTTCTGGCTAAATTGAAAATTATGACGAAAGGACGGAAGCTTTGGCTCAGAACCATAGGTTCAACGGTTGTCGGCCAGGGACTGGATTCGCTGATCTTTATCATCGTAGCATTCTGGGGCGTAATACCTGCTGCAGGGATTCTCGCAGCCATATTGAACCAGTGGCTTTTCAAAACATTCTATGAAGCTGCGGCCACGCCGGTGACTTACCTTATCGTTAATTTTCTTAAAAACAAAGAGCGGATTGATGCTTTTGATTATCAGACCAGTTTCAGTCCATTTCGGCTGTAAAGAAATGTCGGCTGAGCAGTTTTAAAATGATCGCAGCAAGAGTGAACATTAATAGATAGAATCCCATGAAAAGCGCTAGGGCTTGCTTTTCATTGTGATTCAGGAGCATCATAAAATACTTGTAATATGTCGAAGGGAAGAACGCTTCGGTAAATTTTTGAGGCGAGATTTGAGAGAGGCTGCTGAGGAGTTCTCTGTAATTAGAGGTAATGCCGATAATATTAAGTCTGTAACACGCCATGACGATCCAGGCGTAAATGACCGATGCCGGTATAAGTATTTTGCAGGCAAGGCGTTTCCCGTATCTTTCATAAAAAGCGGCCATTCCCGGAACAAAAAAAATGAATATGTTGGTAAAGCGCCGCATGCCGAAAGCTCCTCCGCCGTACCAGTCGGAAACCATGGCATTATGCAGATAGAAAAGGAAAAGCCCCGTCGACATGAAATACCACGCGGAACCGAGTTTTTTCCTGAGGGAGAACCAACCGGTTAACGCCAGGAAAGTAATCGGGGTCCAGGTAAACAAGCCGTGATGAGGAGCGGCAAGGAGTCTTATTAAATTGTTCGGAACGTTCCATACGAAGTTTTTGCCTTGAGGAATGAACAAGAAGCGGTTGAACAGGATTTTCCATACCAGCAGTTGGGGTGAGGCGGCGAGAAAAACAGCGGCGGAAAAAGCTGTGAGGCGGGTAAAAAAGTTCCATAAAACAGTTCTGAATGGCAGAGAATTTTTTCGATTAACAAATGCTAGATAAATGAGGTCTAATCCTGCGGCGGACAGGAACAGTGCGTTCTGCCAATAGACGAGAACCATCAATCCGCCCGTGAAACCTATGATGAACCAATGGCGGAGGTCAGAAGTTCGTCGAAATTTATACCAGGTGAAAAAGTAGAGACTGACGGCGAAAGCAGCGGGGGCATGAGCGAAAGAGGTTTCAAAGAACGTGAAATAAAAAAGTGTTGTGCCGGTCCAGCAGACCAGAGAGGCGAACAGCGTCGTACGGTTATCAAAAAAGCGCTTCGTAAAGAAATAGGCCAGGAGGACCGCAGCCAATCCCCAAAATGAAGAAGCGAAGCCGACTGCAGTAACTTCAAAAACAGTATAACCCGAAAAGCGGAAGCCGGGACTGCTCAAATGATTTATACCGCTTATTATCAGGGAAGCGAGGTAAAAAGGCGCCCATAACAATGCGGGACCGACGGACCAATAGTTCGGCGTACGGCCCGTCTCGGTTTTCTGCTGCAGAAGTTGCGAAAGATTATAATTGAATCCCTCTCCTTCGTGAGAAAACTCATTGGAGAATTCCATATTCCGGTCGAATATGATTGATCTCAGATAGGAAAAATAACCGTATCCGTCGGAAACGATTCGAGGCGAGGAAATGAATACGAAGAAAAGGCAAAAAAATGCAATTACGGGCAGAGCGCTTTTGAGTCTCAAGTGAGTTGCACTGAAAATTATAAATAATAGGACCGTCGGCAACAACATCAGGAAGGGGAGAACCAGATAGAAATAATATTCAGCCGCAAAAAGAAAATCACTCAGGAATCTGCTGAACGCATTCGGCCGCCGTTCAGTTCTTACCCGATGGTGATCCAATAACCGCAATCGTCCGTCAAGCCTGGTGAAAACCTGTAAAAAAGCTTGAAACGATTCGTTGAAATATCGAACCTGTATTCTGTGCTCGCCAGGTTCCAGAAAAACTTTGCCCTCAGCGAGCCTGGGAGGGTGAATGCCTTTATTGTCAACTACGAGGTGATCATCTATCAATAATTGTGAGCCGTCATCAGAAATAACCGTAAATTCATAATTGTCAGGTATCGGTACAGAAATGTATCCTGTCCACTCAACGCTGAACGGCTCTTCTCGGAACCCCGATTTTCCCGGGGAAGCGCTGTTGAAATCCAAGGCGTAATCAATGCGCGGCGGCAACATTATGCCATCTGAAGTCATTTCTCGTCTCACCCACCCGCGACCGCTGAATTTCGGGTGTTCCAGAAAAAAAACCGCAATAATGCTGCTGGCAATTGCAAGAGCGAGAGAGAGAGACAAGCCTGTTTTTTTCTTTCGCATAGGATGTTCTGGAATTCAAAGCATTAACAGTTGTCACAGAGAAAACGAAGAAAGCGTGAAAATATTGAGCGCTTTCAAAGATATCTGAAAAAGATTATGAATAAAAAAGAAAAATTTCAATAGAAAAATACGAAAACGAAAAAAAAATGCCGGCATTGATCAAAAATAGGAATTTGAGGTTATAATTCGACAGCATATCCGAATATCCCATCATTTTGTTTCGATTGCGATGCGGATCCTGATACCGACCCCGATTACTGAAACAAACCGTCAAAAGTTTTCCAAAAAGTGTGACCCCTGTTTGATCAGTCCCCCAATAATTATTCCGGCAATCGGGATAAATCGGTATCCGGTACGGGCGCCATTGTCGTTTGATGCGAAATTAAATCAAGAAATTCTGTTTTATTTCGAAAAAATTTCAAGTATAAAAGGGACCGGGGGCGATCATGATTTATGAAGCCTTTTGATTTAATAAAAAAATATTATTTCAGGTCGTGGCGACGCGTTCTGATCGGGCTGATTGCTCTGGTGGCGGTGGATGCGTTTCAGATTTTCATACCCTGGTTCATCAAAGAAGCGGTTGACATCTTAACGGAAGACCCCACTCGCCAGAAGGAAATCATCACAATCGGCGTCTACATTCTAGGTTTGGCGCTGGGCATAGGAGGGGCGCGTTTCGTCTGGCGGTATTGCATCATAGGATTATCGAGAAAAATCGAAGAAAATTTGAGGAATCGCTTTTATCGTCACCTTCAATCGTTGTCCTACTCATATTTCGATCATACGTCAGTAGGGGATTTGATGGCGCATGGAACAAACGATCTGGAGGCTGTTAGAATGATGTGCGGGATAGGACTTGTGGCCGGGCTGGATGCGATTTTTCTGCTGGCGGCGTCCTTGACCATGATGTTTTCTCTTAACAGCACGCTGACCTTTTACGTATTGATTCCCATGCCGATTGTAACCTTTGCGTTTTTAAAGCTGGGCCCCAAGCTTCACAAGCGATTCCGCGGGGTTCAGGCAGGATTTTCGAGAATTTCGGAAAAGGCTCAGGAGACCTTCGCCGGAATAAAAGTAATAAAGTCATTTGTCCAGGAAGATGCAGAAAGTGAGAATTTTCGCGAACTCAACCGCGATTACATTGACATCAACATGAAGCTGGTGCGGGTTTGGGGTTTGCTGCATCCGCTGATATGGACTATTGCAGGGAGTTGTTCGGTCATCATTCTGTTTTTCGGAGGCAATCGAGTGATCGACATGCAACTTTCCATGGGAGATTTTGTAGCGTTCAACAGTTATCTGGGTATTCTGATCTGGCCGATGATAGCCGTGGGCTGGGTGACGAATTTGTATCAGCGCGGCAAGGCATCGCTGAATCGGCTTGTTGAGATATTCGAGGTAAAACCGGGCATACAGAATTTGCCGGGTGCGATGGCGAAGAGAGTAGAAGGGGAAATTGAATTCAAGGATTTGACTTTTTCATATAACGGCGAGCAGCCGGTCCTGAAGAATATAAATCTGAAAATACCGGCAAAAAGCAGTCTGGCGATTATGGGACCGACGGGTTCATCCAAAACTGCGCTCGTCAATCTGATTCCCAGGCTGTACGATCCTCCCCCAGGTACCGTTCTGATAGACGGAATAGACAACAGGAAATATATGCTCAATTCGCTGAGGGCTCAGATCGGTTTCGTTCATCAGCAGACTTTTCTTTTTTCAGATACGATATTGGAAAATATTCGTTTTGGACTGAAAGTTTCGGAAAAAAAAGTGCAGGATGCCGCAGACGCCGCGCAGCTCAACAAGGAAGTCGATCAGTTTCCCAGGGGTTTTGAAACAATGGTCGGTGAAAAGGGCGTCACTTTATCAGGAGGCCAGAAACAGAGGGTTTCCATAGCACGGGCGCTTATACAGGATACGCCCGTATACGTGTTCGATGATGCTTTTTCCGCCGTGGACTCTGAAACAGAAGATTTCATCATGAAATCGCTTAAAAAGCAGTTGTCGGATAAGACGGTCATTTTAATATCCCATCGTATCTCGATCGCGCAAAGAGCCGATAACATTATTTTCATGGAAAACGGCGAGATTGCGGAACAGGGAACGCATGAAGAACTTTTGAAAAAAAGAGGCCGATATTTCGAGATATATGAGCATCAGAAGTTGTTGGAAGAGATAGAGAAACATGAATAATTGCATTTCACTTCAGTAAGAAAAGAGAGGCGATTAGAAGCCATGCCCCCAAAAATGCATGCATTTCATTCGGAAGAAGAACTCGGTAAAGTTTATGACAGCCGGATTATGCGGGGTATATCCCGATTCGCCCGTCCTTACCTTAGACACATTATTTTTTCTTTTTTACTCGCCGTGCTGCTCTCCGGGGCGGAAGTCCTGCTGCCTTACCTGACTAAAGTCGGCATCGATGAATACATCATATACCAGGGCAAGCGCATAGACCTGAATAAGCTGAAAAACAAAGATGCTGAGGAGATTAAAAAGTCCTATTCCGAAACTTCGTATTCGATAGCAGAAAACGTCTACATCCTCAAAGAGGGCATACTTGATCCCGGGGATCGTAAAATCCTGGTTGAGAATCAAGCTTTGGGCGAAAAAGAGTGGTATCTGCTGGATTTGAACCGGTATGAGGAAAAGTCGGTCAGCGAATTGAGGGATTTCATCGGAAAAAACGAAGATATATTTCGAAAAACAGGCTCCGATTTCGTCTACGGCATAGAATCGGAGAATTTAAAAAAGTTGGATGAGGATCGCAGGAATCTGATACGAGGTCCTGATCGCGAAGGCATTCTGAAAATCAGCGCCCTGTTTCTGACAGTCCTAGGACTGAGTTTTTTTCTCAGATTCGGTCAGATATATCTTATGGCGTGGATAGGACAACAGGTGATGTTCGATATCCGCACCCGTTTGTTTGATCACATTCAGAAATTACCCATACAATTTTTCAATAATCAGCCCACGGGAAGACTGGTGACCAGGGTAAGCAACGATGTAAACACTCTGAATGAACTGTTCACATCCATCCTCGTGGACATCTTCAAGAATATACTTAAATTAATCGGCATCATCGTCGCTATGATGCTTCTGGCGACTCGACTGGCTCTGGCAGTGATTGCCATATTGCCTTTCATAATGATCGTGACCTGGGTCTTTAAAAGGAAGATGCGCAGAGCGTTTCGGCAGGTCAGGATAAAAATCGCCCAGATCAATTCGGTTTTATCGGAACATATAAGCGGTGTGAGGGTTATCCAGGCGTTCGCGCGGGAAAAATTGCATTTCAAGAAATTTAAAAAGATCAATCATGAGTGCTATCAGGCCAATATGCATCAATTGATCGTGCATTCTTTGTTTTCTCCGTTTATCGTCTTCCTTGAGAATTTCGGCATTGCGTTGATCCTGTATTACGGAGGGGGGCAAGTTGTCAGGAACACCATCAGTTTGGGAACCTTGACGGCATTCCTCAGTTATGTGACGATGTTTTTCAGTCCGGTCCGAGAGATAGCCGAAAAATTCAATATTATGCAATCAGCGATGGCATCATCAGAAAGGATACTCCAGCTTCTGGATAAAACGCCTGAAACCGATCAGCAGACGCTTGTTTCGCCAGATTCGGATAAAAAAATTGAAGGATGCATTTCATTTGATAATGTATGGTTCGCTTACGAACAAGAAGACTGGGTATTGAAGGACATATCTTTTTCCGTGAAGCCTGGCGAAACTGTCGCTCTCGTCGGCGCCACGGGCAGCGGCAAGACCACCATAATCAACCTTCTTTCTAAATTCTTCACGCCTCAAAAGGGACGGATACTCATAGACGGAATCAATATCGATGAATATGATCGCCGGTACTTGAGAAAGCAAATGGCTGTGGTTTTACAGGACGTCTTTCTTTTCTCCGGCGATATAAGGCGAAACATAAGGCTCAATGAAACGCGAATAACCGACGACGATATCGAATTCGTAGCCAAACTCGTGCACGCCGACACTTTTATCGACAGGTTGTTCAACAGGTATGACGAGAGACTGGAAGAAGGGGGCGTAACCTTGAGCTATGGACAGAGACAATTATTAGCTTTTGCCCGTGCTCTGGCTTTCGATCCTGATATCCTGGTCCTCGACGAAGCGACCGCCGGCATAGACTCGGAAACTGAACAATGGATTCAGGATGCCCTGAAAAAACTGCTTGCTGAGCGCACTTCACTTGTGATCGCCCATCGTCTTTCAACAATAAAGAATGCCGACAAAATAATAGTCATGCATAAAGGGAAAATAGATGAAATCGGAAATCATCAGGCTTTATTGAATAAAAAAGGTCTTTATCATAAGCTCTATCTGCTTCAATACAGGTCGCAGGAGTCCTTGATGCCTAATTAGTGACTGTCCATAAACTCGATTGTCGATTCAAAATTTAATGCTGGACAGTCACTGCGGTTTTTGATCCATAAACGAGCGAATTTTTCTTAAGACAAGGATGGTAATGATTTGCGAGGCGGGGGCGGCGCTTATACTTTGACTGAGCAAATCCGAAGACTGTCACAGTATTGGGAAAAATTCGCCGTTTATGGAGAAAAACTAATTAGCGCCTGTCGGTAAACGGAGAATATCAAAATACTCGGCTTTTGGGAAAACAAATGTCAGGGCTTCCGCAAACGTAAATCACACAGAGCAGCGAGGACAAGAGAAGAAAAGATTTATGAAAATTGTAATTTTTTTTCGATCAGTTCCCAAAAAAACAATAAAGAAACAGGCATCTTATCAGTTGACAAGCTCCCCGGTTCAAGATATTAAATTGCATCCCCGGTGTGAACCGTCTCTGATTCCGGCTTACACTGATATTATTAATTGAACAGCGATTAAAATCTAAACAGAATAGTAAGAAAATCGATTATGTTGCGGATGACTCTCAGAATCTTCAAAAATAAGAAAAAGAAAACCCGTTTTTTTGAAGGCGTCATACGAAGTAATAACTCAAATAAGATGCCGACTGCAGTGAATGAAAGGGATCGGTTTAAGGGGCTTCGATGAATTTGTTCGACTGGCTGGATATCGCTCCAATATTTGTTTTGACCTTTCTGATTTTTTTCGTCATTCATGATTACTTTTTAAAAAAGCAAGTGAAGCAAAAAACTCTTGCGCTAGAACAGGAAATCTCAGAACGTAAAAAAATCGAATCCAAATTGCGTGAAAGTGAAGAGCGTTATAAAGAACTGGTCGATTTATCTCCCGATGCCATTGTGGTGCACGCGGAAGGCAAAATAACATATGCGAATGATGCGGGATTGCGGTTATTTAAAGCGCCTGATTTGGAGACGGTCATAGGCAAGCCTATTCTTGATTTCGTGCATCCCCACTACAGGAAATTAGTTCAAGACAGAGCGGAAAGAGCCTATGGCGGCTCCCGCGGATCGACGATTTCTGAAAAAATGATCCGTTATGACGGTTCTGTTATGGATGTTGAAGTCGCTGTCGCATCCATTGCCTATGAAGGAAAAAAAGCGGCGCAAGTAGTGATCAGAGACGTTACGGAAAGAAAAAAAGCAGAAGAACAACTAAAGCAATATACGGAGCGTCTGAAAATTTTAAGAGAACTGGACCAGGCGATTCTTGCGGCGGATTCCCTTGAAGCCATATCAAACGCAGCCCTGAAGCGAACCAAAAAATTAATACCGTGTCTCGGAGCAGCGGTCATCTTTTTCCAAAACGATTATAAGGAAATGAAACTGTTCGCTTTGGCCGCCAACCACGGAGGAGAATTTGTCGAATCGCAAAACTTCTTCACCGAAGGATTGCAACAGAGAATCGAAGAATTGAAATCCGGTAAAGTAAGAATGATCGAAGATATAGGCGTTTTTAAAGAATTTCCGAAACCTTTAAAAAAATTGCTCGATGCCGGCGTGAGGTCTTATATCAATGTTCCTTTGATTGCGAAAGACGAATTACTCGGAACTCTGTTCGTCGCCAGAGCTCATCCGGGTTCATTCCAGCCGGACAGTATAGAAATCGCCAAAGATATTGCCAACCTCCTTGCAGTAGCCGTCAGACAGACTAATCTCCGGGATATTGTACAGAAACATGCCGATAACCTCGAAATACGCATTAAAGAAAGAACCAAAGAACTCAGGCAGAGCGAAGAAAAAATGCGGGCCCAGTTCAAGGGTATCCCCGTGCCTACTTACATTTGGCAAAATAAGGAAGACGATTTTCTCCTGATTGATTATAATGATGCTGCTGAGAGGATCACCAACGGCAGAATCGCTGAATATCTTGGAATGAGGGCATCGGAAATGTTCAAAAAAATACCGGAAATACTTCTGGATTTGGATAAATGCCGTCGAACGCGAGAATCGATCGAGAAGGAAGTGCATTATTACTTTGAATTTCTTGGAGCGTGGAAACATTTATCAGTGAAATATGCCTATGTACCGCCGGATTTGATCATACTGCATACGGAAGATATAACGAAGCGTAAGAAGGTGGAAAAGGAAGTGATAGAGAGGACGCGCGAGCTTGAGACGGCCAACGTAGAATTGGAAGCTTTCAATTATTCAGTTTCGCATGATTTGCATGCGCCGCTGAGAGCCATGGAAGGATATTCCAGGATACTGCTGGATGATTACGGTGACATACTGCCGGCTGATGGAGTGCGTAAGCTGAATATTATAAGGGACAGCACGACAAAGATGGCGGAGTTGATCAACGCTTTGATGAATTTTGCACAATTGGAGCGACGTCATTTAAAGCGAAAAAGAGTTGACGTGCATGAAACGGTGAAATCGGTATTGAACTCGTTTGAGGCAGAGAGAGAAAAGCGGGGCGTTAAAGTAGTACTGGGAAGGCTTCCAGAGAGCAGTGCGGACCCGGTGTTGCTGCGCCAGGTTTATCAAAACCTGCTGGCGAATGCGTTCAAGTTTACGCGTGAAAGGGAGAATCCAGTGATTGAGGTGGGCAGCAGAAAAACGGATACTCAGGATGTATTTTTCATCAAAGATAACGGCATAGGTTTTGACATGAAGTACGCGGACAAGGTATTTAAAGTTTTCCAGCGTCTGCACGGCCCGGATGAATATGAAGGAACGGGAGTAGGGATGAGTATTGTTCAAAGGATCATAACGAGGCATGGAGGACGCATCTGGGCTGAATCAGAGAGTAACAAGGGAACGAGATTTTATTTCACGCTTGAAGGAGAGAGTAAAAATGAGGGATGAAGCCATAGACATTCTGTTGGTCGAAGATAATCCAAATGATGTGGAATTGACTTTACGAGCCCTCAAGAAGAATAATTTGAGCGATCAGATAAAAATATTAAGAAATGGAGCGGAAGCGATTGATTACCTTTTCTGCCAGGATGAATACAAAGACCGTGACATGGAGAACATACCGCGTCTGATCTTACTGGATTTGAAATTACCTAAAGTGGACGGGCTTGAGGTTTTAAAGAAAATAAACTCACATCCGATCACCCGGATGATAACGACGATAGTATTGACGTCATCGAGCGACGAACGTGATATTAACCGTAGTTATGCGTTAGGCATAAACAGTTATATCGTGAAACCGATCGATTTCAAAAAATTCACAGAGATCGTCGGTCATGTAGTTCATTACTGGTTTAAATTGAATCAACCTCCGGTGCCGCGATAGCAGGTATTTCCCCGGACAGTAAGAATACCTGGTTGAAAGTCGTGTTGCCGGCGCGCAGGCTGGTTTCCGCCTATGTTTTTTTGTTTAATTGTGCACTATTTCAATCTTCCGAACACGTCGTCCAGGGTTTTAACAATAAATTCGACATCATCCCTGTTGACGCACAGGGGCGGTTTTATCCGTATGACGTTGCCGTTCATCGCTCCTTTACCGATAATGAGACCTCTTTCCTTGCACATTTCCATGACGTCCAGCATTTCTTCTTTGGCGGGTTCTTTTGTTGATCTGTTTCTCACCAGTTCCACACCCATCATCAGCCCTTTTCCGCGAATATCGCCCACGATTTGATGCTTGCTCATCAATTCATTGCATCCTTCGGCGAGCAGTTCGCCCATTCTGTGTGCGTTTTCTGCGTAATCGTGTTTTTCCAGAGTGTCCAGGACCTTCAGTCCCTGCATCATAGAAACGGGATTGCCGCCGAAAGTGTTGAAGTGAATTTTGCCTTTCATAGATTCAGCGATTTCGGCCGTAGTGATGACATTGCCGAGGGGAACGCCGTTGCCTATACCTTTAGCCATAATAATAACGTCCGGTTGAACGCCCCAGTGTTCTATCCCGAAGAACTTCCTTCCGGTTCTTCCGAAGCCGGTTTGCACTTCGTCAACCATAAAGAGTCCGTCGTATTTTTTCGTTAAATCGTAAATAATTGGGAAATATTCAGGGGGCGGATCGATGACGCCTCCGAAACCCTGAATAGGTTCACCCAGAAAAGCCGCGATTTTGCCGCATGTCGTATATTTGATAATCTCTTCGACCTGTCTGGCGCAGATCACATCACACTGGGGGTAGGTAAGTTTAAAGGGGCAGCGATAGCAGTATGCTGCGGGGGCATGTCTAACGCCGTAAACATACGGCAGGCTGTGGCGCCACAGGGATTGTCCCGTCAGCGTCATAGCCATTAACGTTCTGCCGTGAAATGAGTGAGTCAGTGAGATGAACTCGTGAGTGCCCGTGTAGTTTTTGGCTATCAGGGCGGCCAATTCATTTGCTTCACAACCGCTATTCGTGAAGAAACTCACTTTTAAATCTCCAGGACAGACGTCCGCCATTTTTTTGGCATATTGCGCTATTACCGGATGATAATAAAGCGTGGTCATATGCTGAAGGGTTTTAACCTGTTCGACGACATCGGGAATGATGTCGGGATGGCAGTGACCGACGCTGATGGTGACGACTGCGCCGAATGCATCGAGATACTTTTTGCCTTCGTCGTCATAGACGTACTGCATTTCACCGCGAACTATGTTTATCGGTTCTTTGTAATAGGTCATAGTACTGGGCAGAAGATACTCTTCGCGATACTTTTTTATTTCATCCTTGCTTAAATCAAATTGAGTCATTTTTTATCCTTTTTCAGTAGATTCATTCTTTAAAAACAGTCATCAGGAAAGCGTTCCGAAAGGTTTTCGAGGAACAAAGCGGCCATGAGAATTTTCGCCGACATATTTTCCTTTTTCCGCCACGATTTTACCCCTGGAAAGCGTAATGTGCGGATATCCTTTTAATTTATAACCTTCAAAAGGCGACCAGTCGCAGTTTGTCTGCATATCTTTCCAGGAAAGAGTAACTTCTCTGTCCGGGTCAAAAACGGTAATGTCGGCATCGGAGCCTATCGCCAGGGTTCCTTTTTGGGGATAGAGACCGAACAATTTTGCGGGATTCGTGCTGCATAACTGGACGAACCTGTTGAGAGAAATTTTTCCCTCGCCGACGCCGAAGGTATACATCAGGGGCAGCATTGTTTCGACCCCCGGCATGCCGTAGGGTATTTTCCTGAAATCGCCTTCCCACATGGCTTTCTGTTCGGTATCGAATGTGCACGTGTCGGTTCCGATGACCTGGATGGTGTTTTGTTGAAGTCCTCTCCACAAACGAGCCATATCCCCGGGTTTTCTCAACTGGGGACAGGTTGCGTAGAGGTGTCCGTTTTCACCTTTGAAGAGTTCATCGTCCAGCAGCAGATACTGAGGGCATGTTTCAGCATGCACCTGCACGCCCTTGTCCTGACCTCGCTTGACCTCATCCGCTCCTTCCCCGGTCGACATATGAACGATATACAGCCTGCCGCCGGTAACCTCGGCCCATCTCACGACACGGGAAATCGCTTCGCTTTCCGTGTAATCGGGTCTTGTGATTGCATGTCCGTATGCGCCCATTTCCTTTGCCTTCGGACCGTATTTTTCCAGGAGCATCTGAATGACGAAATCATTCTCGGAATGAGTCATAATTCTGGCGCCGTTGGAAGCGGTAGCTTCGAGAGCGTTTATCAAGTCTCCATCATCGGCCATCCATCCTTCATTCTTGTAGACCATGAACATTTTGAAGGTCGGAATGCCGTACTTAACTATTTCATCCATTTCATTTTTCGCCAGCTCCCAATCCGTTATGCCTCCATGTAATGAGTAATCAATGCTGACGCGGCCGTCGGCCAGCTCCCGGCGTCCTTCAATCGCTTCCATTACCGGATGACCCTTCTGCTGTATTCCGTAATCGATAATGGTGGTCAGTCCTCCGCATGCAGCCGCTTTTGTTCCGTTTTCAAAATCATCCTTGCTTACGGTGCCGCAAAAAGGAAGTTCAAAATGAACGTGTACGTCGATTCCTCCCGGCATTACATATTTGCCTTTAGCATCCAGAATTTTAGTTTTCTCATCAGGGGATATGCTTTCAGCTATCTCTGCAATGCGGCCCTCTTTAATGCCTATATCCCCTTTATACATTGCTTCCGCCGTTACTATTGTTCCATTTTTTACTATGGTATCCATAGTTTGCCTCCTCATCGCCGGATGCCGGTCCGAATTCCGGACCGACGCTGATTTTTCATCAACAAAATAAACGTCTCTAAATCACTTATTATTTTTTCATTTTTTTCGTTTCGGCATTTCATCATGATTGATCTAATGCAGTCGCAGAATATAGATGTTTAACCAGGCTTCATAAAATCAATTCGTTCTCATAAAGCGCAGATCGTCCGAAACGATCAGTTTGGGTTCGGTCACGCTTTGAATGTCATCAATCATCAGGCCGGGAGCGATCTCTTCGAGCCGCAAACCTGATTCGATGATGCGAATAACCGCGAGATCGGTAATGATCATATTCACGCATTTTTTACCGGTGAGCGGGAAAGTGCATTCGTTCAAAATTTTAGGAGAGCCGTCATTGGCCGTATGGGTCATGGTTACGATGACATTTTTCGTTCCCGTCACCAGGTCCATAGCGCCTCCGACTCCCGGCACCCGGCCTTTGCCGGGAACGCACCAGTTTGCGACATCGCCCCGTCGCGACACTTGGAAAGCGCCCAGAACAGTTATATCCAAATGTCCGCCCCGGATAACGGCGAAGGATTCTACCTGGGAACATATTGAACCTCCAGGCTTTATCGTGACCGGCTGTTTGCCGGCATTGACCAGATCGGGGTCTTCCTGGCCGGACGGCGGGGGAGCGCCCATACCGATAAGCCCGTTTTCCGAATGAATCATCACATCTCTGTCTTTGAGATATTTCGCTATCAGGCTCGGCAGCCCTATTCCCAGATTAACGTAGCTGCCGTCGGGGATTTTTCTGGCTGCGCGTGAGGCTAATTGTTCTCTGTTAAGCCCTTTTTTCATACTTTTCACCCTGTATGATCCTTTGAACGAATATGCCCGGCGTATGAACATGATCAGGGTCCAGCGAACCGACGGGGACAAGATGTTCGACTTCCGCTATGGCGGTTTCTGCAGCCGGAGCCATCACCGGATTGTAATTCCTGGCCGTGTATCGATAGGTCAGATTCCCTTCGGCATCCCCTTTATAACCTTTTATCAGCGCATAATCAGCATGCAACGGCAATTCCAGAAGATATTCCCGTCCGTTAATCATTTTTTTTTCCTTGTCGTCTTCGAAAACCGTGCCGACCCCGGTCGGAGTATATACTCCACCCAATCCCGCCCCCGCACAACGTATTCGCTCGTTCAAAGTCCCCTGCGGCATTAACTCGATTTTTATCTCACCTCTGACATAAGCTTCTTTGAACCAGTCCAGCTTGCTCACCGGACCGGGATAAGAACCGATGAATTTTCGCACCTGTCTGTTTTGGAAAAGCAACGCTATTCCGTATGCGCCGCCCTCCTTTAAATCGATTGATCCCAGGTTGTTGCTGATTATCGTCAGTTCCTTAACGTTTTTCCTGACCAGCGCCCTGATCAGATTTTCCGGAATGCCGCAAAGCCCGAAACCGCCGCACATGATGATCGCGCCGTCCGGTATATCGGATACGACTTTATCGATGTCTGAATAAACCTTGTTCATGTCGCCGAATCGCCTCTGTTTTCTCTCGTGAAATCACTTTTAAAGTCCTGAAACGAAGCCAAAATCGCCTCCTGTCTCATGAAAGCCGGCGCCGTCGTTCGATTCCCCTGACAGGGGTTAAATTTCCGTCAACGGTCCGTATGTCTCCGGCCGACGATCACGGAAAAACTGCCAGGCATTGCGAACTTGCCGTACTTCATCAAAATCAAGCTCTGCCGTTACAATTTCATCCTCCTCCTCGCCGGCTTGCGCCACTATTTGTCCCCGAGGATTGCAAAAATAGCTGCCGCCGTAAAACCTTCCGCTTTTCCACGGCTCCTCTATCCCTACGCGGTTTATCGCTCCTACAAAATATCCGTTTGCTACGGCATGCGCCGGCTGCTCCAGTTCCCACAAATACTTGGAAACTCCGGCAGTCGTCGCCGAAGGATTGAAAATGATGTCGGCTCCGTTTAAACCCAGGGCTCGCGCTCCTTCGGGAAAATGACGGTCGTAACATATATAAATCCCGATCTTTCCATAGTCGGTTTGAAATACCGGGTAGCCCAGATTCCCCGGTTTGAAATAAAATTTTTCATTAAACGTCGGCGGCACATCGGGAATGTGATTCTTTCGATAGACGCCGAGAAGCTTTCCGTCGCCGTCTATTATTGCCGCCGAGTTGTAATAAACGCCGGTTATCGTTTCTTCATACAACGGCACGATGATAATCATACCGTTTTCCCGGGCGCATTCCTGCATGACCTCGGTCGTGTATCCCGGAATTTTTTCAGCAAAGAAATACCAGCGCTTATGATGCTCTGCAGGAAAATAAGGCCCCGCAAAAATTTCCTGTAAACACATGATCTTAACGCCGTCCGATCCAGCCTGCCCGATCATCTTTACGTGCTTTTCGATCATCGCTTTCTTGATTTTGTCTATCTCTTGTTTCTGCTCCGCTTCGCTCATTTTGTCAGGCTCTGCAGAAGGACTTATCACATTTTTCGCCTGAATCAGGCCGCATTTAACGATCCGATTGCTCATAAAATCCACCTCCCATGATGATTTTGATTTCAAAAATGAATCTTTCGTCGTTTGTTTCTCCTGACCGGAGTAATCAAATAATAGCTTATTAGTTTGAATGAAAAAACAGGAAAAGTCAAACGTTGCGGACGGACCGATATTTCGGGAATGATGAAACTGGAGTTGCAATTTTGGGAATCAGATATTCTCCTGGCCGCGATAAGCCGCTCCATTTGCGTTTGCGGAGTGTTAGCATCTGTTTCCAGGGTTCCGGGTATTTTGATCACCGCCGTTATTTTAAATCTAATTTTTTCAGGGTTTCCCGTGTGGGAATGCCGTCCGGAGTCCAGCCCCTGAGTATATAATAACGATACAGCATATTGCCGAGATCGGGCAGGACTCCTTTCGCGTTGCCGTTGGGTTTCGCTTCAGCGTAAAGCCTGGGCGGCAGAACATCATCTTTTCTGCTAATTCCGAGTTTGACGTTATACATTCTCTTCAGATTGAACAGTCTTTCGCCCACTTTCAGAACGTCCTCCATGGAAAAATCCCATCCGCAGACCAGGTTTATCCAATCACTGATCATAGTCGGTCCGACGCGGCCGATAAACATGAATTTACAAATGCCCAACGGATTGAAAACGCTTAAATAATTTTGCATGTTGACGACAATGGGCGGTTTGTCATCGGAGTCATGCGGGTCCGGCGGGATGGTGTAGCCGAAGTCCTCCAGGGGGATTCCCCTATCCAGAAAATAAGTTAATCCTTCAAGATGGCAGGCTCCTCTTACTGCCGTAGCATAAGAAAGAGCCATACTGACATGTCCTCTGGGATCATGCGCAGGATACTCCAAACCCTTCGTATGAACCGCAAATTCAATCGAATTGCCCCCTAACTGTTCTGCAGCGCGTTTGACTCCCTCACCCAGCAGTTTGCCGATATTCCTGGACTGGCCGATCTGATGCACCAAAGCCAGCATGCTTGCTCCATCCCAATCCAACTTTATTCCGCCCGTGTCTTTCTCCGTAATGATGCCTTTCTCGAAAGCTTCAATGCCGAAACCTATGCAGGAGCCTGCTGAAATGGTATCCAAACCGTATCTGTTGCACCATTCGTTGCCTTCAACCACCATGAGAGGTTCATCATTCAAACATAAAGCTCCCAGCATTCCCAGGGTTTCATATTCGGGTCCGTGACCGTATAAACCTCGTTCCTCAACCTTGTAAATCTTGCCGCACCTTACAGGACAGGCATAGCAACTGTAATGATGATCCAGCATTTCAGGCTGCATCAACTGACCGCTAATTTTTTTAGCGCCTTCCTTCCACGAGCCGAGCCGCCAGTTTTTTATCGGCAAATCACCAAAAGATTCGACCGCTTCCAGTCCTCCTGACGTCCCGTAACAGGTTAAACCCTCCGTATTCTTTTTCATATCTTCTCTGTTGGCCTTCAAGTATTTCTTTAATTCTTCAGGACGCTTCGCCTGCCATCTGATCCTCGGATTCCCCTCCACAACTATCGCTTTCAGTTTCTTCGAACCCATTACCGCTCCGATGCCGGAACGCGCCGCTACCCTGGAATTGGGAGGATCAAAGATAATGCTCGATATCCGCACCAGATTCTCGCCGGCCTGTCCGATAAATGCCGCTTTAGCCCTTCGACCGTGCCGATCCTTTATCATCTTTCCCGCTTCATAAGTATCCTTCCCCCATATATCGTGAGCAGAATGAAACTCCACACCCTCGCTCGTTACATAAAGATAGGTCGGTTCGGCTGACCGGCCGGTTATGATCATCCCGTCATGTCCGGTTTTACGGAATTCCGCAGGCCAATGACCGCCTACCGTCGCCTCATTCCATATGCCCGTCAGCGGCGACCTGCCGCATACGCTCAACTTGGACGTCCCCGGAAGAACGCCGCCTGTAAACAGCCCTGAAATAAACAGCAGGGGAGAAGATGCTTCCAAAGGGTCGACGGAATTGTCATAATCATAATATAAATATTTTGCAGCAAGCCCGGAACCCAGGAAATACTTTTTCACTTCGGATGCTTCAATGTCAAGCGTTTGATATTCGCCTGTCGTCAGATCGATACGTAAAATTTTGCCGAAAATGCCGTTTTTCATTTTTTATCACTCTCCTGCCCCGGAAAAAACATATTTCCGATAATTTGTAAATTCCATAGTTTTTCCTCCTGCAGCGCCCAGGAAAAACAATGAGATCAAAGACACAGTTTATCCAAATCGGCCTCATCAGTAACGATGCCCATTCGTTTCGCTCTGAGTATCCACTGCTTTCTGGCCAGATCCTGCATATCTTCAACCTTATCGGCTTCATCGATGATTTCCATACCGAGAAGCGTTTCGATCAGGTCCTCTATAGTGACGACTCCGAGAGTTCCTCCGTATTCATCAATGGCCATAGCGACTTGGGATCGTTCGTTCATTAATCGTTCCAGTAAGACCGGTAGCGACATATTGCCCGGAATGAGCGGTATCGGGCGTTTCAATTCTGATATTTTTTTATTTCCCATTTTTTGAGCGGCGGTCAGCAGCAGGTCGCTTTTCAGAACGAATCCCTTGACGTCATCGAGAGAGTCTGCAAATACGGGAATTCGAGAGAACTGTATTTCGGGATACTTGCGGATGGCTTCTTCAACGATCAACGACTCTGGGAGCGCAAAGATCACTGTTCGCGGCGTCATAATGTTTTTAACCTGTATCTGGTGTAATCGAAAGAGATTTCTCAGTATCCTGGATTCCTGTTCGAGGAAAACCCCTTCGCGAGCGCCCATTTCAGCCAGGGCTATGAATTCTTCACGCCTGACCATTCTTTCGCATTTTCCGCGTGCGATGACGTTGGTTATCAGCTTGGAAAGCTTAACGAGTGGCCACATTAACAGTATGGTAGGAGTAAGAATATGGACGACGGACGGCGCCAGATTTCGCCAGTAGACGGCGCCCAGAGTTTTAGGAATGATCTCGGAAAGTACCAAAATAAGGAACGTCAGCACAGCGGAAATAACGCCCACATAAGCATCGCCGAAAACAAAGGCTGCCTGTGCACCAGCCCCGGCAGCGCCCACGGTGTGAGCTATTGTGTTTAAACTGAGTATAGCGGAAAGAGGTTTGTCAACATCCTCTTTCAAGGCTTTCAAACGCCGGCCCATGCGTTCTCTTTCCCGTTCCAGCTTGGCTGTGTACGACGGCGTTACGCTCAACAGAACCGCTTCCATGACGGAGCAAACGAAAGATACGCCCAGAGCCAGCGCAATGTAAAATAAAAGCAGAGTCATAAAGTCATCTCATCTCATTCAATTCATTCCATCGATAAATTCATTGCTTCATATGCCGGAAAAACAATGCAAAAATCGACTCCCCTGATCATGGCATAGATATAAATGCAGGTCAATGATTCTCTCGTAATATAAGGTGCAGGTCTTTGTCACCATTAATTCGGCCGGTTCACGCTGTATGCGACCGGCGGAATTCTGATTCAGATACGGCGTTCGCCCTGTTTTGCCGTTATCTCTATTTCGCCTATTTTAATTCTGGGAGATTCTTTGTCGATAGGTTCAACGAGGCGGCCGTCAGTGTCGATCAGCTTCAGATATATATCATACATTCCCATTTCCGCTGTTTTTTGCGAATAAATCTGCATGGATGAGCTGATGGCGTTCGGTTCGAGGGGCAATTTTTTACCGTGCATCAGTTTTAAAGTCGTGTAATGTGATTGCCGGTAATGATTTCGTTTAATGCTGAAGCGACCCAGGCTTTTCATGTCCATTACGAATCCTCTGTCGATATCGGGATAAAGCAATTTTTGCTGGGCCGTTTCGCCGGACAGTTGTCTGTTCTTTTCCGGGACCCTGAATTTTCTGTCTTCAATAATCAGTTGTCCCGGTTTCCAGTTTTCGGGCAGACGAAAGCCGTCAAAAGGCAGTTTTGCATCTCTGATCAGGACGCGTGAATCTTTTTCTATGATTAATTCTATGAGAAAGTTCTTATCGATAATAACGTAATTTTCAATGTATAGAGCAATATTGAAGAAATCCCAGGGTTTCAATTTTTTCGGCTGGATTTCAGCAGCCAGGAGCGCAGCTCCGTTATCGAAGAGCACGCGTTCCTCATCATTTATATCCAGAATCATTTTTTCAGGACTCGCTTGATAAATATCCAGCGGAGGTCCTGAGTATGCGTCGTCGGGATGGAAAGACTGCAGGGGGGTCATTGAACGGAGTTTAAGATAGAAGTCATCGAAGCCTTTGACCTTTGATTGCATTATTTTACCGTATTCTCTGAAGCGGGAATCCTGGTTGACGGCGAAATGAGTGTACCCGCGATTCAAATACCAATGAAAGCTGTGTTCTCCCAATGTCCAATATTCTCTGACGCAGAATCCGGGCAAGGGGGGAATGTTGCCTGATTTGGCTATTTTAACCTTTTCGGGATTAAGATTCTCACTAATCCATTCGCGTAACGCACTCCTCGTATCTTTTTTACGGAATTCCCGGTTTTGTGCTCTAACATTGATCAGAGGCTGGTAGAGAAAAATTCCAGTAAGCATAAAAATGAAAGCGAGGTATCCGACGTTATTAAGGCCGAATGAATCCGGTTTCTGTTTAAAGATACATTTTGCCGCTTCGATGATGGAAAGTGCAGCGAAGAGGTATAGAACCGGAACCAGCGGCAGGATGTAACTGGGATGAAATATGGGATTGCGGCCGATTATGACTACGGTGGGAATGAAGAAGGCTGCATATGCTACAGCCGCACGATTACGTTTCAGGAGTTTAACGGTGAACCACAGAAAGGCGGCGCCGGCGGAGAATAGGCCCATATCTTGAATGATGCCTTTGAAGGGATTCTTTAAGCCTGAAAGCCGGGCAACGATGCCGGCGGCTTTGTCGGCGCCGGATAAGTCAGCGGACTCTGTTTCTATAAGTCGTTGGAGGTGCAGTTCTTTAATGGGGCTGATGAAGCGGTTGAAATCGATCAGCGCGTAGGGATTGACGGCGAAGAAGGCGGCGGCTGAGACGAGCAAGGCGGCTCCCGCCAGGGCAGTTTTACGGGACATGGGTTTAAATTTCAGCAATGATCGGGAATCGACGGAATTCATAACCGCAGCGGCGACAGCTAGGGGAATAAATGCCGCGGTGTATTTGGCGCCTACTGTTATTCCAGCGAAGCATGCTGCGGCCAGGATATGTTTTATTCTGTCGGTTTTCACATACTGAAAAACAAAATAGAAGGTGCAAGCGGAGAAAAAGGCTGTCGGAACATCTTCCTTGATGAAATGCGAAAATTTGACCTGGACCGTTCCGCAAGCGCACAGTGTTCCTGCGATAATTGCAGCAAGGAGGCCTTTTTTTTTGTAAGCGGTGAGGAAAACGACGCCCGTCAGCATGGTTCCGAAAGCGGCGGTGATATATCGGCCGACTTCATAATATCTCCACATCTTGATAAATGACGGTTCATCGGCAAAGCCTGCTGCGAAACGGACGAAATGGAGAATGCCGGTGAGGGCGTAGAACGGAATGAGCAAATAAGCGTAGAAAACGGGGCGATTCATATTGTCGGGGCGAAGGCTGGCGTTAGCCATCATCTGAAGCGCTTTACCGGATAGAATGTGTTCATCGCCGTATACCAGGTCGGGAAATCCGAAATGAATCCCAGTTATTCTGAGGTTCAGTGCACCGAGTAAGATTATTGCGGCAAAAACGGCGAAGCTTATTTTTCTGAAAACAAATGACGCCTTTTTTTTCATCTTTAGCTGCCTTTTTTCATAAAACGTCAAATAACGGGAATTCGCCAGGATTCAGGCGATGCTTTCATGAGTTTGGTGAAGTCTGTTTTAATGGAATTCATATCAGCGGGTTCGACTTCCAGCGTGAGGGAGCCGGAGTAATTTCTTGATTTAAGCGCATGCAAGAGTTTTGAAAAATCAATACGTCCCTGTCCGATCGGCTTATGACATTGCAGATGGTCTGCATCGGAAAGGTGGATATTGTCGAGGTATTGGCCGGCGACGATGAGAAAAGGTTTGCAGGGCATTCCGCGAACGGCCCAATGAGACGTATCGAATGTAATACTGAGTTTCATAAGCCTGACGAATCGAATGAATTTATGCAGGCTGTTTAAACACCAGCATTCATTTCTCGCCCAGGGGAAAAATTTGGGTTCCGGATTTTCAAGGGAGAAGGAAAAGGCGGAATTTCGACTTTTTTCAAGAGCTTTTATGAGAATTCGGCTGTATTTTGTTTTAGAAAAAAGCGCGGGAAGGGGATGAAACGTAATTCGTTCAGCGTTCAATATTTCTGCGGCCTCGACGGCTTTTCTGAACATCCAGTCGACTGTTGAAAAAGGACGCAGTGCATATGAGGTTTTGCATTTTGAAAGAAAAGGCGCATGGATGCCCTTGACGACGGTTCCTGACTCCACGCTCGCCGATTGAACTTTCATCAGATAGGACGGAGATTCATCGCCTTTTAGAATCAGTTCGACGCCGTTCAATCCCAGGCGTGAAGCATAATCCAGCGTATCGATGAAATCATGATGTTTGACGGAGCCGCTGGAGATGCACCAGGAAGGTTTTGCAGCTTTTTGAGCAGGAGATACAGACAGGGGAACATAGGCGAGAGATTCAGTTTTGGGCGTCGTTTGAGTTTTTCTGCAGCTCATGTCGTTGAAATGTTATAAATGAATAGCGGGAGATGGGGGAAGATAGTCAGCTTAATCAACGAATTCTGATTCTCTCGCTTTTCGAGAATCAAAGAGGATGCTGGGTTGGAAATTACCGTATGTTGAAGGAGCCGGGGCATTGAGTCGCAGGCTGACAGATTGAGCAAATTTCGAAAGAACGGTCCGGGTTCAGGCGGCATCGGCATTCATTTTGTTAATATAGTTTTGAGTATTGATCATTTTTATTTGCGGCCTCAGATGCCCGGCATTTCCGCCCACTTTGATTTTTTTGGGGGCTTGGAACCAGCAGTAGAGGCATTTAAGGCAGTCGGAATTTTTGAATTTAAAATCGGGGAGGTCCAGGGGAAGTCCTATGGGGCAGGCGTCTGCCAGAAAGATATCCTGTGGGTCGTGAACCGTTTCGGTGGGTCTCAGCGTTGAAGTTTCAGCGATGAAAACGTCCTGTTTTATGCCGGAGGATGTGAGGAATTTTTGTATGGTTTTGGAATCGGCTATCCAGTTCAGCGGCGGTTTATAACGGGGCAGAATGACATAGTTGGAAAGCAGGAGATTGACCAGGCGATTGGAGTTTGCCGGTTTGATGTTTCCGACGGGATGTATCTTCTGGGTTTTTTGGATGTCTTTGAGGATGATGATGCCTTTTTCCAGAGCATATTGAATATAGGGGACAGCCGTAGGGGCGAAGCCTGCGGCGGCGGCTGAAACGGCATCGACCAGAAAAGGATTGGTCCCGGCTATGATTGCTCCCAATTTTTTGGGAATGCCTGCGCTGGGACCGTCGCCTTCCATGGCTATTATTCCGTCTACGATGTGCAGATTCGGTTTAATGATTCGGTTCAACTCCACTATGTTGCGCGTAAGGTTCCAGTGCACCTGTCGTTTATCCCTTCCTTTAAGGCAGCCGACCAAATTCTTGCATGCGGCGGAGAGGAAGGCTTCGGTATGAGTTTTCAATTTAGGAAGATTGATCATAAAATCATTATGCAGACAGGCATCTGCGACGAGGGCCTTATGTCGTCCGATTTTAATTCTGGAAGGGACTGAGGTATTGAAATCGAGGATTTTAATGCCGTAGTGATGCGCCAATTTTTTTAACCGCAATCTATGCAGAACGTCGATACCCGCGTGAAAAGCTCCTGAATTAGGTCCGTCTCCGATGGTGATGTTGTTGAAACCGTTGTCCTGGAGGAATTCGACGACGGCAGCTATCAGGCGCAGGTCTGTCGTGCCGCCGGTGAAAGTGATCATATCATTATTACAGTTAGGTTTGATCAGGATACGGGCATATTTGTCGCGGGGGAACAGATCAGAGAATTCGCTGCAAATATTGTTGACTGCATATTTTATTTCGTTTCGTCCGCCGATGTCTTCGAAGAGAAAAACGGTATCTTTAATAAAGTCGATTTTTTTCATATTAAGCCGCCTTAGATTTGTTTTTCATTGCCTCCCGTATAATGCTGCAGCCGTCGCAATCAGAAGGAACTTGCAGTCGTAGCGCATCCAGTATTGTCGGCATGATGTCGACCAGGTTCAGCCCCTTGATCGTCTGACGGGTTTTCAATTCTGATGTTTTGAGGATAAAGAGTCCGTCCAGTTCATTCGATACGGGGAGATACCCATGCATAGCTTTGCTGACTTTATCCCCGTCGAAATAATTAGGAGAAACCAGGGTTCCCGTATCGCCCATGAAAAGGACATCTCCGCACAAATCACGACGATATGCTACGCCCAGCTCATCATAATTGTTTTTGTCATAGACCCTTCCGCCGGAAACGTTCTCCAGGGCTGCAATCAGTTTGCCGAGTATTTTTCGCTGCGATTCTTCGTCCTGGGGGAGGAGCCAGAAACGCACCATAATTGAACCGGGAAATGCTGTAAAATGTTTTCCTTCTTGCAGTCCTGCATCTTTAACGGCTTTCATAACGTCGACGGTTTTTCGGACAGGGACCATGCCGTGATCAGAAGAGACGATAAGGTTGAAATCAGGAAAGCGTTTACGGAAATATTCGACGATTGATTTCACTTCATTGTCCAGGAGCCTGATATGATCTGAAACTTGGGGCGCTTCTATTCCATACCGGTGCATGAGACTGTCCAGAGTCCACAGATGAGCGAACAGAAAATCATATTTTCGGGATTTTCTTTTCAGCATATTCATGACCGAGGCGTCTTTTTTGGGGAGCGGTCTGAGTTTGATGCCTTCATGCGAACTTTGCAGGGGCCATTCGGAGCAGAAATATCGAATGCCTTTTTTGCGGAGGATATCGAAAAGCATGGAGACTTTCATAGGATTTCTGTCGATGAAGGATTTTTTTGCGGTGACTCCGAAAAGATGAGCCTTGTCGAACGGTATGGCGGCGATTTTCAAAAATCGGGTGCGGCCTCTGTAGTAGTTCAGGAAAGCTCCGCCGTAGGATACTGCGGTTCGAAGAACATGCCTGGCGCGTTCATGAGCGTCGATTTTGGTCAGTAACCCGGAAAAAGGACGAATGAAGCGAAAGGGGGATGTTTCCGGGCCGTATTTGAACCAGACCCATTGATCGTGGCGCCCTATATCGATGCCTGAAAAGATTGTAAATTCGAATTGATGCAGGGGGGATACTTTTAGCGGTCCGGAAAGTCCGGTGTCGTAAAGGTTGGAAATGAACGGAGCATGTTTCAGGTATTCATGGCGAAACGCATCCAGATAGAGAAAAACCGTTTTAGGAATCCGATGCTCTTTCATACGAACCTCTGCAAATAATATAGCCGGTAGGCTTTCATCCATACGGATTTGCCGTGAGTCCAACTGTAATCGCGTATGGTTGCGGGATAAACTGAATCAAGCTCTTCAATGACGTATCGGATCATTTCCTCTGATTCTCCGGCCTCCGTATCGATCGAATACAGGATTAACGGGCAGGTATATAATATGGGCAAGCCCGGATCGTTTAGTCGCCAGGCAGGCAGGTAATTTACGCCCAGGTCCCGTTTCAAGGCCTGGAGATAGCGATACCGGAGATAAAACTGCCCGGCGTGATTACCCAGGCGTCTTAAAACAGGATTATCAAGATGATAACGTGACAGCATGGCGCTGACATATTCATCGAAGTAAGGTTTGGCGAGTTTTTTCTTGAGCAGTTCAGCTACGTCGATCCAGGAATCCGGAATCTCCGTTTGAAGGAAATGCTGAAGGCACCAGCGAAAAAGGCGCCCCAATCTCTGACGGCATTTGTCCCATTCCGTAACTCCAAAGATTTCCGAAGGTCTTGGATTTAATTTGTATTCAGTGAAAAAAAGTATGTCGCTTGCCAGTTCAGGCATTTCCTGGTGCAGTTCCGGAAATTTTTCTTTGTAAATTTGATTCAATCTTTCCGCGCGTCCGATATAAGAAGGCTGGTATTCGCCGGCATAAAGAAGAAGGGACTCCGCCATAGTAAGATAAGATTTGGCGATGTAATACTTCAGAACGGCATCCTCGTCTTTCGTCACTGTTTTCGGCGCTTTGACGAACTTGGGATGAAAGGCCATTAATAGCAGCATCATGCGATTCATGATGATCCGCAGGGCTTCCGGTTTGGGAATCTCCGTCGGCTGCAGGTATGGAAAAAATTCGAGAGAATTTTCGCCCCAGAGCACAGAGGCGGTCCTTTTCATTTCAAAGTATCGGATGGTCGGCGGAAGTTGGTGAAGACGTTTTCTGACCAGGCAGCGGATATCGACATGGAAATATTTTTCAAAAGTGTAAAGGCCTTCAAATTCTTCGGGATGAGCGATTCCTCCGGCGCCGATGCGTCGGGAACATTCCAGGGCAATATCTTCGAGATTCTCATCCGCTATCTGCTTCTGCGTTATAACGTATAAGTCGAAATCATTGACCATTTGAGGCCCCTCATCCGTCAGCATGACCGCTCCCTCGCCTCTTCCGTATCCCCCTATTAATATAATGGAATAGAGGCCGGGAATATTACGGCGGATTTGAACCGTTACGGCATTGAGTTTTTTTTCAATCATGCGGTCAGCTTCGGGGGATACGGAATTATATTTTCCCTGATAAATCCTCCGGACCCGTTGAAATTCACGGGGAGCCGGCTTTTGTTCTGCGGTATAAATATTCATGGAAAACAGTCTCCTTTTAATGTTCGGTAACGATTTTTTCTGGAAAAATACTGCGAAAATCCGACGGGAATCCTCCGGGACCGTGAGCAGCGATGAAGCCGCCGATACCCGGCAATAAATTACAGAAAAAAAGCAGAAGAACAGACAGCGCCATCGTTTTTTCAGGAGGGACCTGAAAAAGAGAGAGCAATCCGATTAATGTGAATTCTCTGACGCCGAGGCCTCCTGGAGCTACGGGCAGCAGTGCAGCCAGGGTTGCGATGGGCGCCAGCGCGTTCAACGCAAAGGGGGAAATTTCCATACCGACGATGCGGGAGATGATTATCATCTGGATGTAGTAGAGTTCGAGCGAGACAAGGCCAAGCAGAAAAGGTTTAATGAGTTTCATGCCGGCCGGCCTGGATCGCCAGGAATTGACCATTGGGATAATCAGTTTCTTCTGAATGCCGGGGGGAATAAGGCGTTTTTTGAACAGATTCAACAGTCGACGAAATATGGAGGGATACAAAATACATAACAGGCAGATCGATGCCGTCGTCGCCGCCAGACCCCACATAAAAAATGCGCCGTTAAGCCAGCTTCGACCCAAAAGAAACAGAATGTAAACATTCCCGAAGGTTACGATCACGGCCATGTGCACGAATGAAAGCATGCGGTCAAGAATAACGCTGACCGAACAACTGGCCGCATTATGACCGGATAACCTCTGAAGCATATGGATTTTCAGCAGCTCTCCGGCGCGGCCGGGAGTGATTATCCCCAGATAAAAAGATGCCCAGTGCATCCGATAGAGTTTCGTTAAGGGTACGATGATGTTCTGTTCCTTTAAAAGCGCATGCCATTTCTGAGTCTGCAATAGAAATATCAGGGGTTGGATAAACAGAACAGGAATGAAGTGAAGGGGATTGGTATTTTTTAAAACCGCTGAGATTTCATTTATGCCTGTTTTTTTGATAAGAAGAGCGAAAATAATTATGCCTATTACCGGTAATCCCTTTATCAGCGCACTCCGAAGTTTTTTCCGCCTCTTCTTTTTACATTTAGATTCTTGCGTCCGCTTTATCGAATTTTTCATAATCACAATATTCAGGCAGCCCGGTTGAAATCGGACAGGTGTCCGAATACCGCTCTGGCGCCTTTCAGAAGATAAGCCGCATCCTTGAACGAACGAATCTGTTTTAGATGTTTCAGCACAAAGGAAGGAGAAAAGAATGTCCTGTAGATGCTCCGGCATAATTCCAGAGTTTCCTCAGGCGTCATATCAGGGGTTTTCAGCACGGGACCGCTCATATCGTATTTCTCATAATCACGGCAATCAAACAGGAACCAGTCGTTTTCGACGGCCTGGTCGAAAAGTTTGGTACCGGGATAAGGGATGACGACTGTGGATTGCAGCAGGTCTGCCGTTGTATTCATCAGTTTTTCGGCCAGGGCGACCGTATTCATGGCTTGACGCCGCGTTTCCCAGGGATACCCGACGATCATCGTCAAATGTACCGTTAATCCTGCTTCATGAGCTATCCTGGAAGCAGAGCGGATTTGGTCCACTTTAATGCCCTTTTCCAGCCGGTCAAGAGTTTCCTGATTTCCGGACTCCAGCCCCATTTTAAGCAACCGGAAGCCTGCTTCGGTCATCAGTTTCGCGGTATCTTCACTGACGTAATCAACCCGCATGTTGCAGGAAATATTAACCTTCCTATTTAATCCCGAACGTTTCATGGCGCGGCAGAATTCGTGCAGCCAGTCGCCGGGAGGAAAAGTGCCCGTGTCGTCGAAAACCTCCTTTACTCCATATCGAACGACCAGATCGTCTATCTCGCTGATTACGCTGTCTACGCTCCTGACGCGAAACCGCGGAAACAGCGTGGGCCAGGAACAGAATGCACATTTGCCCCAGGGACAATCGCGCCCGGCCATGGTATAAGCGAAAGGCCTGACCTTGATGTTGTGTTCCTGATTATAAAGATGCCAGTCGGTCAATTCCCTGTCTATAACAGGCAATTCGTTCAGATCGCCGGACAGCTCGAAAGGGCCGGTCGACCGTATTTTTTCCTTTTCCCGGTAATATATGCCGGGAGGCAGTTCCTTATCGCCGGCCAAAAAATCCGCTATGCCCAGCAATTGAAAATCATAATCCCCCCCTGTCGCTACAAAATCAACAGCCGAGTTCACCATGGTTTCCATCGGCTCAGCCGTCACATGATCTCCGACTACCGCTATTCTCGTTTTCGGGGAAGCCTTTTTAATCCTGTCGACGGCGCGCCAATGTTCACGCACGACAGGCGTTTTGGTTTCAAATGCAAACAGATCATACTCAGCTTCCTGCATGTACCCCTCGAATTCAGGCCAGGAAAGATTTTCCACAACTGCATCCCTGTATATCGTTTCGTGACCCTCTGAACGGATATATGTCGCCGCAGACCCCATTATTACAGGATACATGTAAGTGGGGTTCTTAAAATACTGAAATTGCCTGTTTTGGGAAAGCAACGGTATACCTTTCGATCTGTCCAGTGGAGGATAACCCAATAATACTTTCATGCTGCTTTTTCTCCTTCATATCGCCCGGTTTCCGTATTCATCGATGTCTCGCTCTCATGCGTGCATTCCTGCTCAACATTAAGCCCTGCAGTTCGCATTGAAGCCCCTTTCATCGGGGATTCGCGGAGCAATCCGATCAGAAAACCATAACCGTGCGACAGATGAGTCAAAAATGCTCCCAGAACGAATGTCGGCAATCTGTAAGCTCCTTCAATCAAACCAGCGGCAGTCAGGACCGCGAAATACAAAAACATGCCGGGTAAATACAGATAACGAAACGGAGGCCACAACAGACTTGAAATCGCTCCCGTCACCAGGCCGACAAGAAACAGAAACGGCAGCGAATAACATAGTTTGTCCGTTGAAAAATCTTCCTTTATTACCCAGGCTTTGTCCCGGCCGTATCGCCGTATCTGTTCCAGGTGAGGTAAAAACAATGGCCTTCTGTGATGATATACGATGACGTCTGGAGCATACAGTATTCTTTGTCCTGATCGCCTTATGGAAAAACAGAGTTTCGCATCTTCACCCGTTAATATGCTCTCGTCGAATCCGCCGACTTTTTCAAATGCCTCTCTCCTGACGAGTAAATTGCACGAAGGCATTTCTTTTACCGGTTGTCCCTGTCTGAACTTGAGCCGCAATCGATATCGCAACGAAAATCCGCCGGTGCCTACCAGCGAACCTAATATCTGACCGCCTATGGCTTGACGAGCCGTATCGGAACCGGGAGTCAGATTCGGACCGCCCAGTCCGCCTACATTTTTGCGGCTGAAATAACGAACCGCATTACTCAACCAGTCTTCACGAGGAAATGCATCAGAATCTATGAACGCTATCAGACGACAGGAAACCGGCAATTTCTCTGCGCCCATATTTCTTTTCACCGCAGGTTTTACCGGGCCCGTAGGCTGAATCCTTACTTCTGGATAGTCCGGAGCTTCGCATTCCTCGTCAGGCAACAATATGATCTCCTTATTGACGTAATCCATTCGCGAACAGTATCTTACACACTCCATCACCTCCGAGCTCAACTCTCGGCAGGGTATCAATATCCCTACCAGAGGTTCCGATTCTTCCAGAACGCTCATTTCCTCCGGTAATATCCGGATACTTCCAGTACAGCGCCTACTTCGCTCCGTTATTTCATTCAGACGAATCGCCATAACCGCTGTCAACATCTCAGGTATGTATCGCAGCCAACCCACCCGGGGCAGTCTCTCGCCCAACCAGCTTACAGGCTCCTCTCTTACCTTCAATCCAGCCTTTAAAGCCCTTCTCAATAAACATGCATCAAATCCATGATCTGTCGTTATTATATCATTAATAATTGGCTCGATCGATTCCCTCCGAAATACCTTGGCGCCGCATTGAGTGTCCCGAAAGGGCAGGCCTAAGGCTATTCTCGTATACCAGTTGAACAAGCGGCTCGTTAAGGGCCGGAACGCCGGCTGAGGCCCCGGAGCGTTCGAACCTTCCAACCATCGAGAACCGATTATGCCGTCGGCTTCACCGATTTCCTCCGATAATCGTATTAATTCCTCTGGAGGAACAGAACCGTCTGGGTCCGAAAATGCCGCCAAGCGTCCCCGGGCAGACTTTAACCCCTCTAAACGCAATATGCCCATGCCTAACCGCGATGGAAATCTTATTACCCTGATCCTGTTATGACGCTCCGAAAGCCGGGATATCCGCTCCTCATCCGAATCAGAACCCACGCATACCGATACTATTAACTCATAATCCAGCCCCTTCGCTTCGCATTCCTCGCAATAACGACCCAACACTCCCTCAAGCTCTGGAGATTCGCTCGGAATCGAAAAAATTATCGATAATTCTATCTCTTTCACTACATTCCCCTAATACTTCCTGCCCTCGACAGGTCAATGCTTTGTAATGATTAAACAATTCAAAATAAATGCTGTCTTCTGCTGATGACAAAACTTAAAGAGGCGAAATAATCGTCCCCATCCAGACGCTTAATAATTATCAAAGCGTAAAGCGCCTGTCAAGAAATTTTTACCAAAATTTCCATTATTATCATTTTTGGGGGGTGTGGCGTGTCGACATTTCATCAGGGAAGGCCGGCAAGGGGGGAGGCATTCAAAAATTGATTGAACGGATAAATAAGACTTGAAATTTACGGAAACAGCGATTAACATAACGAATGTCGGAAGATGCATTTGATGCATGAGGTCATTCGTTTGCAATCAGAGGAAGCGGCTGTGGAGAGAAGCGAACGCTTATGGGTATGATCGAGGAAAGCGACAGAGTATCGTGCGATATGAATTTTATTTTTACGGGAGATGCAGTTGATTGATGAGCGATGGAAGAAGGAAGTGGAGGTGAAGAGCCCGGAAGCGGGTTATGCCTTCAGGAATAGTGATTGTTTTCAAAGAAAGAATTAAGCGAGGAGGAAGAAAATGCTGGAAAGATATCCTGTACTTCGTTACATTTCCATATCTTTAAAAGTATTGGGCGTATTGTTGTTCATCTACGGTTTGTTTAACGGATTCAAATTTGAGCCGGGATTCTGGGGCTGGGTTCAGTCGACGATGCGCGGATTGCTGAAAGCTGTTTTGACTTACGGTGTAGGAGAATTTTTCAGTCTGGGTCTGGGTGTGGAGAAGAACCAGCGGGAGATGCTGGATTTAATGAGACGTTCGAAGGAAAAAGAGTAAATTCTGTAAGTTCTACTGAAAAATTTTAATTTTTGAATCGCGAATCATTCGAATCGAAAAAGAATCAGGGGAGATGAAAGCTTAGGCAATCATCTGCGACGTTTAAAGTTTTAACGACTTGCAAGGGCACGCAACGGCGATTCTAGTATTCATTTGATTCGTGGTAAAAAAAATAAAGCATAACCGTTTCAAGGACCGTATTACAGCTTTGCCGCCGCGTCATTAACGATTTTAATCAGGAATACAACCACGAATCACCCGAATCCCACGAATAAGAATGGAGACGCGACCGTGAATTGCAGCTAATGAATGTTTTCCAGTTCAGGTCCGACAGCGAAACCATAAATTCCCGTAATGTCCCTTTCCTGATTCGTGCGATTCGTTAGATTCGTGG
>CAZUFC010000049.1:0-56363 GCA_964619725.1 uncultured bacterium | reverse complement strand
TGCTCAGTCAAAGTATAAGCGCCGCCCCTGCCTTGCAAATCCTTACCATCCTTGTTTTAAGAAAAATTCGCTCGTTTATGGATCAAAAACCGCAGTGACTGTCCAGCATTAAATTTTGAATCGACAATCGAGTTTGTGGACAGTCACTAACTCGCTTTTTAAACGACGTAGCTCTGATTCAATCCTCGATACTTCCTCCATCCGAACAGGGTCTCCGCTGAAGGCTTCTCTGGCGGCGGCGATCAGCCGGTCAGCCTCGTCGTATCTTTTGGTATCCCGAAGCAGAACCCATCCTTCCTGCAGCGCCCACATTTTGTACGTATTGTTGTTTATCTCTCCAAGACAACGGATGTATAAATCAGTCGTTTCATCATACCGCTCCGTCAACCTTAAAACTTCGGCCTTCCCCTGGTATAAAGGAACCCTGACGTGATCGAACGGGATATTTACTTCCAAGCCTTTATTGTAATGCTGCAGCGCCTGTTCGTATTTTTTCTCGTTTTTCAAGGCATGCGCTTTAAAAAAATAAAGTGTGGCCTTGTTTTCCGGCGCCTCGTCGAATTTTTTCAAACCGATGTCGGCCAGTTTGCTAATTCTTTCGGTTTTATCAGTAGTAATAAGTTTTTCAAGTGCAGCGAACAACTTTTCCTGCTCCCACCTGCGGGGATCATGACCTCTGATCTCCAGCGCAACGGCGAAGATGAAAGTCACTAGAGCGCATAACAGGAGAATGTTTCGCGACTTATGACCGTTCAGCAGAAATTTTCTTATTTCGATTCGCGATGAGAAACTTTTTTGTTTCATAAGTCATTAAACGATTCGAGAAGAAGTGAACAATATGAGTTTCCAGTATTCCAACTTTTCTGACGGCATCCTGTTTACTTTGCTTCACGTTTAAAGGGATTCGGCAGCAAAGTTGAGCATAGTTTTATTTAATAGTATTGTCGTAATATGTCAAGGCGGCGAAAAGGGATGCGATCATGCGAAAATAGCGATGATGGAGCGACAGTTCGTAACCCCGGAGTCTTTGTAGAAATGAAAATAGTTTTTTGACTCGCTTCACCTCACGCCACGGTTTTTCTTAAGACGAAGAGCGCTGATCCGAAGAAGACAGCGAGCAGGGCTATACCGGCGCCGCCCATAGCAGGCACTGGAGCAGGAGTTGGGATGGTCGTAGGTGAGGGAACTGGCGTGGGAACTGGGGGAATGCATGAGAAGAGTGAGACTTTTCCGATCTGTGATGAATTTTGTTTAGAGTAGAGTCGCGAGCCTACGATAATGTCGTCTATGCCGTTCCCGTCGACGTCGCCGGTATCGACAGCCCATCCGAGTTCTTCATCGTAACCATAGGAGACGCAAACGGGTTCGTTTTCCAGTCCTTCTGCTGAGCCTGCGAATGCGTAGACAGCTCCGTTATTGTAGTTCCAGGCTTTCATGCCGATAATGACGTCGGCATATTCATCGTTATTGATGTCGGCATTGCCTGCCAGGCTTGAACCGAATTCTCCGTACATATCGCCCATTTTTTCCCAAGAAGGCGCGGTTTCCAGCCCTGCTGATGAGCCTCCGAAAAGATAAACTTTACCTTCTGCCTCGCAACCATAGCTTCTGGCGCCGACCACAACATCGTCATATCCGTCGTTATCGACATCGCCGGCCCCTGAAACGGCGTACCCAAATTCGCTCCAGTACCAGTCCGAAGTGACGAGCCAGGTATATGTCGGGCTGACGCCTGAGCTGGAGCCGTGGAAGACGTAGGCGTGTCCGCTTTCTGAGCCGCCGCATCCGCATGAGCTGTAATAGGGAGCGCCGACGATGACGTCGTCGTACCCGTCTGCGTTGACGTCGCCGGCGCCGGCCACGGCTTCGCCGAAGTCTTCGTAAGTGATGTAATTACCCGCCTGCCAGCCCGGAGAAGAATTCAATCCCGCGGGAGAACCGTGATAGACGTAGGCGTGACCGGCGCAATCATTACCGCTGTATCTTGCGCCGATGATCACGTCATCGTATCCGTCATCGTTCACGTCGCCGGCGCAATTGACCGAGCAGCCGAAATTGGCGTAATAGGTGGAAACCGTATCGGTCCAGTTGGGAGCGCCGCTCAAGCCTGAAGAAGACCCGTGATAAACGAATGCGCTTCCTCCGGGATTGGCGCAGGTAGCGCCTATCGCCCCGATAACGACGTCGGCAAAATCATCATTGTCGACGTCTCCGGCCGAAGCGACGGAATAACCGAACATCGGAGAATCGTCATCGCCGTATTGCGTCCAGTTCGGAGATGTGCCGGGCCCGGTTTCTGAACCGTGAAACACGAAAACCCTGCCCACATTGTTCGAGCAGGTATCATAATGGGGAGCGCCGACGATAATGTCATCGTAACCGTCGTTGTCCACATCGCCTGCAGAAGCCACGGCAAAGCCAAGATGCTCCTCTTCCTGCTCGCCCTCATAACTCCACCACGGATTCATTTCCAGCGTTGTGAAGTTCAATGAATTGAACATGACGACTCTCCCCGGATCAAAACCGGAATTATCTCCGTATCTCAGGGCGCCGACGATGATGTCGTCCAGCCCGTCGCCGTCGAAATCGCCTGAACCGACGGAACAACCGAATTTTGCATCATACCCGCCGTAAGCTTTGCATGCGGGCAGATCAGCCGGTCCGTCAGCCGTTCCGTAATAGACGAAGGCTGCGCCGTTATTCATAGCGTAATCTTCCATGCCGATAATTACATCATTGAAATCGTCATCGTTAATTCGGCCTGCAGCCAAACCCGCGCCGAATTGTCCGTAATCGGAAGGCGGCCCTTCAACGCTCCAGTCCGGCGTACCGCTTAATCCCGTATCGGAACCCAGATAGCAGAATACTTTGCCGTAGCGACCGTAGTCTCGTGCGCCCACCAGCACATCGTCATAACTGTCGTTGTTGACGTCTCCGGCGGAACTGACGCTGGAACCGAAATAAGACCAACTGTCGTCGCATGAAACCGCCCAGGAATAATTCGTTTCCAGTCCTGAAGAAGTTCCGTGATAAAGATAGGCCCGACCGTCTTCCAGGGAACCGTTGCCGCAGGAGGTATAACGGGGAGCGCCGACGATAACGTCGTCATATCCGTCATTGTTGATGTCGCCGGCTGTGCTTACTGAGGTTCCGAACTCTTCATAATCATTGTAGTCGCCGGCTTCCCAATCGGCTGCAGCGCTTAGGCCTGAGGCCGAACCGTGATATACGTAGGCATACCCTGAATTATCCATACCATAATAGTTTACGCCGACAATCACGTCGTCGTAACCGTCGTTGTCCACATCCCCGGCTGTGTTTACCGAATATCCATACTGATAGGTCCATTGATCGCAAATATGAGACCAGGCGTGCGAAGAATTCAATCCCGATGGTGAACCGTGATATACGTAAGCCGCTCCGCCGGGAATCCCGCATGAGGACCCGGGAGCCCCGACGATCACATCGTCGTACCCGTCGGAATTCACGTCGCCTGCCGGAGATACGGAATAACCGAATTTTGAGCTGGATTCTCCTATCTTGGTCCAGGACGGCGTGGAAGAAGGTCCGGTAGCCGAACCATGAAAGAGAACCGCCCTACCTGTGCTGCAGTCATACCGTGGGGCGCCCACTATCACGTCCTCGTATCCGTCGCCGTTAACGTCGCCGGCTGATTCCGTCGAATATCCGAACCATTCGTAATCCTGGTCGCCTTCAGCAGTCCATAAAGGTTCCAGGACCATTGCCGTAAAATAAGGATCGATGAAGATGGGATACTCAGCGCCGGCATCGTCTACATATAACCTTATCGCTCCATTTTCCGTCACGGACAAACTCGATTCCAGCTCTCTTCCGACGGCATCAGCAACGTACAGTTCTCCATATCTCAATATCGATTTGCCCGAACCGTCCCTTAATTCTATCGCTTCTACTGAAACGCATCTCGCCGACGGACTTAAATCGCCCGTTACCGCCAGTTCAAGATAAAAACGGCCTTCACCATCGTTTTCAAAAGAACGATTCAAAAGAGTGAATCCCTGCTCCAGCCCCTTCTCCTCATTCGCATACCACTCTACAAGGCCCTCCCGGCAATATTCCAGCCTGTTCTTTACTACGTTGACGTCGGGCGCCGATACCTGCTCGAATCTCTCACCGCGTCCCATTCCCGAAAGTTCGATTCGACATAACCAGCCTTCCTGACTTTTTTTCCTCGGCGTAAAAACGACTCCAGAACCCGGAAAATACGTTCGAAAATCATTACGCCTGTTCGGAGCCTGATACGCTGAACCGATATCCTTGTGCACAACCTCGTCCGAAAATGTTATGCAATATTCGGAATCCTTGATTGATTGCCGTACTTCAGTCCACCAGTCGCTGCTTTCAAAACCGCCGTAAATTTCTCCGTCGGAGCGACACCACGCGGATGAAGTCAAAAAAATCCCGCTGGTCATGAAAATAAACATAATCAACAGCAAAGTTCTGCTTCCAACATGTTTCATAAAATTTCTCCTTTGATATCAGACAATTCCAAGCATTTCCTTAAATTAAATTCGATTCCTTTCAACAAGTTAAATTCAAAACGAACTCCAGGTTTCGACAAGAGTCCTCCCGATCATTTTTTATTACTATCAAAAAAAACGAAAATCAAATCACAGGATCGCATCCCTGGGAATCTGATAACGACAATACACATATCCGCGTAATTATTTATTACGATTGCGACAGCGATGGCGATACCTGCCCTGATACCGGAACAAAAGGCCCTCAATGAAAAAAAAGCGCTGATTTGGTTAAATCAGACAGTTGAGGGTGAGGGTTAATTTCTTAATGGGGATTTCAATCAATTGATCTTTTGAAAAAGCGTAATGCCGGCTTGATCAGTCCCAAAAAAAGCTGTGGTAAAAAAGTTCCTGATTTTGTTATCTCGCTAATAAATCAGTAAAATATTGAGCGGACCGGAACTGTTAATCTTATTGCGCTGACCGGAAGGAGGAAGCAGTAATGACCAGAATTTCAATCAATAAGCGGTTATTTTTCGCCGTCGCTTTTTTACATTTTTTATCAGTTCGTTGCGTGCATGCTGATCTTCAGGAAAAATGGAACTGGAATTCCAGCGCTGTTTTTCCGGATCATACGCAGGTAATGGGACCGGCGATAATAGCGCCGCTTGGGCCGGGCGGACAGCAGCCTGCGGTTATTTTTTGCACGTGGAGCACAACGACAGGATACTCGAATTATGGAGTTTTACGCGCTGTGGATGCGGCAACGGGAACGGAACTATGGTCTGTTTCTTCACCGAGTCATCATGTTCAACCCAGCGGGGGTATAGCAGCAGCGGATATTGACGGCGACGGATATGTGGAAATAGTAGCGCCGGCAGCGCCGGTCATCGGCAACGGGACCCTGGCTTTCGAGCATGACGGTTCTTTCAAGTGGTACAGCGCCCTTCCAGCAGCGACTCAGTCAATTAGAACGCTCACTATTGCCGATCTGGAGAGCGACGGAACACCCGAGATTATCTGCGGAACTACCGTTATGGACAATAACGGCAATCTGCTGTGGACAGGTTCCGAACAGCAGGGTTTTCTGCAGGCTGCAGCAGTCGATCTGGACCTGGACGGTTTCCTGGAAATTATTGAAGGGCGCACGGTCTATAATTACGATAGTACTATACTGTGGCAGGCGCCTGATAATATTTTCGGAGCTTGTGCGGCGGCGGATTTTGATCTTGACGGAAATCCAGAAGTGGTTTTCTTCTTCCTGGGATCGCTTTATCTTTACGATTCCGGGGGGACAAAACTATGGGGTCCGGTTTCTCATCAGGGCGGCGGGAACGGGGCGCCATGCATAGCTGACTTTAACGGTGACGGATATCCGGAGACGGCGGTATCCGGCCGGGATCACATCGGCGTGTACGACGGTTCGGGAGCATTACTGTGGCAGCAGCCAATCGTGGACACGTCATCTCAAAGAACCGGTTGCACGGCATTCGACTTCAACGGCGACGGCATATTCGAACTGGTCGGACAGGACCATTATTATGTGAGAGTATATGACGGCGCTATAGGCTCAGTTCTTCATGAAATAGAAAATCCTTCGGGTACGCTTATCGAATATCCTTTGACGGCAGATATCGACGATGACGGCGAAGCGGAAATCGTTGCGGTATGCAACAACTATGCTTTCGGATCGAAAACGGGCGTCCGGGCGTTCGAACCTGTCGGAGAAACCTGGTCCGACTGCAGGAGCATCTGGAACCAATATGGTTATCATGGAACCAATATTATGGATGACGGCTCCATTCCCCAGCCCGAACCATACCACTGGCTCTTTCACAATAACTTCCGCGCTCAACGAGCGATCATTCCCACTCCATCGCCTACCGAAACGACATCACCAACCCTGACGCCGAGCATGACATCCACCCCTTCATCTACTCCTTCAGCAACGGCAAGCCCTTCCGCCTCACCCTCCAATTCCCCCACTTTAACGCCGCTATCTCCCTCTCCGACATTGACCCCTCTTCCTTCACCTCCGCCCATACCCGCTTTCGGCTACATCGGCAAACTGACCCTCATCATGTTGTTCCTTTCGGTGTTGATATGCCGGACAAAAAGAAAAACCTGGATTTGATTGATTATTTAGTTTTTGTCCATAAACGGCGATTTTCCCTAATACTGCGTCAGGCTGCGGATTTGCTCAGTCAACGTATAAGCAATACCCCTACCTCGCAAATCATTGCCTTCCTTGCCTTAAGAAAAATTCGCCCGTTTATGGATCAAAAACCCAAGTGGCTGTCCAGCATTAAATTTTGAATCAAGATTCGAGTTTATGGACAGGCACTATTTAGCGATCAAGATGAATACATCGAACTTTAAACTTGATCTAAAAAACATATGTGAGTTCTTCAAAAAGAGAGTTGTAGGTCATGGTTTGTTTCTCAATGGGAATTAAATCAGTCAAATATTTTACGAAATAGCGCCATCCCGGTTTGCCCAGTACCCATCATTCCATCCTTACCCCATCCATCCATTCCTCCATCCCATACCATGGTACATTCTGGTTGAATCGAACATGATATGACTATATACTCTATTCGTTGCCGTTCATGTTGAGCCTCCTCTGCGCGACGTTGGATATCATATGACATAACATGAAAAGCCGGTTAATCAAAAAAGGTGAACCAATCAAAAACAAGGCACATAAATCGTTTTCGTCTCTGAATCATGTTTTTCAGCGAACGGCGGCTCTTTTTGGTTCATTTAAGGATTACTATGTTCACATTGGGGGCTTTAACAAGAGTTTAGACCTTTTTCTGGTCAGTTTTCTAGGTTTATTTTTTGAGATTCTTCTTATCCGGCATTTGTCGACCGAGCTGAGGATTTTCGCATATTACAAAAATCTGCCGCTGATATCTGCATTTCTGGGGTTGGGTGTCGGGTTTGCGGCATCGAATCGTAAAACCAGTTTTTTTCCTTTTTTTCCGTTAATTATTTCCATTTATTCCCTTGTCATAATGTTTTTGCCTGACAAATTTCTTTCCGGTTCTCCGGCGGAAACTGAATTCATCTGGTCTTATGCACCCGGCAATTTATCGACGACGTTGATTTTCTATGCCTTATTCCTGGCGTTTTTTTTATTCAACACGCTCGTATTCGTGCCGCTCGGTCAACATACGGGCAAGCTGATGCAGAGGTTCAGTCCGATAAAAGCCTACACGATCAACATATTGGGCAGCCTGGCAGGAACCTGGGCTTTTTCGGTCCTTTCTTCTCTCTCCTTGTCGCCGATTTACTGGTTTGCATTCGGCTTTACTGGAACTGCAATACTTTTTCGATCACAGCGGCGTTTTCTTTTCCTATCATCGGTCTTAACGGGGCTATGTTTACTGGTATTATTCGCAAACCAGGGAGATTCCCTCTGGTCGCCTTACTACAAGATCGACATTGATCCTTTGGTAGAGAATGATTTAGAATACGGTTACAATTTGACGGTTAACCAGGATTATCATCAAAGGATATTGAATTTATCTGAGGAATATATAAGTGAACAGGGATTCACTGCCCCTTTTCTTTCAAAATACGCCTATGCTTATGATCTGCCATATTACGTGAGCGACTGCACAAAAGTCCTGATTCTGGGAGCAGGAGCGGGGAATGATGCTGCGGCGGCATTAAGGCACGGCGCTGAAGTTGTGCACGCTGTTGAAATCGACCGGGATATTTTACAGCTAGGCTTCAAGCTGCATCCGGAAAAACCGTATCATTCTTCTAAAGTAACGACATACGTGGATGATGCCCGGTCTTTTCTGCACAGAACGGATGAAAATTACGACATGATCGTTTACGGATTGCTTGACTCACATACGATGTTGTCGGCCAGGTCCAGCATCAGACTCGATAACTTCGTTTATACCCTGGACAGCTTCAGAGATGCGACCGAACACCTGAAGGAGAACGGAACGATCGCTTTAACCTTCAGCGTAAATCGTCGCTGGATAGGACAAAGAATATTCAATATGCTGACTGAAGTTTACGCAGAAGAGCCCCTTGTCTTTTCGACTTTTTACGACGGCAGCGTCCTGTTCGTCACAGGACCGGGCGTCGATGATTTCAACGTGGATGAGATGCCGGATTTTCCCCTGTTGAAGCTGCGTCACGCCAATAAATATTCATACGATCCCGAAGTCGCTAAGGCTACCGACGACTGGCCTTTTTTGTACCTGGAAAAACGCCGGGTTCCGATTGAATACTGGATCATGATCATCCTTATAACCGCAACGTCGATACTGGTCATTAGAGCCGCTTTTCCTGAAGCCCTGAACGTCAATTTTCACTTCTTTTTCCTGGGCAGCGCTTTTCTGCTGCTTCAAATAAAAAGCATCACCCAACTGGCTCTTCTCTTCGGGTCCACCTGGGTAGTGAATTCCATAGTCATTTCAGCGGCCCTGGGGGTTATTCTTCTGGCTAATCTTTATGTAAGCCGTATTAAAATTGAACGGAATGAGGCTTATTATTTCCTGCTGTTTTTGTCATTATGCCTCTCTTATTCTATTCCTGCAGATCTCCTGCTCGCGCAACCAACCGTCATTAAAATAATAACATCTGCAGCAATTACCGGTATGCCGCTGTTCTTCGCCGGCATTATATTCGCCTCTTCTCTCAAAAAATCCCCGAGAATCGAACGCGCCTTTGCTTCAAATTTACTCGGAGCCATTCTGGGAGGACTTTTCGAGTATTCCGCGTTATCTTTCGGCATACGTAATCTTCTGATCTTTACGGCATTGATGTACGCCCTCTCTTTTCTGTTGAAATCGCGGGGGCGAACGGCATGAATCGACCGGAGCATACACAATTTGAAAACGATCACGGTTTTCGTCTGCGAATGGGATTCATCAGCGTAATAATTATGTTTGCCGCGACATTGTATGCCGGTCGCTTGCCCCTGTTTTTTCTGGCCTTTTTTCTATCCTGGTCTTCCCTCAAATAATCGCATTCGGATGTTCGCGATTGAAACGCCGTTTAACCAGGCATCAGACAGTCGGATTGCTTCTGATTCTGGCTTCCATCTCCTGGGTTGCCGTCAGCACATATAATCCGGGACTTTTGTTCGGTCATCAGTCCTTATGGATCCTTCAGGCTTTAACAGGAGCAGCAATCAGTTACGTGATTTTCAAAAAACGGAATTTCGCTCCTCCAACAGCATTTATTCTTGCTGCAGCAGGTTTCAGGTCTTTAATGACTTTGAATTGGATTTCGATCATTTCTGCAACGCTCTCTGCTTCCGTCATGCTGCTTATTTCGAAAGAGTTAACGACAAAAAAGCGTACGGAAAGGTCATTAAAAGGCTTGACGTATTTACTCATAGGCGTGACAGCCTTTTTGTGCTTGCCGTTTCCTTTCGAAGAACCTCTGATGCTCCGGATACCGAAAGAATACAAAATTAAAGCGATATCCCGCCATACGACCAAAATGGAAAAGGGGAGACAGGCAAACATAATTCCTCTGACGAGCGCCCTGCAGGATGCGGACCCCGATGTTCGCAAAGCCGGTATCGGATATATCATCAGGCTTATGAAAGGAGATTCGCCGGTTATACATGAACATAAGGATACTTTTGCGGACAAATTCATTAATGCGCTGGATCATCCGGAAACCAGGCCCATTGCGATTAAGGCGCTGATTGATCTGGGGGAGATGAAAGATTTGCCGTTTCTGATCAACGCCGTCAAAGAGTCTCCTGATATGCAGAATTTTCCCGCCGGCGCTCTCTTCCGGTCTTTCGGCGAAAAAGCCGCCGGGAGTCTGATATCGGTTTTGGACAGCTCCGGCGGCGATTCATTTCATGAGGCAAGGGTGCGCAGGCGCGTTCTGGGGGCTTTGAGTTTCTCCAAGAATCCGAGGATAGTATGGATCATAGGCGGATATTTGAGCGATGAGAATCGAGATGTTCGTACAGCGGCAAAGAGCGCTTTGATGCGCATGCATCCGGCTCATGTGACGGAAATGCTGACAAGCGGCATAAAAAATGCTGAGGTTCATTTCCGGCGCACGGCCGTGGAGATTCTGGGCAATGTCAAAGCTGACGAAAAAGGCAGCGAAAAACTGCTTGAAATATTACTGGACAGCCTGAAAGACGAGGATGAAGCGGTGAGGAAATATGCCGCTGAAGCGCTGGGCAAGATGAAACGGTCCGCTGCAGTCACCGGACTGATAGAGGCCGCTGTTAACGATTCTTTGACGGTTAAAAAATACGCCATTGAAGCCCTGGGAAGAATCCAGGACGGTCGGGCCGCACCGGCGCTGCTTGACGCGCTGGAGAGTCCGGAATTGCTTATTGAGGCTGCCGGGTCGCTTTTCAGGATAAATATGCCGGAAAGTAACCGGGCGGCTTTTCGTACTCTAATGAAAGCCCTGGAAAACGATGACCCCTTCGTGCGCCTGGCCGCAGCCGACATGATGGGGAAATTAGGATGGAGAGAGGCTGTTCCCGCGCTGACTGCGGTTCTGAAGGATCCAAGGTGGGAGGTCAGACAGGCAGCGGTTTTCGCATTGGGCAATATTGCTGATGAATCTACTGCAGAGGCTCTTGCGAGAATGCTTCATGACAATGAACCGACGGTCCGTTTTGCAGCAGTGGAAGCCATACTGCGCCTTGATAATCCCGATGCGGCTGACCAGGCGGCTTCAGCCATGATTAAAGACCTGAGCAATCCCGAAGCTACTGTCCGCGCTTCTGCAGCCGAACTGCTGGGTAAAATCGGCGATGAAGAGGTGGAAGCGGCTCTGTTGAGAATGGTGAAACGAGACCCCAACCCGAAAGTGAAAAGAATCGCGGCTTCAGCCATGGCCCTTCTGACGGGCATCAGGGCGAAAAACTGGGCTGTAATCGGACCTTTCGACAATACGGACGGGAAGAGATTCGATCAGGCCTATCCGCCGGAAAAAGAAATCAATCTCACGGCTGTCTATGACGGCAAAGGCGGACCCATGAAATGGAAGTCCATAAGTAATATGGATACCCGAAACCTGCTCCCCCTATTTCAACCCGACCGGGAAGTCCTGGTTTACGCGTTAACCATAGTCAAATCTGCAGTCGACAGGAAAGTCCACATTCGCCTGGGTTCCGACGACGGCATCAAGGTATGGTTTAACGATGAACCGGTCTGGTCGAAAAACCTGAACAGAAAACTCCTGCTGGATCAAGACATAATCCCGGTAGAAATGAAAAAAGGCAATAATAAACTGCTCCTGAAGATCACCCAATATAACGGCGATTGGGGGTTTCACTGCAGAATAACCGATCAGAACGGATATGCGGTTCCTGAACTGGAATATATGAATCCTTTCCGGCGCTATGAAGAAAATTAAACTCCTGTCGTCAAAACTGCAATAATGATTTCTTCCGGACTAATACTTATTCAGCCGTTTAATGAGATAAAACGCCAGAGTGGACTTTAATGCTTTATTTTGCAATAATATAAAGTGAGGGAACAGAATATTCGGCTTGGGAAAGGAGTCCTTTATGCTTAAGGAAATGAGAGAATGGCAACGACTTGAGGAACATTATGAAAAGAAAAAGTCTGTCCATCTGAAAGAATTATTTCAATCAGACCCGCAACGGTTCAACGAATTTTCCATTGATGAATCCTCTTTAAATATTCTTTTTGATTATTCCAAGAATCTTATTGATCAGGAGTGCATGCAGCGACTGATCGATCTTGCGCGGGCATGCGGCGTTGCGGAATATACGCAGAAGATGATTAACGGCGAAAAGATCAACTGGACTGAAGGCCGTGCGGTTCTGCACACGGCATTGCGGAATTTTTCTTCACGCCCGGTTTTTGTAGACGGCGAAGAGGTCATGCCCGATATCAGGAAAGTTCGTGAAAAAATGCACCGCTTCTCTGATGCTGTAAGAAACGGTGACTGGACCGGTTATACGGGAAAAAGGATCGAGCATGTCGTAAATATCGGCATAGGGGGTTCTTACCTGGGCCCGGAAATGGTTTGCCGGGCTTTGGAGCATTACGCGGACGGACCGGAAGTTCATTTTGTATCCAATGTAGATGCAGCGGACGTTTTACAGGTTTTGAAAAGAGTCGATATTGAGACGACGCTGTTTCTTGTGGCATCAAAATCTTTTACGACGCAGGAAACGCTGACGAACGCTCATACAGCTCGAAACGCACTGATTGAGAAACTCGGCGAAGCCGCAGTAAAAAACCATTTTGCGGCGTTATCGACGGAGAGAGATAAAGTGGAAGCATTCGGCATCGATCCCGATAACATGTTTGAATTCTGGGATTTCGTTGGAGGAAGATACTCGCTATGGTCGGCTATCGGCATGCCCATCGTTTGCCGAATCGGTTATGAAAAGTTCGCGGAATTGCTGCAGGGGGCTGAGGATGTCGACAAACATTTTCTTGGCGCGCCTTATGAAAAAAATATTCCGGTCATCATGGCGCTGCTGGGAATATGGTACGGAGATTTTTTCGGAGCGGAGACGCACGTTTTGCTGCCTTACAGCGATTACCTGTCGAGGTTTCCCGCTTATTTTCAGCAAGGCGACATGGAAAGCAACGGTAAATCGGTCGACTCACAGGGGCGTAAAATCGATTATCAGACAGGACCGATCATCTGGGGAGAACCCGGCACGAACGGTCAGCATTCTTTTTACCAGTTGATGCACCAGGGGACAAAAATGATCCCGGCTGATTTCATCGGCTTCATCAATCCTCCCGAAAACACGGGCGATCACCATGAAAAACTCATGGCCAATTTTTTCGCTCAAACAGAAGCGCTGGCTTTCGGACTGACTGAGAAAGAAGCAATAGAAAACATGAAAAAAGAAGGTCTCTCCGAAGAAAAAGCACGACGATTGGCTCCTTATCGCACATTCCCGGGAAATAAACCCACCAATACCTTTCTTATTGACGAATTGTCCCCCCGTACGCTGGGAAGACTGATAGCGCTTTACGAACACAAAATATTCGTTCAGGGCGTAATATGGAACATCAACAGCTTCGATCAATGGGGAGTAGAACTGGGCAAAAAACTGGCCGGCGTTATCCTGCCGGAATTGAAAAGCGGCAAGACTGGCGAGCATGATTCCTCCACTGCCGGTTTGATTGATGAATTTCTGAAAAAAAGGAAAAAGTAGCTGACTGAGTTGTAATTCCCTGTCGAAGGGTTATAATATGCTCCGAAATGCCATTGTAAGGTTGCGGTTTAAAATGTTAACGCACGGATTAACTCAACCGCAGCCGGTTTAGCGCCGGTTTTTAGCTTTTGGTATGAGAGGGACCGGGCTCATTAAAAAAATATCTCAGCAGCGGAAAGGAGAAAACCATGAAATTATCGACGGTTCTTATGGCCATATTCCTGATTCCGGCCGTAACTGCAGCGCAATCCTGGACCGGAAACATCCCCAGTGATGACCGTGACGAGTTTATAATCAGGGTGACGGAAGCCGGTGAAATCAAAGCGGAAGCCACGGGAAAAATAGATGATATGACCATAATGCTTTCCGATGAAAACTGGGGATACCTGGCGGAAGCTATGCATCAGTCCGGACAAAATTCCCTGGTTCTCCAACATCAAGTCGACAAACCGGGGCTATACAGAATTTTACTGTCAGGACTTTTTTCTCCCTGCGAATATACTCTTAATCTCTATTTCAACGGCAGTCCCGCTTCTGCAGAAGGAGCCGACTCCGGCATAGGAAAACTGGAACCTGATGATAAGCCTGCAGCTTCGGCTTCACGCGTTTCCTCCAGAGCAACGGCAGAATTAAACAAACCGGAGAAAAATGAAAAAACGCAGAATCAGAGCGATAATGAGATATTAAATCAATCCTTCATCGTTACAAAAGGAAGCGAAATAATAGTTCCAGGCGATCCGGCATTATTGGGCGAGGATGTTGTACTTTACTACAAGCTTCTTGAATGCAGTTTCGGCATGCCGCTTACTCAGGACCAGAAAAGACGCCTTAGATCAGCCATTAAAACTGAATTTGAAAAAAGCCCGGAAGGACGGAACGACGTCTTGAGAATAAGACATAATTTCAAGCGCATCGAACAGCTCTCGGAGGAAGAGCAGAAAATATTCTTCAGATCAATAAAAAATCAGCTTTTAACTGAAACTCAGGACGGTCCCGAAGAGGCCGTCCTGCTTCAAATCGTAAGAGAACTCGCCGACCCCGAAGCATCGATAATCGTACCCGGCGATCTGCCCCTTGCTGAACAAACCTTCGCCGCCATGATCGAGCTATTCGAATTCTACGGCAGTCTCTCCGAAGGTCGGCCGATTAAACTCAATAATCAACAACGGGACACCCTCAAACAATCGCTGATAGAACGCTATAAAGAAATGGGTAAAGAGGAACGGAAAGCTCTGAGGGCCTATCCTCTTATCTGGGGACGATTCAGGCTGGCCTGGGAAAAAGCCGGCGAACAGGAAAGGGAAAACTTTAAAAAACAAATATTACAACGCAACGATACAGAATCCGTTGATCTGTCGAAAGCCCAACAGAAGTATATTAATGCTTTGAAAATGAAAGCCTGGAGTCGCATCGCCTGGGCTAATCTTTCGTCCGGAAGAGGCTACGGGCGGGGACAAGCCAAAAGGACTTCCGGAGGGCAGGCTCTCTGGAACAACGTTAATCAAAGTCAAACCTGGTTTTCTGCAGGCAACGACTGGACGCAGGTTGATTTGAGTCCCATGAGTAATATGGACTGGTGATCAGTCGCCTTTTTCTGCGCCTGCTCTTCAACCCTGCATTTGTCATATAGAATCTTATTAACAGCATTCAGGTTACTGAAGGTTCAGGCGATCCGTACTGGAGGGCGGCATAAGTACAGCCGCGCCATAACGAGTGTGTTCTTTAGGGGGTGTTCATGTATTCTGGGGGATATGTACGTTGCGTTCGTAATGGGCTTTGCTTGATAGTGGGAAGCGGCCGGCCTTGAAAAAATGATACGTCGGAATGCTTTTATTCAAATATTCTATTGATTTTCTGCTCTTTTCCATCTATTATGGTTATAACGAACAGGAGCTGACCACACTTCCGATAAAACGGGCCTGTTGAAACGAATAGTCGACGAAAAACTTAGAGGGGATGGATGCATGGGAGGTGGGACATTCCCAGGCGGCTATGAGATGGAAGACTCAACCCGTTAAGTTTACTTTGACCGTAGTATCGTCGGCGATTTTTCTCTCGACGATCTTTTATGCTGTTCACTGGCATGCGAATTGTCCGGTTATACCCTTCGACGACGCGTACATCACCTTCAGGTATGCGGATAATTTTCATTCGGGGAACGGCCTGGTTTACAATAAGAATGAGAGAGTATTCGGGGTATCCTCATCTTTATACCTGATTGTTCTCATAGGCCTGAAATATTTGTTTGCTTCGCCGACAAGCGTTCTTGCAATTCGTATTAATGCGGTATTTTATATTCTGACTGCGGTTTTCATAATTGCAGCGCTTACTCGCCGCCGTTTGTCTTTCCTGCCGGCATTCCTTGCCGGCTCTGTTTTTGTCATGCAGCCGGACATGCTGCTGTATTCATCAGGGGGTATGGAATCGCAGCTTTTTACGGCCTTGCTTGCAGCTTTTCTATTTGCAGTATCCGTCAGAAGATGGACGTCGGCATCCTTTCTGCTGGGCATGTCCTGCCTGGCTCGTCCGGAAGGCGTCATTTTCTGTTCGCTCGGTTCTATGGCGTTGTTTTTAATGAAAATATACAGGACTCGAAAAGACCCCGACTTTTCCCTGCCGTTTTTGAAGATGATAGCGGCGATGTGGGTCCCTGTTGCGGTCTGGGCTTTATTCGCTTACGTCTATTACGGTACCGTCATACCTCACTCCATAACCGCCAAGATGAAGCCGCTGTATCCTTTGCCGGCCGGAAAAGCTTTCAGGCAAATGATTATGCTGATTGAATATTGGACATTTAGAGCTTCCCATGCCCGGGTGGACCGTATCGTTTCGCCGTTGACCATTGCGCTGCTTTCAGCAGGCATTGCCGGCAGCCTGGCGGATTTTAAAAAATCGCCTGTCCCGGCTCTTTCCTGCTGTATCTTTATATCTCTCTTTGCAACCTATTCCCTGGGTAATCCTCTGTTGGCCGGATGGTATTACCCGGCCCTGTATCTCTTCTGGTTTCTGACCGTCTTTCTGGGCATTCCTGCTTTGATTAGTCATATTGCCGACAGAGTATCTCACGTATCGGTATCGCAATGGAAACGACCATTGAAAAATGCAGCCGTCGCCGTTCTTATAATATTTTTCTCCTGGAATACATATAAGGTATATAGAAGTCATCCGGAGGGATTGGCTTCCGCGCTTCAAAACGACGCCCGGCGGCTTAGAACGCAAGTGTATCTTCAGGCCGGGGACTGGCTTAACTTGAATGCTCACGATAAAACAGCAGTTTCGCCTGAAATAGGAGCGCTCGGATATGCCTTTCGCGGAAAACTTCTGGATTCATGCGGACTGGTTACCCCGGAAGCTCTGCCTTTCATCCCCGTACCGGAAAATGAAAGGATTTCTCCCGGATTAAGCGCCATATCATCGAATTTCGTTATGACGCTCAAACCGGACCTGATAGTCACTTTAAACTGTTTCGCCGCTGCCAGTCTTTTCCGGTCAAACGACTTCAACGAATCCTATAAACTGTGGAAATCCTTTCCTTTACCGAAAAAAATATGGAAAAACTCCGACTGTGTGCTGATATATAAAGCAGATAAGGATTTCGCAGAATCCAGGGACATTCCGAGAAATACGGCAAGCGTAATGGGTAACGAATAAAAAAAAATGAAGCTCTCCGGCAGGAACCCCCCGCCCGGCAAGCTTCATTTCCTGAACGTCAAAAAGTGCGCTTTCTTTCTGTCAATCAGGGTCCTGCGCCTGGACGACCGTAATGGCGGTCAGATTTACTATATCTTCTACGCTGCAGCCGCGGGAGAGGTCGTTGGCCGGTTTGACCATACCCTGAAGGATGGGTCCGATTGCACGGGCCCCGCCCAGATACTGGGTAATCTTGTAAGCGATGTTGCCGGCATCCAGGTCCGGGAAAATAAAGACGTTGGCTTTTCCGGGTACGGGACTGCCCGGCGCCTTCTTCTGCCCTGTCTTTTCAATGACCGCGGCATCGAATTGCATTTCGCCGTCGATTTTTAATGATGGTTCCCGTTCTGCTGCAATTTTTGTCGCCCTAACGACCTTATCGACGTCTTCATGTCTGGCGCTGCCTTTAGTCGAGAAAGACAGCATGGCCACATAAGGTTCGGTGTTCAGCAGATTCCGGGCCGTTTTTGCCGTTGTAAGCGCAATTTCCGCCAGTCCTTCGGCGCTGGGATTAGGCGTTACGGCCGTATCCGCATATAAAAATAATCCGTCCTTGCCCCACCGCGGTTCCGGATGAATCATAACGAACGCGCCGGATAATACTCTAATTCCCGGCTGCATGCCGATTATCCTCAATCCTGCCTGCACCGTCTTGGCCGTTGTCGTCGCTGATCCGCATACATATCCGTCCGCCAGGTCCTTCTTCAGCATCATGGCGCCGAAGAAAACCGGGTCCTTTATCGCTTCCGAAGCCTCTTCGCGCGTTATCCCTTTATGTTTTCTCAACTCATAATACGTTTCGCTGAAGTCAGGCAGACGGTCCGAATCCGCCGGATTAATCAGCTCAACTCCTGATGGATCAAAACCTTCCCTCTCGCACATTTTGCTGATTCTTTCCACATCACCCAACAAAATCGGATAGGCCGTCTTTAACTCTAAAATTCTCTTTACAGCGCTTATAACTCGAGGCTCCTCACCTTCAGGAAACACTATTTTGCGTGGTCCGGCCTGAGCCCTCTCTCGCATACTTTCTAAAAAATCCATTTTTCGCCTCCATCCTGTTGGAAAAGATAACATTCATCATCCAAACGATTCAGAGTATTAATACATTAGGAAAAAAGTGTCAATATCCCCCGTTTTTTCCTTAAAACGAATTACTCAAGAACAGTCCTATATATAAATCCAACGACAGAAAACATCCTTCCAACCATTCAACCATCCATCTCATCCATTTTTCCATTCTTCCCGTCTTGCATCCAGACAGGGCAAAATGCCGATGTGAAAGCGTCCCTTTTGACCTGACCCGCAATATTGACTGACGCGGATTTTCCCAATAGCATAGACTATGGATCGGCCTTTTCCCTGTCCCGTCGGGTCAGGTTTTAAACAACACCGGGAGCATCAGATGTCAAAAAAGTTATCATCAATTATATCCTGTATTTTTATGCTGGCCTGTTTTTGTTATTCAGCGACGCACGCCGGGGCGCCGGCATATTACCGTTTGGCAAATGGATTGGAAGTATTCCTGTCCGAGGATCATAGCTCTTCCGTAGCGGCGATTATAGCATTAATCCGAACGGGTTCGATCAATGAGACTGAAGAGATGAACGGCGCGACTCATTTGCTGGAGCATCTACTTTTCGACGGGACGAAAACTCGAACCCAACAGGAACTCCAGCAGGAAGTCGACGACATGGGCGGCTATTTCAATGCTTTTACCCGTAAAGATTACACTCTTTTCATGATAGTATCTCCTTCTGACAGTATCCGCCAGGCCGTCGACATTCAAAGAGACATGCTTTTTCATTCGATCATCCCGGAGGAACAACTGGAAAAGGAAAAAAAAGTCGTGCTGGAAGAAATCGTCAGCACGCGCGGCAGGGAATCATTCAAGGTTCAGGAGCTGTTCGACTCGCTGTTTCTTGCCGGCACGCCATATTCCATGTCCGTCCTGGGCCTGGAATCAGCGGTGAAAAACATCACCAGGGACCGGATATATGACTATTATCGAAACCACTATGTACCGCAGAGTATGACTCTGATCGCCATAGGCGATTTCGATATCGACGATATGACCACGCTGATAAACGAGACTTACGGCCGCGAACAAAACGCTGAAAAGGTCGAAAAAGAAACCTCTTCCGTTAAGTACAAGTATTCGCCTGGAAAAAAAACCGCAATCGAAACGCATCAATCCGTTCAGGAAGCCTATCTGTTCTTCGGTTTTCCGGCGCCCGGCCCAGGCACGGACGATGCCGCAGCTTACGATTACGCAACACAATGGGTATCCGGAGGCGAAGCCTCGCTCCTTCAAGCCTCCCTGAAAGACCAGGATATAGAGGTTTACAGTCTCAGCGGCTGGACAAATCATCACAAAAATCTCTCCTGTCACCAGATCACCGTAAAACTTAAACCGGAACTCATCGATTCAGTCAAAAAAACTATAGAAGAATGCCTCAGAAGCATCAGCAACTTCACTCCGGACCATCAGGCTATGAAAAAGATCGGAAGCCGATTGCGCAGCGATATGCTGCTCGCCGGAGAACGTTTCGATCATCGCGCCTGGAGTTACGCATCCTTTGCAGCGACAGGTAATATTTTGAAAAGGGATGCCCTGCTAAACGAGTACCTGAACGTCGAACCCGAAGAAGTCATAGCAATCGCTGCAAAATATTTTAATCCTCACGGAATGTTCGTCCTGTCCGTTTTGCCGGCCGCTGAAAAGGACCCTGCGGATACTCCAGCAGTTGAATCTTTCGGACGATGTTTTACGCCCGTGAAAGAAGAAAATGTAAAGAAGTCTGTGTGGAACGTCGATGTTTCTCACCTGAAAAACGGACTGACCATATTAACCGAAACCGGCAGAGACGTTCCCGTTGCCGCTGCCTCATTCATCATTAAAGGCCGTTCTGCGCTTGAACCCGGCGACCTCCCGGGAATAGCCGATTTAACGGCAAAAGCGCTCCTGTCAGGAACGCAAACATATGATAAACAGGAATTGGATGCTCAACTGGACCTTATCGGCGCACGGTTGCAAGTCACCGATAATCCTTTCCTGCCCTTTGACGATTACTATTATTCCCGCGATTATCTCACCATACGGCTCGAATTGCCTGCAGAGAATCTGGACGACGGCCTCAGTCTGCTCCGCAACATCATCCGTTCTCCCCTTTTCCCGGAAAATGAACTCGAAACGCTCAAACAGAAACATATATCCCACCTGCGTATGCGCAATCGCAATGCCAGTAAAACAGCCGAAATAGAGCTTATGAAATCGCTTTATCCTGAATCGTCCTACGGAAAACCGGTAGCTGGAACAGTCGAATCCGTAAATTCCATAGATCAAACCGACGTCAAAGCTTTTTACTCGGAATATTTTACTCCAAAGGACGCTTTCATCTCCGTATCGGCTCCCTGGGACCGAAAACACATCATCAGAAAATTGGAAAAGGACTGGAATGACTGGAACGCCGTATCGGACCGCTCCCCGACGAAAATGCCTGTCGCTCACTCCCGATCCGTCAAAGAACGTATAAACTTGCCGGGAAAACAGGTCTCACTCGTATGGGGACGCCGTTTTCACGCCCCTGCCGAAGAATTCCACGTTTATCGCCTTATAGCGACTCTGCTTTCCAATAAATTGATCGAGACCATCAGGGAAAAAGAAGGTCTTGCTTACAGTCTGGGAGCCTCCGTCAAACTGAATCCGGATGATGCCCTCTTTGTCATTAAAGTCAATACCTCACAAGGAAACGAAAAAAGAACCGTCGATCTCGTCAACCGAATAGTTGAGGACTTCACCCGACTGCCTTTAGACGAAAAAGAAACCGCAAGAGCCGTCCGTGAAATAACCGGACGCAAACAACGCTATATGCAACGCAGCATTAACCGGACTCACTTCGCCGTCATGAACCTGATGAACGGACTTGAACCGAACCGCCTGGAAGACTTCAAAGGAATAACCGACGAGGAATCCTTGAAAAAAATCGCAGAAGCGGCTGCAAAAATCCTGGATTGGAAAAATTCACCAGAATCATTGCCGGCCCCGCTCCCGGCCATGCAGGAGAAGTAATGAAGATGGGCGAAATGGAGTAAAGCCCAGCGAGGAGAAGAGAGGAAGAAAGTAAGCTTGGATGGCTGGAAGAGCGGAAGAATAGAAGAATGGATGTTTGGAAGATCGGATGAGAGAAAAACTGGAAGAATGGACAGTTAAAAGGAGGGATGGCTGGATGAACAGCCCAGATAGTCTTTATAAAAAACCGGCGTATTGAAATCTCCATAAAAAAGCATGAAAACTGTTAATATCCGAAAAATTTATATTTTATCGTTTTTCGCACTGGTAACTTTGTCAGCCATCCTCCTATTGAAAATCCAAACAGGCATCATTTATGCTCTGATTGCAGGATTGGTCCCTTTTCTTCTGATTTTTGGTTTCGGATTTCTCCACCGCAACAGCGTGCGTCCAAACAAAAAGTTGAAAATTGCCGTCATTTTGCTGCTGTTTTCTCTTTTCTGCGGCAGTTTGCGAATGATCGGAGATGCTTTCCGTTTATCTTCCCTGCCCGGAGAATCCATCGAACGACAAACAGCGCCGGAAAAATTAGATAACGTACTAAAAAATACTGCTGCATCTCTGACGAGTTTTCTGGATGAAACGGCCAGAAGCATGCCGGCATCTGATCCGCAGGTCTTATACGATTATTTCCAGCAAAAAATGAAATCCTCCCCTCTTCCCTCCTGTCTATCGGGACTCGGACTGGCGGATGCTTCCGGCCGGATCAAAGTATGGACGGGAGAATTTAATACGATTTATGATGAGGTTTTCCTGGAGACGGAGCAAATCAGAACCGTCTCCCTCAATGATGTAACCTTTTTACAGATTTGCCGGGCGATACCACCCTCAAACTCACAATTCAAAGATCATTTCGTGATAGCCGAAGCAGCGCTCCGGGTGGAACCGTTGCCTCTTTTGCCGGAATTTTCCGATCTGGAAGAGAGGAGATCACAACCCGGCATAATCGAAAAAGCATTTCCCGGCCTCAGCGTAAAACTGAATTTCTCCACCCGGACTGAAGGTCCGAACGGACCGGAAATAAACGAAGCAGGCGTTGAAACCGCTGCGGAAAACGGCATACAGGGGACCCTTTATGTACCTGAGATCAGAAGCGTTGTCGATTATGCTTTTTCATACGGAGATACTACGGAGGTATGGACGTGGTATGCTCGTGTCCTTCAGTTGCTCCAAGCAGCTCTTCTGATGATGGTTTATATTTTATTCCTGGTTTCCCTGTTTTCCGCTTCGTATGAGCATTTAAAAAAACCTTTACAGAATAAAACGACTCGACAGAAAATATATGAAAAAACGGCTCAATTTACCGTTATTTCTGTTGCGGCAGCATCTGTTCGCATACTTTTTTCTTATGCCGTATCGGATTTTCCTCCTGCATTAAGTTCGGTATTTGATCCCTCCTATTTCGCCATGACCTCTCCGTGGGCGGACAGTCCTCTGGCCGTTTTCGCCACTGCAGCCTGGATGCTTGTTCAAACGGTTTTTCTCGTTAGATTTCTGGATTCCCTGGCGATTCGAGGAGGTTATGCACAGGGTGAGCATGCTGATTCTGCTTCAGAAACTCATACAGATGAAAACCGTGGGAAAAACCCGTTGCTTATGATTCCGGCAGCATTCGCCATTTTGTTTGCGGCTATGACCGCGCTGGTTTTCTTTGCGGACCTGGCCGGCGAACTGATGTTTAATTCCGCTTCGGAATGGTGGAATCCTGAACTGGCGTTCACAAGTCTGGCGGATGAAGCGCTGCTTTTCACGGCCTTTATGGGCAGCCTGGCCGTTATTATTCTTTTTAACTGGATTACCGTCAGAACTTATCGGATATTCAAAGGCGTTTTCGGTTCACATTCCACCCGTAAAAGCATTTTAACGGCAGGGTTTTTACTGACGGCGGCTTGCCTGTTCGTCCTTCTCATTATTTTGAACCATCCCCCCGAAGAACGTCCCTTCGGTCCGTTCCTGGCTATAATAACCGTTTGTTCCGTCATATTGCCCGGATTGATGCTTGAAACGCACACATATTTAAAATCACGGATACCTGTAAGAGGTATTATCGGGGTTTTTATTACTGCAGGAATGAGCCTGACGGCGCTTTATCCGCCGCTGGCGTACCAGGACAGACAATTGCGCATCGAAAACTATCGACAACGTTTTCTTCAATCGGTCCAGGCAAAAAACAACCTGCATGCGTTCGCCGCTCAGAACCTCCTGGAAGACGAATCGGCCCTGGCTGTTCTCCGGGAAACATTGCAGAAGGAATCGAATCTCCATTCCGCAGCTTATCTGTTCTGGCGCAATTCCGACCTGGCGGCCCTCGGATTCAGCGCCTCCATCTTCATTTACAGTTCATCTTTTTCCCTTATCAGCAGTTTTGGATTCGGATTGCCTGATCTTTCTCCTTACAGCTTTATCGAAGAACTGGATCGCACGCAGGATGTTCTCTACCGGACGATGGAAATACGCTGGAATAATGAACTGATAAATGTTTTTGCTGCCGGTCGCCCCATTGAACTTGAAAACCGGGATAGAGCATGGCTCATCGTAATGACCCCGCTGAGCCTCCGCAGTTTTATCGACAGAGAATCTCTCTGGAATCCCTTCATCGACAGGTCTGAAGCGGACGAAATCGGATCGGCGCTCATCGTCGAAGAATTTCACCAAATCAAGGAGAGCGAAAGTAATTCCTTCATGATACCTTTCCCGGAAGATCATGCAGAGCGGGAAAACGTATGGACAGGACGCTGGGAACCGGAGCCGGGAATGCTTTACGACACGATATACGTTAAAACCGGCAAAACTGACGAACGTCCGGAATCAATAATCTCTCTCGCCGTCAGACGCTACAATGCTCTTGATCACCTCGTTAATATAATTCATACTTACCTCCATGGATTCTTATTCTTTCTACTGTTATATATGCTTAATATCCTGCCCTATATATCCGGTTTCCAGTATAAAAAAAACCTCCAGGAACTCCGTTCGCTCATGATACGCCCTTCCCGTTTATCCTTCAGTCGCCGGTTCCTTTTCGTTTTCCTGATTATATCCATTCTCCCGCTGACTCTTCTGTCATACTCATTTAACTCGCTTTTCAGGAATTCCGTGCACAGACAAACCGCTCAAAAAGCCTATTCCGACATTAACGTTATGGAAACTCTCATTTCCGCTCGTATTTCAGAATGGGCCGGCAGCTTTCCTTACACAGACCCGGATGCAAACTACGGATTCTATCAGGGTATAGTTTACAGGAAGGAGTATGCGGAATCCCTGGATGCCCTGGGGCTGATAAATGAGGATGCTTCCTACGCGTTTCCGTTAATTCTCATTAGCGCAGAACCCATTCTGCCCCTGGAAATAGCCTACATCGAGCCTCTCATACCGGAAGGTTTTCTCGTTTTCCGCACTCCGTTGGACAGCGAGCAGTTAACTCTTTTCGGTTTGCCCGGAAACAAGAATCTGCATATTTTCCGAAACGGCCGCCTTGACGCATCCACTTCGGATGAACTTTTTCAAATAGGTTACGCTTCAATTGCGCTGCCTGGCCGAGTTCATTCAGAACTCATCCTGAACGGAAGACGCTTCGTTGATGAAAAATTAAACATACAAAATCAGGATCACCTGCTTGTATACTCCACTCCCCATTTCGCTACTCAACCTGAAGGATCGATCATATTCGCCTCCATTTCCCCCCTTCAGTCCCGGGATCGACCGCAATTCTACGGAAGGCAGGGCCTTTTTCTCGTGCTTTCCTCCGGCATCATCATTATTCTGGCGTTTTTCAGTCTTCTCGTCAGCAAAGCCGTCTCATCGCCAATAAAAGAACTGATCAAGGGAACTCATCAGATATCTTCAGGGGAGCTTCATGAACCGGTTAAATCATCATTGTCGGGAGAATTCAGGCTGCTGGCTGAGGCGCTGAACAGAATGGCGTCCGATATTAATCTTTACCAGGAAGACCTTAAAACGCGCCGGCGTTTTATGGAGGCTATCCTGAACAACATTCCCGTCGGCGTGATACGGTTTTCGGGCCAAGAGGACGTTAATTACGTAAATCCTGCGGCCATTCGAATTCTGAGCGGCGGAGAATTTGAAGATGCATCTCAAAAGATGCGCCCGGAACTGTCGCCCGGCATTAAATCATTAATGCAGGAAATGACGGACCGTGTTCCTGCGCCCTCGGCGGGTAAAACCAATCAGATCGAAAAACAGATAACCCTGCCGGTCAAAGGACGCATACTGACTTTGCGGGCTGTGGCGGTTCCGTTGCCGGTCGAGGAAAGTTCGAGGGCTGAAGCTCTGATTATTTTTGAGGATTTAACTGAGCTTATCCGGTATAATAAAATGGCGGCCTGGGGGCAGATGGCCAGGCGTATTGCGCATGAAGTGAAAAACCCGCTCACGCCTATCCGTCTGACGGTCGAACACCTTATGCAAGTCTACAAAGACGGTTCGGAACGTTTTGGTGAAGTCTTCGAGGATGCGGCAAAGATGATACTCGATCAGACGGAGGGATTGCGCAGAATGGCTGAGGAGTTCTCCCGTTTCGCCCGGCTGCCGGCTCCAGAAAAGAAACCGGCGAATCTGAACGGTATAGTCGAAGAACTGGTCAAACTGACGACTCCTTCTCTCCCGGACAGCATGAAACTCGTGCGGCGTTCGGCCCCTGATATGCCTGAATGCATGCTCGATCCCGATCAAATACAAAGAGCGCTCCTGAACCTGGTGCAGAACGCTGTTCAATCCATCACGCCTCCGGGAAAGGTTACGATAACGACAGGTCACGATCAAACCGCATCCATTGTGTGGGTATCTGTCGAAGATACGGGCAAAGGCATTGACGACGAAACGCTGAGCCGCCTTTTCGAGCCTTACTTTTCGACCAGGGAAGCGGGAAGCGGCCTGGGACTGACTATCACTAAAAAAACCGTGGAAGACCACGCCGGGGAAATTACCGTGGAAAGCGCCCCAGGACAAGGTACGACATTTACCGTGTACCTTCCGCTCATTCCACCTTCAGAAAAAGGAGAATCATCATGAGTCAACCCGCTGTTCTCGTTGTGGATGACGAACAAGACATACTTCGCGCTATAAAAATGATATTGGAATACGCAGGATATAAAGTCCTCACTGCCGATAACGGCTTCGACGCCCTCGATATGGAATCACGGGAATCCCCGGATATAGTATTGCTGGATATCAAAATGCCCGAAATGGACGGTCTGGAAGTACTGGAAAAAATCAAAAAAAGAAGGGCTGAATTGCCGGTGGTCGTTCTTTCCGGTCACGGCACAATACAAACCGCTGTCGATGCCCTTAAACTGGGCGCATACGATTTCCTGGAAAAACCGCCACAGCGCGATAGAATACTCAAAACTATAGAAAATGCCCTCAAAGAACAGGAACTGCAACAGGAAGTCAAATACCTGCGAACTCAAATATCCGAAAAATACAAAATGATCGGAAAGAGCCCCGCGCACAAGGAAATCCTGGATGCCGTTCAAAAAGTGGCAGGAACAAACGCAGCGGTCCTCATTACGGGAGAAAGCGGCGTAGGAAAAGAACTGGTAGCAAGACGCATTCACAATTTAAGCCGGAGAAAGAACAAACCGTTTATCCAGGTCAATTGCGCCGCCATACCCGGGGACCTTATCGAAAATGAATTGTTCGGCCATGAAAAAGGCGCCTATACCGGAGCCGGTACGCGTAAAATAGGAAAATTCGAAGCTGCCGACAAAGGAACAATATTTCTCGATGAAATAGGCGATATGGCCCTTTCCGTTCAGGCTAAAGTGCTGCGCGCTCTGCAGGAAAAAGAGTTCCAGCGCGTCGGCGGCAATGAAATATTGCATACGGACGTCAGGGTCATCTCCGCTACAAATAAAAACCTGCCCGATGAAATATCAAAAGGCACATTCAGGGAAGACCTCTATTTCCGCCTGAACGTCGTCCCCATCCATTGCCCTCCCCTGAGACGAAAAAAAGAGGATATACCGCTGCTGGTCAACCATTTCGTCAATCAATTCGCAAGGGAAAACGGGATAAAACCTAAGACCATCGCTCCTGATGCCGTGAAAATGTTGCAGGATTACGACTGGCCGGGAAATATCCGGGAATTGAAAAATTTCATCGAGCGACTTTTGATAATGAGTCCCCGGAACACCGTAAAACCGAAAGACATCAGCTTCGACACCCACAGCTTTAAACATAAAGAAGATGAGACGGACAATTTAATGGCAAAACCTACCCTGCAGGAATTCAAAGATGCCGCAGAACGGGAATATATCCTGAAAAAACTGAATGAAAACAACTGGAACATTAAGGCCGCAGCAGAAAATATCGATACCCCGCGGAGTAATTTATATAAAAAAATGAAACAATACGGAATTGACCCATCCAAGGAACGCCAGTAAAGTTATATTCATCTGACGACTGCCGTCATTTCATGCCATGCCGTTTTAAAATATATATTCGGCAACCTCAGCGCTGTTTTTGGTCGAAAGAAGCTTTTTCAGGTAATCGGGGCCGATATCGCCATCGAAACAGATAATGACCATGAGCTTATTACAAAATAAGCGGATGTGTTTCAAAAATAAACGATGATAGGAATACGCAGGCTTGTATTGGGACTGATCAAATGAGGGTTATAATTTACGCCGGCAAAAATTGTTACCCCGAACTTTTACCCCGGTCTGATCACTCCCTATAAGGGCCGCCCTGATCAGAGACGTTCAAAGTCGTCTTTCCTTTTTCATAAGCCTTATCTATCGAAAGGCCTGGTGATATCGCAGCCTTTCGGGCGAGCTTATCGCAACGTTCATTATGCTTGTTGCCGGCATGTCCTTTGACCCATCTGAATTTGACCTCATGCTTCTCGCACAGATCAAGAAGACGGTTCCATAAGTCCGCATTTTCCGCCGGGTCGATATGGTTTCTCATCCAGTTATTGGCTCGCCACCGTTTAGCCCACCCTTTCATGATGCCTTTGACGACATATTTCGAGTCTGAATGGATCGTTACTCTGCATCTGTATTTCAGAGCTTCCAATCCCTCGATGCAGGCCAGAAGCTCCATCCGGTTGTTTGTCGTTCTCCTGAAACCTTCCGAAAGTTCTCTTCTGCGGCCCTTATACATCATTACCGTGCCGTAACCGCCGGGTCCGGGGTTCCTTATCGCTCCGCCGTCAGTGTAAATCGTCACCTTTTTTAATTCTGCTTTATCTTTTGCCGGTTCTTTTATTTCTGCTGAAGTTTTGCACGCGTCCTGATTCACTTCGAAGTTGTCTGACGAGGAAACAGCGCTCTTCTCTGGAGAAAAGAGCTCTGTCTTAAGCACGGAGGCCTGAGGAGAGGATTCCCGGAATTCTTTCAGCCATTTTCTGGCTTCGCTTTTTGTAGTAAAACCCTGGTAACGGGCATCGGGATATGATTTTATCTGGTCTTCCGCACCTCCCGGTCCGAACCATTCCCGGAATACTCCAGTCTGTCGTCCCCTGGCTACGGCGTAATATCTCTTCCGACTCATTTGATGACTGCCTGCTGCCTTGATGAAAACTCAGTTTCCTCCATTCACGGATATTAGAATATACCTGTATTTGTCGGCAAACTCAATTCATAAAATGGCATTGATCAAAAAAGCGTCTTTTGATGTTACAATTCGACAGAATATCCCATATTTTGTTTCGATTTCGATTGCGATTTCGATCCCGATAACGACTCCGATTACTGAAACAAATTGTCAAAAGTTTTTAAAGTAGTAACCCAGGTTTGATCAGTCCTGAAAAAATGTATTTACAAAAACAAGAAAACCCGTAAAATGACCCCCTAATCCAGACGTGGGATTCTTGATCATTATGGGAGGGAAAAAGTCATGATGGACCTGGCGTTGAAAACTCAAATTGAACGACGCCGGAAGCGAGGCGAGGAAGACATAGCGAAAATAACCAACAAGGGCTCGCATCCGGTTTACAGCGTATTCGAAACGAAATCTTATTCCGACAGGATTTATACGGTAAGAATCCGGTCACTCACCGAGCGGCTGAATTCATGCACGTGTGCGGATTATCATGCGGGCGGAGTGGGGACCTGCAAACACATAGAAGGGGTTCTGGCTGGACTGAAAAAGAAATATACCCGCAAATGGAACTCTTTTATTTCACAGGCGCCGCCGGTAACGCAAGTTTATATTCGACATGCGGAGGAAACCACCATCCGGGTGACTCTGCCTCTGCCGAAAGCGGCCGTATTAAATAAACTGATAAGTCGTTATTTCGATCCTGAAGGCATACTGCAGGGCAAGATTACGCAGAGCCTGCCCGCATTGTTGTCGGAATTGGATGATTTGAAGGCAAATTACCGGGATCAGGTGCATGTCGAACCGGCAGTGATGGGTTATTTAAAGAATCAGCAGGATATAGAACGTATCGAAAGGCAGAAGGTATGGTTTCTGGACCAGGTGAAAAGCGGGCGTCAATCATTGAATTTACTTTCCACGCCGCTGTACGGTTTTCAGGAGGAAGGGGTCAGTCACCTGGCCTTCGGACGCCGCGCCATGCTCGCCGACGACATGGGCCTGGGAAAAACCGTTCAGGCCATAGCCGCGGCAGTTCTGCTGAAGCAATTAAGGGACATAAAGCGGGTTCTCATCGTGACGCCGGCCTCCCTGAAGCATCAATGGGCTCGCGAAATAAGGCGGTTTACCTCTTTATCGGTCCAGGCGCTTGAGGGAAATCAGTTGATGAGGCGCGCGCTGTATCGTCGTTCAAAGTTTTTCAACGTAGTCAACTACGAATTGATTCGACGCGACCTGGAAGAGATCAAAAAGCAGGAGATCGACCTCGTTATCCTCGATGAAGCGCAACGGATCAAGAATTGGAGAACGAAAACGGCAGATTGCGTGAAGCGTTTGGAAAGTCCTTATGCCTTCGTATTGACGGGAACTCCCCTGGAGAACCGACTGGATGAGCTTTACTCCATTTTTCAGTTTATCGATCCGACTATTTTGGGTCCTTTATGGCAATTCAACCGCAATTTTTTCGACGTCGAACGACGAGAATCCGGCACTTTCAAGGTTAAAGGCTACAAAAACCTCGATCAGTTGCGTCGCCGCATATCTCCATACGTGCTTAGACGTTTACGGGATGAAGTGCGCCTGGACCTGCCGGATAGAATCGACAGCAATTTTTTCGTGGAAATGACGAAACCGCAGATGAACGCATATTCAGAATTCCAAACGACGGTAGCTCAGCTTATGTCGAAAGCTCAGCGCCGCCCTTTGACTCCGCAGGAACACAACGTCCTCCTGGGATGCCTCATCAAGATGAGATTGATTTGTAATGCTCTGGCCCTGCATGACAACGAAGTAAAACCGCAGGATATTGAAAAGACCGCGCCCAAAATCAAAGAGCTCAAAGAAATTCTGGATGAAGAAGTCGCCTGTAACGGGCACAAGACGATCATTTTCAGTCAATGGAGCCGTATGCTGGAATTGATTATACCTGTCCTGGATAAGCTTAAAATCGGTTGGGTGAAACTGACGGGCAGCGTGCCGACTAAAAAACGGGGAGCGTTAATCAACCGGTTCTTTGAATCTCCTCAATGTAAAGTATTCCTTTCTACGGACGCAGGCGGAGTAGGTTTGAATCTCCAGGCCGCGAGTATGGTCATCAATGTGGACCTGCCCTGGAACCCCGCTGTTCTTGACCAGAGAATAGCCAGGGCTCACCGCCACGGTCAGCGGAATCCCGTTAATGTGGTTAATCTGATTGCAAAGGGCACGATCGAGGAAAAACTGCTGGATACGCTGGCTGCCAAACGGGCCATTTTCGATGCCGCATTTCAGACAGAAAGTGATGTGATCGATTTATCATTTGAAAACGCCGGCCAGAGCGTACTGCAGAGACTCGAAGTCATACTCGGGGATAAGATGAAAGGGGCTGCGGAGCTGGAACTGGCGCCCTCTGAAAAAGAGGAAAAACCGGAAAAAGCGCGGAAAACCGCTCCAACTTTGGATGAATTCTCTGATTTACTTGTCGGACGTTATCCCGGACGCATCATGCTGATAAGAAAAGCCCCTCAGTTGCCGGGAGCGCCCGACGGACACAACGTCCTGGTTGTCGTCGATAAAGACCCCGCTCAAATGCGCCCCGAAGTGGAAAAACTTCTCAACCAACACTACCAGAACGGCAACGTTCCGGGACTGTTGCTTATGGAACAGGAAGGTTACCGCGCGCTATCCGCTATGACAGGCGGACTACTGGAAAAAATCGAGCCGCAGGAAGCAGGCTACCAGGCTCCGGCAATACCTCAATCTGCAGAAGACAAAGAACGAAAAGCCAGGGAAAAAAGACTGAAAAAAGCGGGACAGGGTTTCGACGCAGCAGAGAAAAAACTGAAACTCGCCGGCGTGCTCATGTCAGGAGGATTCCCGGAAGAAACGATGAATCCTTTAAGACAGGCATTAGGATGGTCAGTCACTTCCATGATCGCCGTTCATGAAGATGCTGAAACAAAAGACAAAGTTCCTTCAGCCAGAATCATTGAAAGCAAACTGACCGCTAAAAATATAATAGACAGGGAAACAGCCGCCGAAATAGAACGAATCAGAAACCTTACCGCTCCGCCCGATCAGGATGAGGACCCCGAAGAAGCTCCCGCCCCATCCAGGACAACCATCGAACAAATCATCAGGACTGTAGAAAAACTCATCGATTCAGGCAGGGAAACCATAGCGAAAGAGAGCATCTGAAATTGCCGCAAATCGGAGCATAAAGCGGGTAAAAGAAGAAAACATCACGGCAGATTCCGGCGCATAGTCTTAATTGGTTGATGGAACGGAATCCAGAACAAGCGCCGATTGCATCATGAACATGCCGCATTGATCAAAAATACGTCTTTTGAGGTTACAATTCGACAGAAAATTCCATCATTTTGTTTCGATTGCGATTGCGATACCGACCCCGATTACTGAAACAAACTGTCCAAAGTTTTCAAAGAAGTTTAACCCCGGTTTGATCAGTCCCGAACATGCATTGAACACAGAAGACATCAGATACGATGCCGGCAAACGCGTTTCTCTAAGACAGAATATGATACTATTTTGATCTTATATCCAACACCGCAAGACCATACTCAATTTCTGCCGTAACCGGCTGAACTCTTTTAATGTCTCAAGACGAATGCTCTTTTAAAATTTGCACCAATCCAGATTCCGAGCGCATCATTACAAAAAAAACCGCCGGTTCCGATCTTCCCCTCTACCAACCCCATTCTACCAACCTTCCAATCTTCCACCCATCCAACCTTCCCGCCTTCCATTCTTCCCCCCTCCTCTTCCCCAACTTTTCAGTTGAAAAACAGGTCTGTTGCATTTAGACTGAGTGAAGTATTTATCCTTGTAGCTTTTGAAAGCGAGGCTGCCTTCATGATACGCTTGATAGTCAAAACTCCCTTTAATGAAGCGATGGTTATTCCTTTAAGGAAGGATATGATAATAATCGGTCGAGATGGTTCATGCGATATCTCCATTCCCTGGTTTACGGTCAGTTCCAAACACGCCCGATTGAGGATAAACGGAGCGGGCGATTCGATATCATTGACCGATCTCAACAGCACGAACGGCACATTTTTGGAAACGGATGTCTGCCGGGCGCTGGAACCCTATAAAGAAACCAGGATAGGACTGGACTCGACTTTTTTTCTGGGTCCTGACACGCCGGCTTTTTTATATTTTAAACCGCTTTCTCTGCGGATTCGTGAAAAAAGTGCGGATGAGCTGACCGTAGAAGATTACGAAAAAGGAAAAGCAGAACAGGGAATCATGCCGGATGGACTCAGAACCTTGAGACCCTCAATCCTGCATAGCGATCATGATGACACGGAGCAATTAAATTTCCTCCAGCATGAACTTTTCTCATCCGGGTTGCTGAATCCCTTGCAGGCGGCTTTTCCCTTTCTGGCTCGACAACTCTGCCGATTCATGCATCCGAATTCTGGCCGGGGATTTTTGTATCTGAACCCTGAAATCGTCACGCAGGTTACGCCAGAAGACCATATTTTCCATTATGGTTATAAATATGCGGAAAAAATAACTATTCCATCAGGCCTGAAAAAGAAAACTGGTGAAGCCGAAGGGCCTTTGCTCTTTCATTACGGGAGCGCCGGAACGCGAAAATCGGGGTTAATTATGAGTTTGAAAACGTTGCCGGCGTTCGAGCGAGAGCAGGGGTATCTGTATCTGGAAGCGCCGTCAGGTTCCTTGGTTTATCGAAGAAACCGGATAGTTGCGGAGCTTTACCAGAGCATAGTCGCTCAGATCAATTTAATCCTTCAACTAAATGAATTGACCGTCAGAAATTCTTTGTCTGCTGCGGGCGCCTCTTCCAGGATCATTATCGGCGACAGTTCTGAGATGAGAGCCCTGCGTCATCGCATCGTGGCGGCAGGCAAAGACCGCAACATCACCCCGGTGATGATCATCGGCGATACTGGTACGGGAAAAGAGTTGGTCGCCCGTGAAATACACAATACCTCCCGAAACAACTTAGGACGAACAGGCGAATTCATCGCCTGGAATTGCGCTCTCGGGACAGACGACCTGATCGATTCTCACTGGTTCGGCATTGAAAAGAACGTCGCTACCGGAGTTGCTGAACGTCAAGGGATATTCGAGCTGTCGCAGGACGGAACCCTGTTCCTGGATGAAATCGATAAGCTGAAGCCGGAATTTCAGGGTAAACTGTTGCGGGTTCTCCAGGAACGCAGTTTCCAGCGGGTCGGCGGCGAAAACCACCGGCTTCCTTTCAACGCACGTGTTATTTCAGCATCCGGAAAAAGGCTGGCAGAACTGAAAAGCAATGATGCTCCTATAAGCAGAGAACTGTTCTACCGCTTGAAAGGCTTCTGCCTGGAAATTCCCACTTTGGAAGAGCGGCACGAAGACATTCCAAAACTCGGCCGGAACTTCACCGAAAATTTCGGCAGCGCATACGGGATAAATCATATCCAAAATGATGCATTAGAGCTGCTGCAGCAGAAAAAATGGGACGGAAACATCAGGGAACTGGAACAAACGCTGTGCGTGGCAGTCAGTTTCGCCGGACTTCGCAAAGCTTCTTTCGTAGCTGCAAAAGACGTTATGGATGCTTTCGACGCCGTCGGCGGAAAAATTTCAAAACCTTCCCTGCCGACAGACGAAGTTTTTCATTTTACGGAATGCTATTCACTGAAAGAGGAAGTCCAGACCCTGGAACGGAAACGTATTATCTCTGCGTTAAAACAAACCGGGGGCAATGTGCGACAAGCTTCACGCCTTCTGGGTGTGAGCGAAAAAGAAACGCGAACGAGAGTGCAAAAATACGGGTTGAAAGATTAAACCGAACCTGGTTGAATGTCCGTCTGCCTGGCTTTTCCGAAGTGACCTGAACCCCCGCTGTCGCCGACGCTGACGACGATTCAAAATTGGATTACCTGTATACCAAGGATGGCGCGGACAACACCGATCACGGATAAAAGTAAAAAGACAGGAAAAAATCGTGCCTCCCGTTTGATCAGTTCCCAGGAATTAAAAAGTTACTTTTCGGTAATGACTGTTTGGGCAATTTTTACTTTTCGGTTATACCGCAAGTGTGCCGATGATTCATGAAAAGTCTTCAATTTATTGTAAAACAATCATTCCATAAATAATGACTATTTGGCATAATTATTGATTGATAAACAGTCAGGACCGGTTCTTGAACGTTGTTTTCTTTTCGCGAATATGAACTTTACGCTTTTCCTGTCAGGAAAAAAATTCTGATTTTCAAAAGACGGAAAATTAATAAGGAGGTCTTGAATGACGTTAATTAAGGGATTATCGAAAATTTCAGTAATTTTCGCATGCATTTTAATGATCGGCGCTTTGGACGCTTATGCTTCTCAAAGCTTCACCGTCAGAGCAGACGAGCACGTGGTGAACAGATCAGACGGCAAAGCAATAAATTTAGCAGCCGGTGAAGGAATTTACACCGTAACTTCATCAGGAACTGCGTATCAGGGTGGCGGACAGGAATACAGCGCAACATTTCTGTATTATCCGGAGCCCGATGGGACAATTGTTTTGACGTCTGTACCGAACAATGGTTCGATTGAAATATATGCTGAGGGCGGTTCGCTTTATGCATTTTTTGCTGATGAAATGGGCAGCACATGGGATAATTCAGGTCACACTACTCTTGCTTTTGAGAAATCCGGATATAGTCCGGAAAGTTTCGATATTTATGCTGATACGCATGCAGTCGATCGTTCGGAGGGAGCGTACATCACGCTGAGTTCCGGCAGCGGAACCTATACGGTTTCCTCCACAGGTACAGCCTATCAGGGTAACGATCAGGCTTACAGCGGAACGTTTCTCTATTATCCTGAACCGGACGGCACAATAGTTATGACTTCGGTACCCAATAACAGCTCTATAACCATTAACGCCGAAGGCGGCTCCATCTTCGCCTTCTTTGCTGATGAAACCAGCAGCCTGTGGGATAATTACGGAGAAACTGTTCTTGAATTTGCTTCAAACACTGGTTCGGTTGACGTCAGTCTATGGATGCCGTCCCATATGTTCTATCCCGGCGATGAATGTTTATGTCTGGTTACCGTCGACAATTCAAGCGGCCAATCCCTCACAAATAATCCTCTGTTTGTAATTCTTGATGTATTCGGCGAATATTACTTCGCACCGTCCTTCAACAATTACCATGATAATTATGCAATATCTTTCGGACCGGGCGAAACTGAAATACAAGTACTCTCGTCTTTTACCTGGCCGTACGGAGCCGGCGCCGCTTCCAATGTAGCCTGGTACGCCGCCTTGACGAACCAACCCGTAACAACTGTCATCGGCAATATCGACTCATGGGAATTCAGTTGGGCAGACTAGGTTTCTAAATTATTTGTTTTTGACTTTTTACTGAGGGCTGAAAAAACGAAATTTATTTTTCAGTCCTCTATGTATTTAAGAAAACATTGTCGGTTTCCGTTCACCACGATATGTCGTGTGCGGATTGCTTATACGTTGACTGAGTAAAAGGACAGGCCTACGCTCATTAGGGAAAACTCACCGTTTATGGACAGAGACCGGTTCAACGTTGTCGACCGAATATTATGCAAAGGGTAGTGAAAAAAATCATAAGAGAAAGGGCCGGAAACCCGGCGGCGGGAATGACGGCCTGGGTTGGCGAAGGCGAATTCGTGGGGGTGGAGTGATTCGGAGAGACCGTGAGTGTTGGAGTTATTGTATGAGTCGGCAAGGATGTCGGTACCGATGTGGGAGAAAATGTTTGAGTTAAAGTCGGGGAAAAGGTCGGTGAATCGGTGGGAACTCCGGTAGGAGTTCGAGTCGGTGAGGATGTTAGCGTTAAGGTGGGCGTTTGAGTCGGTGAACGGGTATGCGATGAGGTGGGCGTGTAAGTCGGCGAGACCGTCGGTGAAGCAGTGGGCGTTTGAGTCGGTGGTTGAGACGTCAGATAACGGCCTTGCCCGCCGTCTCCGTCGCCTGCGGTATAGCATGCTCCCGGGCAGTAACCGCCTCCAGCGCCGCCTGATATGTTTATGGCTGCGCCTTGATTCATCGACAAGACGTATACCGAGCCGCCGGCTCCGCCGCCGCCCGACATGGCTTCATTCGAGCCCGGCGGAGGGTCCAAGGCTGGAGTTCCGTCCTGCCCTGCAGCGGAAAATGTTCCCCCGGAAACTACCGGGGCTGCGACGTATATAATGCCGCCGCCGGCGCCCCCAGAGCCGCCGGCTCCTTCGCCCTCTTCATCCAGGCTGCCCGCGCCTCCTCCCGAACCGAAAAAAAGCAAGGCAAGAAAACCGTCGCCGTAAGCTTCACCGCCTACGGCTGTGGGCTGACCCAGACTGCAGCACCATCCGCCGCAAGGCTGTGATGTTCCAACGGTTCCATAACCGCCCCCCGCGCCGCTTTGTTCCATGTTGCTGATTCCGTATCCGCCGCCTCCGCCGCCGTTGTTATTCGATGAGCTCTTTTCGCCGGTCCCTTCGTATGATTCACCCTGCCGGCCGATACTTAAATGCACATAATTCATCTCTCCGCCGCGGTAACCCTTGCCTGTAACATCAATCGTCGCATCGCCTGAAAAAGTCAAAGAGCTCATTGCCCGAAATACGACAACGCCGCCGGTTCGCCCGTTCCAGCCGGAACAGGTCATCGATCCCCCGGAAAGAACATTAACGGTCGTATAATTCGGTACCCGTATCGCCTGGGCCGCTGACGATGCTGATGCATCGAATGTTCCCGAACCGTAATCATTCGTCAAAGCCGTTTCCAGAACAATATCATTGCCCGTTACCTCCTCAATGTCTGCAAATTCATATTGTCCGGCAACTCCTGTGCCCGCTCCGTCCTGCACCTGAATGATCATTATCTCGTCCCCGGCAGAAAAAGCAGAAGCATCAGCGACGGTAATGACATCATCGCCCGCGTTCTCATTCCCTGTCAAATAAGTGTAATCATTTACGACAGAACCCGCAGCCGAAATCGTCAACGGTCCGTCCGCTCCGTCTCCAAATCCGCTGCCGGCCCGCACGTAATCCTCCGCACAGATCAAACCCAAACAAAAACTCAAAACCGCTAAAACATTAACTCGCTTCATTCCTACGTTCCCTTCTGTCGTCGATTCGCACAAAAATCCTGATTCTGACTCAACCTCCACAATTTAAATAAGTATTTTTTTCTAAATGTCAAGCTTTCAGGATATTGATTAAAACCTCATTCATTAACGACATTCATAATAGGAAAACGTAAGCATATCCATCTCACCCACGACCGAAGTCATACTCTGATCGGTCAACAGCGCCCAGAAAGCAACGTCTTCCAGGTCTCCGGCTCCTTCGGGCCATTCGAAGGGATCGACGATCATGTGATGAAGCGTAGTGGGGATGAGGTCGAGGTTCCAGGCATCCAGGTGGGGCGGATATTTTATCCAGGAGGGATAGAACCAGTATTCGCTGACGCCGATATCGAGGGCGACGAAGAGATTAAGATCGTATAGAATCTCTCCCATGTGATTATGACATGCTGCGAGCAGCCAGAAAGTATCGCCGGGGAAGTAGGCCAACTGGGGCATTTCGAGACTGACTCCCAGTTCGATGGTAGGCGTGACGGTTACATCGGGATTCGGCGTCGGCGTTGGAACGGTTTCCTGATAGTAAGTATTATTTTCGAAGAGCAGGACTTTATCGCCTTCATCATAGGCAGAGGCGGCTATATCGAGATCACCGTCGCGATCGAAGTCGGCTGCGGCCAGGCCAGAGGGGTCCCAGTGCGTGCCGTAGCCGAAGTGGAAATCCTGAAATATTCCTGTTCCGTCATTCAACAGAACTGAGATGCAATCGTTGGCGTATGAACCTGTAATCAGGTCGATGTGTCCGTCGTCGTTGAGGTCGCGGGCAAGCAGTTCGGTAGGAACCTGAGAGACGGTATAACACCCGAGTGAGGAAAATGTGAAATCACCCGAACTTATCATGACCGACGCTTCTCCCGTCATTGAGAAGCCGGTGGAACGACCCGCGGCAATATCATCAAGACCGTCTTCATTGAAATCCTCAGAGACGACATCCGTAACGGTTACATCGACAAAGGTTTCTCCGACATAGGTGAAGCTGCCCGAACCGTCATTGCGGTAAATCGTCAGCATATCGTGTCCCGTGTGCGACAACGCTAAATCAATGACCCCATTGCCGTCAAAATCGCCACATGCCAGCGTCCTCGGACTGGTATACACCAACTGTCTTTCTCTCTCGGCGAAAGTCCCGTCGGTTTTGTTCAGAAAAACGACCAGTTCGTCGTCAGCATGCGAGACCGATGCGAAATCCGGGAAACCGTCATTATTATAATCCGCCGGTTCGAGTTGCGGAGTTTCCGGACCGATGTAATACATATCATATGGTTCAAAAGTTCCATCCCCCGCATTGAAGTATATTGTGACGCTGTCGATGTAAATGTTGACCATAGCCATATCGGGATAATCATCCCGGTTGAAATCCGCAATTTTCATGAAGCTCGGATAATTACTTGAGGCATAATAGAATGGAGGACCGAAGCTGAAGTCGCCGGAGCCGAAATGGATCGTTATCTGATCGTGAGGGCCGCTGAGGATGGCCAGGTCCTCAATGCCGTCCAGGTCGAAGTCCGCGGCTTCAACATCCTGCGCTTGTGGAGCGAATAACGATTTCGGCTCGGGGAAAGTCCCATCGCCCTGATTCAGGTACACCGAAACCGTGCCGGAGAAATCATTGACGACCGCCAGATCGGGCTTTTCATCGCCGTTGAAATCGTCAGCCAGAATATCTTTGGGCGAAGCCCCGCCGATATAACTTACGGTTTGAGCGAAAGAACCGTTCTGTTCGTTTATCAGCAAGGAAATATCGTTGCTTTCACAATTAGCTATCGCCAGGTCAGGATATCCGTCAGCGTCAAAGTCAGCGCTCACGATTCTCATTGACCAGTCTCCCGCAGAATAGTAATCCGGTTCGCCAAAAGAACCGGAGCCGTCGTTCAAATAAACCAAACAACGCTCGTTGCTCCAACCCGCGACTGCTACGTCAAGATGACCGTCAAGATCGTAATCAGCTACGGCTATCCCGTCCGGCCGGGTGTCCATGCCGTAGTAATCCGTATGATTGAAATTGCCGGCGCCGTCGTTGAACATGACGATGAACATGTTGGAAAATCTTATCGATATAACGACGTCAATCGCTCCGTCACCGTCAAAATCGCCGTGCTCTATAACGGTCGGCCCGTCTCCCAGAGGATAATGCACCGGCGTATCGAACGTGCCGTCACCCTTGTTCGCAAAAAAAGAAAAAGAATCCCCGTCTATGTTCGTTACACACAGATCAGGCATGCCGTCTCCGTTGAAATCCGCACTTGTCGCATCATAGGGGTTATCTTCCGCTTCATAGGTTACAGAATCCTCAAACGTCCCGTCACCCTTGCCCATCAATACCGAAATCACCCGCTCAGTCATTCCCGGCCATGAAGGATAATGACATGTGATGAGGTCTGGCTTCTGATCCATATTCACATCCGCACTGATTATCTCATATGCATACGAATGAATGAATATGACCGTCTCTTCTCCAAAATTTCCCTCCCCGTCATTGAACATCATATTTATCCTGCCTCCCTCGCATGCCGCTATATCCCGGTCGCCGTCGCCGTCAAAATCGCCTGAAGCAGCGTACAGCGCTTCATTTTCAATAAAATATTCAATCCTCGTATTTAATAAGTTTTTCCCCTCAGTCCCCGCAAAACCCTGAAATATGCACAATAAAACCACCGCAACCAAAAATGAATTTTTCATGTTTTATTGCTCCTTTGAAATGAATGCCTCTACCCACTCAATTTAAAAAAATTGAGACCCTCACTTTCGTAATATCATAAAAAATTCATAATTCAATCGCCGGCGTTAAATTTCTTCAAAAAAACAGACGGCTCCGCCATACTCCTTCTCATGTACATTATAGAATCGGATATGACTATTGGGATTAAACGATCAGCGCTCCCGGGACTGAACAAACCGTGGTTACACTTCTTTCAAAACTTTTGGACAGTTTTTTTTCAGTAATCGGTATCGGTATCGGGGGTCGGTATCGCAGTCGGGATCGAAATCGAAACGAAATGATGAGATATTCTGTCGAATTGTAACCTCAAAAGACGCACTTTTGATCAATGGCGCGCTCCATCCATAATGGCATATTCGTCGGAGGTAAACGAAAGAGCAGGCATCGGTCCAACCCTCGACTCCCTGTCGTTATATAGTTTTTGTCCAAAAACCGCAGTGACTGTCCAGCATTAAATTTTGAATCGACAATAGAGTTTATGGACAGGCGCTATATAGTCTTATTCAGTTTACCCTTTCATCTTTCGCCGTAAAAATCAGCCGAATCTGACCCAGAACCAGCGGTATGATGCTCATGCCGAGAACCAGCCCCCATCCGTTCAAACCGGGAGCTCTGGTATTGAGGATATCCGACAGACCGGGAAGGTAAACGGCCAGACCCAGCAGTACGGCGCAGAAAAGCAATGCCGCCCATATCCAGGGATTGCGGACGACATCGTTTTGCGTAATGCCGCCGGCAGGATTACGCAAATTAAATACAAACCATAGTTTGGCGAACGCCAGGGTTAAAAAGGAGATAGTAACAGCCTGATATTGAGGCATTTTATAGATATATTTGGCCAGAATTAATGCGCCCAGCACGCAGCATGCTATTATTACGCTCCATATCGCTATTTCCGTCCAGCGTCGTTTTGTCAGGACCGGTTCGTCCGCGGGGCGCGGCGGTTGTTCCATTATATTCGGGTCTCCTTTACCGACCCCCAAAGCTAATGCGGGAAAGACGTCGGTCAGCATGTTGAGATAGAGTATCTGCAGGGGCAGTAACGGCAGGGGCAGGCCGCTGAGCGAGGCGGCGGTAACCAGCAGTATCTCGGCGATATTGGTGCACAGCATAAACATAACGGATTTACGGATATTATTGAATATTATTCGTCCCTGCTCGCAAGCGCTGACAATGCTGGAAAAAGCATCGTCCTTAAGGACCATATCCCCTGTTTGCCTGGCGGCATCAGAACCCCTTTGCCCCATGGCTATGCCGATATCGGCTTTTTTCAGCGCGGGGACGTCGTTTACGCCGTCTCCGGTCATGCCCACGATCTGGCCGTTGTTCTGAAATATGCTGACGAGATTCAGTTTCTGCTCCGGGCTGACTCGCGCGAATATGCGGGCGCCCAGCACGGCTTTCTTCTGCTCATTATCCATATCCTCCGGATTCTCCAGTTCGCTGCCGTGCATCACTTCATTTTTTTCAGCGATCAGCCCCAGTTCGCTGCCGATAGCCCTGGCGGTTTCCGGTTTATCGCCGGTGACCATGATGACGGCAATATCAGCGCGCCTGCAGGCTTCAATCGATTTATTTACTCCACGGCGCGGAGGATCATACAACGCGACCATACCCAGAAGCCTGAGATCACTATACGGCTCAGCATCCAGTCGTTCGACCTGCTTATCAGCCATCGCCAGCATGCGGAATCCCTGGTTTGCCAGTTCATCGGCACGCGCCTGAATCCTTTCACGATCCTCATCATTCAATTTACGGGACTCTCCTTCATTATCGCCGGCAATGGACTCAGAAGCTGACAGGACAGCCTGCGGAGCCCCTTTGACCGCCGCCCTCCAACCGTTATTTTCATCATGAAACGTAGCCATCAACATTAATTCCGGATCAAAGGCTTCTTCCCGCTCTTCCGGTTTTTCCTTCAGCAATTCGCCGCGCTTGAATCCGAAACGCAGGCCTGCCCGCAACAATGCCAACTCAGTGGGGTCCCCCTGACCGTCTCCTTCTTCATTCAGGGAAGCATTGCTGCATAAAACACCGGTTTCCAGTATCCTCCGGGCAAGCGGCGATAATCCGGGACTCTTTGAATCGCCGTTCTTCTCCTCGTCATGCACTCCCTCAATCACCAGTTCGTCATCATTCGCCAAAATGCGATTCACGGTCATTCTGTTTTCGGTAAGCGTGCCAGTTTTATCCGTAAAAATGACGCCGGCCGCGCCGAGCGTCTCAACGGCTGTCAGGCGATTGATCAACGCGTGACGCTTGGCCATGATCTTCATGCCCCTCGCCAGGGCAATGGTGGATACGATAGGCAAACCTTCCGGGATAGCTGCAACGCCCAATGCTATGGCTGTTTCAATCATCAGTATCGTAGGCTTTCCCGTCGATAAACCCGCTGCAGCTACTATGCCGGCCGTTCCCACAGTAATCCAGGCCAGACGGCCCGCTAAACGGTTCAATCGCTGCTCCAACGGCGTCTCCTCTGATTCCGCCTCCTCAGCCATCTTCGAAATGCGCCCCAGTTCAGTATCCATTCCTATTGATGTTGCCGCTCCAGTCCCGCTGCCCTCCACTATCGTCGTTCCCCGGTAAAGCATGTCCCTGCGCTCAGCCAGAACAGCATCCGCCTCCACTGCCTCCTCCTGCTTTATCACTGGCTCCGATTCACCCGTCAGCACAGATTCGTCCACCCTGAGCTTATTCGATTCAATCAGGCGAAAATCTGCCGGCACGACATCGCCCCCTTCCAATAAAACAATATCTCCCGGCGTTAAATCCTCTACATCCTTTTTCTGCTCTTTGCCGTTTCTTCGAACCCTGGTGCGTCGCTTTCCCATACGTTTGAGCGCTTCCATCGAACGAACCGCACGCCATTCCGACATGAAACCGATGAACGTATTGATTACTATGACCCCCAATACGCCCAAGGTCTCCGTCCATCTTTGAAATATCGCCGCCAGAACTGCTGCAGCGCTCAACAATATTACCACCATGCTCTTGAACTGATCGATTACTATCTTTATGGTCGAACGTCGTTGAACCCGGCGTAAGCGGTTCTTGCCGTACCGGCTACGGCGGGCCTTTACGCTCCTGCTGTCAAGCCCCTTCTCAGGGTCCACATCCAATCCCCTCAATACTTCGTCGATCCGTTGAGCATGAACCGGCAACGTCGATCTCTCATTTTTCACTGGCTTCGCCTTTCATCGTTTTTTAATTATTTACTCCATTTTTAATTCTCTGATACCACTGAATACGTTTCCCACAGACCGCCGTTTGCATGTTACTTCGGAAAAGCATACCTTAAACATCAAGCAATTTTCATGCCTGAGTTTTTTTCAATGCTTTTTTCCAGCCATCACCGTCAATTCCACCCGAACTCCCAGGAGTCCAACTGTCCGAAAAGGCTTGTAACCTGCTGATCGGTAATAGCGGCCCACCAGACAATACCGGAAGCGCTGCCGGCACCGGCAGGCCATTCGAATTCGCCGAGGGCTTCGATGAAGGTTTCTCCAGGTTCAAATTGCGGATACAGGGCCAGATAATTATCCGGGATGCCTGTAAATGAAGGTCCGAAGAAGTACTCGCCGTAAACGTCGAGAATGAGCCATAACGGATATCCTGTCAGGGTATAACCTTCTGCGTTGCATACAGTCATAATGCAGCAACAGGGATCGCCTTCGTGAAATTCGTGAGCGGGCATCCAGAGGGTAACGCCTGTCGTGTTGCAGACGTGCGTAGCCGTAGGACTGATGTTCGGGATACGGGTAGGCGAATAGGACGGAACAGGGGTAAGAGTATTATAAATCGTCGGCGTGGCTGTAAGCGTGGCTGTCCTCGTCGGTGAATTCGTCGGCGTGCGAGTGGGAATGGCGCTGGGAGTATCGGTCGGCGTGTTTGTCGGAGCGCTTGTCGGCGTATATGTGGATGTTATGGTCTGCGACGGTGAAGGAGAATAAGTCGGCGTTTCAGTAGGCGCACTCGTCAGGGTGGGCGATGATGTGGAGGTTGGAAAATCAGTGGGCGTATCGGTAGGACTAAGGGTAGGCGTTCTGGTTGGAATAAATGTAGGCGTTCTGGTTGGAGTAAGGCTGGGAGTATCGGTCGGCGTGTTTGTCGGCGTGTCGGTGGGTGTGGATGAGGGCACAGCGGTTGGTGTGGCGGAAGGAGTGGGAATGCTTGTGGGTACGGCCCCGGCTACAGTGATGTCGTAGGCGCCTTCGTCTCCGTCATTGTTGACTATTTCCATATTGAAACCGAAACTTCCTTCACCTTCTATCACAAAAGAAACATCGAAGGCGCCGGTTTCACCCCAATCGAGAACAAAGGGCGTTTCTGCATGGAAAGACACATCGCCGATATTGTTCAATTCCGAGGCGATAAGGTCTGTAACGGACAATCTGTCGTAACCTGCGGAGTTATCCACTGTGTAAACAAGGTTGACCGGTCCTGCGGACATGGTTCCGAGATCGTCCGTGCCGCCGTCCGGTATGGATACTCCTTCAGGACGTTGAATGTCTATTTCCGGCTCTCCCAGGTCAGTATTAAGCAACCTGATGATATGGCCTTCTCCTGAGACCAGGATTTTCGAATCCGGCAGGATTCTAATGTCCCTCATAGTATAATCGCCCTGGTAATCCATCACTCCGTTTATGCCGAAGTCGGGATCGAGTTCCCCATCTTCAGTAAAACGCATAACCTTAGACAAATCGCATGCAACCGCGATCTTTCCGTCAGGCTGCAGCATGACGCCGTACCCCTTGCCTTCCTCGCTCGTAATCGTATATCCCGCGCCGCCTCCGAAAGTCGTGTCCAGCGCCCCCGTATCGTCTATCCGCGCTGCCATGCAGTAGTAGTCTAATTCGTCAATCTCCGCGAAGCCCGAAATTATGATGCGGCCGTCCGGCATCAAAACAGCGTCTTCGCCGCCGTCCTGCATTTCCAGACCCGAAATTTCATATAGCGCGATACCGTCCCCCTGGCCGAAACTCGCATCCGGTTCTCCGTCTGGAGTAAACCGCACGACAACCAGGTCCTCGGTATTCTGTTCCCAGGCGCTCTCTGAACTGCCGATAAGCAGTATACGTCCTTGATCGTCCACGAGTATTTTTCTAGGCATGTCATCACCTTCTCCGATCGCCAGGGAGTAAACGCCTTCTATATCCTCAATGCCGTCGTCCACTGCCGCAAAAGCTTCGTCCAGAGAGCCGTCTTCGTTAAAACGGGCCAGAGTCATATAAAAACAGGGATAGTCCAGAGAACAGGCGACGCCGCACGCCAGTATGTCGCCGTCCGGAAGCGCATACACGTCCGAGAACCAGTCCGGATAGCTCGGTTGTTCCGCCGTAGTTATTATCTTAACTCCGTCAATACCGTCGCCGTCATTCTCACTGAAACTCTCATCCAATGAGCCGTCGTCGTTTAACCGCGCTATGTAACACGCGTCCGGAAATTTAACAGGGTGGGTGTAGATTCCCGCAAGCAGAATCTTATCGTTCCTGTCTACAGCCGCTGCATATGCCTGCGATTCCATTGTAAGCTTCAATTACGCATGACCCAGATAATTGAATCCCGTCGTTCCCGTCAAATTCGAATGTATTCCTGTCAGGACGCCGAACCCGAAGCTTCCGTCAAACAGACCGTCAGGATTCATCCTTAAAACCGTCTGTAAGCCCGTACTATCTTGCGTGCCGGCAAATATGACGCCTCCGTCAGCCATCCTGCCCGTCTCCATTACTGTGAAGTGAGCATGAACACTGTCGTAATCATCTGCTGCAACTCCAGGTTGACTGAGGGATGAATCTATCACGCCGTTTTGTTGCACGCGCGCCAGCGAATATCCGCTTTCGTCACCGACGCTTCGTCCGCTGAGTACAACAGAACCTTCAGGGTCCACTGACAGCCCGACGCAATGTTCTTCATTACTGTTGGAATATTCCCCGGTGTCTGCAACAATGACCTTGCCTCCCGTTTCATTATCAATCGGTACGGCAGGCCCGAAACTCAAATCCCTTGAACCGTCCGACAGTAACCTGGCGACTGCATAATTGCCATTCTGGGTCTCGCACCCGGCCCCCCAGATTCTCCCTGATGAATCTATCTCCATTACAGACGCTTCGACGGATATTCCGAAATTAAATTTTTTCCGTCCTCCATTGCCGAATTCAGGAAATGCCGCTACACCGTCGTACAGGTTTCCATCAGCATCCAACTTGGCGAATTTAAATTTGTTGTCCTTGCTCCCGAAAACTATTATGTCTGTCCCGTCACACCTAATATCCATAATTTTTCCTTCAATATCCTCCAATATCAGCAAACCGTTATCGCCGAAAGAAAGCGCCGGCGCTCCCGTCTGGTCGAGCTTCACCAGTAAGAATTTATTTTCCCAATTGGGACGGGTATAACCGCCGAATATTATGTTATGATCGGAATCGAAATCTACAGCATAAGCAGCGATATCATAAGCTTCATCGAGACTGATCGTCAACGTGCCTTCGTCGCCGAAAGAAGGGTCAAGATTCCCGTCCTGGTCTAAAAGCGCCACCCCTATTGCCTTATCACTATCTACCATGGTATTGCCGACGACCGCTATCTTACCGGTTGCCTCATCCCATGCCAGGTCCGTGATATTGTCCTCGCCGGGAGAAGAATAATCGTAACCGATTAAAACCATCCCGTCTCCGCCCCCGAAACTCGTATCCAGCTCTCCGTCAGGCGTCACCCGGGCCACCAGATAATCAAACCAGGGCTCGTCGAACTCAAAACCTCTTGCGCCGACCAGGATATAATCAGGGTCTCCGCCGACCGTCTGCAAAATTATCGTTTCACAAGCCTCATTTCCTGCATCAATACTGTCGTCGTTCCTTCCAAAATGCACAATGCCGTCCCCGTCGCCGAAACTGGAATCCAACGATCCGTCTTCCGGATTGAAACGGAATACGGCAAAATCCATTCCGTCTCCTCCACCGCCGGCTCCCCCTCCCGGTATATAAGAACCTGCTCCGACGATCTTACCGTTCGACTGACGCGTGATTGAAAGACTCCCCGTAAGTTCCTCAAAATGCTCTCCGCCGTACGTCAGAACATCAGGCTGTACAAACGTCGAATCAATCTCGCCGTCAGTTGCCCTCACGCTCCATGACGCACCTCCTGCATAAACAAAAATGATAATGACCGACAATACAATATTACTGGAAAGTTTCCGTTTCATGACTTCCCCTCTTTAATGCGACAGGTCGATCCAGCCGACAAAAAAAATGTGATTCGCATTCAACCTGCCCCTACTCCAATTGTGATTAAAAAAATATTTTTGTCTTGGTCATTATAATCGAAAAATGATGATGAGTCAACATCTATGCTGCTCCCCCCCCACGGTATCGGCAAAGTAATTAGCATTTTTTGGAACTGATCAAGCCAGGGTTACAATTCTTTCAAAACTTTTGACAATTTGTGTCGACATCGCAATCGGTTCCGGGATCGGGGTCGAGATCGGGGTCAAGGTCGGTATCGGAGTCGGGGTCGGTATCGCAATCGCAATCGAAACAAAATGATGGGATATTCTGTAAAATTGTAACCTCAAAAGTCCACTTTTTGTTCAATGCCGATAACTACGAGAAGATGTGTTTTGTCTTTATAAAATTTTCACGGATCCTCAACTATTAAAGGCTGAGACAATTGTTACCTCGAAACATGGACATCTGATCAATGCCCAAAATTCTAACCCACCGTTGATCATTCTGAGAATATCAATGTTTGATCAATGCTCAAAAATCGGCAGTTTCTCCACAAGACTCCAATCCGGTCTTCACCGGGCAGTAACGCACTCCCCTCCTGGCGTTTTAAGGCTCGATCACTTTTGAAAAGAGAAAATCACCGTTTCCCGGTCTGTCCGGTTCATCCCTGTAGTCCAACAGAGAATACTTTTCTCCTGATTCGTAATAAGAAGCCAGAAAGTCGTCGGAAGGGGAGCGAACATGCTTTATGGGGACAGGCTGCTGGTAATGCTCAGTATTTCGTGATGCCTTACTCCCATATTGAACGCCGAGCAGAAATGCAAAAACTGACGCTGCCGCTGCTGCAGCGAACCAGGATAACGACTGTAAAATACTCTTCTTTTTATATCGGATTAATCCCCGGGATCGCAAGGAATCGATCACGAATTCCTCACAATCCGTAGAATAAAAGCGTACCTTACTCAATGAACTGAAAGCCCTTCGCTCTTCTTTCGTTAAATCTTGGTGATCGTTATTCCGGTTCATTGCCGTCACCGTCCGTTCCTGATAGTGTTTTTCTTATAAAATTCCTGGCTCGAAACAGTTGACTTTTTGACGTGCCGATTTCAATCTCCAAAAATTCGGCTATCTCTCTATGAGTATAACCTTCGATGTCGTGCAGAATCAAGATTTCTCTATATCCGTCAGGAAGGATTTTTATCGCTTTTTCTATATCCATCAATGGCACCGTATGATTGAGTTTTCGGGTTTGATGATGCTCTGAATATTCTGAAAATTCGCTGAATCTGACTCTTCTGTTTTTCCTGTTATGCTCCCGGCAACAATTAATCGCAATGCCCGTAAGCCAGGTTTTTAAAGATGATCGCCATTGGAATCCGGGCAGTTTTTCAATAGCCCTGATCCAGGTCGTTTGAATGATATCCTGAGCATCGCCGTTTGCGGAACCCGCCAATCGAACGATCAGTTGATTAAGCTGAGGAGAATAGCGCCGGTAAAGTCTACGAAAATCTTTTTCTTCGCGGTTTGCCAAGAAATCAGCGACGATCGTTCGGTCCTTTAAATTGTATTTTCCCGTTTTTTGCATTTTTTATCGTCGATCCTGCTTTAAACGTCACTCATCTATTTCTACAGGTAAATGAAACGAAAAGTTCCGGCGTGACGTTCTCCTTTATGAACGTCACGCCGGCGGGTTTAGAGGCAGGAAATTATTTTTTCGTTATGAGCTGTGATTCGAAACGTTTTTCCTGGTTCTGAAAATAATCATTCTCGGGCTGCTCTGCGACGGCCAGGCGGATGTATTCCAGCGCCTCCTGATGATTGCCTGACGAATTGACTATTTCTGCCAGCGTATCCAGTATATTGGCTTTCTGTATACCCGGTTGCGCCATTTCAAGGGCTTTCCTGGCGTATTTTTCAGCCTCTTCCAGGTTAATCTGCTTCTGAAAACACCACCAGGCGAAATTATTCAACAAGTCAGCGCTTTTCTTCCATCCTTCGGGTTGAATCTCTTTTTTCAATTCCAGGGCCTTTTCAACGTCATTCTCAATATGTAATGCATATTCCGGCAACAAATGTTTTCGCTTGCCGAGCAACCCCTTATCGTCCAACTCCGCTGTTCTTTCAACCGCCGCTTTCAGATAGGGTTCAAATAAAGATATATCTTTTGCACGTTCAGCGATTTTTCCCATGGAGAAAGCAAGCTTAAGCAGCTCCTCCGGCTTGCTCTCGCCGGAAAGCATAACCAGGTCCGCCTGTTTTTTGACGTCCAGACTGCTGAACAACTGATCATAGTTGCCATAGGTCATGGCGCCGAAAATCATGCTGTCATAATTTATTTCAGATTCCGGACCCAGTTCCTGGGCTCGCCTGTAATAGGAAACGGCCTCTCCGAAAAAACCCTGAGCGTGTCTGATTTCTCCCAACTTCAGCGCATCGGCTTCAGTAGGTTCGTAACGAAATCTTGTTATGCGTTCTTTTATCGTAACGGGGTCTTCCAATGACGAATTAAGCCTTTTAATAAAACATTCATCGCACCCGAAACCGTACCATTGATCGATAATGTCGCCGTCAGCGCCGGTGAGAACGAAAGCAGGATAATTTCTTACGTGATAAAGCCGCGCCGTTTCCGACCCCTCTTCCTCATCCGCATTAACAGTACACAAAATAGCATTGTCGAAAACTGCACTGCTTATCTCCGTGTTCTTCTTTAATTTTTTGTCGAACATCTGCGATTGCTTGCTCCAGTCAACGCCGATCACCAGTAGTATGGGAAGATCATTTTCAGAAGCGCTCATCTTCGCCTCTTTCAACGATGAATATACCTCCGACGCTGCCGATTGCGCCTGCAAAACGTAAATTACCGTCAAACATGCAATGATTGTACAAATCTTCAACCTTTTCCTCATGATTCGATTTCCTTTCATCATGGTCTTCATTTCTTTTTCCTGGATGCCGTTTTGTTCTCTTCTCCGGAGAAATTGACTTTCAGCATCGTAAACGCGTTTCGTTCACAATAATAGGTGGCGAATTCCATGAAAAAGGTTGTATGGAAAATGAAAAAATTTTTGGTCGTTACAAAAATTGGGACTGATCAAACTGGGCTTACACTTTTTACAGAACATTGGATTATTTATTTCAGTAATCGGGGTCGGGATCGGAATCGAAATCGGGGGCAATAAGGGAGCAGAATCTCAATCGAAACTAAATGATGGGATATTCGGAAAAATTGTAACCTCAAAAAACACATTTTGATCAACGCCGAGATTCGAGTTTAAATTTTGAATCGAGATTCGAGTTTGTGGACAGACACTAGATAGTGACAAATGTCACTATTACAGGAGCGAAGAGAACAAAGTCCCGAATGCTCAAAAGAAAATAATATTTTTCAAAGTGTGCGAAGGATAATTATGAGCTTCCGAAATGCCGGAATAAATCCTGCAATGCCCATATTTACCTGCTTTCCACCAGTCGTTTCTCCTATCGTTTAGCTCGTCCTGCCGCCAGTGAAGACAGCATGACAAGGAACGCGATCCCCAAGAAGGATATGGCGGGAACCTGTATTGGAGGCACGCCTTCGACCTTTGCTGCGTAAACGTCAGCGGGCACGTTGATCGCCCCGGTGAAATAAACGTCTCCTGACGAGTCCAGAATCACGCCATGACCGGCGCCGGCGGAACCTGATGTTTTCGTCAGTGCAGATAACAGAATACTGCCCTCTGCATTGATCCTGCAAAAAAGATAGAAGCGCCAGCGTTGCCGGTGCTCAGATAATCCATAGAGGACGTAGAGCCTGCGACATAGGCATTCCCGCCGTGTTCGACGGCAACGTCGCTGCCCTTGTCGATATGGCTCCCCCCGAGATAGGTTCCGTATGTGATGCCGCTGCCGTCCGTCGCCAACTTGAACAGGAAAGCATCTTCACTGTTGACGTCCACAGGGGGAAAACCTTCTTCGCAGCCCAGTATCTCACCGACGAACTCTTCCTGGAATGCTCCGGTCGTCGTAGGAAGATTCGTCGATCTGGTCGTACCGGTAATATAGACGTTACCCGTTTCGTCAAGCGTCATCCCTCCCAGGCGGGCTCCTTCTTCACCCCCAAAATATGTACTGAACATCAGAATGCTGCCGTCAGCCGACAGTTTCAAAATGAATATACTATTGGGATCGGACATAATGGGATTGATCAGCGGATAAAGTAAGACCTGGCTCATAAATCATCAGGATCAACCGACGGGAGATCGCTGCCGGACTATTGTAATATGGCCTCTAAGACCGAAAAGCATTACGAGAAAATTCGAGGATGATTGATCGTTAGAATCGAACAGATTTGACATTCTCCCCAAAAAACTTTCGGCGGGTCAGCGACGATGATGCTGATTTTTCGTTTTAATTTTGCTTTCTGTTCCAAAGAAACAGTTCACCATCTCCCCAGTAGATTACGGTTTATTTTACAACTGTCTCTTGCTTGCCTACACGGCCATCACCGGCTGGAATTCAGCGTAGTGAGATTCTACTCCGAGTGCATGGCTTTGACGGAACGCCTTTCTTCATCTCTGAGGGATTTGATGAACCTGGATATACTAAGAACAACTGCGGGAATAACGGTCACTTGCTCTGGAATCTTCGTCGGAAACAGCAACGGTTGATCATGGGTTGCAATCAAAATCATTCGCCTGGCTTTCTTCGTTCTGGCAGCTCTGTGTAAAGCATAAGCGGCATCAGCAACAGTCTCGCCCTGGCGCTGTACACGTACGGGAATTGGTACCCCATAATATGTTTCGTTCAAGAATGCATCAATTCCATTATTTCGTTGAACCGGAATATATCGAACACCACGTAGAAGAGCGAGCGCATCATTGTTCGCATTCTTGTATGAATCTAATCCGTTCTTCACTAGCTTTGACTCGGTCTTCACAGGTTCTGCCAATCGGTTACGAGTGAGATCAACTGCTTCCTTTGATATGTCAATACCAACTGAATATCTTTTCATTAGGTGAGCAGCTACCAGTGTAGTACCACTGCCGCAGAATGGGTCAAGCACAGTATCACCCTCATCGGTCGAGAGACTAATAATTTGCTCCAGAAGCATGATGGGTTTCTGCGTAGGGTAACCCGTTTTCTCTTTAGCCTTCGGGTTTAGAAAGGGGATTTCCCACACATCGCTTAACGGCACGTCAGGCTTCTTTCCCCCATAGACTACTTCTCCGTTTTCGTCACGTTGGTAAACTGACTTGTTCGATTTGTCACGACTTCGACGCTGAAGAATCTGATCAACATTAGTCGTTGGTGAGTAGTCAGTAAGTATCGTGTTGAACTTGAAATCAACGCCCTTCGAGTAGACATCTATGAATTCGCCTTCCTGATCTGTAATGCCGAGAACTTTGTAGATGAGGTAATGAGACGTGTCATCTGATTTCATATCGGCTACTCGCTCTTCTACTCTAGCCTTGAGTTCATAGGCATACTTCACGGCCAACGCCCTGATTTCATTGCGTATCGCCACGTTTGCAGTTCCTCATTTGTTTATCCAAAATCGAAGATGTTTTCCGACGCAACCGACGAAAAATTTTTAATTGAACTGAGCTGATGATTATACACGCATTAGGTCTTTGTCGAATACTCAATGCTCTCGCATTCTAATTCTATAATATTTCAAAGCTGCTATCAAACAAAAACCTGAACAGAAACTCGTTAGTGTCTGTCCACAAACTTGAATTTCGATTTAAAATTTAATGCAGGACAGTCACACCTCTACCACGACCTCTCTTTTTCGCGTGAATTCGTGAAATTTCGCGGAGGATATATAAATTAATCAACCCCGCATCGGTAAGTAATTATAGTGTTTTTCGAAAATTTGCCGTCCGCGAAATCACGCGAATTTACGCGAAAAGAGAAGAGGAAAAAGAGACGAAGCGCTGTTTATATTTCTGGATGCCGTTTAAATTGACGGAGGTAATGCTTCGTAATGAAAATATTTTTGAGGATAGCTCCCGGTAGACATTTGTTTCGATTGCGATACCGATACCGATTAATGAAACAAACTGTCAAATGTTTTGAAATAAACTTTACCCCGGTATGATCAGTCCTAAAATTCCGTCTCTTTTTGCAGACAGTAAATTCTCCGATGCCGGTTTTTTCTTATGAAATGATTTAATATTCCAGGAGTCCCTTCCGTCCCTTAAGACCCTTAGGTCCCTTAGGTCCCTTAGGTCCCTTTGTCCTTTTGTCCTTTCGTGTCAAGGCCTTTACCCGAATTCAATCAAATCCTGTCTACGAAGGGCGCTCGATTGATCGATATTCGAAATTCTAAAGAATCTCCCAGCCTTGCCCTAAAAGTCTACTGCTGGTTTCACCTTGTCCTCGCCTTATCGGGCAGCGCTCTTTTCATTAATCCAACTCAAGCCATAGGATGCCACGAAGGCAATTGTATCGGTTTCTGATCGAACAGTTCGAGCATCTTTTCCGTCAGATATTTCTTTTTGACGATCACGCCGTAGACATTGTCGTCGAACCATTCGTCGCTCATAACGAAAATGCCTTTTTTGCCTACCGCTTCTCCCCAACTGTTTTCCACTTTCCACTTGATCGGTTTGTCCTCATCATCCAGGTCAACTCCCAGGAAAACCATCAGATGAGTCAAACAGGACTGCTGCATGTGGAGTTTTTCTACTTCGTCCATATCAAAAGAAGTATCAAAAATGAGATCGTAATCGTAAAGCCTGGAATCGAGTATGCCTTCCTTGCTGTGCGAGCTCTGAACAACGTCGGCGACGAAAAGGCATGGTTCGTTGCTTTTTAGGACTTTTATCGCCAGCTTTTTTACCTCTTCCTTGGGAACATTCAGGAAGAAGGAATCGCGGCCTTCATATGTGTTGGACATGAATTCCGCTGTGAATGTCCTGTTGTATGGAGTTTCAGGCAGCGGGGAGCTCAGAACGGAGTAAATATCTTTCGTGGGAATGCCTACGTATTTTTTATAAAACTGTTTAGGCGTCATCCCTCGCTCCACATGAGTCTTTTTATCCTTATCACGATAAACGAAATCGAACTTTTTCGGAGGTTCGCCGAGCATGACCGCGTTTATTCGATAGACTTCTTTCATTATCTCCAGTTTTTTCTTGCGCAATTCCTCGACGGACATCCCGTCCGCGTGGATTTTCCGGAGGGTCGAAGCGCCCTGGCGCAATTTATGGTTCAGCATCATGTTCAGGAAGCGTGACTTTTCCCTGTTGAACGTGTCAGGCATGGCGTCTTTGGGCATTAAACCGTAACGGTCTATAATGTCCGCCAGCATATGACAGTCGCCTCCGTCAGGAACTGGGTTCTCCAGAAGACTCAAAAGCCTCCGGTCGTCCCACGGTTTGTCTCGCAGCTCTATCACCTTTTCCAGAAAATAATTGCTCCGCTCCAGCTTGTTCCAGAAAATTACCTGGTTCTCCGAAAATTCAAAACTCTCAACTTTCATTTTTTTGGCGGCAAACCATCGGAACCAGTTCAACTGAGCGAAAAGCCAGCAGGTTCCGGCATTCATCTGGTCCGTAATGGGTCCGACCGCTTCCACTTCATGCGAAAATGTAAAACTCAACTCGTTGATCCGCTTTCGGTTTAACGCAATGTTCTGCAAACTGCCTCGCGTTACTGCGTTCATCATGACCTGATTCTCCGGACGCTTGTTGAATTCCTTCTCAAAAGACTTCAGCATCTGCGGCGTCAATGCGCCGTTGTTCTTTTTTTGTGCCATCCCGTTATCCTTTCAAAATAAAGTATTTCATCTCGCCGTTAAAACAGCCGTCACCTTTCGCCGCGTCCCCGGCCGAAAGCCGGCCATCTACTTATCAGAACAAAACAGCCTATGCAAGAAGAAAAAAACGCTCCATTCCTTCAATAATCATTTTTTTTCAAAATACGTTCCCTTGCCGTAATCCAGCTTGTATGATTCGTTTTCGGATCACCCGCTGGGCCGCTTATGCTGATCCAGCTTACATAAACCTTATAATACGGATTCGGCTGCTCCAATTCTCCTCTACGTGTGAACGGAAAACCTACAAATACCGCCGTAACCGTCTATTGAATCAATGGACCCGCAAATGGGTAACTCTGTTTTACTTGGATTTTTTCGATCGGCTCTTGTTTTTTCGCCGAATATGTCACATTTTGTTATCAGTCAATATCACAAGATGTAAGATTCAAAACTCCTGTTATGGGGAACTCCCCATAACAGGAGCTCAAAGGTTAATACTTTGCTTCTCTTCTCCCGACGAAAAAAAATTCTGGGACTGATCAAGCCGGGGTTACAATTCTTTCAAAACTTTTGACAATTTGTGT